>NZ_JBKBLV010000011.1:0-104670 GCF_046295235.1 Tabrizicola flagellatus
CGCGGAATTCGCCGAAATACTTCGTGATCGCCGCCGTCAGCGTCGTCTTGCCGTGGTCAACGTGACCGATGGTCCCGATGTTCACATGCGGTTTCGTCCGTTCAAACTTTGCCTTCGCCATCGCGTTGTCCGCCCTTGTCCAGATCGGGCCCGCGGGGAGCCCGAGATTACACGCGCGGCGACTTAGCCCGCGCGTGCGGGAAATTCAAGCCTGATCGGCCCGACAGTCTGGCCTGCGTCAGTGCCGCGCTTTGCCGAAAGGCCGCTCTGTCCTATCTTCCCCCACATGCTCGACGCCCCGCCCGCCCTTCCCGCCCGCGTTCCCCTCCACACCGAGCCGATGGGGGTCTGGGCCAGCTTCCGCGCGGCGCAGCGCAACGTGCTGGAACTGATCCCCGAGATCGCGACCCGTGTGCCGATCCTGTCGGGCCGCACCGGCAAGCGCTGGCACATGCTGATGGACCCCGACGGGCTGAAACAGGTGCTGCGCGACCGGGTGGACGACTATCCGAAATCGGTGGTGACGAAGCTGATCCTTGAACCCGCGATCGGCGACAGCCTGTTCGTCGCGGAAGGCGCGCAGTGGATGTGGCAGCGCCGGACGGCCGCGCCGGTGTTCTCCCACCGCAACGTCTCGGCCCTTGGCCCGGTGATGACGGCGGCGGCGGAACGCTCGGTCGCGCGGCTCGACCGCGCCGTGGGCAGGGCGGCGGACCTCTTCGACGAGATGGTGACTGCGACCTTCGAGGTGATCGCGGATGTCACCTTCTCGGACGGGTCGGGCTTCGACCGGGGCGCGGTGCATGCCGCCATTGAGCAGTACATCGCCGACACCGCGAAGGTCTCGCTTCTCGACGTCCTCGGCGCGCCGCCCTGGGTGCCCCGCCCGAACCGCCTGTTCACCGGCAGCGCGATGCGTGACACCAAGCGCCTGGCCGACCGGGCGATCGAGGCCCGGAAGGCCGAGGGCGGGAAGACGCCTCCTGACCTCCTCGACCTGTTGATGGCCGGGTCCGACCCGGAAAGCGGGCGACGGATGACGACGTCGGAACTGCGCGACAACCTTCTCACCTTCATCGTCGCAGGGCACGAGACGACGGCGCTGACCCTGGCCTGGGCGCTTTATCTCTGCGCCTTCGACCAGGACGCGCAGACCGCCGCCCGGGCCGAGGCGCAGGCGGCCCTGGGCGACCGGGCGGCGACGGTGGCCGACCTCGCGTCCCTGCCCCTGACCCGCCGGATCGTGGACGAGGCCTTGCGGATGTATCCCCCCGCCGCCTTCCTGTCGCGCACCGCGATGGCCGCCGATACCCTCTGCGGCCGCGAGGTCCGCCCCGGCGACACGGTGATCCTGCCGATTTACGCGCTGCACCGGCACCGGCTCTTGTGGGAGGACCCCGACGCCTTCCGCCCCGACCGTTTCGCCGACCCCAAGGCGATCCCGCGCTTTCAGTACCTGCCCTTCGGCGACGGCCCCCGCATCTGCATCGGCGCGTCGTTCGCGCTGCAAGAGGCGGTGATCGTGCTGGCGACACTCCTCGCCCGCTTCCGCTTCACCCCCATCCCGGGGAAGGAACCGAAGCCGGTCATGATCCTGACCCTGCGCCCGCAGGGCGGCGTCTGGTTGAAGGTAGAGCGGGCCTGAAGCCCAAGGTCCCAGCGCATCCCGACGCGCGGTTGCCCTGTCATCTGCGGCCTGGCCCGATTGGACCATATTTCCGATTATTTTAATCAACATTATTGACTCCCCGAGGCGGGTGGCACTATTCCCGAGTTTATCAGTCATCTTTCAGGAGTATTTCCATGACCTTCCCTCCCTCGACGCCTCGCCCGACGCGGCCCCGGCCCGTCGCGCCCCGGCTCTGGACGGGTATCGCCGCCGGCAGCGCCATCGCCCTTGCGACGGCTCCGGCTCTTGCACAGGGGCTTGTTGCACCGCCAGCGACGCCGGAGAAGGCATCGCAAGGCATGGTCTGGCTGGCCCAGGCCGAAGGCGGAGAAGGGGGCGAGGCCGGTGCGATCGCCGGGGCCGACGCGAACGTGGCCTATCTGGCGCAGCTGGCGATCGTGGAAGGCCACCTGGTCGCGGCCCTGGACCTCTACCGCAAGGGCATGGTGGACGAGGCGGTCGGCCTGTCCTGGCATCCCGAGGCCGAGATGATGGAGGAGGTTCGCGCCAATCTCGCCGCGCGGGGCGTGCCGGACGTGACCCCGGCGATGGCGGCCTTCTCGGCTGCGATGGAAGCGAAGGCTCCGCTCGCCGAGGTCGAAACCGCCCTGGCGGCGGTCCAGACCGCATTCGCGACAGCGGCGGCCGCCGGACCCGACGACTTGCGCGCCCGGGCCGATGCGCTTGCGCTGCTGGTCCGCGCCGCCGCGCATGAGTATGACGAAAGCATCGAGAACACGAGGGTCACGGATCCCTACGCCTATCACGAAGCCGCAGCCTTCGTTATGCTCGCTCGCCGGCAGGCCGAAGCCCTGGCGACTGATCCGGCTGCTGCGGCGCAGGCGAGCAAGGCTCTGGCCGCCCTGCAGGACGCAGGCGAAGCCTTCGGCGACCTGTCCGCCCCGACGCTCGAGGCCCGGGATCCGGCAATCCTGCTCGCCGTAGCCGCCGGGGTGGAACTGGCCCTTTCCTCGGTGCGATAGGCCATGATGCTGGTGATCCAGGGGCTGATCCCGCCGGCCGAGGCGGCAGTCTTGCGCGAGGCGGCGCGCGAGCTTGACTTTGCCGACGGAAAGGCCACGGCCGGCCGCTTTGCGCGCGAGGTCAAGGCCAATGATCAGGCCGCCCCCTCGCCCGAGCGGGAGGCGATCCTTGCCCGGGTCGAGCGGGCCCTGCGGGAGAACGGCCTGTTCCGCTCGGCGGCCCGGCCGCGCGCGATCAGTCCGCTGATCCTGTCGCGCTACCGCGAGGGCCAGACCTACGGGCTGCACGTCGATGATGCGGTGATGGGGGGGCTGCGGACCGACCTTTCCTTCACGTTTTTCCTGTGCGATCCGGCAAGCTACGATGGCGGGGCCCTCGTCATCGAGGACACGCTGGAGACGCGCGCGATCAGGCCAGGTGCCGGCGATCTGATCCTCTATCCCTCGACCACGCTGCACCGGGTCGAGCCGGTGACGCGGGGCGAACGTTTGGCGGTGGTGGGCTGGGTGCAAAGCCAGATCCGCCGGGCTGACCAGCGCGAGATCCTGTTCGACCTGGATCAGGCGGTCGAGGCCGCCCATTCCCGGGAGGGCAAGAGCGCGCAGTTCGACCGGCTGGCCAAGACCCGGGCCAATCTCATCCGGATGTGGGCAGAGACCTGAGCCTCAGGTGAACCGGTTGTCGCGCGGGAAGCCGCGCGGCGCCATCTTGCCGGCGCTGGCGCGGGCGCCGGTCCATTCCAGAAGGTCGGTCTCGGTTCGCGTCCGCCCGGCGGGGTCCTTCCACGACAGACCGTCGGCCTTGTTGAAGGTGATCGCATCCGACAGCCCGCCGTCCTTGTACTTCTGCAACCGCACGCCCTTGCCCTTGGCCATCTCCGGCAGTTCGGCCAGCGGGAAGACCAGCATCTTCCGGTTGTCGCCCACGACCGCGACCATGTCGCCGCTGACCAAGGTGCAGACCGCCGTCTTCACCCCGTCCCGCACCGTCAGCACGGCCTTTCCGGCCTTGGTCTGCGCCAAGAGTTCCTCGGACGGCACGATGAACCCGTCGCCCGCCGACGAGGCCAGCAGATACTTCTGCCCCGCCCGCCAGACCAGAAGATCGGTGATCCCGGTGTCGTTCGGCAGGTCCACCATCAGACGCACGGGTTCGCCCATACCCCGCCCGCCGGGCAGGTTCGCGCCGAGAAGCGTGTAGAACCGCCCGTTCTCGGCCACCAGCAGGATCTTGTCCGTCGTCTCGGCATGGAAGGCAAAGCGCGGGCCGTCGCCGTCCTTGAACTTCTGTTCCGCCGCCAGATCGACATGGCCCTTCATCGCCCGGATCCAACCCATCTTCGAGCAGATGACCGTGATGGGTTCCCGGTCGATCATCGCCTCGTAGGGGATCTCCTCGACCTCGGTCGCGTCGGCGAACTGGGTCCGCCGCGCGCCCAGCGCGGTGTGCTTGCCATAAAGCTTGCGAACCTCGTCCAGCTCTTTCCCGATCCGCTTCCACTGGCGGCGCTCGCTGTCCAGAAGGTCGGCCAGATCGGCGCGTTCCTTCATCAGCGCGTCGCGCTCGGCGTTCAGCTCCATCTCTTCCAGCCGCCGCAGGCTGCGCAACCGCATGTTCAGGATCGCCTCGGCCTGCACCTCGGTCAGCTGGCCCTCGCCCCCCCTGGCCGGAGATCTGTAGTCCTTCTCCGACGTCGCCCGGATGTGCGATTTCGACCAGTCCTCGGCCATCAAGGCGGCCTTGGGGTCGTCATCATATCGGATGATGTCAATCACGCGGTCGAGGTTCAGGAAGGCGATCAGGAGACCCTCCAGCACCTCGAGCCGCGCGTCGATCTTCTCGATGCGGTGCTGGCTGCGCCGCCGCAGCACGTCGCGCCGGTGGTCGAGGAACGCCCGCAGCACCTCTTTCAGCGAACAGACCTTGGGCACCTTTCCGTCGATCAGCACGTTCATGTTCAGGCTGAAGCGTACTTCCAGGTCCGAGTTGCGGAACAGGCTTCCCATCAGCACCTCGGGGTCCACGTTTCGGGCGCGGGGCTCCAGGATCAGCCGGATATCCTCGGCGGATTCGTCCCGGACATCGGCCAGAAGGGGAACCTTCTTGATCTGGATAAGCTCGGCCAGCTTCTCGATCAGCTTCGACTTCTGCACCTGGAACGGGATTTCCGTCACCACGATCTGCCAGGTGCCGCGGCCCAGATCCTCGACCTGCCACTTGGCGCGGGTACGGAAGGCGCCGCGGCCGGTCTTGTAGGCTTCCAGGATGCTGTCACGCGGTTCCACGATCACCCCGCCGGTCGGGAAGTCCGGGCCGGGGATCAGCGCGACCAGCGCCTCGTCCGACAGGTTCGGGTCTTCCAGCAAGGCCTGGCAGCCGTCGATCAGCTCATCCAGGTTGTGCGGCGGGATGTTCGTGGCCATCCCCACCGCGATGCCCGACGAGCCGTTGGCCAGCAGGTTCGGGAAGGCCGCCGGCAGCACCACGGGCTCTTCCAGGCGGCCATCGTAGTTCGGGCGGAAATCGACGGCGGTCTCGTCGATGCCTTCCATCAGCGCCTCGGCGGCGGCGGTCACGCGGGCCTCGGTGTAGCGGCTGGCCGCCGGGTTGTCGCCGTCGATGTTGCCGAAGTTGCCCTGCCCGTCGACCAGCGGGTAGCGCATGTTGAAATCCTGCGCGAGCCGCGCCATCGCGTCGTAGATCGCGGCGTCGCCGTGCGGGTGGAAGTCCCCCATCGTGTCGCCGCTGATCTTCGCCGATTTCAGGAACCCCCCCGTGGGCGTCAGCCGCAAGCGCCGCATCGCCCACAGGATTCGCCGGTGGACCGGCTTCAATCCGTCGCGCGCATCGGGCAGCGCGCGGTGCATGATGGTCGACAGCGCATAGGTCAGATACCTCTCCCCGATCGCGCGGGACAGGGGTTCCGAGGTGGTCAGGTCGTCCCGCCCCTCGATCTTGGGCTCGTCGTCATCACTCGTCATGGATGTTGTGTAGGGAAATCCGGCCGCCCGGTCCAGATGGCAATGACAGGGCAGGGAACCGAAGTCGATCGTCGCGCATTTTTCCTGCACGCCCCTCAGATGCCTGTGGTATGAGAGGCGAAACCGGGAAACGGATTCCAGATGCTGCGCCTGACGTTGATTTTGTGTGCGGGGCTTTATGCGGCCCTTATGATTGCCGGTGAAGACCGGGGCCAGTTGCGCCCGGGGCTTGCCGATGCGGCGGCCCGGCTTGCGGCCGCCGGCGGGGATACCTTGGCCGAATCGGCGGCGCCGACCCGACCTGAAGAGGCGGTGACCGTGGTCTCGGCCGCTCCAGTGACGAAACCCGGCACGCCCGCACCCTCGGCGTCCGCGCCGTCGCCGACCGTGGCCAGCGCCGCAGCCGAGCCGGTCGCGCCGCAACCCGCCGTCGCGCCGCAACCCTATGTCGAGCCGGTCCGCCAGCTGGTGACGCGCGTGGAAGAGCCGGTGTTCTCGCTGGCCTCGCTTGGCACCGAACCCGTCCCCGGCGAAGCAGCGGCCGAGCCCGTGCCCGAAGTCGCCGAGGGCGGCGAGGGCACCATCTGGTACGTCGTCGCCAATTCGGTGAACGTCCGCGCCGAACCCTCGACCGATGCGGAAGTGCTGGGCAAGCTCGGCTCGGGCGAGGCGGCGCTTCTGGTGCAGGCGGTCAACAAGGACTGGGCGCGCATCGTCATCCAGGGCGACGGGGTGGAAGGCTTCGTCGCGATGCGCTACCTCAGCCCCGAGGCTCCGTAGGCGGGCCGTCCCGCGCAGGAGCCCAGATGCCACAGCGTTCCGTCCTGATCACCGGCTGTTCGTCGGGCATCGGCCTTGATGCCGCCCGCACCCTCAAAGCCCGCGGCTGGCGCGTGTTCGCGACCTGCCGGCAGCAGGCCGACTGCGACCGCCTGACCGCCGAGGGGCTGGAAAGCTTCCGCCTCGACCTCGCCGACGAGGACAGCATCGCCGCCGCCGTGGCCGAGGTCGTCGCGCGCACGGGCGGCAGGCTGGACGCGCTTTACAACAACGGTGCCTTCGCCTGCCCCGGCGCGGTCGAGGACATCCCCCGCGGCGCCCTGCGCGAGATCTTCGAGACCAACCTCTTCGGCACCCACGACCTGACCCGCCGGGTGATCCCGCTTATGCGCGCGCAAGGGCACGGCCGGATCGTCAACTGCTCTTCCGTCCTGGGCCTTGTCGGGGCCACCTGGCGCGGGGCCTATGTCTCGACCAAGTTCGCGCTGGAGGGGCTGTCGGATGTCCTGCGGCTGGAAATGCGCGGCACCGGGATCGAGGTGATCCTGATCGAACCCGGCCCCATCGCGACGAAGATCCGCGAAAACGCCGTGCCGCATTTCGAACGCTGGATCGACTGGGAACAGTCCGCCCGGCGCGACCAGTATGCCGCGCTGCGCGGTCGGCTCTATGACAAGAAGACGAATAAGGACGCCTTCGAGCTTGGCCCCGACGCGGTGACGGCCAAGCTTATCCACGCGCTGGAACATCGCCGCCCCAGGGCGCGCTACTACGTCACCACGCCGACCTACATCGCCGGTTTCCTGCGGCGGATCCTGCCGACCCGCCTCCTGGACCGCGCCATCGCGAAGGGTTAAAGCCGCGCCGCCTCGGCATGCAGGCGCTCGACCAAGCCGGCGTCCAGCTTCAGCGCACCGGCAAGCTCGGCGAGATAGGCCCTCTCTGCCTCGGTATCCGGGTCCACCGC
This sequence comes from Tabrizicola flagellatus, assembly GCF_046295235.1. Taxonomy (GTDB): domain Bacteria; phylum Pseudomonadota; class Alphaproteobacteria; order Rhodobacterales; family Rhodobacteraceae; genus Tabrizicola; species Tabrizicola flagellata_A. The sequence continues at coordinate 7,382 of NZ_JBKBLV010000011.1, forward strand.
CAGCAGCGAGACCGCGTAAAGCTGCACCGCTTCGGCCTCGGAGTTCGCCAGCGCCGCAATCCGCGCGGCATCGAGCGGCGCGTCCAGTTCGGCCGCGATCAGCGCCGCGGCCTCGTCGCCAAGGCCAAGGTTGCCCAGCTGCCCGTCGATCCGCGCGCGCTCATCCGGTGTGACATGTCCATCGGCCTTGGCCGCCGAGACCATCGCCTGCAACAGGTGCGTCGCCAACTCGTCCGCCGCCGCCGGATCCGAGGGCAGGAACTCGGTGCCCTCGGGGCTCGGCAGCGCCGCCGTCCCACCGCCCGAGCGCCCGGCCTTCCAGTCCTCGTAGGCCTTGTAGGCCAGCCCGCCGATCGCCGCCATGCCGCCGATCTTCAGCGAGGTGCCCAGCATCCGCCGCCCGCCGCTGGTCAGGATCAACCCCAGAAGCCCGCCTGCGATAGCGCCCTTGCCAAGGGCCGACTGGTTATTCCAGGTCTCTTTTGCCTTGTCGGTCAGACCCTTGGCCCCTTGGCTTCCGGTCAGCTGGTTCAGCCCGCCCATCAGGTCGTCCAGCAGGGATTTCGCGTTCAGCATCGGGGCCTCCTCGGGATGTCGCACCCAATATGGGAAGCCGACTGCAACAGGGCAATGACGGCCCGCGATCCCGGCCAACCGCCGCCTATGCCTTGCCCCAGCCTCCGCCGCCCGGGGTGCGCATCTCGAACAGCGCACCCGCCGGCAGGTCGCGCTCGTCATTGCCCTCCAGCCGCTCGATCCGCCCGTCCGGCCAATGCACCAGGTTCTCGCCCACCGCGCCTGCGCCCCCGCCCCCCGCGCCGAAGGGCGCGACCTTCCGGCTGCCGCAGAGCGTCGTGACCGTCACCGGCTCCAGGAACCGCAGACGCCGCACCGCGCCGTTGCCGCCCGGCCAGCGCCCTGCCCCGCCCGAGCCTTGCCGGATCCCGAACGCCTCCAGCCGGACGGGGAAGCGTTTCTCAAGCACCTCCGGGTCGGTCATCCGGGTGTTGGTCATGTGGCTTTGCACCGCGTCACAGCCGGCAAAGCCCGGCCCCGCCCCGGTGCCCCCGGCGATGGTCTCGTAGTTCTGGAAGCGGGCGTTGCCCCAGATGAAGTTGTTCATCGTCCCCTGCGACGCCGCCACGACCCCCAGCGCGCCGTAAAGCGCGTTGCAGGCCGACTGGCTGATCTCGGTATTCCCAGCGATCACCGCCGCCGGCGGGCGCGGGTTCAACAGCGTCCCTTCCGGCACCACGATCTGCAGCGGCTTCAGGCAACCCTCGTTCAGAGGGATGGGCTTGCCGACCAGCGTGCGGAAGACGTAAAGGACGACCGCCCGCGTCACCGCCTGCGGGGCGTTGTAGTTGCCCGGATGCTGCGCGCTGGTGCCGGTGAAATCGATTTTCGCCGATCGCGTGGCCCGGTCCACCGTCGCCCGCACCGCGATCTCGGCGCCGATGTCGAGGGGCAGGCGGAAGGCCCCGTCCGACAGCCGGTCGATCACCGCACGCACGCATTCCTCGGCATTCCGCTGCACATGGCCCATGTAGGCCGCCACCACGTCGGCGTCATGCTGTGCCACCACGCGCATCAGTTCCCGCCGCCCGGTCTCGTTCGCCGCGACCTGCGCCTTGAGGTCCGCCATGTTCTGATCCGGCGACCGGCAGGGCCAGCGGCCCGAGCCCAGAAGCGCCCGCGTCTCGTCCTCGGCCAGCCTGCCCTCCCGCACCAGGTGGAAGAGGTCGATGACCACCCCCTCCTCCTCGATCGTGCGGCTGTCCGGCGGGCCCGAGCCCGGCGTCCGCCCGCCGATGTCGGCATGATGCCCGCGCGAGCCCAGCCAGAAGGCCGGCCGCCCGTCCACGAAGACCGGCGTGATGACGGTCACATCCGGCAGATGCGTACCGCCGTTCCAGGGCGAGTTCAGCATCCATGCATCGCCCTCCCGCGCCGTGGCGCCGACCGCCGCGATGACGATCTTGACCGCATGGCTCATCGACCCGAGATGCACCGGCACATGCGGGGCATTGGCCACGAGATCCCCGGCCGCGTCGAAGATCGCGCAGGAAAAGTCCAGCCTTTCCTTGATGTTGACCGACCAGGCCGTATTGGCCAGCGTCGCGCCCATCTGGTCGGCGACCGACATGAAGAGGTTGTTGAACAGTTCCAGCCGCACCGGATCCACCGCCGTGCCCACCGCCGCCTCCCGCGTCACCTCGGCCACCCGGCGCAGGATCAGGTTGGCGCCTGCGTCCACCGTCGCCTCCCATCCCGGCTCGACGATCACCGTCCCCGTCGCCTCGGCGATCACCGCCGGCCCCGCGATCCGCGTCGCCGTCCCGCAGTCCTCGCGGCGGTAGAGCGGCACCTCCTGCCAGCGCCCTCCGGCCCAGAGGCGCAGTTGCCCAGCCGGCTGGCCCGCGCCCGGACCGGGCGCCAGCTCCGGCAGGTCCGCCCCGCCGCCTTCCGCCTCGGCCGCCAGCATCTCGAACCACAGCGCCCGCTCGGGAGAGGTGAACCCGAACCGCGCGCGATGCGCCGCGGCGAAGGCCTCGGCCATGGCCTCCGCCTCGCCGAAGGGCACCGCCAGCGACTGGTGCTGCCCCTCGTAGCGCAGATGCGCCGTCAGCGTCAGTCGCGGCCCCGCCACGCCCTGGGCGACCAGCGCCGCGGTCGCCTCCTCCGCCAACGCCGCCATCCTGTCGCGGGCCGTGTCCACCGCCGACAGGGGCGCATCGAACTGCGCCTCTCGCAAGCTTCGCAGCTCGGCCAGGCCCATGCCGAAGGCCGACAGAACCCCGGCCTGGGGATGAATGAAAACTGTTTTCATGCCAAGCGCGTCCGCAACCCCGCAGGCATGCTGCCCACCCGCGCCGCCAAAGCATTGCAGGGCATAGCCTGTCACGTCATGCCCGCGCTGGACGCTGATCTTCTTGATCGCATTGGCCATGTTGTCGATGGCGATGCGCAGGAAGCCCTCCGCGATCGCCTCGGGCCGCTCGCTCTGGCCGGTCGCCTGAGCCACCTCCTCGGCCAGGGTCGCGAAGGCACGCCGCACCGCCTCGGCGTCCAGCGGCTGGTCGCCCGAGGGGCCGAAGACCGCCGGGAAATGCGCGGGCGAGATGCGGCCCAGCATCACGTTGCAATCGGTGATCGTCAGCGGCCCGCCCCGGCGATATGACACCGGGCCGGGATTGGCACCGGCGCTTTCCGGGCCGACCTGGAACCGCCCGTCGCGGAAGGAACAGATCGACCCGCCCCCCGCCGCAACAGTGTGGATGTCCATCATCGGCGCACGCATACGGACGCCCGCGACCTCGGTTTCGAACGACCGTTCGTATTGCCCGGCATAATGGCTGACATCGGTCGAGGTGCCGCCCATGTCGAAGCCGATCAGCCGGTCGAACCCCGCCGCCTCGGCCGTGCGCACCATGCCGACGATACCGCCCGCCGGGCCGGACAGGATCGCGTCCTTGCCCTGAAAGCGCCCGGCCTCGGTCAGCCCGCCGTTCGACTGCATGAACAGAAGCCGCCCCGTCGCCCGGCCCATGTCCAGCGCGCCCTCGACCTGCGCCACATAGCGCCGCAGGATCGGCGAGAGATAGGCATCGACCACGGTCGTATCGCCCCGCGCCACCAGCTTTGCAAGGCGAGAGACCTGATGCGAAAGGGAAATCTGGGCGAACCCGGCCTCGCGCGCCATCCGGCCGATCTCGGCCTCGTGCGCCGGATTGACATGGGCATGCATCAGCGCAACCGCCACCGCGCCGATGCCCGCCCCGCGCACCCTTGCCAGGGCATCGGCTACCGCCGTCAGGTTAAGCGGGCGGATCTCGCAGCCTTCGGCATCCAGCCGGCCCGGGATCTCGAATACCTGTTCGTAAAGCAGATCCGGGCGGCGGATGTTCAGGTCGAACAGCGAAGGCCGCGCCTGCGTCCCGATGCGCAGAAGATCGCCGAACCCCTCGGTGATCAGCAGCGCCACCCGTTTGCCCTTCCGCTCCAGGAGGGCATTCGTGGCGACCGTGGTGCCCATCTTGACCGCCGAGATTGCCCCGTCCGGGATCGGCTCGCCCTTGCGCAGTCCCAGACAGTCGCGAATCCCCTGCACGGCGGCATCGGCATAGCGTTCGGGGTTCTCTGACAGAAGTTTCGCCGTCACCAGCCGCCGGTCCGGCGCGCGGCCCACCACATCGGTGAAGGTGCCGCCCCGGTCGATCCAGAATTCCCAAGCGCCCATCAGCCCAGCCCCCCTGCCCCTTCTTCGTGGCCCGGGGCGGGGCGGGATGCAAGGGGCGGCCGGCTTACTCCTTCACGCGCGCCAGCAGCTCTTCGACCTTCGGGCCCAGCCCCTCGACGACCAGCCGCACGCCCTCCGGGTTCGGGTGCAGCCCGTCCGCCTGCATGAAGGCGGCCAGCGAGGCCGGATCGGCCGGGTCCGCCCCCGCCGCGCGCAGGCCGGCGAAGAAATCGTCGGCCAGCACCGCCCCGTATTGTGCGGCCAGATCGCCATACATCGCGTCAAAGGCGGCCTTGTACTCCGGCCCGAAGTTCCCCGGCGCCTTCATCGCCACCAGCAGCACCGGCAGGTTGCGCGCCGCAGCCTGCTTCAGGATGCCGTCCAGGTTCTGCCGCGAGGCGGCCGGGTCGATCCCGCGCAACAGGTCGTTGCCGCCCAGCGTGACGATCAGCGCATCGGCCTCGGGCCCCAGCGCCCAGCCGATCCGCGCCAGCCCCCCGGCCGTCGTGTCGCCCGAAACGCCCGCATTCTGTACGACCACGTCATGTCCGCGCGCCTTCAGCCAGGCCTCAAGCTGCGGCACCAGACCCTGCGAGGCGTCCGCCAGCCCGTAACCCGCCGTCAGGCTGTCGCCCAGCGCCACCACCGTCACCGGCTCGGCCGCGGCCACTCCTGCCAGCAGGAACGTGACTGCCAGACCATTGCGCAGCCGGGCAAGCGCGCCATATCCCTTTGCAACCATTGCCCGAAGGACGCCCCGCATGACCGACCCGATCCTTGCGCTCACCGATGCGCGGCTGACCCTTGCCGGGAATGCCGGGCCGGTCGAGATCCTGAAGGGCATCACGCTATCGGTCCACCGGGGCGAAACCGTGGGGCTGATCGGGCCGTCGGGGTCGGGCAAGTCGTCGCTCCTCATGCTCATGGGGGGGCTCGAACGTGCCACCGGCGGGCAGGTGCTGGCCTTGGGGCAGGACCTGACGACGATGGACGAAGACGCGCTCGCCCGCTTCCGTCGGGGGAATATGGGGGTTGTGTTCCAGAGCTTCCACCTGATTCCGACGATGACCGCGCTGGAAAACGTGGCGCTGCCGCTGGAACTGGCCGGAGCGGGCGATGCCTTCGACCGGGCCGAGGCGGAATTGACCGCCGTGGGGCTGGCCGCGCGGATGCACCACTACCCCAGCCAGATGTCGGGGGGCGAACAGCAGCGCGTGGCGCTGGCACGCGCCGCCGCGCCGCGTCCGGCGATCCTGCTGGCGGACGAGCCCACTGGCAACCTCGACGGCGCGAACGGACAGGCGATCATGGACCTGCTCTTCGGCCTGCGCGACCGGCACGGGGCGACGCTGGTCCTCGTGACCCATGCCCCGGAACTGGCGGCACGCTGCGACCGGGTGATCCGGCTGGCCGATGGCCGGCTTGCGCCCGAGACCGTGGCCCGGGCCGCGGAATGAGCCTCGCCCTCACCATCGCCCGGCGCGAGTTGCGCGGCGGCCTGCGTGGATTTCGCGTCTTTCTCGCCTGCCTCGCACTGGGGGTGGCCGCGATTGCCGCCGTCGGCACCCTGCGCGCGGGCATCCAGCAGGGCCTGACCGACCAGGGCGCGGTGATCCTGGGCGGCGATGCCGAGATGCGCTTTACCTACCGCGCCGCCGATGCCGAGGAACGCGCCTGGATGGCACGCACGGCAACGGCGGTGTCGGAGGTGTATGATTTCCGCTCCATGGCGCTGACCGGGGACGACCAGGCGCTGACCCAGATCAAGGCCGTCGATGGCGCCTGGCCCCTGACCGGCGCGGCCGAACTGTCGCCCGAGATCCCGGTGGCCGAGGCGCTGGCCGATCAGGGCGGCCTGCCCGGTGCGATCATGGACCCGGTGCTGATCGACCGGCTGTCCCTGAAGATCGGCGACAGCTTCCGCCTCGGCACGCAGGACTTCCGCCTGACCGCCGCGCTCACGCGCGAACCTGACAGCGCCTCGACCGGCTTCACGCTCGGCCCGCGCACCATCGTCCGGTCGGACGCATTGGCGAACTCGGGCCTCCTCGCCTCGGGGTCGATGTACGAAACCCGGTACCGGCTGCTCCTGCCCCCCGGCACCGACCTGGACGAGCTGAAGCGGCAGGCGGAAAACACCTTCCGCGACAAGGGGATGCGCTGGACCGACAGCCGCAACGCAGCTCCGGGGATCGAGAGCTTCGTGGACCGGATCGGCAGTTTCCTCGTGCTGGTGGGCCTTGCGGGCCTTGCGGTGGGCGGGGTCGGCATCTCGGCCGCGATCCGGTCCTATCTCGACGGCAAGGTGGCGACCATCGCCACGCTCAAGACGCTGGGTGCCGAGGGCGGGCTGATCTTCCGCAGCTACCTCTGGCAGACGGCGATCCTGTCCGGTCTCGGCATCGCGATTGGCGTTGCTCTCGGCGCCGTGGTCCCGATCCTGGCCGCGCCGCTGATCGAGGCGTCGCTGCCCTTCCCCGCCACGATCCGCCTTGCGCCCATGGCGCTGGTCGAGGCCGCCTTCTACGGCGCGCTCTCGGCGCTGATCTTCACCCTCCTGCCGCTGGCCCGGACCGAGACGATCCGCCCTGCCGCGCTTTATCGCGGCGGGACTGGCACCCGCGCCTGGCCGCGCAAGCGCTATCTTGCGGCGCTGGCGCTGCTCTCTGCCGCGCTGATCGGCAGCGCGACCTGGGCCTCCGGCATCCCGGAACTCGCGCTTGGCGCGGCCGGCGGGGTGCTGGGGGCGCTCCTCGTGCTGGGGCTCGCGGCACTTGCCCTGCGCCTCGTCGCGCGTCGGCTGGCGCGCAGCCGGATCGCCCGGGGCCGGCCCGCCACCCGCGCCGCGCTGGCCGCCATCGGCGCCCCAAGGTCGGACGCAACCTCGGTCGTCCTGTCCCTCGGCCTCGGGCTATCGGTCCTTGCCGCCGTGGGGCAGATCGACTGGAACCTGCGCCAGGCCATCGCGACCGACCTGCCGACCCGGGCGCCGGCCTTCTTCTTCATCGACATCCAGCCCGACCAGATCGACCCCTTCCTCGCCCTGATCCGCGCCAATCCCGCCGTGAGCGAAACCGAGACCGCGCCGATGCTGCGCGGCGTCATTACGCAGATCAACGGTCGCCCCGCCCGCGAAGTCGCCGGCGACCACTGGGTCGTGCGCGGCGACCGGGGCATCACCTATGCCGCCACGCCGGGGCCCAAGACCCGGATCACCGCAGGGAAGTTCTGGCCCGAGGACTACGCAGGCGACCCCCAGATCAGCTTTGCCGCCGAAGAGGCCGAGGAAATAGGCCTGAAGCTTGGCGACAGGATGACCGTCAATATCCTGGGCCGCGACCTGACCGCCACCGTCACCTCGTTTCGCGAGGTCGATTTCTCGAACGCCGGGATGGGTTTCGTCATGACGCTGAACCCCTCGGCCCTGGCCGGGGCGCCGCACACCCATATCGCCACCGTCTACGCCCCGCCCGAGGCCGAGGCGGCGATCCTGCGCGAGGTCACGCAGACCTGGCCCAACATCACCGCGATCCGCATCCGCGAGGCGGTGGACCGCGTGGCCGAGGCGCTGTCGGCCATCGCCACCGCCACCGCCTGGGCGGCAGCGGGGACGCTGGTCACGGGCTTCGTCGTGCTGATCGGCGCGGCGGCGGCGGGCGAACGGGCCCGGATCTACGAATCCGCGATCCTCAAGACGCTGGGCGCGACACGCGGCAGGATCCTGTCCAGCTTCGCGCTCCGCTCGGCCCTGATGGGGGCGGCGGCCGGCGTCGTCGCGGTGGTCGCGGGCGGGCTTTCCGGCTGGGCGGTGATGACCTTCGTCATGGAGTCGTCCTACCGGTTCGAGCCCCTGTCAGCCATCGGAATCGTCGCGGGCGGAGTGTTCGCCACGCTCATCGCCGGCCTTGCCTTCGCGCTGCGCCCTCTGGCTGCGCGCCCGTCAGGGACGCTGCGCGCCCAGGACTAGGGCGAGACCTTCTGCGGCACCAATGCCATCTCTTCGGGCAGGGTGGCGGGGCGGAACAATGGAAATCCCGCTTCCTGCTCGTCCTTCCCGCTGGCCATGGCGAAGCTGTCGAAGAACCGCTGGACCCCGTAGCCTTCGATGTCCAGTTCGGTGAACTCGGCCAGGATCCGGTCGTAATTCTCGCGCAGGACCCGGTTTTCGGGGTCGAGGCCCGAGACGCAGACCAGGCCCGTCGGCCGGCAGTCGAGCACCGTGACCTGCAAGTCCGGCCGCCACCTTTGCAGGATCGGGATCAGCTTCCAGACATCCCCGGTCCAGGCCCCCCGCGGCAGGTTGGCTAGGTCGCGCGTCGTCATCCCCAGGTCATAGGGCACACAGTCGTGCATCATGATGACCCCGTTCGGGTCCATCGCCGCCTCGGTATTGATGAAGTCGCGCAGGAGGAACTCGAACAGATGCATCCCGTCGAGGAAGGCAAGGCCCAGCCGGATGCCGTTGCGGGCGATGAAGCCGCCGGCAAAGAAATCGTCGCTGGTCTGCTGAAAGACATGCAGCGCCGGCTTCGAGCCGATGATGTTGATCTCTGCCCGAAAGAACGGATCCACCGCAAGGGTCTTGGACCGCACCGGAGCGAAACTCTCGCCCGTCCGGCATCCGATCTCCAGATACCAGTCGAAGAGGCAGGCCTGGTGCAGTCGCCGCAGAAAGCGGTGATAGCGAAGGCCGAAGGGTCTGACGAACATGTGGCGGTCCCGTTGTGAACGCGCCCAGCCTGCCCATCTGCGCACGCCCGTGCAAGCCACTCCGCCGCAAGTCGCGTGGCGCCCAAGGATCTTCGGCGAAAATTCTTGGGCCGCTTCTCAGTGCGCCGGACGGATGAAGGTCCCGTTGCGCAGTTCGGTGAAGGCCTGGCGCAGTTCGGCCTCGGTGTTCATCACGATGGGACCGGCCCAGGCCACCGGCTCCTCGATCGGCGCGCCCGAGATCAACAGGAAGCGCACCCCTTCCGGCCCCGCCGTCACCGTCACCTCGTCGCCCGCGCCGAAACGCACCAGCGTCCGGTTGCCGGACAGGTCGCGGATGTTGACCTCCTGCCCGCGCACTTCCTTTTCCAGGAGCACGCCCTCGGGCCGCGCCGCGTCGCGGAAGTTCCCGGCGCCCTCGAAGACATAGGCAAAGGCCCGGCGGCGGGTGTCCACCTTGAAGGTCTTGCGCTTGCCCGCCGGGACGAAGACATCCAGATACTGCGGGTCCGCCGCGATGCCTTCGACCGGGCTCTTCACGCCCCGATAGTCGCCGATCACCACCCGGATCGAGGTGCCGTCATCCTCTTGCCGCTCGGGCAGCGCCTCGGCCGGCATGTCCTGATAGCGCGGCGCGGTCATCTTGAGCCGCCCGGGCAGGTTCCCCCAAAGCTGGAAGCCATGCATCCGGCCCTGGTCGTCGCCCTTCGGCATCTCCTGGTGCAGGATGCCCCGGCCGGCGGTCATCAGTTGCAGCGATCCCGGCCCGAGGATCCCCCGGTTGCCCAACGAATCTCCATGCTCCACGGTCCCTGCCAGCACATAGGTGATCGTCTCGATCCCCCGGTGCGGGTGCCAGGGGAAGCCGGCCGAGTAATCGCGGGGGTGATCGCCCCGGAAGTCGTCGAACAGCAGGAACGGGTCCGCCTCGGTCGGGTCCTGGAACCCGAAGGCGCGGTGCAGGTGGACGCCTGCGCCCTCGATATGCGGCTGGGCGCGGCGGGTCTCGATGACGGGACGGATGGACATGGGTCTCTCCTGAATTTGCGTTGGGCTGAAGATGGGGTGATCTGGTCCGCGCGCCAAGGCGCAAACGCAGGGAGTATCTGTGCGGAAATGCACCAAGGCCCCGCCAGGGCGCGGTATCCGGGATCGCGCGATCACCGGGTCATGCGCTGCGGCCGGGGATGCAACCCGGGTGGCCTCCGGCGGCTATCCAGTCAGATGCCGCAGCCCCTGGGTGACATCGGTTCGCACCGCCAGCCGCAGGCCCGGCTCATCCCCCGCCTTCAGGGCCGCAAGGATCGCCCGGTGGTGCATCGGAGGCTCCCGCCGCTTCAGCCGCGCATAGACCGCCCGCATCGTCGGCCCCAGTTGCAGCCAGACCGTCTCGCACAGGGCCAGCATCGCGGGCGACTGGGCGCGCAGGTAAAGCGTTCGGTGAAACTCCAGGTTCGTGCGGACATAGGCAACCGCGTCGCCTTTGACGGCGGCTTCCGCATTGGCCATGTTGATCGCCGTCAACCGCTCGATCAGCGCGAAATGGGCGCGCGGCAGCGCGCGGGCGGCCATCTCCGGCTCCAGCAGCGCCCGGATCGCCGCCAGTTCCTCGATCCGCTCGGGCGTGAGTTCCGGCGTCGAGATGCGTCCCGAGGACGACAACGTCAGCGCCCCTTCGGCGACCAGCCGCCGCACCGCCTCGCGCGCCGGCGTCATCGAGACGCCGAACTGCTTGCCGAGGCCACGCAGCGTCAATGCCTGGCCGGCATCAAGCTCGCCGTGCATCACCTGCTGGCGCAGGGTGCGATAGAGCCGTTCATGCGCGGCGGCGTTCGGATCTGGGGGGCGGGGCGTCACCATGCGCGAAGGGAACACCCCGGTCCGGGCCCGGTCAATCCTGAAAGCGCAGGCGGTGCAATGTCTGGCCCTGGTCATGCAGCCAGGCACGCTGCCGTTTCCAGTCCGGGCAGATGCGGGACACCACCGCCCAATAGGCCGGCGAATGGTTCAATTCCACCAGATGCGCCACTTCATGCGCGGCCACATAGTCCAGCACCGCGGGCGGGGCCATGATCAGGCGCCAGGAATACATCAGACGACCGTCCGGCGAGCAGGACCCCCAGCGCGACCTTGTATCCCGCAGGGCAATCGCGCTGAAGCGGCGGTCCACCGCGGCGGCATGGCTGGCGGACGCCTCCGCCAGCCGGTCGCGGGCCAGGACCTTCAGCCAGGCTGCGACGCGCGGACCGACGCCCGCAGCGTCACCCGGGACCAGCAGCGTCTCGCCCTCCACGCGGATGCGCCGCCCGGTTCCCGGCAGGATCGTCAGTTCCCGCCCCTGGACCGGCAGCCGCGCCCCCAGCCCCACACGCTGCGGTGTCGAGCCGGGCATCGCCTCCAGCGTCTCGCGCAGCCAGCCCTCGTGGCCCTTCAGGAAGGCCAGCGCCTCACCCTCGCGCGCGCGCAGCGGCATCGACAGCGTGACCTTGCCGTCCAGCCGCGACACGCGCAGCGAGAACCTGCGTGCCCGGGCGGAACGCCTGAGATGCACCTCGACGGGCGGAGAACCGGGCAGGACGGCCATGAAAACCCCTTGAAACCTGCCGCGACCATAGCCACTTCGCTCGGCACACAAAAGGCTTTGACAGTCGCCTGCACCTGTGGCAAGCGGCAGTTTTCCTGCTGACCCACTACCCGAAGGGACCACCATGCCCAAAGCAGAATGGGGCACGAAGCGCATCTGCCCAACGACCGGCAAACGCTTCTACGACCTCAACAAGACCCCGATCGTCAGCCCCTACACGGGCGAGATCGTGGACATCGAATCTGTCCGCCGCAAGATGGCCGCCTCGGTCATCTCGCGCGCCGTTCCCGAAAAGGATGACGACGTCCTGGTGGAGGATCTGGAAACCGAAGACGTCCTCTTGGACGGTGCCGTCGCCGACGACACCGAGATGGACGACGATCTTCTGGAAGACGATGCCGACGACAACGTCTCGCTCGACGACTTGGCGGACGTGCCGGGCGACGAGGAGGAAGTCTGACATCGGGCGCCGGGAAAAGGGGCGATTTTCCCCTTGCGGCCCCCGGCGACCTGTCCTAGATAGCCGGCATCGCGGCGGAAACGGTGCGATGCTTCTCTCCGGTGGGGTCATAGCTCAGATGGGAGAGCGCTTGAATGGCATTCAAGAGGTCGGGGGTTCGATTCCCCCTGGCTCCACCAACAAGAGACTGAAAGCGGGACGGCATTGCCGTCCCTTTTTCATTTCCGTGGCCCCGTCCCACGGCTGACCCCGGGCCGCCGCGCAGCGAAGCCTGCGCACGGCATGGGGCGGCATGGCACAGCAGTCGCCCTATTCCGCCGGCTGCGCGCGGCCCCTGCCCCGCAGCTTCTCCGGTCGATGCTCGGCATACCAGGCGCGGCGCTTCTCGCGCTGCCAGAACCAGGGCTTCGGATGGTCGGCCCGCGTCACCAGCATGAGGAGCGACGGGATGATGATCAGCGTCAGCACCGTGGCAAAGGCCAGGCCGTAGACGATGGCCGACGACAGCGCGATCCACCACTGGGTCGAGGGCGCGCCGATGGTCACTTCGTGGCTGAGCAGTTCCAGGTTCAGGCCGAAGGCGATGGGCAGCACGCCGAGGATCGCGGTCAGCGCCGTCAGGACCACGGGGCGGGCGCGTTCGCGGCAGGTCTGCAGGATCGCCTCGATCTTCGGCCGCCCCGCGCGGCGGAGCGTGTCGTAGGTGTCGATCAGCACGATGTTGTTGTTCACCACCACGCCCGCCAGCGCGATGATGCCGATGCCGGTCATCACCATGGTGAAGGGCTGCCCCATGATCATCAGGCCCAGAAGCACGCCGATGGTGGACATGACCACCGCCGACAGCACCAGCCCGACCAGGGTAAAGCTGTTGAACTGCGCCAGCAGCACGACGAAGATCAGGAAGATCGCCGCCGCGAAGGCCTTTGACAGGAAGGCGCCGGCCTCGGCCTGTTCGGCATCCTCGCCGGCCAGTTTCCAGCGGATGCCGTATTGGTCCAGCCCCGCGGCCTCCATCTCTCTGGTGATCTGCGCATAGACCGCGTCGGCCTGCACCCCCTCGCGGATGCCGGCCTGCACCGTGACGGTCCTCGACCCGTCAAGCCGGGTCAGCGTGCCGGTCGTCGGGGCGGCGCTGCGGGTGACGAAGTTCGAGATCGGGACCGAGCCTTCCGCCGTCTGGATACGCAGCTGGTCCAGCGCCGAGATCGTGCGCTGGTCCACGGGAAGGCGCAGCACGATGTCCACTGCATCATCGGCCCCGGCCGGCCGGTAATCCGACAGCTTGAGGCCCCCCGTCACCAGCTGCACCATCGCCCCCACGGTCGCGGGCGCGATGCCATAGCGCGAGGCGGCCGCGCGGTCGACCTGAAGCTCCCAGTCCACGCCGGGGGGCGGCAGGCCGTTCGAGATGTCGATCACGTCCGGCACCTGCGCCAGCCTCGCCGCCACCTGCACCGCGACCTCGTTCAGGTGGGTCGGGTCGTCGGCCGACAGTTGCAGCTGGATCGCCTTGCCGGTCGGCGGCCCCGCCTGGGGGACCGAGACCTGGATATCCACGCCCGGAATCCCCACCATCGCCTGCCGCAGGTCGGCGAGGATGGCATTGGCGTTCTTCCGTTCGCGCCAGTCGACGAATTCGTACTGGATCACCCCGATCACGTCGGCATCGACCTCGTTGCCCATCCCGCCGCCTGCGCCGGTGCGGGTATAGACTGTCTCGATCCCCGGCCAGCCCAGGATGCGCGCCTCGGCCTGCGCGACCAGAGCGTCCTTCTCGGCAATGGACAGGTTCCCCCGTGCCTTGACGTAGAGAAGGCCATACTCGGGCTCCACGTCAGGGAAGAAGATCACGCCCTTGCCGTATTTCGCATAGGCATAGGGGACCGAGACCAGGAGCGCGACGGCCAGGAAAAGCATGATCCAGGGATGCCGCACCGCCTTGCCGGCAACCCACATGTAAGGCCCGTCCCTGTGCTGGGGCGGGTGCTTGAACGGCTTGGCGATGATCGCGCCCAGCGTCGGCACGAAGATCAGCGCATAGACCAGCGAGGCCGACAGCGTGACGATCAGCGTGATCGGCATGTATTTCATGAACTCGCCGACGATGCCGGGCCAGAACAAGAGTGGCGAGAAGGCCGCGACCCGCGTCATGGTCGCCGCCACCACCGGGCCAGTCATCCGGTGCGAGGCCATCGCGAAGGCTTCGCGCTTTTCCATCCCCTCGGTCATCCGGCGCTCGGCGTATTCGGTGACGATGATCGCGTCATCGACCAGCATGCCCACGGCGAGGATCAGACTGAACAGCACGACGATGTTCACCGTGTAGCCCATCAGCGACAGGGCCAGCATTCCCATCAGGAAGGATGCAGGAATCGCCAGCCCGATCAGCAATGAGGCCCGCACCGACAGGGCGTAAAGGATGACGATGAACACCAGGATCACCGCCGTCAGGACCGAGTTCTGCAGGTCGAACAGCAGCTGCCGGATGTCCTTCGACTTGTCCTGGCTGAAGGTGACTTCCGTCCCCTCGGGCAGGAACCTGCGGAACGCCTCGGTGACGGCCTTAACCTGGTCCACCGTCTCGATCAGGTTCGCGCCGGTGCGCTTGGACACCTCGATGGCGATGGCCGGGGCGCCGTTCAGGCGGGTCACCGTCTCGGGTTCCTTCAGCGTGGGCAGGATGTCGGCGATGTCGCGCACGCGGACCGTGGCCGTCCCGGTGGACACCACCGGCAGATTGGCCACATCCTCGATCGTTTCCAGCAGCGACGGCACCTTGATCGCATAGCGACCCTCGGCGCCCTGCAAGGCCCCCGCCGCGACCAGCTGGTTTCCGGCGGCAAAGCCCGCGATCAGGATGTCCGGGCGCAGCCCGTAACTCGCGAGCTTGCCGGGGTCGATCACCACCTCGACCTGATCGTCGCGCACGCCCTGAAGGTCGGCGTTCAGCACCTGGGGCAGTTCCTCGATCCGGTCGCGCAGCTCGCGCCCGGCCTTCGCCATGACCCGTTCCGGCACGTCGCCCGACAGGGTGATGACAAGGACCGGGAATTCCGAGATGTTGACCTCGTTGACCGTGGGCTCGTCGGCGCCAGAAGGCAGCTCGGGCCGCGCCTGGTCCACCTTGGTCCGCACGTCATCCAGCGCCTTCTTCAGGTCGGCGCCGGCCTGGAACTCGATCACCACGTTGCCGCCGTTCTGATAGGCGGTCGAGGTCATCTTCTTGATGCCGGTGATCGACTTCAGCGCCGTCTCCATCGGCCGCAGCAAGAGCCGCTCGCTGTCCTCGGGCGAGATGCCGTCGTAGTGCAGGCTGACGTAGAGGATCGGGATCTGGATGTCCGGCTCGGCCTCTTTCGGGATCGAGACATAGGCCATCGCCCCGGCCAGCATCAGGAACAGCAGGACCGAAATCGTCAGCCTGGCATTGGCAATGGCGGTTTCGACCAGTCTCATTGGCCGATCCCCGCGGCGACCTTGACGGTATCCCCGTTGCGCACCAGGTCCTGCCCGGCAGTAATGATCCGCACGCCTTCAGGGACGCCGGTGACGACAAGACCCTCGGGCGTGTCGTCGATGATCGTGACGGCGGCGAATTGCGCGATGTTGTCGTCGCCCACCACGCGCAGGCCAAGCTTGCCTTCGTCCGACAGGGTAATGATCGACCGGGGCACCACTACGGCCCGGACTGGCGCGGCAAAGACCGTGACCTGCGCCGTCATCCCCGAGGGCAGCGCCATGCGCGGGTTCGGCAAGGCGATCTCGACCGGGAAGGTCCTCGTCTGGGCCGAGGCTTCCCGTGCCACCAACCGCACGGTCCCGTCCATCTCGGTCCCGTTGACCAACCGCACCTTGGCGGTGGAACCGACCGTGACCGCCGCAAGATCGACCTCACTTACCTCGGCCTTCACCAGGATCGGGTCCAGCGACAGGATCGTGGCAACCGGCGTCCCGGTCTGCACCCATTCGCCCAGTTCCACCGACACGGTATCGACAACCCCGGCGAAGGGCGCCTTCAGCCGCAGTCGGTCGGCGGCAGCGCGGGCGCGATTCAGTTCGGCCTGCGCCGCGTCGCGCGCCGAGCGCGCATTGGTCAGGTTCGACTCCGACGTGCTGCCGCCCTCGTAAAGCCGCTCCGCAACTTCAAGGTCGCGTTCCTTCTGGGCCAGGGCGATGCGGGCGATCTCTTCCTGTGCGACCGTCTCGGGGCCTTCCAGCTCCATGACGACCTGCCCCGCCGCGACCACGCCACCCTTGGTCAGGGCCAGCGCGGCAATCACGCCCTCGGCCCGCGCGGCCAGATCGGTGCGCTTGTCGGCCTCGGTGATGCCGGACAGACGGATGGCGCGGGCATGATCGACAAAGGCCGGCTCGACCGCTGCCACGGTGCGCACCAGCGGCGCAGGGTCCTGCACCGGGGTCTCGGGCGTCGGGATTTCCTTACCCTCGGCGACCTGCGCGCTGCCGACCGAAGAGAATTCTCCGGTCGCAATCCAGGCTCCGGCGGCGACCAGGACGCAGATGGCGGCGATACGATGAAATTTCGGCATGGCAGGCAGCATCCGGACAAGTGGTTGAATCTACGGAACTTCTATGGTCTGCGATCGCGGCAATGCACGGTCGCCGGGCAAGACGAGAGACCCGATACGCTGGTGCGGCAAGTGATACGCCCGGCGCGTTTCAAGGTCCAGACCGCTTGTGCAAGCGCTTTGGCATTGACTTGGGCCGCGATTGCCCCCATCTCCCCTCTGTCCGGAGCCAGCGCCCGCGTGAGGCGCCGTATGGCCCGGATGAAAGGTTCCCACCATCACGCAGGGGCGCCGCCGCGCGGCACGGTCACGGGCATTGGTCCGGGGCGAGGGTCGCGGGCCCTTTGACGAATGGATGAACCCATGACCACGTTTGCCGACCTCGGCCTGTCGCCGAAAATCCTGAAGGCGCTGGAAAAGACCACGCTGAAGACCCCCACGCCGATCCAGGCGCAGGCGATCCCGCACATCATGCAGGGTCGCGACCTGATGGGCCTGGCGCAAACCGGCACCGGCAAGACCGCGGCCTTCGGCCTGCCGCTCCTCCACCGCCTGCTCGACATCGGCCACCCGCCGGGGCCGAAGCACGTCCGGGCGCTGATCCTCGCGCCGACGCGGGAACTGATCGGCCAGATCAAGGACAACTTCGAGGTCTTCACCAAGGGCACCGCCGTCAAGGTGACGATGGTCGTCGGCGGCGCTTCGCTGTTCAAGCAGGCCCAGGCGCTGTTGCGCGGGACCGATGTGCTGGTCGCCACCCCCGGCCGCCTGATCGACCTCCTGGAACGCGGCGACGTGAGCCTGGAGAAATGCGGCTACCTGGTGCTGGACGAAGCCGACCACATGCTCGACATGGGCTTCATCCATTCCCTGCGGAAGATCGCCAGGCACATCCCGCTGCGTCGCCAGACGCTGCTGTTCAGCGCCACCATGCCCAAGGACATCGGCGAGATCGCCGACACCTACCTGCGCGACCCGGTCAAGGTGCAGGTCGCGCCGCCCGGCAAGCCCGCCGACAGGATCAGCCAGGGCGTCCACTTCATCCCGAACGGCGACAAGGCGAAGCTTCTGGAAGAGTATCTGAAGAAGCACCCGGGCGAGCAGGCCCTGGTCTTCGGCCGCACCAAGCATGGGTCCGAGAAGCTCGCGAAGCTGCTGGCCTCCTGGGGCTTCAAGGTCGGCTCGATCCACGGCAACAAGAGCCAGAACCAGCGCGACCGGACCTTGGGTGAATTCAGGGCGGGCGAACTGGATGTGCTGGTCGCGACCGATGTCGCCGCGCGGGGGATCGACATTCCGACGGTGCGCCACGTCTACAACTACGACATGCCGAACGTGCCGGAAAACTACGTCCACCGCATCGGCCGCACCGCGCGGGCGGGGGCCGAGGGATCCTCGATCAGCTTCTGTGCGCCCGCCGAGATGGTTGAACTGCAAGCCATCGAGAAGCTTCTGAAGAAGCCTCTGCCGGTGGTGGGTGGCGCTCCCTGGGCGGCGGATGTGGTCGCGGCGGCCCCGCGTCCGGGCCAGAATCGCGGGCAGAGGCAAGGCAACGGCGGACGCCAGGGCCAGAAGCTGACGGCGAAGCCGCAGGGCGCACGCCCGGCCAAGCCCGGCGGCCAGAGTCGGCCCCAGGGCCAGGGCAAGCCCGGCGGCCAGCGCCCGGCGAAACCGCAAGGCGGCAGCTTCGCCCCGCGCCGCGACGCACGCTAAGGCGGCCAGGCGGGCCGATCCCGGCGGCAGGACATCGCCGAGAATTCTCGAGAAAATTCTTGGCCGCGCCTGACCGCCTCAGCCCGCCTCTTCTTCGAGGTTCAGCTTCATTTCCAACAGCACTTGCTGGATCGCCAGCGTCTCACGCAGAAGCCGCTTGGCCTCGTTGACGGAAATCTTTCCGTCGCCGATGGCCTGGTTGTATTCCGCCATCAGGATCCCGAACCGCTGCGCCAGGGCCACGACATCGTGGTTCACCCCGGAGCTGGTCGAATTGCGCCGCTCGCCGTCATAGGACAGCGTGATGCCCCGAAGGTCGGCCAGGGCGGCGGTCACATGCGGAAAGCGGCTCGCGCCTTCCAGCGCGGCCACCACGTCGATCGGCATGAACCGGTCGTAATGTTCGTCGCTGTCGGAATAATAGCGACCGAGCGTCGCCTTGGACTTGCCGGTCAACTCGCAGGCCGCCTCGATCCCTACATCCTTGACCAGCGCCTCGGTGTGCTTCTTCAGGTAGGACGCGACCGACATCACCAACTCCACTGCCTTGCCCCCGCGTCAAGCCCCGGGGAAACCCGTCATTTTTTTCCCATTAATCGGATGGGAAGGCTTTGTCATGGATAAAGCGGTTCCGGGCAATCCGGAACGTTAGCGAGTGGCCGATGTCCCCAGCATCGGCAAGGGTGGGGCCCGTCGCATCATCCCTTGCAAAGGTATGACGGCGGAGCCGACGAAACGCGGCGGGCCCGTGTTTACCAGTAGGCGGATCAGCTCCGCGTTTGTGTGTGTGTGTCGTTCCGGGCCTGCGGTCCCGCCCTTGGGTGGTTTCCTGCGGTAAACCGGGTCGCGCGTGGCGTCTTGCAGCGCGGCCCGGTCATCGGCTAGGGCTTCACGCCATGGCCAAGCTGTATTTCCACTACTCGACGATGAACGCGGGGAAATCGACCGCGCTGCTGCAAGCCTCGCACAACTACCGCGAGGGCGGGATGCAGACCTACCTCATCACCGCGCGCCTCGACCACCGCGCCGGCCAGGGCCGCATCGCCAGCCGCATCGGCATCGGCGAGGAGGCCGATACCTTCTCGCCCGACGAGGACATGTTCGAAAAGCTGAAGTCGCGCTTCGCAGCCGGGCCCGTGGCCTGCGTCTTCATCGACGAGGCGCAGTTCCTGTCCAAGCCGCAGGTCTGGCAGCTGGCCCGCGCGGTGGATGACCTCGGTGTGCCGATCATGTGCTACGGATTGCGGGTCGATTTCCAGGGCAACCTCTTTCCCGGCTCGGCCGCCCTCCTTGCCTGGGCCGACGAGATGCGCGAGGTGCGCACGATCTGCCAGTGCGGCAAGAAGGCCACCATGGTCATCCGCCGCGGTCCCGACGGGCGGGCGCTGAAGGAAGGCGAACAGGTGGTGATCGGCGGAAACGAGACCTACGTCAGCCTCTGCCGCCGTCACTGGCGCGAGGCCGTGGAAGATCGTGCGGGCGACTGATTCGGCGCCGGTCGGGCAATCAGCACGCCGGCCAGCACGATGAGGCCCATGCCGGCCATGGCGATCCAGCTCAGCCGTTCGCCCCACAGGATCAGCCCCCAGGCGGCCGAGGCGGGCAGGATCACATATTCGAAGACCGACACCCGCGAGGCCTCGGCGATCTGGTAGGCCTTCACGATCATCCCCACGCCCAGAAGCGAACCCGCTGCCTGCACGAAGGTCCACCACAGGAACTCCCCCGTCGGCCAGACCGGCCCGCGCAGCAGGAACCCCTCCGCGCCTTCGGCCACCGGCAGCGGCACCAGCCACAGCACCGCCATGCCCACCAGCCCGATCACCCCCAGCATGCCGAAAAAGCCGGCCAGGATCGTCTCGGCCGTCTCGCCCGCGCACCATTCCCGCGTGGCGATGTTGCCCATGGCATAAAGCGCACCCGAAATGACTGGCAACAGCGCCGCGAAGGTGGCTCCGGTCATCGCCTCGGGGCCCAGCACCAGCACCACGCCCAGAAAACCGGTGAACACGGCCAGGACCTGAAGCGCGCCGATCGGGTGGCCATAGAGGAACCGCTGGATCAGAAGAACGAAGATCGGCGCGGTGAACAGGCCCGCCGCGACCTGCGCTACCGGCAGAAAGGCCAGCGCGCCGAAGTAGATTACCATCGCCGCCGCATGGATCGCGGACCGGGCCAGCACGGGACCGGGGCGTCTGGGCCAGAGCCTCAGCCCGAACGGCACCGCCGCCAGCGCCAGCAGGACGAAGGCCATGGCGGTGCGCGTGGCATGGAACTGCCACAGGCCGCCGTCACGGGCGATCACCCGCACGAAATTGTCGGTGAAGGCGATCACGAAGGCATAGACCAGCACCGCACCGAAGGCGGCCAGGGTTCGGTTCTGCGGTGCGTTCATGGTCCTGCTCGGGTTCGTTTCCTCCTGAATGACCGGGCTTTCCGGGCCCTTCCAGCCCGAACGCGACGCCGCAAGGCAAATCCCGGTCGCGGATGCACCTTCGGCACGGAGGTCCGGGAAGGGTGATTGTCGCCGCCGCAGGGGCCGGATAGACTTGCGCCAAACAGGCAGAGACCCCCCGGCCGATGACGGCATTGAAGAAGTATCAGAGGCTGGAATGTGGCGGCCTGTGGCGCGAGACGCCGCAGGATCAGCGGCGGGAGGTGCTGGTGCGCTTCGGCGACGCGACGCTGGTCCTGTCCGATCCGAAAAGCGGCACCGCGATCAGCCACTGGTCGCTTCCCGCGATCGAAAGGGTCAACCGGGGCGAGGATCCCCCGGTCTTTGCCCCGGGTCCCGATGCCGCCGAAAGCCTGGAACTGACCGATCCCGACATGATCGAGGCGCTGGCCGCGGTACGCCATGCCGTCCAGGCGGCAACCGCCCGGCCGGGTCGGCTGCGGGGGGCGATCCTCGGTGCCACGGCGCTGGCCGTGGTCGCGGTTGGCGTGTTCTGGCTGCCGGGCGCCCTGGTCCGGCATACAGCCTCGGTGGTGCCCCCGGCGCAGCGGGCCGACATCGGCCAGCGCGCCCTGGACGATCTGGCGCGGGTCACGGGCGCGAACTGCAACAACCGGCTGGGGCTTCAGGCGCTGGCGGCTCTGGCAGAGCGGGTGTTCGGCCCGGTCGACACGCCGATCCTCTACGTCATGCCCGCAGGGGTCGAGCAGCCCCTGCACCTGCCCGGCGACGTGATCGTGCTGCCGCGCCGGCTGATCGAACAGGCGAACGGCCCCGAGGCTGCGGCCGGGGCGGCCCTGGTCGAGCGGTTGCGCGCCCGGGCCCGCGATCCAATCATCCCCCTGCTGAACCATGCCGGACTGCGCGCGACGCTGGCGCTTCTGACCACGGCCGCCCTGCCGGACGACGCCATCGTCGGCTACGGAGAAGCCGCCTTGCGGGCCGCACCGGTCGATGTGCCGGATGCCCAGATTCTCGCCGCCTTCGAGGCCGCGCAGATCCCTGCGACGCCCTACGCCCTTGCGATCGACCCGGAAGGCAAGGCAACTGCCGGGCTTCTGGCCGCAGACCCCTACAAGGGGCTCGCACCGTCGCCGCTGATCCCCGACGACTCCTGGGTGGCCCTGCAGGGAATCTGCGGCACCTAGACCGGCCGTCCCGGTCGCGGCGGCGCGCGGTCCGGAGGGTTGCCGGTCAGCGCCCCATCACGGCCGCGTCGGGAAACCCGGCGTCTCGCAAGGCTGCGCGGGCTTTTTCTGCGGCCGCTGCATCCGGGAACGGGCCGGCAAAGACCGTGATCAGGGTCGAACTGCCGCCTTGGACCCTGCCCCGCACCACCGAATGACCCAGGGACATCAGCTTCGCCTCGGCCCGTTCCGCATTCCCGGCATCTCCGAAACGGCCGACATCGACGAAATACCCGCCGCTGTCACCGCCGCCCGGGGCAGGGTCTCCCGCTTCCGCTGTCACCGGCGCCGCAGATGCGGCTTGCCCGGGAGCATAGGGTTGAACGCCGATTTCCTCGGCCACCGGAACCCGGCGCCCGGACGGCGGATTGCCGCAGGACGGCGTCCCGTCGCGGCTCACCCGGGGGACCCAGACCACTTGCGCGGCGGTCCCCGCGCGCACGAACATGCAGCCCCTGGAATCGACGTATTGCTCGCCGGCATAATCCGGCGGCGGCACTTCGGCCGGGCGGATCGGGTCACGGGCCAGGGCAGGCGCGGCCAGCGCGATCAGGGCGGCCGTCGTCACGACCGCACGCATCACTTGGTCCCGAACATCCGGTCTCCGGCATCCCCGAGGCCGGGCACGATGTAGCCGTGGTCGTTCAGGTGGCTGTCTACCGCCGCCGTGACGATCGGCACGTCGGGATGGGCCTCCTTCATTCGTGCGATGCCCTCGGGCGCCGCCAGAAGGCAGAGAAAGCGGATCTGCTTCGCCCCCGCCTGTTTCAGCAGGGACACGGCCGCCGCGCTGGAATTGCCCGTGGCCAGCATCGGATCGACGACGATGGCGATGCGGTCCTCCATGTGCTCGGGCAGCTTGCAATAGTACTGCACCGGCTGAAGCGTCTCGGGGTCGCGGTAAAGCCCTATGAACCCCACCCGTGCCGCCGGGATCAGCTCCAGGATCCCGTCCAGAAGGCCGTTGCCCGCCCGCAGGATCGAGACCAGCGCCAGCTTCTTGCCTTCGATCATGGGCGCGTCCATTTCCTCCAGCGGAGTCTCGATGCGCTTGGTCGTCATCGGCAGCTCGCGCGTGACCTCGTAGGCCAGAAGCAGGCTGATCTCTCGCAGAAGCTTGCGGAACGACGCGGTCGAGGTGTCCTTCTCGCGCATCAGGGTCAGCTTGTGCTGGACCAACGGGTGACTGACGACGGTCAGGTGATCCAGCATTTCAGGCCTCCAAGAGCTTTCCGATCCTCGCCTTGGTATCGGCATCGCAAAACGCCGCGTCAAGCGACTGCCGCGCGATGCGCCGGAATTGCCCCTCGTCCCAGTCGAAAGCGCGGTGCAGCTCCTCGTATTCCCGGGCCATCGTGGTGTGGAAGAAGGGCGGATCGTCCGTGCTGATCGTGACCTTCACCCCGCGACGGTCAAGCTCGTGGATCGGATGGGCGCGGAAGCTCGGATAGATCCCCAGCGTCACGTTCGACCCCGGGCATACCTCCAGCACGATCCCCTTCTCCGCCAGTTCGTCCACAAGGGCCAGATCCTCGATCGCCCGCACCCCGTGCCCGATCCGCTCCACCCCCAGATCGCGCACCGCGTCCCGCACGCTCTCCGGCCCGCCCCATTCCCCGGCATGCGCCGTCAGCCGCAGCCCTGCCTCGCGCGCGCAGTCGAAGGCCCAGCGGAAGTCCTTCGGCGCCCCCACCTTCTCGTCGCCCGCAATCCCGAACCCGACGATCCAGTCTCCCGCCGTCTCGGCCGCACAGACCGCCGTCTCGCGCGCCTTCTCCGGGCCGAAATGTCGGATGCAGGTGACGATCCCGCGAAGGATGATCCCCATCCGCCGCTCGGCCAGATCGGCAGCCTCGCGCATTGCGTGCAGATATTCCCGCCAGGCGCCGACATCGCGCCCGCCGCAGAAATCGGGCGACAGGAAGGTCTCGGAATAGACCACCCCCGAACCTGCGGATTCCTCCAGCACCGCCAGGGTCAGCCGCGCATAGTCATCGGGGCTCTGCAAGGCCGAGGTCGCCGCCTCGTAGACCTTCAGGAAGTCCCGGAAGTCCCTGTAGCGGTAGTTCCCGGCCGCATCGAACACCCCGGATATGTCCAGATGCTTCTCCTTCGCCAGCCCCGCGATGAAGGCAGGAGGCGCCGCCCCCTCCAGGTGCAGATGCAACTCGACCTTCGGCAATCCGCTCACGAAACCCTCCCTGCCTTCATCTGTCCGAAAATATCCCACGGGGGTCCGGGGGTGTGAAACCCCCGGGAGCAGGTCACAGGAAACTCCGCCCCGGCCCTTGCGAGGCGACCCCCAGATGCGCCGCCACGCTCGCCCCCACGTCCAAGAATCCGCGCAGACCCACCGCCCGCGGACCCGTCCCCCAGCCCACCACCGGCACCCGCTCGCGCGTGTGCTCGGTCCCGCGCCAGGTCGGATCGTTGCCGTGGTCGGCCGTGAAGATCGCCAGGTCTCCGGGCCGCAGGTTGGCCAGGAACCGCGGCACCTGGGCATCGAACCATTCCAGGGCCCGGGCATAGCCCGACACGTCGCGCGGGTGGCCATACAGCGTGTCGAACTCGACGAAGTTCGCAAAGGTCAAGGAACCGGGCTCCGCTTCGGCCCCCAGCCGCACCAGATGTTCGAAAAGGTCGGCATCCGACTTGCCCTTGTGCAGCGTCCCGATCCCGCGCATCGAGAAGATGTCGCCGATCTTGCCGATTGCATGGGTGGCGCGGCCAGCTCCCGCTACCCAGTCCAGAAGCGTCGGCGCCGGCGGCGCGATGGCGAAGTCCTTCCGGTTCGCCGTCCGCCTGAAGTCGCCGCAAGTGCCGGTGAAGGGGCGCGCGATCACCCGGCCCACCTTCCGGGCATGCAGCATCGGCGCCAGGTCGGCGCAGAGCTTCAACAGCCGCTCCAGCCCGAAGGCCTCTTCATGCGCGGCGATCTGGAACACGCTGTCGGCGCTGGTGTAGCAGATCGGCCAGCCGGTGCGCAGGTGCTCTTCGCAATGCTCGGCGATGATCGGCACCCCCGAGGCATGGCAGTTCCCCAGGATCCCCTCGGTCCCCGCCAGCCGACAGACCTCGGCCACGATGTCGTCGGGGAAGGCCGGCACCGCGTCGGGGAAATAGGTCCAGTCCCAGGGCACCGGCACGCCGGCCAGCTCCCAGTGCCCGGACGGGGTGTCCTTCCCCTTCGACACTTCCTCGGCCGCGCCCCACAACCCCTCGGGCACCGCCTCGAGCCCCGGCGTCGGCGCGCCCGAGGCCAGCCGGATCGCCGCCCCGAGCCCCAGCCGGTCGAGGTTCGGCATCCGCAGGGGGCCGCTGCGCCCGGCCTCCGCCCGGCCCTCGGAGCAGGCCGCGGCGATATGGCCCAGCGTGTTCGCACCTTCGTCGCCAAAGGCCGCCGCATCCGGCGCCCCGCCGCAGCCGACCGAATCCATCACCACCAGAAAGGCGCGTCCATGCCCCTGTGCCATCTCAGCCGATCCTCTTCTGCACCAGCGCCGGTTCCTCGGGCGCCGACGGGGCGATCATGTAGGCCGCCTGCACCGCCTTGACCGCGGTGCGCGCCGCGTCCTCGGTCACCGCGTGGACCATCGCCAGGGGCACGCCCGCCCCCGCCTCCTCGCCGATCCCGGCCAGGTCCGACAGGCCAACCGAGGGGTTGACCCGGTCGCCCTCGCGCAGGCGGCCCCCGCCCAGATGGACGACCGCAAGACCCAGCGCCTCGGCGTCGATCCGCGCCACGAAGCCATCGGCCAGCGCCGGCACTTCCATCATCACCGGGGCCGAGGGCAGCCGGTCCGGCCAGCGCTCGACGAAATCGGCCGGCCCGCCCTGCGCCACGACCATCCGCCCGAAACATTCCGCCGCGGCTCCCGATTCCAGCGCCTCGGCAATCCGTCCCTCGCCGTCCTCGGCATCCGCCGCCAGCCCCGCCAGCGCCAGCGCCTCGCCGCCCAGCGCCACGGTCACATCCCACAGCGCCGCATTGACCGAGGTGCCGGTCAGCGTCTCCATCACCTCGATCACCTCCAGCGCATTGCCCGCCGCGGTGGCCAGCGGCTGCGACATGTCGGTGATCAGCGCCGAGGTCATGCAGCCCGCGCCCTGCGCCGTCGTCACCAGCGCGCGGGCCAGCGCCTCGGCCTGCTCGGCCGTCTTCATGAAGGCGCCGCTGCCGCATTTCACGTCCAGCACCAGCGCCTCAAGCCCCGCCGCCAGCTTCTTCGACAGGATCGAGGCGGTGATCAGGTCGATCGACTCCACCGTCCCCGACACGTCGCGGATCGCGTAAAGCCGCTTGTCCGCAGGGGCGAGATCGGCCGAGGCCGCGACGATCGCGCAATGCACCTCGGCCATCTGCCGGCGCAGGGCCGCCTCGGACAGCCCGGTGCGAAAGCCCGGGATCGCCTCCAGCTTGTCCAGCGTGCCCCCGGTATGGCCGAGGCCCCGGCCCGAGATCATCGGCACATAGGCGCCGCAGACCGCCAGCGCCGGCGCAAGCAGCAGCGAGGTGCAATCGCCGATCCCCCCGGTCGAATGCTTGTCCACCACCGGGCCGGGCAGGTCCCAGGCGAGGACCTTGCCGCTGTCGCGCATGCCTTTCGTCAGGGCGACGCGGCCCTCCTCGCCCAGGCCCTTCAGCAGGACCGCCATGGCGAAGGCGCCGGCCTGCGCATCGGTGACCTCGCCCGAGGCGAGCCCGGCCGCGAACCAGCGCAGCTCTTCCGGCGCCGGCCTTCGGCCGTCCCGGATCGCCGCGATGATGGCGCGCGCGTCGGTCACGTCCGCTCCATGTGGGCCGCCGTGAAGACGCCTGGCAGCAGCTCGGCCACGGTCATTACCTTCTCCTTCCCGTCCGTGGTGCACAGCGTGACACGGACGTCCTGATCGGCGAACTCGGCGATCTTCTGGCGGCAGCCGCCGCAGGGGGGCACGGGATCGGGGCTGTCGGCGATGACGCAGACCTCGGCGATCCGGGCATCGCCCGCCGCGATCATCGCCGCGATCGCCCCGGCCTCGGCGCAGGTGCCCTCGGGATAGGCCACGTTCTCCACGTTGCAGCCGACATGCACCGCGCCGCTGGTGGACCGCAGCGCCGCGCCCACCTTGAAGCGTGAATAGGGGGCATAGGCCCTTTCCCGCACCGCCGTCGCGGCCTCCTTCAGCGTCATCGACATTCCCTCTTTGACCATTTGGTCAGAGTGTGCGGCGACGCGTCGATTTCCGCAAGCCGGCTCTGCTCCTCGTGCGCCTTCGGCTTCTCGTCGCCGTCCCCGACGACGCGCCGAAGGCGCAGGAGGAGGCTTCAGCTCTCGACCACCCGCGTCATCGGGTTACCCGGCAGCGTCACTTCCAGAAGCTCCAGGTCGGGCGTCGGATCGGCGTAGCGCGTGGCCATCCCGGGCGGAATCACGAAGGCATCGCCCGGTTCCAGCCGGTATGGCTCCTTCCCCTCGCCCTCCAGCACCATGCCGCCCTGCATCACGAAGGTGAAGAGGATGTCGCCCTCATGCACCGTCCAGGGCGCCGGCTTGCCCGTGGGCCGGGCCACCATCACCGATGCCACGCCCTTCGTCGCCGCCATGATCGTGGTGTCGCGGGCCTCGAAGCCTGGAATGCGGAAAGGACGGAACACGCCCTCCGCCCCGATGTCGTGGACGAAACGCTGCCCCTCCCATTCCCGCTCGGGCCGGTAATGCGGGGTCGGCAGGGTCATCTCGTGGTCGATCTCGGTGACGTGTTCCGCAGGCACCCCGATCTCCACCACCTGCACGCCTTCGGAATGCAGCACCTTGTGGCGGATGCCCGGCGGCTGGATGAAGCAGTCGCCGGCATGGATGCGGCGCACGTCGCCCTGATCCTCGTAGAGCACGTCCACCCAGCCCGCGACGCAGAAGATCAGCTGGAAGCCGACCT
Organism: Tabrizicola flagellatus; assembly: GCF_046295235.1. Lineage (GTDB taxonomy): Bacteria > Pseudomonadota > Alphaproteobacteria > Rhodobacterales > Rhodobacteraceae > Tabrizicola > Tabrizicola flagellata_A. The sequence goes on from NZ_JBKBLV010000011.1 coordinate 35,182, forward strand.
TGTGGAAATGCACCATGTCCGGCACCGGACCATCCGGCACGCGGATGTGGCTGGCGATCATCGCCCCGCCAAGCCGCGTCGGGATCAGGTCGCGATACTCCATCCCCGCCCGCCCGATAACCCAGGGCGCCTGGTCGGCCAGGCGGCGCACCACGAAGGCATGTTCGGTCGCGGGCGTGACCACCGGAGGGTTCAGCTCGTCGATCTCCACCCGCGTGCCGTTCGGCGCGACCAGCTCCTTCGCACCCCCGGCAAAGCCCTTGTCGTCGGTAAGGATGCGCAGCGTGCCGGGGCTTTCGGGCGCCCCCTTCTGGATGCGCAGCCGCAGCCCGTGGCCGGACAGCACCGCCACCTCGGGGTTGTCGGCGGGAAAGATCATGTCCAGCCTGAACCCGAGGGTCTTCGTGTAGAAGGGCAGATCCTCACGAAGCTCTTTCGTCGGCAGCCGAACTTCCGCGCGTGTTTCCGTCATGGCATTCCCCGTGCTATGGCGCCATGGTGATCGGCGCCAGGCCGATTTGCAAGCCGGCTGCGGAAAGCCGCAACTTGGCGGTCTGGAAATACTGGTTCAACGCTGAACCAGTTTTGCGGGAGGGATTGATGGACGAGGCCAGGAACGACAACGCGCGGCAGGCGGCGCTGGATTACCACGAGTTTCCCAAACCGGGAAAACTGGAAATCCGCGCGACAAAGCCCCTTGCCAACGGCCGCGACCTCGCCCGCGCCTATTCTCCCGGCGTGGCCGAGGCCTGCCTGGAAATCAAGGCCGACCCGGCGACGGCCAGCCGCTACACCTCGCGGGGCAACCTCGTCGCTGTCATCTCGAACGGCACCGCGGTCCTCGGCCTTGGCAACATCGGCGCGTTGGCCTCCAAACCCGTCATGGAAGGCAAGGCCGTCCTGTTCAAGAAATTCGCCAACATCGACTGCTTCGACATCGAGGTGAATGAACCCGACCCGGTGAAACTGGCCGAGATCGTCTGCGCGCTGGAACCTTCCTTTGGCGCGGTGAACCTCGAGGACATCAAGGCCCCCGACTGCTTCATCGTCGAGAAGCTCTGCCGCGAGCGGATGAACATCCCCGTCTTTCACGACGACCAGCACGGCACCGCGATCGTGGTAGGCGCGGCGGCGACCAATGCGATGATCGTCGCGGGCAAGCGGTTCCAGGACATCAAGGTTGTCTCGACCGGCGGCGGCGCTGCGGGCATCGCCTGCCTTGAAATGCTGGTCAAACTGGGCGTCCGGCGCGAGAATGTCTGGCTGTGCGACCTTGACGGGCTGGTCTACAAGGACCGCCCCGAACAGATGACCCCGCAAAAGGCGGCTTTTGCGCAGGGCAGCTCTCCGGGAACGCTGGCCGACGTGATCCCGGGTGCCGACCTGTTCCTTGGCCTGTCCGGCCCCGGCGTCCTGACGCAGGACATGATCAAGGCGATGGCTCCGAACCCGATCATCTTCGCCCTTGCCAATCCCACCCCCGAAATCCTGCCCGATGCCGTGCGCGAGGTTGCCCCCACCGCGATCATCGCCACAGGTCGCAGCGATTTTCCCAATCAGGTCAACAACGTCCTGTGCTTTCCCTTCATCTTCCGCGGTGCGCTGGACGTGGGTGCCACCACGATCAACGACGCGATGGAAATCGCCTGCATCGAAGGCATCGCCGCCCTTGCCCGCGCCACCACATCGGCCGAGGCCGCCGCCGCCTACCGGGGCGAGACGCTGGCCTTCGGCCCCGACTACCTGATCCCGAAACCCTTTGATCCCCGCCTGATCGGCACCGTCGCCTCGGCGGTCGCGCGTGCGGCGATGGAAACCGGCGTTGCTACCCGCCCCATCGCCGACCTCGACGCCTACAAGCGCAAGCTCGACGGCTCGGTGTTCAAGTCCGCGCTTCTCATGCGCCCGGTGTTCGAGGCCGCCCGCACCGCCTCGCGCCGGATCGTCTTTGCGGAAGGCGAGGACGAGCGGGTGCTGCGCGCGGCCAATGCGATCCTCGAGGAGACCACCGAGGTTCCGATCCTGATCGGCCGCCCAGAGGTGATAGAGGCACGCTGCGAACGCTATGGCCTGCCGATCCGCCCGGGCCGCGACTTCCATCTGGTGAACCCGGAGAACGACCACCGCTACCGCGACTACTGGGGCACTTATCACGACCTGATGGCCCGGCGCGGGGTGACGCCCGACATCGCCCGCGCCGTGATGCGCACCAATACCACCGCCATCGCCGCGATCATGGTCCACCGCGAGGAAGCCGACAGCATGATCTGCGGCACCTTCGGGCAATTCAACTGGCACCTGGGCTATGTCCGCCAGATCCTCGCCCGCGGCGGGCTGCACCCGGTGGCGGCGCTGTCGATGATGATCCTCGAGGACGGCCCCCTGTTCATCGCCGACACCCATGTGCATCCCGAACCCACGCCGCAGCAGATCATGGAGACCGTGATCGGCGCAGCGCGGCATGTCCGCCGCTTCGGCCTGACGCCGAAGATCGCGCTCTGCACGCAAAGCCAGTTCGGCAACATGGACAACGCCTCGGCCCGCCGGATGCGCGACGCGCTCGAGCTTCTGGACCTGCGCGAACCCGATTTCGCCTACGAGGGCGAAATGAACATCGACGCGGCCCTCGACCAGTCGATCCGCGACCGCTTGCTGCCCGGCTCGCGCTACGAAGGGGCGGCCAACGTGCTGGTCTTCGCCTCCTCCGAGGTGGCGTCAGGCGTGCGCAACATCCTGAAGGTCAAGGCCGGGGGGCTGGAGGTCGGCCCGATCCTGATGGGCATGGGCAACAAGGCGCATGTGGTGACCCCCGCCATCACCGCGCGCGGCCTGCTGAACATGTCCGCCATCGCCGGGACGCCCGTGGCGCATTACGGCTGAGTCGGGGCCGATTTCTTCGAAGAAATCGGACCGGAGCCTTCAAAGGCTCCGGTGCGGAGTTTTCGAAAACTCCGCCGCCTTTTGCAAATCGTACGCAGGGATGCCAGACCGCTTTGCAAGCTTTGGTCGGTTTGCAAATATTTGTCCCGATCAATCGCAAATTCTGCAAATCTGTCGCAGCCCGCTAACGGTAACACCGTTGCGCGACCGGCATCCCTTCGCATACGAACCCATCAGTGCATCAGCGGGGGGAGATCGCGATGAGCTACGCACAGGTCTACGGTCAGTGGCAGCAGGACCCGGAGGGCTTCTGGCTGACCGCCGCAGGGGGCATCGACTGGGTGAGGAAGCCCATGAAAGCCCTCAACGCCGACCGTGCGCCCCTCTACGAATGGTTCACCGACGCCGAGGTGAACACCTGCTGGAACGCCGTGGACCGCCACGTCATCGCCGGTCGCGGCAAGCAGCCCGCCATCATCCACGACAGCCCCGTCACCGGCACGAAACACGTCATCACCTACGCCGAACTCCGGGACCGCGTCGCCCGCCTCGCCGGGGCGCTGAAGGCCCGCGGCATCGAAAAGGGCGACCGCGTCATCATCTACATGCCCATGGTCCCCGAGGCGCTGGAGGCGATGCTCGCCTGCGCCCGGCTTGGGGCGATCCATTCCGTCGTCTTCGGCGGTTTCGCGGCGCATGAACTCGCCGTCCGCATCGACGACTGCACGCCGAAGGCGATCATCGCCGCCTCCTGCGGGATCGAGCCTTCCCGCGTCGTCCACTACAAACCCCTCCTCGACGCCGCCATCGACCAGGCCAGCCACAAGCCGGACTTCTGCGTGATCTTCCAGCGCGAGCAGGAGGTGGCCAAGCTCACCCCCGGCCGCGATATCGCCTGGCACGAATTCCAGTACGGCGTCACCCCGGCCGACTGCACCCCCGTCGCGGGCAACCACCCGGCCTATATCCTTTACACCTCTGGCACCACCGGAGCGCCCAAGGGCGTGGTCCGCCCCACCGCCGGGCACCTCGTGGCCCTCAACTGGACCATGCGCGCGATCTACAACTGCGGCGCGGGCGACGTGTTCTGGGCCGCCTCGGACGTGGGCTGGGTCGTCGGCCACAGCTACATCTGCTACGGCCCCCTCATCGCCGGCTGCACCACTGTGGTCTATGAAGGCAAACCCGTCGGCACCCCCGACGCCGCCGCCTTCTGGCGCGTCATCAACGAACACAAGGTGCGCAGCTTCTTCACCGCACCCACCGCCCTTCGCGCCATCAAGCGTGACGACCCGGACGGCAAGCTGGTCCCGCCGCTGCCCACGCTCCAGGCGCTCTACCTGGCGGGCGAACGCGCCGACCCCGACACGATCCACTGGGCGCAGGCCCACCTCAAGGTCCCGGTGATCGACCACTGGTGGCAGACCGAGACCGGCTATGCCATTGCCGCCAATCCCCTCGGGATCGAACACCTGCCGGTCAAGATCGGCTCGCCATCCGTCCCCATGCCCGGCTTCGACGTGCAGGTCCTCGACGAAGGCGGCCACCCGGTCTCACCCGGCACGCTCGGCGCCATCGCGATCAAGCTGCCGCTGCCCCCCGGCACCCTGCCCACCCTCTGGAACGCCGAGGACCGCTTCCGCAAGTCCTACCTCAACCACTTCCCCGGCTATTACGAGACCGGCGACGCGGGCTATATCGACGCGGACGGCTATCTCTACATCATGGCCCGCACCGATGACGTCATCAACGTCGCGGGCCACCGCCTGTCCACCGGCGCCATGGAGGAAGTCCTCGCCAGCCACAAGGACGTGGCCGAATGTGCCGTGATCGGCGTCGCCGACGAGCTGAAGGGCCAGTCGCCGCTGGGCTTCCTCTGCCTCAACAAGGGCTCCAACCGCCCGCATGACGAGGTGGTGAAGGAATGCGTGCAACTGGTCCGCGACCGGATCGGCCCTGTCGCCGACTTCAAGCGCGCCGTCGTGGTGGACCGCCTGCCCAAGACCCGATCCGGCAAGATCCTGCGCGGCACCATGGTCAAGATCGCCGACGGCCAGCCCTGGAAGATGCCCGCAACCATCGACGACCCGGCAATCCTGGACGAGATCACCCAGGCGTTGCAATCGCTCGGCCTCGCGCGCGGTTAACGCGAAACGCGCTGGACAGGCGCCCGGATCTGCGGCAATCTTTGCATTATGCAAAGAAATCCTTCGCATTTCGGGACGATTCTCGGATGACGCAACCGCTTGGCAAGCTGGAGGCCCTGACCGGGCTGTATCAGGCGGTGGCGGCGGTGCGACCGTTCCTGACCACGTCAGACGAGCAGGCTGCGCTTCAGTTGATCGAAGAGACGATGGTGCGCCTCGCCGACTCGGCCCCCCCGCTTGCCTCGGGACTGAAACAGTTCGATGCCACGCGGCTGCACCACCTCTTGCAGATCACGGGACCCGAGCTTGCTGCCGAGTTGCTGGCGCGCCTGACCGAAGACCTGACCGCCACCGAGGCCAAGCTGGCCAAGGGTGCGGGCGATCTTGACTGGAAGGCATTGCGCGAGGGTAGCCATGTGCTGATCTCCCTGTCCGGGTCGGTCGGTGCGATTTCGTTGCAGGAGATGGCGGAAAGCCTGAACGCCATAGCCCATGCCCGGGACCACGGTGCGCTCGACCGGCTGATGCCGCCGCTTGCGGGCGAACTTGCCGTGCTGATCCGCCTGATCCGATCCACCAAGCCACCCGAAGGGTCTGCCGCGTGAAACCCGTCACCTCCCTTTCCCGGCCATCCGTCCTTCTGGTCGAGGACACATTGTCCCTGCAAATGGTCTATCGCTCGATCCTGGCCACCGCCGGGCACCGGGTGGCCGTTGCGGGCACGGCCGATGACGGACTGCAACAGTTCCGGATGCATCGGCCGATGGTCGTGCTGCTTGACCTGATCCTGCCCGACCGCGACGGGCTGGAATTGATGCGTGACATCCAGGCGATCCAGCCGGAAACCCGGGTGATCGCGATCACCGCCCCCGGCGCGGCCCGCCGCGCGGTCGAGGCGATGCGCGCCGGCGCGCACGACTTCCTGGTCAAGCCCTTCGACGAGGGGCGCTTCCTGTCCGTCGTTCAGAATGCCCTGGCCGAGGCGAACCTGCGCGAAACCGGAAAGGCCGACCCACAGGTCGCCACGCGCAGCCGCGACCCAGCCGAAGTCGCGGAAAACTCGGGCTTCATCGGTTCGTCCGATGCGATGAAGCGCATCCACCTGACCATCGGTTCGGTCGCGCGCTCGATGGCGACGGTGTTCATCACCGGCGAAAGCGGCACCGGGAAAGAGCTGTGCGCCCTGGCTGTCCATGCCAATTCCAACCGCGCCAATGGTCCCTTCATCGCGTTGAACTGCGGCGCGATCCCGCAGGACCTGCTGGAATCCGAGGTGTTCGGCCATATGAAGGGCAGCTTCACCGGCGCGATTTCCGACAAGCAGGGCGCCGCCCAGGCCGCCGATGGCGGTACGCTGTTCCTTGACGAGATCTGCGAGATGGCGCCGGCCTTGCAGACCAAACTGCTGCGCTTTCTCCAGACTTCCACCGTCCAGCCGGTGGGCGCGACCCGGCCGCGCAAGGTCAACGTCCGCATCGTCTGCGCGACGAACCGCGATCCTCTCGACGCGGTGCGGCGCGGCCATTTCCGCGAGGACCTCTATTACCGGCTCTACGTCGTGCCGATCCACATGCCCCCCCTGCGCGAGCGCGGGCAGGATGTCATCGAGATCGCCGAGGCCGCGCTGGCCCGCTTCGCCCAGGAAGAGGGACGCACCTTTCACGGCCTCGCGCCCGAGACCCGCGCGCTCATGCAGTCGCTGCCATGGCCCGGGAATGTCCGCCAGTTGCTGAACGTCATGCGCAACGTGGTGGTGCTCAACGAGGGTGGCTGGATCACACCCGACATGCTTCCGCCCGGCCTGGCAGAGGAAGGGCGCGACCCCGAACCGCTGCCGATGCCGATGGCTGCCCCGGATACGCTCAGCGCCGACAGCCTTCTTGGCCTGCCGCTCGCCGAAGCCGAACGCCGCCTGATCGAGGCGACGCTGGCGCTGCACGGTGGCTCGATTCCCAAGGCCGCGCGGGTGCTGGATGTCTCGCCCTCGACGCTTTACCGCAAGATAGAGGCCTGGAACGCCAAGGCCAGCTAGCTAGCGGCCCACTCCGACATAGGCCGTGAAGCCTGCCGCGCGCACCTCGACCGGGTCGTAGATGTTGCGCAGGTCGGCCATTTGCGGCGTGGCCATCTTGCGGGCCAGCTTCGCCAGGTCGAGACCGCGGAATTCGTTCCATTCGGTCAGGAAGACGACCAGATCGGCCTCGTTGGCGGCCTGATAGGGGTTGTCGATCCACTTGACGCCGGGCAGCAGCGCCTCGCCCTCGTGCCGGCCCTGCGGGTCGCTGACCCGCACCTTCGCGCCCCCGCCCACCAGCGCCGGGACGATGGTCAGCGAAGGGGCCTCGCGCATGTCGTCGGTGTTGGGCTTGAAGGTGACACCGAGGACGGCGATCGTCTTGTCGCGGACCGAGCCGCCGCAGAGATCGACGATCTTGTCGATCATCCGCCGCTTCACCTCCTCGTTGACCTTGATCACGGTCTCGACGATCTGCATCGGCACGGCATGATCCTGCCCGATCCGGGCCAGAGCCTTGGTATCCTTGGGAAAACAGCTGCCGCCATAGCCGGGGCCGGCGTGCAGGAACTTGTCGCCGATGCGCCCGTCCATGCCGATGCCCTTGGCCACGGTCTTGACGTCGGCACCCACCCTCTCGCACAGGGCGGCGATCTCGTTGATGAAGGTGATCTTGGTGGCCAGGAAGGCGTTCGCCGCATACTTGATCAGCTCGGCGCTTTCGAGCCCGGTATACACCATCGGGAACTCGCGCAGGGACAGCGGCCGGTAGAGTTCGGCCATCACCTTGCGCGCCTTCGGGGTCTCGACGCCGACCACCACGCGGTCGGGATGCATGAAATCGTCGATCGCCGCCCCTTCGCGCAGGAACTCGGGGTTCGAGGCGACATCGAAGTCAGCCGACGGGTTGGCCTCGCGGATCGCCTCGGCCACCTTGCGGTTGGTGCCGACCGGCACGGTGGACTTGGTGACGACGACCGCATAGCCGGTCAGCGCCCGTCCGATCTCGGCCGCCGCGGCCATGACATAGGTCAGGTCCGCATGGCCATCGCCGCGGCGCGTGGGCGTGCCCACGGCGATGAACACCGCCTCGGCGCCATCCACCGCGGCGGCGAGATCGGTGGTGAAGCTCAGCCGCCCCGCGCCCGCGTTCTTGGCGATCAGCGCCTCGAGCCCCGGCTCGAAGATCGGCACTTCGCCGCGGTTCAGCCGTTCGATCTTGCCCGCGTCGCGGTCGACGCAGATCACCTCGTGCCCGAAATCCGAAAAGCACGCGCCCGAGACCAGCCCGACATATCCCGTCCCGATCATCGCGATGCGCATGACAAAACCCCTTCCAACATGGGCGCATGTCTATGCAGCGGGCGTAGGGGTGTCAAATCCCCGGACCGGCCCGCGATCTAGAGCCGCTCCGGCTTCGGGAACCGGGCCTTCACCCGCGCCACCGCCTCCAGCCAGTCCTCGCGCGAAGCTTCGCCGCGCTGCCAGCGAAAGAACTGCGGATCCGCTTCGATGCTCAGCGCCTCGCGCACCGCCTCGCTGCGCTGCTGCAAGGCCGCCTGATACTCCGCCTCGGCGGCTTCGGCCTCCGCTTCCGGCGTTGGCGCCTCGGGCTTCACCGGGCCGCGCGCCACCCATTTTCCGCGAGCGGTCCGGCGATGCGCGGCCAGGAACTCGATCATCAGATCCTCGACCGGCTCGCTGCCGGCGCGCGGGGTATCGCCGATCCAGCCGGGAGTGCCGTCTTCGGTGAACAGGACGTGCAGGGTCATGTCAGTAGTCGCTTTCGATGCTGTGGCTGATGACGGCCATGCCGATGACCGATGAGGTGCCGCCGACGCTGAAACAGCTCCAAGGCGTCAGAAGCGTGGTCGTGGACGGAAGGTCGGTCGTGACCGTGCCGGTGGCCACGGCGCCCGACACCAGGTCCACCACCTCGTAATCAAGGATCTGCGTCGTTCCGGGCGGCGCGAAAAGCGCGATCTCATACAAAGCCGTGCGGTCAACTGTCGGTCGCGGGAAGCTTGCGCCAAGGTCGATCTTCGTCGCCGCTCCGGTTCCGTCGTTGTGGATGAACTGGATGTTGGCGTCGCCGGAATCCCAGCCCATGCCGCAGATGTTGGTCAGGGTGGACGGGTTCACGTCCGTCGGCGCGGTCGTGGCCCCACGCATGCCCGCAAAGGCGCGCGTCGTGGCGGTGGCCACCCCAGTTGCCGGCCCCCAGCGGAAGATGTTGTGGAAGCCACCCAGTCCGGCAGAAGGCCCGCCAAGCGTCCATTGCAGGGCCGCGCCCCGGAACCCGACGACTGCCGTCGCGCTGGCCGTCGTGACCAGGTATTCGATCCTGCGCGTGTAGCTGTAGAGGTTCGTGGTCGCGACGGTCGCCGTGGTGGCCGTGCCGGTGCTGGAATAGGTCAAGCCCCACTGCGTGCCTGCGGTGCCGTTGCCGTGCGGCAGGAACATTCCGATCTTGTTGCGCGCCAGAAGGGGTTGCAGGGCGCTGTCCAGGCCGCTCGGCCCCATGAAGGCAGGCATGGCGCGCCCGCCGACCTTGCGCCCGAACAGCTTCAGTCCATCCGCGACCGGGGCGGCAGGCGTCGCGATGGTCGGCAGGCGCAACTGGCCGCCCTCGATCTCGACATCGGCTGCGCCGCCGAAGGCGCCCGCGTTGTTGAACTGGATTTCCCCCGATGCTCCGCCGGGCGAACCGCCACCGCCGGGCGGTGCCGCCCAGGTGCCATCCGCGCGCAGGAAGTTTGTGGTGCCCCCGCCAGAGGCCGGGGCAAGCCCCTTCGCGCCGCTGGTGAACGTGTCCAGAAGCGCGGTTGCCTGCGTCGGGCTCAGGTCCTCCGGGGCGCCGGTGCCCGCGCTGGCCCGCCCCTTGATCGTGGCCGTTGCCACGCTGGCCAGCTTGGCGTTGGTCACGGCACCGGCGGCAATCGTGGTCGCGCCGTCGCCCGCGCTGGTCACGTCGCCGGTGTGGTTCGGGTGGCTGTAGTTGTTGGCCCCCGTCGCCACCCCGTCCAGCTTGGTCTTGTCGGCGGCGGACATGAATCCTGCGGCGCCCGTCGTCGCCGTTGCGTGCAGCGCGCCGCCCGCGCGGTTGCCATGGGCGGTATCGTCGAACCGGGCCGGCGGAAGGGTGCCGGCCGTCAGGTCGGCGGCCGATCCGCTGGTGGCCACCGCGGCAAGCCCGGTGATCGTCGCGGCCGGCTGAGTGCCGGTATGCGTCGCCCGGTCGCGCAAGCTTGCGTCCGGGGCATTCGCGGTCGCTCCGTCCGCCACGTTCAGGATGCCGCGCGCCTGGGCCGGGGTCAGCACCTCGGGCGCTCCGGCCCCGGCGCTGTCCCGGCCAAGGAAGCTGTCGGTGGGCACGTCGGCAAGCTTGCCCAGCGTCACGGCGCCCGCGTCGATCGTCCAGACCGTCCCCGACCCGCTGACCGTGATGTCGCCCTTGTCGCCGTCGCTGACCCCGCCGCCCGCGCCACCGCCGACGACCTGGGTCGTCCCGGCGCTGCGCACCCGGACCTCGCCGGTGGTGGTGTTCAGCCAGATCGTGCCATCCGCCGGGGTGACCGGATCGGTCGCCTGACCGCCCAGATGCAGCGGCTGGGGAAGCGTGACCTCGCCCGTGGCCGCGTCCGAGACCAGCGCGACCGACCAGCCCGACCCATCGGCGCTGACCTTGACGCTGAAATCGTCGCTTCCGGCCGTGCCCATCTCGGCCCGGCCGCCGAAGCCGGTCTGGAACAGAAGGCTCGCCGTGTCCGAGGCCACCGCCTTGTTCAGCTTCAGCTGGTGGCCCGACCCGGCATGGTTCAGCAGCGTCGCGGGAGAGGAGACCGTCAGCCGGTTGGTGGTGTCCGGCGTGGCCGAGATGCCCAGCCGGCCCACCGTGAACGGCCCGTCCGACAGGGCGACCCAGGTCAGGCCGTTGAAATAGGCCATCTGGCTTTCGGCCATCACATAGGCCTGCCAGCCCGGCAGCGGTTGGGTGAACTGCCAGCCGGCCTCGGTGAACAGCGCGATGCGCCCGGCCTGTCCGACCCAGGGTCCCGTCGCGCCCGTCGCCACGATATGCCGGTCTCCGAACGCGGGCAGGGCCGGGGGGGTGGTCAGGGTCCGGTTGATGACCGCCAGCTGGACCAGCAGATCCAGCTTCACCAGCGCCTCGTTGTGGGTGACATGTTTCTGCGCCTGAGCCGGAAGGATCAGGGGCAGCGACAGGATCGTCGTATCGTCGGGCATCAGGAACCTCCGGGGATCGCCTTGGCCCGCGACCCTAGGAAAGCTTTGTTCAAGGCCCCTCACCACTCCGCGCGCCCTGAACCGGCCCGACGCAACGCCCCTCAGACGCGATCGGCAGGGGCACTGACATGCCGCGGCAAGGGTCTTAAGAAACCCCTAACGGAAAATTCCAAGCCCATGCTTTCATTTGATTTTCCGATTCTGTCCACGGTGGACAGGCCCGCGCCTCAAGGCTCGGGCTGCGGCGGAATCCGGCCCTTGCGGGCCTCGGCCCAGGTGTTCAGGCTGACCGCCCCCACAATCAGCGCCCCGCCCAGGATGACGAAGCCGTCCACCGGCTCGGCAAAGACCAGCATGCCCAGGAGGGTCGCCCAGAGGATCTGGAGGAAGGTCACCGGCTGGGTGACGGCCAGGGGCGCGGCGCGGAAGGCGCGGGTCATCGTGTAGTGGCCCAGGGTGGCCAGGGCCGCGACGGCCGCCAGCCAGGCCAGCTGCGCCGGGCTGACCGGCTGCCAGACCCAGGCCGCGATCGGAGCGAGCCCCGCCGCCACCGTGACCGAGAGGACAGCCACCACCACCGAAGCCGGGGCCATCCCGCTCAGCCGCTTGGCGAAGATGTAGCTGACCGCAAAGCAGAGCGTGGCGGCCAGTTGCGACAGATGTCCGGTCGTGACCTCGCGCAGGCCGGGTCGCAGCACGATCAGCGCTCCGACGAGCGCGACCAGCACGCTGACCACGCGACCGCGCCCCAGCCCTTCGCCGAGGAGCAGACCCGCAATTACCAGCACGATGACCGGATTCAGGAAGCCGATCGCCGCCATCTCGGCCACCGGCACCCGGGCCATGGCCCAGAACCAGAGGATCACCGCCGCGACGTGCAGGGTTCCGCGCCAGAGGAACAGGGGCCAGATCCCCTGCGGCAGCCGCATCCCCCGCATCGACCACAGGGCAGGGGCCAGGAACAGCAGGCCAAAGGCAAAGCGGATGAAGGCCGACTGCGCCGCCGGCAGGTCGGTGCCAAGGTAGCGGACGATCCCGTTGACCCCCACGAAGGCCAGGGTGGTGGCCAGCATCCACAGAACCCCTTCGACGGGGCGGCCAAGGTCGGTCAGCGCGCGCATGCGCGGACAGAAGCCCAAGCCTCAGCCGAAGGCAAGCCCCGCCGCGATCACCCACATCACGATCCCCACCCCGATCTCCAGCCAGACCCAGGCCGATGCGCGCGCGAAGACCGGCGCCAGGAGCCGCGCTCCGAAGCCCAGCGCTGTGAAAAAGCTCAGGCTGGCCATCGCCGCCGCCACCCCGAAGGCCAGCTGATGCGGCGCATGCTGGGCCGAGATCGACCCGATCAGCACCACCGTGTCCAGATAGACATGCGGGTTCGCCCAGGTTAGCACCAGACAGGTCGCCAGCACCCGACCCAGCGGCGCAGGGTCCGAGGCCGAGGGCCGCAGCGCCTCGCCTCCTCGCGCGGCAGCTCGGAACCTCAGGGCACCATAGACCAGCAGGAAGCCGACCCCCAGCCAGCGCATCGACGCGCCGAACCAGGGCAGCGCGGCCGAGATCGCGCCGAACCCGGCCACCCCCCCCGCGATCAGCACTGCGTCCGACAGCGCGCAGACCGCCACCACCGCCGCCACATGTTCCCGCCGCAACCCCTGGCGCAGCACGAAGGCATTCTGCGCCCCGATCGCCAGGATAAGGCTCAGCGCCACCAGATAGCCGCTCAGCGCCGCCTCAAGAATGGCTCAGAGCCTCCAGCGCGGCCATGGCGTAAAAGCGCCGGTCCCAGGGCACGAAGAGGTGGTCATGATGGAACCCGGCGATCACGTTGCAGCTTATGCCCTTCCGCCCCAGCGCGCCGGAAAAGGCCGCCGTCAGCCCCACGGCCGCGAGGTCGGATTGCACCGTCAGGCTGATCCGCGCCCAAGGGGCCGACCGAAACCCGGCTGACTCCAGATCGGCAAGCACGGCCACCACCGTCATTCCCTCGACTTCAGCCACCGTGGCAAAGACGGGAAAAGATGGGGGCACATCACAGACGGCATAGCCGTAGGGCTGCGGAAAGAGCACGGGCTCCAGTGTCTGCAAGAGGGTCGCCAGATCGCTTTCGGCCATGTCCAATCCTCCCGATCCTGCTTGACCTCGCAAGGAAGGCTGCCACAATCAAGTTAATCCTTTTGTGAACGAATTAGCGAAACTGATGCTGGACCCCGCGCAGCTTGCCGCGCTTGCCGCCGTCCACCGGCGCGGCTCATTCGAGCTTGCGGCGGCCGAGCTGCATGTGACCCCGTCGGCTGTCAGCCAACGGATCAAGGCGCTGGAAGAGAAGTCCGGCGCGCTTCTGGTCCGCCGGGGCCAGCCCTGCCGGGCGACCGAGGCCGGGCTGCGCCTGATCCGGCATTATGACGAGATAGCACTGCTGGAGCAGACGCTGGCCGAGGATCTGCCCGGCCTGTCCTCCGGCCCCTCGACCTTGCGGATCGCGGTCAATGCCGACAGCCTTGCGACCTGGGCTCTGCCCGCTCTGGCCGCAACGCCGGGCTTTCTGTTCGACCTGGTGATCGACGATCAGGACGTCAGCCAGGAGTGGCTGCGGCGCGGCGAAGTCGTGGCGGCGATCACCGCCCATCCCGGCCCGCTGCAAGGCTGCGACACGATCCCCCTGGGTGCGCTGCGCTATCGGGCCACCGCCTCGCCCGCCTTCATGGCGCGCTGGTTCCCGGACGGCGTGGCCACCGAGACCCTCACCCGTGCCCCTGCCCTGACCTTTTCCGACAACGACCGCCTGCAGACGCTCTGGGCCGCCGCGCGCGGTCTTGATCCGCCGGTCCTGCCGACCCACCGCATGGCATCGTCGCAGGCCTTCGTCACCGCCTGCCTGCTGGGGATGGCATGGAGCATGAACCCCGAGCCGCTGGTTGCGCCACATCTGGCCTCGGGGGCGCTGGTCGAGCTGGTGCCGGGAACAGCACTGGACGTGGCGCTCTACTGGCAGTTCACCCGCCTTGCCGCCCCGGCGCTGGCGCCGCTGACGCAGGCCATCCGCAGGGCGGCGGCAGAAATGCTGGTCTGAAACGGAAACGGGGGCGGCCTGCGCCACCCCCGGATCGCTCCCGACGAACGGGAAGGCTTATGCCAGAGCGAGGTTCACGGCCGATTCACGGCCGTTGCGATCCTGCTCGATGTCATAGGTCACGGCCTGCCCGTCGGGCAGCGAGCGGATGCCCGCGCGTTCCAGAGCGGTGATGTGGACGAAAACGTCCTTGGATCCGCCTGAGGGGGCGATGAAGCCGAAACCCTTGGTGGCGTTGAACCATTTCACGGTGCCATTGGCCATCGTGATAACTCCTGTCATTTTGCCACCCGCGACATGCGGTGGCCCGGCCCAAGTGTCGTGTCGATCGAAGCTGAAGGCCGAAGCAGACAGAAGACGAAAGAAGAAACCTTGCCCGGCGCAGATACGCCTTCCAGCAGGGGATTGCAAGGACATTCGAAAAGAAAGCTCACCGCTGCCCCGGCTGGACGCGGCGGGCATCAGTTACTGCTGGATCGTCCGCAGCCACGCCACAAGGTCGGCGATCGGCTGGCTGGTCAGCATCGGCTGGCCCGCGTCGGTGCGCAGGGTCACGTCCCGACCTTCGAAAAACTGCCCGTAGATCGGCATGTCGCTGCCGTGCGACACCAGCGGGTCGCGGCCGTCGATCCGCGCGGTCACCCGCTCCAGCGGGAAGGCCCCACCGTGCCGCGCAGCAAGCGTCGTCAGATCGGCAGGCTGGACCAGAAGCACCGGGGCCATAGGCCCGCGACCATCGGCCTTCGTGCCGTGACAGACCGCACAATGCACCTGGTAGAGGGACTCGCCCGCCACCGCATCGCCGACCTGCGTTTCGCCTTCGGCGCAGGCCATGCCGCCCAGCCCGACCAGAACCGCCACCATTCCGATCCCGCGCATCATCCCCTCCCGCGTGAAGGCCACCCAAAAAAGGATAGCGCCACCCGGCGGCACGGTCCTTGACGCAGGTCATTCCGGGAAATGCAAAAGGCCCCCGTCGAGGGGGCCTTCCGTTACGGCTTGGCACGCAATCAGAGCTGGGCAGCCACGTCCTCGGGGACGTCGAAGTTGTGCGTCACCGTCTGCACGTCGTCGTCCTCTTCCAGAAGGTCGATCAGCCGCATCAGCTTTTGCGCGGTTTCCAGATCGACCTCGGTCCGGCTTTGAGGTTTCCAGACCAGCTTGGATTCCGTCGACTCCCCCAGAGTCTTTTCCAGCGCATCCGAGACCTCGGACAGGTTCTCGACCTTGCAATAGATCCAATGGCCGTCCTCGTCCGATTCCACGTCGTCCGCGCCTGCCTCCAGCGCCGCCATCATTACGTCGTCGGCCGAGCCGACCGAAGCCGGATAGGAAATCTCGCCCACCCTGTCGAAGCTGTGGCTGACCGAGCCGGTCGTCCCAAGGTTGCCGCCGCACTTCGTGAAATAGCTTCGGACATTCGAGGCGGTGCGGTTCAGGTTGTCGGTCATCGCCTCGACGATGATCGCGATGCCGTTCACGCCATAGCCCTCATAGCGGATCTCCGTGTAGTCAGCCCCGTCGCCCATCTGGGATTTCTTGATCGCCCGGTCGATCACGTCCTTCGGCATCGAGGCCGCCTTCGCCGCCTTGACCGCCAGACGCAGGCGCGGGTTCATGTCGGGGTCGGGCATACCCATCTTGGCCGCGACGGTGATTTCCTTCGACAGCTTGGAAAACATCTTCGAGCGCAGCTTGTCCTGCTTGCCCTTGCGATGCTGGATGTTCGCCCATTTCGAATGGCCTGCCATGGCCCTACCCTCGGTCCCGTTTCGGTGATGCGCCCCTCTACACCCGGCACGGGCAGAAGGGCAACCCCGCCCCCGGACACCCCGGGGCCGCAGCCGCGGATTGTTCCCGTGACAAGCTTTGGCTTTGCCAGCGGCGCAGGGGCCTGTATTGCGGAACGATGACCCGCTCGCTGATGCCCCTTTCGGAAACCCGGACCCTGCCGCGCTGGCAGCGGCCCGAGGCGCTGCTCTACCTCATGGCCGCGGCGATGCCGCTGAGCTTTGCCACCTGGTCGGCGCTTCTGAACAATTTCGTCATCGAGGTCGCCAGTTTTACCGGAAAGGAGATCGGCTGGCTGCACACGGAGCGCGAGATTCCGGGCTTCCTGGCCATCGGGGTGATCCTGATCCTTCTGGTCATGCGGGAACAGGTGCTGGCCCTGATCGCGCTGGCGCTTCTCGGGGCAGCGACGGCGGTCACGGCCTGGTTTCCCTCCTTCACCGGGCTTCTGGTCTGCACGCTTCTGTCCTCGATCGGATTTCATTACTTCGAGACGGTGAACCAGTCGCTGCAACTGCAATGGATCGACAAGGACCACGCGCCGATCGTGCTGGGCCGGATCGTGGCGGTGGGCGCGGGTGCGTCACTGGCCGCCTATGGTGCGATCGTTGCGCTGTGGGATGCGCTGGGGCTGGATTACAATACGGTCTACCTGGCCTCGGGCGGGCTGACGCTGCTGATCGTGCTGTTTGCAGCCCTCGCCTACCCGCAGTTCCAGTCGCCGCATCCGCAGCACAGGCACATGGTCCTGCGCCGGCGCTACTGGCTTTACTACGCGCTGCAGTTCATGGCCGGCGCCCGGCGGCAGATCTTTGTCGTCTTCGCGGGTTTCATGATGGTGGAACGCTTCGGGATGAAGGTTTCCGAGATGACGGCCCTTCTTCTCGTGAACTACCTCATCAACATGGCGGTTGCCCCGGCGATGGGCCGTGCGCTTGGCCGCTATGGCGAACGCAACGTGATGGGGTTCGAGTACATCGGCCTGACGCTGGTGTTCCTGGCCTATGGCGGGCTCTACTGGTTCGGTTGGGGTCTGGTGATCGCCGGGGGGCTCTACATCCTCGATCAGCTCTTCTTTGCCCTGTCCTTCAGCCTCAAGACCTATTTCCAGAAGATCGCCGATCCGCGCGACATCGCCCCCACGGCGGCGGTGGCCTTCACGATCAACCATATCGCGGCCGTGTTCCTGCCCGCCGCGCTTGGCTATCTCTGGGCCCGTTCGCCCGACAACGTCTTCCTTCTGGGCGCGGGAATGGCCCTGTTCGCCTTTGCCCTGATCTGCCTGATCCCCCGGAATCCCTCGCCCGGATACGAGACGGTCTTTTCCCGCGGCCTGCCGCAGCCGGCAGAGTAGGCTGGCACCCGGACCGGCGCGCCCTATATTCGCACGGAAACGGAGGTCCGCCATGTTCTTCACCCGCAAGTCCACCGAAATGGTCACACCGGACAAGGCGCTGCCCGGGCGGGCCGAGCCGATCCCGACGGCAGAGACGCATTTCCTGTCGGGCATCCCGCTGAAATCGCCGGTGCCCGAGGGCATGTCAGAGGCCATGTTCGGAATGGGCTGCTTCTGGGGGGTCGAGCGGAAGTTCTGGCAGATACCGGGCGTCTGGCTGACCATGGTCGGCTATGCCGGGGGCTACACGCCGAACCCGACCTACAAGGAAACCTGCACCCAGCTGACCGGCCACAACGAGGTGGTCCGGCTGATCTACGACCCGGCGGTCGTCAGCTACGAAGACCTGCTCAAGGTGTTCTGGGAAGGCCATGACCCGACTCAGGGCATGCGGCAAGGGAACGACGTGGGCTCGACCTACCGCTCGGGCATCTACTGCTACGACGAGGCGCAGATGGCGGCCGCGAAGGCCTCGAAGGCCGTCTATGCCCAAGCTCTTCGGGCCGCCGGCATGGGTCCGATCACCACCGAGATCCTGCCCGCACCGACCTTCTACTTCGCCGAGGACTACCACCAGCAGTATCTGGCCAAGAACCCCGGCGGCTATTGCGGCGTCGGCGGCACGGGCGTGACCTGCCCGATCGGGACCGGCGTCCGGGCCTGACCGGCTCCTCTGGCCGGTCCCCAGGCCGCTCCGTGCTTGTCTCCCTGCCTTCGGCGGCGTAAGGGCCAAGGCAAAGGAGTGCCTGCCGATGCCCACCTATTCCGCCCTGACGACCCTGCCCGGTGAAGACCCAGCGCAGGCCCTGGCTGCCGCGATGGAGCGGATGGACCCCGAGCCGACCGGCGTCGGTGTCTTCGAGATCGAGGACGGTTCCGGCCTCTGGGAAGTCGGCGCCTATTTCCTGGAACCGCCGGACGAGGTGATGCTGGAGGTGCTCGCCACCGCTTTCGGTGCCCGGCCGTTTGCGCTGTCCGAACTGCCCGACATCGACTGGGTCGCCAAGGTGCGAAGGGAACTGGCGCCGGTCGATGCCGGGCGCTTCTTCGTCTATGGCTCGCACGACGCCGACAAGGTTCCGGCCGGGCGGGTGCCGTTGCAGATCGAGGCGACGGTCGCGTTCGGGACTGGGCATCATGGCACGACGCTGGGTTGCCTTCTGGCCTTCGACCGCCTGCTGACCGAGGGCTGGAGGCCGGCGAAGGTGGCGGACATCGGCTGCGGCACCGCCGTCCTGGCCATGGCGGCGGCGGCAACGCTGCCCGACGCGCTCGTCATCGCCAGTGACATCGATCGGGTGGCCGTGGACGTGGCCGAGGCGAATGTGGCGATCAATGGCCTCCAGGGGCGCTTGGAGTGTCTGGAGGCCGCCGGCCTCGATCACCGCAGGATTGTGGCGGCCGCACCCTTCGATCTGATCTTCGCCAACATCCTGAAAGGCCCCCTGATCGAACTTGCCCCCGCAATTTCGACTCACCTTGCAACCGGGGGCAGAGCGATCCTGTCCGGCCTTCTCGCTGTGCAAGCAGATTCGGTCATCGCCGCCTATCAGGCCGCCGGACTTTGTTTGGAAAATAGGGACGATATCGGCGAATGGTCGACGCTTGTTCTACAACGGGCCTGAAATCGTGGACAATTCTTGACTCTACACGGGACTGATCCCAGCCTGACGAATACGCCGCAATTTCGCCATAAGCATGCGGCAGAAATTAAACATCAGAGCTGCTACTCTGGGTGAGAGATATGTGGGTTGATCCGAATCTTAATGACTTTTACAGCCGCGTCGCGCGGATCGAGAAGTCTCACGCCAAGGGCTACGGCTTCGAGGCGGCGGGCACGGTTGGTCGCAAGGCGGCTGGTCGGGGCGGAAGCCGCCTTCTGAAGCTTGTCAAACCGGTTGTCCTCGTCCTTGCCATGGGTATCGGGATCAAGGGCGTCATCCACTACTTCGTTGGCGCACAGACCTACGAGAACCGGGTCAGCGCGCTGGCAGCGGGTGACGGTTTCGATCCGGTGGGCGCATGGCTGATGCATGCCGACCCCGTGACGCTGATGGTCTCGTCGCAGTTGCAGTCCCTGCTTCCGCGCTGATCGTCCGGTTTTGTTGTAGCGTATTCAGTGACGAAGGGCCGCATCACTCGATGCGGCCCGATTTCGTGTTTCTTTTAGATCACAACGCTTGCGCCGGTGACGGACGCCGGCGGCTCAGAACTCAGCGACCGATGAACTCGATGTCGCCGCGGCACAGGCCGATATCGTCCAGCTCGCGGTCGGACAGCTTGTTCAGCGCCTTGCGGGTAACGCGGGCATCGTTCCAGGCCCGGAACGCCAGCGCGACGTTCGACAGGGCATTGATGGCACGGTAGGTGGTGATGGCGCCGTAGGGCGCCGGGCGGGTCGTCTCGACAGCGGCCATGGCGGTTCTTCCTTGTTCACATACTGCTCAGAATGAGGGCTCATTCCCTCACGCATCGCCAGATAGTGTTGCTGCATGCGCAAAGCAAGCGCGGCCAAGGCAACTCCGCCATGCAGCAGACGCATGACGTGTGGCAAAATTTTGTCCATTTTTTCAGTTGGTTCCGAAAGAACCTCCTGACTGCGTCGTAGTTCTGCGACAGCCAGTCGCATTCTGCAAGTGCAAAATGCAGCAGCCACATCGTGCGGGATCCGCGAAACCCATTGGCGGATGTTCCCTTTTCGTGCTAGCCGTTGTGGCAGGCAGGAACACGGGGACAAGATGCGGGTCATAGGCATCGATCCGGGGCTGAGGAACCTGGGCTGGGGGGTCATCGACGTTGCGGGGTCGCGCCTGACCCACGTCGCCAACGGGATCTGTCACTCGGAGGGGTCCGAGGGCGATCTGGCGGTGCGGCTGATGTCGCTGCATGCCCAGCTGACCGAGGTTCTTCGGCGCTGGCAACCCGAGGCAGCGGCGGTGGAGCATACTTTCGTCAACAAGGATGCGGTGGCGACGCTGAAACTGGGCCAGGCGCGGGGCATCGCGCTTCTGGTGCCGGCGCAGTTCGGCCTTTCGGTCGGCGAATACGCGCCGAATGCGGTGAAGAAGACGGTCGTGGGCGTGGGGCATGCGGCGAAGGTGCAGGTGGATCACATGGTGAGGCTGCATCTGCCGGGGGTGAAGGTCGCGGGGCCGGATGCGGCGGATGCGCTGGCGGTTGCGATCTGCCATGCGCATCATGTCCAGTCCTCGGGCCGACTGGCCGCCGCGTTGAGGGCGGCGGAATGATCGGGCGCATCTCGGGGCGACTGGACTGGCGGGGGCCGGACCATGTGCTCATCGACGTGCGCGGCGTGGGCTACATCGTGCATGTCAGCGAGCGCACGCTGGCCGCCCTGCCGGGTGTGGGCGAGGCGGTCAGCCTCTACACCGACCTGCTGGTGCGCGAGGACCTTTTGCAGCTCTTCGGTTTTCCGACGCTGCTGGAGAAGGAATGGCACCGGCTTCTGATGACGGTGCAGGGTGTCGGGGCGAAGGCCTCGATGGCGATCCTCGGCACGCTGGGGGCCGAAGGCGTGGGCAGGGCGATCACCCTGGGCGATGCGCGCAGCGTCCAGGCCGCGCCGGGGGTGGGGCCCAAGCTTGCCCAGCGGATCATCCTGGAGCTGAAGGCCAAGGCGCCGGGCATCATGGCTTCGGGTGCCGGGCTGTCCGCCGGGACCGCGTCCGCAGAGCCGGTGTTGGTCGAGGATGCGCCCCGATCGAAGCAGCCCGCGAGAGCCGATGAGGGGGGCGCGCGGCGCGCGGTGGCCTCGGCCGATGCGCTGTCGGCGCTGGTGAACCTGGGTTATGGCCAGGGCGAAGCGGCGCAGGCGGTGGCCACCGTGGCGGGCAATCTGCCCGAGGCTGACGCGGCCGCGCTGATCCGTGCCGCGCTGAAACTCATGGCGCCGAAATGAGCTCCGATCCCACCCTGCGGCCCGAGCGGCTGCCCGAGGACACCGACAAGGCCTTGCGGCCGCAGATGCTGGCCGAATTCATCGGCCAGGCCGAGGCTCGGGCCAATCTGGCGGTGTTCATCGAAAGCGCCCGGATGCGCGGCGAGGCGATGGACCACACGCTGTTCCACGGGCCTCCCGGCCTCGGCAAGACGACGCTGGCGCAGATCATGGCACGGGAACTTGGGGTGGGGTTCCGCATGACCTCTGGCCCGGTGCTGGCCAAGCCGGGGGATCTTGCGGCGATCCTGACCAATCTGGAGCCGCGCGATGTGTTGTTCATCGACGAGATCCACCGCCTGTCCCCGGTGGTGGAGGAAGTGCTTTATCCCGCGCTGGAGGATTTCGCGCTGGACCTGGTGATTGGCGAGGGACCGGCAGCGCGGACGGTGCGGATCGACCTGCAACCCTTCACGCTGGTCGGCGCGACGACGCGGCTGGGCTTGCTGACCACGCCCTTGCGGGACCGCTTTGGCATCCCGACGCGGCTGGAATTCTATTCGGAGGCCGAGCTTTACGAGATCGTTGCCCGGGGTGCGCGGCTGATGGGGTTGCAGGCCGAGCCCGAAGGCTGCCGCGAGATCGCCCGTCGCGCCCGTGGAACGCCGCGGATCGCGGGGCGACTTCTGCGGCGCGTGGCGGACTTTGCGCTGGTCGAGGCCGGAGGCCGGATCAGCCGGGAACTGGCCGACCGGGCGCTGACGCGGTTGCAGGTGGACAACCTGGGTCTGGATGGCGCCGACCGGCGCTACCTGACCTTGCTGGCCGAGAATTACGGCGGCGGGCCGGTGGGGGTGGAGACGATCGCGGCGGCGCTCAGCGAGCCGAGGGATGCGATCGAGGAGGTGATCGAGCCTTACCTCTTGCAGCAGGGCCTCATCCTGCGCACCCCGCGCGGGCGGATGCTGGGGGCGAAAGCCTGGCGGCACCTGGGGCTGGAAGCTCCGAAGGCCGCGGGTCAGGCGGACCTGTTCGGCGGGAAGTAACCGGAGCGCGTGCCGCGCAAGTCCCTTGTCTCGTCGTCGGGCCGGGGCCCTCCTCCTCGGCGCCGGGGGCGTCCCGCCCCCGGGCCCCCGGGGAGTATTTGGAAAAGGGCAAGGGCCACGGCGGGGGTTGTCCAGCAGCGGGCGGCGGTGATAGCCGGGGCGGGCTTGCCTGCGGAGAGGCCCATGGAGCCGCACCAGATCGAGACCCTGTTCACCCGCAGCGACGGCTCGTACCTCTTCGCGCGCTGGGGTCGGCCGATCGTGCCGGTGGTCTTCGGCGTGGATGATGCGAGCCTTGCCGTGTTCAAGGGCGCCTTCGAGGCGGTGGTGACGCTTGCCGGGCACCGGATGGCGGAAACCGATCCCGAGCTTGGGGCAAACCTGATGGTGTTCGCGTTCAGGGACTGGGCCGAGCTTCTGGCGGTGAAGGACCTGAACCGCCTGGTGCCGGATCTCGCGCCTCTGGTCGCGCGGTTGCAGGCGGCGGGGGCGAACCAGTACCGGATCTTCCGCTTCGAGCCCGACGGCGCGATCCGGGCGGCCTTCGTCTTCCTGCGGATGGATGCCGCGCTGGCGGCGATGGAGGCCGAGACGCTGGCCCTGGCCCAGGCGGTGCAGACGGTCCTGCTGTGGTCGGACCGGGCCTTCGACGGGACCTCGCCGCTGGCGCGGGTCGGCGGGCGGGTCATCCTGCGGCCCGAGATCGGCGCGGTGATCCGGGCGGCCTATGATCCGGTGATGCCACGGGCGGCGCGGGACCCGAGCCACGCGCTGCGACTGGCGGCGCGGGTGGGCCGCCACTGATCTGTCCACGCGGGACAGCCCGGCCGCAGTATATGATTCCAATGGCTTGCCCGTGGGCGTTCAGCATCCGTTAAGGCTTGCGAGCCGATCCGCGACTGCCTAGCCTTGCCGGGTTGCGCAAGGATCCCGGCATGCCCCCTCACCGATTCACCACCCGCGTCTACTACGAGGACACCGACCTTGCGGGCATCGTCTATTACGCCAACTACCTGAAGTTCATCGAGCGCGCGCGCACCGAATGGGTGGCGAGCCTCGGGGTGGACCAGATGGCGCTGAAGGCACGCGAGGGCATCGTCTTCGCCGTGCGCCGGGTCGAGGCGGATTTCCTGCGCCCGGCCCGGTTCGGCGACGACCTGGTGGTGGAAACCGTGCTGCACAGCCTGGGCGGGGCGCGCATCGTTCTGGATCAGATCGTGCTGCGCGGCGGCGAAAGGCTCTTCGCGGCCATCGTCACGCTGGTCTGCCTGGCCGAGGACGGCCATGCCGCCCGGTTGCCGGCGGACCTGCGCGCCCGGCTGTCCGGTCCCCTGCACTGACCCCCTGCCCCGGCCCGGGGCCTGCGCGCGACGCGCGAATCGTCGCCGGCCACAGAGTTGTGTTGGCAATCCCGCTCCAATCTTGATACAAAAGCCAGTAACGGAGCCGTCAAATGGCCCGATCAACAAGAGCAGGCGTATGGAACCCAACACCCTTGCGATGGCGCAGGAGATCGATTTCTCCATGTTCGCGCTGTTTGCCCGCGCGACCCTGACGGTCAAGCTGGTCATGATCATGCTTTTCGTCATGTCCTTCTGGTCCTGGGCGATCATCATCCAGAAACACATCATGCTGCGGCGCGCGCAGGGCGAGGCCTCGATCTTCGACCGCGCCTTCTGGTCGGGCGAGCCCCTGGACGAGCTGTTCGAGCGGATCGGCCCCGACCCGCAGGGATCGTCGGAAAAGATCTTCGCGGCGGGCATGCTGGAATGGCGGCGCAGTCACAAGCAGGACGGCGGGCTGATCGCCGGGGCGCAGTCGCGCATCGACCGGGCGATGAACGTGGCCATCGCCCGCGAAAGCGAGGTGATGAACCGGGGGCTGAGCTTCCTGGCCACCACGGGCTCGACCGCCACCTTCATCGGGCTGTTCGGCACGGTCTGGGGGATCAAGCACAGCTTTGAGCAGATCGCGATCAGCCAGAACACCAGCCTTGCCGTCGTGGCCCCCGGCATCGCCGAGGCCCTGCTGGCGACAGGCGTGGGGCTGGTCGCGGCCATCCCGGCGGCGGTGTTCTACAACAAGCTGTCGGCCGACATCGACCGGGTGGTCGGCGGCTACGAGGCCTTTGCCGACGAATTCGCGACCATCCTGTCGCGCCAGCTGGATTCCTAGACCATGGGGATGGGCGTATCGGGACAGGCGGGCGGCGGGCGGCGTCGGCGGCGCGGTGGACGGGCGGCCGCGATGCACGAGATCAACATCACGCCGATGGTGGACGTGATGCTGGTGCTGCTCATCATCTTCATGGTGGCGGCGCCCATGCTGACGGTCGGCGTTCCGGTGGAATTGCCCAAGACCGCCGCAGCCGCGCTTCCGACCGAACAGGAAGAGCCGCTGACCGTCACCATCACCGCCGACGGGCGGCTGGCGATCCAGACCACCGAGATCGCCGATGCCGAACTGCTCCCGAAGCTGACCGCGATCGCGGCCGAGCGGAAATCGAAGAAGATCTTCCTGCGCGCCGACGGGGCGATCCCCTACGAGCGCGTGGCCCAGGTCATGGGCGCGCTGAACGCAGGCGGCTTCAACGAGATCGGCCTCGTCACCGACGGCGAGGGGCCAAGGTTCGGGTCGGGGCCCGCGTCCAATACGGGTAACGGTGGCGGCTGAGGCGGATGGAGAAGCGCTTCGAGACGGGAACGGTGGTATCGGCGGCCGGGCACCTGGGGGTCATCCTCTGGGTGCTGGTCGGCGACTGGCTGTTTCCGGCCTCCGCCCCTCCCGAACCGCTGGTGATGACCGTCTCGACCCTGACCAGCGCCGAGTTCGACGCGCTCCAGGCGGCTTCGACCCCCAATCCGGCAGAAGAGCCCGCCGCCGAAGTGCCGGCGACGCGACCGGCGGCGCGACCCGAGCCCACGCCCGAGCCGGCACCTGCGCCCGAGCCGACGCCGCAGCCCGAACCGGCCCCTGCCCCGGAGCCGGACCCCGTCCCGGAGCCCGACCCGACGCCCCAGCCGCAGGCCAGCGACCTCGCCCAGGCCCAGACCGAGCAGCTGATCGAGACCGAGTCCACCGAGATCCAGCCGCTGCCCGAGGCCGAGGACATCATCGCCCCCGACCCGGTACAGCCCGAAACCGAGGTTCCGGTTTCGGACACGCCGCAGCCGGCGGTCCGCGAGGACGTGGCCGCCGACCAGGTGATCCAGCAAGAGCCGACCGAAGCCACGGCGCCGCGCGACACTGGCGACGTGACGCGCACCGAGGCGAACCAGAACCAGACCGCCGAAACCGGCATGGCCACCTCGCTGCGCCCGCGCGCCAAGCCCTCGCGCCCGGCGCCTGCGCCCGAGCCGGACCCTGCCCCCACGGCCTCGGCCGAGCTGAACGTGCAGCCCGTGGACGACCAGGCGACCGAGGATGCCATCGCCGCCCTTCTGGGCGAGGCGGTGGAGACCCCGGTCGAGACCCCGGCAGAACAGCCCGCGACCTCGGGCGGGCAGGATCTGCCGCAGGGGCCGCCGCTGACCGGGGGTGAGATGGGCAACATCGCCTCGGCGATCTCGCGCAAGTGGAACCTCGGCGCCTCCTCGACCGATGCGCTCAGTTCGCTGGTCGTGGTGCGCGTCAGCTTTGCCGCGGACGGCACGCCGACAGGGTTCGAGCTGATCGAGTCGAGCGGGCCGAGCCAGGGCGGGATCAGCACGCTGTATGAAACCGCGCGCCGCGCGGTGAACCGGGCGCATGCGGACGGCGGACTTCCGCTGCCCGCCGACAAGTACGACACCTGGCGCGTGTTGGACCTGGTCTTCGATGCCAATGGGATGAGGGCGCGATGACCGGGAACCGAAGACGCGCTTTTCCCCTTTTTCCCTGCCGGGCAGGCGGGCAATCCCAATCAAGAGAACGGAGCATGAGGCCGATGACCAGACCCATGAGAACACCCTTCCGCACCCTGCTGGCAGTCGTCCTGGGGATCCTGTCGCTCGCGGCCGCCCCGGTCCTGGCGCAGTCCGGCCCGCCCCGGATCGTCATCGGGCCGGGGGTGATCGAGCCGATGCCGATCGCGGTGCCGACCTTCGTGGACGAGGGCGGCGCGGGGGACTATGCGCGGCAGATCACCCGGGTGGTGATCTCGGACCTGGAGGGCACCGGCTTCTTCCGCACCATCGGCGAGGATGCGCATATCAGCCGGATCACCAGCTTCGACGGCGGCATCGCCTTCGAGGACTGGAAGGCGATCAACGCGCAGGTGCTGGTCACCGGCGCGGTCAGCGTGGCCGGCGACCGGATCACGGTGAAGTTCCGTGCCTATGACGTGTTCAACGGCCAGGTGCTGGACGGCGCGGCGTTGCAGTTCGCGGGCACGACCCAGGGATGGCGGCGCATGGCGCACAAGGTGGCCGACGTGGTCTATTCCAAGATCACCGGCGAGGGCGGCTATTTCGACAGCCGCGTGGTCTTCGTCAGCGAGAGCGGCCCGAAGAACGCCCGCGCCAAGCGGCTGGCGGTGATGGACTACGACGGCGCGAACGTGCAGTACCTCACCGATTCG
This sequence comes from Tabrizicola flagellatus, assembly GCF_046295235.1. Lineage (GTDB taxonomy): Bacteria > Pseudomonadota > Alphaproteobacteria > Rhodobacterales > Rhodobacteraceae > Tabrizicola > Tabrizicola flagellata_A. The sequence goes on from NZ_JBKBLV010000011.1 coordinate 62,236, forward strand.
AGCGCGATCGTCCTGGCGCCGCGCTTTTCGCCCACCGGCGACCGGATCCTCTACACCAGCTACGAGACCGGCTTCCCCCGGATCACGCTGATGGACGTGGGCTCGCTGCGTCGCCAGACGCTGGAGGAACAGCCCGGAACGATGACCTTCGCCCCGCGTTTCTCGCCCGACGGGCAGACCGTGGTCTTCAGCCTGGAACGCGGCGGCAACACCGACATCTACGCCCTGTCGCTGGGCGGAGGCGGGCTGCGGCAGCTGACCAATTCGCCCTCGATCGAGACCGCGCCCAGCTTCAGCCCGGACGGCAGCCAGATCGTGTTCGAAAGCGACCGGACCGGCACGCCGCAGATCTACATCATGCCGGCTGGCGGTGGCGAAGGGACGCGGATCTCGGGCGGCGAGGGCCGCTACGGCACCCCGGTCTGGTCCCCGCGCGGCGACTACATCGCCTTCACTAAGCAGAACGCCGGGCGCTTCCACATCGGCGTGATGCGCACCGACGGGTCGGAAGAACGCCTGCTGACCGCCAGCTTCCTGGACGAGGGCCCGACCTGGGCGCCGAACGGGCGCGTCCTGATGTTCACCCGCGAGACGGCGGGTGCCGGCGGGCAAACCTCGCTCTGGTCGGTGGACATCACCGGACGGAACCTCAAGCAGATCCCGACCGATGGCCCGGCCAGCGACCCCGCCTGGTCGCCGCTTTTGCCGTGAAATGTGACGCGCCGCCGATTCCCTCGGCGGCGCAAAGCTGTTAATCTGGCCCGCAATCGAGCCAACAAGCCAACAAGAAGGATGCCCCCAATGAGCCTTGCCGCGAAATCGCTGCTTCTGGTCGCCGCGCTTGCCCTTGCGGCCTGCAACAACCCTGACCGTTACGGCGCCGGCGGCGCGGGCGGAGCCGGAGGTGCCGGTGGCATGGGCGGAGCCGGCATCGACACCACCGGGCTTGGCGATCCGAACAACCCGACGTCGATCGCCTATTTCAACCAGCGCGTCGGCGACCGGGTGCTGTTCGCGGTGGACCAGTCCACCCTCTCGCCCGAGGCGCGCCAGATCCTTACCGCCCAGGCGCAATGGCTGAACCAGAACCCCGGTTATGCCGCGATCATCGAGGGCCACGCCGACGAACAGGGCACGCGGGAATACAACCTCGCCCTCGGCGCCCGCCGCGCGGCCGCTGTGCAGAACTTCCTGATCAGCCAGGGTGTCGCCGCAAACCGGATGCGCACCATCAGCTACGGCAAGGAACGCCCGATCGAGGTCTGCTCCTCTGAAGCCTGCTATCAGAAGAACCGCCGCGCCGTCACCGTGCTGTCGGCGGGCGCCGGGGTCTGACCGCATGCGGCGCCTCGCTCTGAGCGTAGCCCTCTGTCTGCTGCCGGTCCTGGGACATGCCCAGGACCGGCAGCAGACGCTGGCCGACATCCGGTCCGAACTGGCCGCGCTGGCCGCCGAGTTCAACGCGCTGAAATCCGAGCTGATCTCGACCGGCGCGATCAACAGCGGGGCAGCGGGGGGCGATGCGCTGACCCGGATGGACACGATCGAGGCGTCATTGGCCCGACTGACCGCGCGCACCGAAGAGGTTGAGCTGCGGCTGAACCGGGTTGTCAATGACGGGACGAACCGGATCGGCGACATCGAATACCGCCTGTGCGAGGTGACCGAGGGCTGCGATCCGGCCAACCTGGGGGCGACCTCGGTGCTGGGCGGCGCCTCGGGCGGGGCGGCGGCTCCGGCGGTCGCGCCGCCGGTGGCCTCGGGCGGAACAGGCACGGGCACGACGGGCACGGGCGGGGCGGAACTTGCAGTAGCCGAACAGGCAGACTTCGACCGGGCCAAGGAGGTGCTCGGTCAAGGTGACTTTCAAGGGGCTGCAGCGCTCTTTGCGACCTATGCCCAATCCTATCCTGGCGGGCCGCTGATCCCCGAGGCGCACTACCTGCGCGGCGAGGCTCTCTCGAAACTGGGTGATACTGGCAATGCGGCCCGCGCCTACCTCGACGCCTTTTCGGCCGCACCCGAGGGGCCGTTTGCCCCCGACGCGCTGTTGAAGCTGGGCGAGGGGCTGGGCGCGCTGGGTCAGGTGCAGGAGGCCTGCGTGACCCTGGCCGAGGTCGGCGCGCGCTTCCCGGGCAGCATGGCCGCGACACAGTCCACTGTGGCGATGCAGGGCTACGGGTGCCAGTAGGGCAGGATCGCCTTGTCGACCTGATCCGCAAGGGCCTGCCGCAGGATGAGACGGTCGGAATTGCCTTGTCGGGCGGTGGGGATTCCACCGCCCTTCTGCATCTGGCGCTGCGGGCGGGCCTGTCGGTCGAGGCGGTGACGGTGGATCACCGGCTGCGCCCCGAAAGCGCCGCCGAGGCGAGAGCGGTCGCCGCTGCCTGCGCGGCGCTTGGCGTCCGGCACGAGGTCCGGGTCTGGGAGCATGGCGAGGTTGCGGGCAACCTGATGGATGCGGCGCGGCGGGCGCGGCGGGCGCTGATCGCCGGCTGGGCCGCGGCGCGGGGCATCCGCACCGTGGCGCTTGGGCATACCCGCGACGATCAGGCCGAAACGGTGCTGATGGGTCTTGCCCGCGCGGCGGGGCTTGCCGGTCTGTCCGGGATGCGCCCGCTCTGGCAGGAGGCCGGGGTCGAGTTCCGCCGCCCGCTCTTGGCAGCCGGACGGGCAGAGCTGCGCGACTGGCTGCGCGCAGAGGGCATCGGCTGGATCGACGATCCAACGAACGAGAACGACCGCTTTGCCCGGACCCGCGCGCGGAAGGCATTGGCGGCTCTGGCGCCTCTGGGCATCACCGCGTCGCGGCTGGCCGAGGTGGCGGGGCATCTCGCCCGGGTGCAGGAGGCGCTGGCAGCGCAGGTTGCGGCGGCGGCTTCGCAACATGTGGCAGAGCGCGCCGGGGCGCTGCGCTTCGATGCCCAGCTCTGGTCGGAGCCCGCCGAGGTGCAGCGGCAGGTGGTGATTGCCGGGCTGATGTGGCTGTCGCCGTCGGATTACGCCCCGCGCGCCGCCGAAATTGCGCGCATCGGCCGGGTGCTGATCGAGGGTGGGCATGCGACGCTGGCCGGATGCCGGGCCCGGTCCGGCTGGCTGATGCGCGAGCCGCGCGCGGTGGGCGGGCCGGTTCCGGTCGGCGGGCTCTGGGACGGGCGCTGGCGGGTCGATGGGCCGGAGGGCGAGGTGCGCGCGCTGGCGGCCGAGGGGCTGCGGCAGCTGCGGGACTGGCGGACAACGGGCCTGCCTCGCGAGGTGCTGCATGTGACACCCGGGGTCTGGCAGGGCGACCGGCTGCTTGCCGCGCCGGTCGCAGGGTGCGGCGAAGGGTGGCAGGCGAAACTGGACCGACCGTTTCACCTTTTCGGACTGAGTGATTGAACCCGGGCCACAAAGGTTTATCTTAGCCCCAAAGTCGCCGTGGTCCCATGGGGGGCCGACGGCGCATTCGGGAGATCCCTAACCTTGGGCAACGCGCGCAATATCGCCTTCTGGGTCGTGCTTCTGATTCTGGTCATGGCGCTGTTCCAGCTGTTTTCGGGCAACCAGACCACGATGTCGTCCCGGTCGCTCACCTATTCCGACTTCATCGAGCGGGTCGAGGCCGGGCAGGTGTCGAAGGTCGTCCTCGACGGCGAGCGGGTCGTGGTGATCGGCAAGGACGGCAATTCCTATGTCACCATCAAGCCACCGGGCGACATCGTGACCGACAACCTGTCGCGCGAGCTGATCGCCAAGGGTGTCGAGGTCCAGGCCGAGCCGCAGGCGCAGTCGGGCTTCGTCTCGGTCCTTCTGTCCTTCCTGCCCTTCCTCTTGCTGATCGGGGTCTGGATCTACTTCATGAACCGGATGCAGGGCGGCGGGCGCGGCGGGGCCATGGGCTTCGGCAAGAGCCGGGCAAAGCTTCTGACCGAGAAGCAGGGGCGCGTAACCTTCGACGACGTGGCGGGCATCGACGAGGCCAAGGAAGAGCTTGAGGAAATCGTCGAATTCCTGCGCAATCCGCAGAAGTTCAGCCGCCTGGGCGGCAAGATCCCGAAGGGCGCGCTGCTGGTTGGCCCGCCCGGCACCGGCAAGACCCTTCTCGCCCGCGCCATCGCGGGTGAGGCGGGGGTGCCTTTCTTCACCATCTCGGGCTCGGATTTCGTGGAAATGTTCGTCGGCGTGGGTGCCTCCCGCGTCCGCGACATGTTCGAGCAGGCCAAGAAGAACGCGCCCTGCATCGTCTTCATCGACGAGATCGACGCCGTGGGCCGCGCGCGCGGCGTGGGCATCGGTGGCGGCAACGACGAACGCGAGCAGACCCTGAACCAGCTGCTGGTGGAAATGGACGGGTTCGAGGCGAACGAGGGCGTTATCATCATCGCCGCCACCAACCGCAAGGACGTGCTGGACCCTGCACTCCTGCGTCCGGGCCGGTTCGACCGCCAAATCCATGTGCCGAACCCCGACATCAAGGGGCGCGAGAAGATCCTGTCGGTCCACGCCCGCAAGGTTCCGCTGGGGCCGGATGTCGATCTGCGCACCATCGCGCGCGGCTCGCCCGGCTTTTCCGGCGCCGACCTGATGAACCTGGTGAACGAGGCCGCGCTGATGGCCGCGCGCGCGGGGCGGCGGTTCGTGACCATGGTCGATTTCGAAAACGCCAAGGACAAGGTCATGATGGGGGCCGAACGCCGCAGCATGGTGCTGACCCCCGAACAGAAGGAGATGACCGCCTATCACGAGGCCGGCCACGCGATCGTCGGAATGGCCCTGCCGAAATGCGACCCGGTGTACAAGGCGACGATCATCCCGCGCGGCGGGGCGCTCGGCATGGTGATGAGCCTGCCGGAAATGGACCGGCTGAACTGGCACAAGGATCAGTGCGAGCAGCGCATCGCCATGACCATGGCCGGCAAGGCCGCCGAGATCATCAAGTACGGCGAGGACGCGGTGTCGAATGGGCCCTCGGGCGACATCCAGCAGGCCAGCGCTCTGGCACGGGCAATGGTCCTGCGCTGGGGGATGTCGGAAGTCGTCGGCAATATCGACTATGCCGAGGCGCATGAAGGATATCAGGGCAATGCCGGGGGCTTCTCGGTCAGCGCCGAAACGAAGAAGCTGATCGAACAGGAAGTGAAGCGCTTCATCGACGAGGGCTACGAGACCGCGCGCCGCATCCTGCTGGAAAAGCGCGATGAATGGGAGCGGCTGGCCAAGGGCCTTCTGGAATACGAGACCCTGACCGGGGACGAGATCCGCAAGGTCATCGCGGGCGAACCTCTCGGGGGTGACGACAAGGCCGATATGCCCCCTTCGGGTGGCGGCACCGCCTCGGTCGCGGCGATTCCCAAGACCAAGTCGCGTGCAAAGAAGCCGGGACCCGAGCCCGAACCGGCGCCATTGTGACCGACGAACGGCCCCGCAATCTCGGGGCCTTTTTCTTGTGACCAGCCCCCGCTAGTCTTCCTGCCGAACGACAGGAGCGGCAGCGTGATCACGGTGTACATTTCCCAGGGCAACCGGCTGGCCAAGCTGTCCGACCAGCACCAGCACCTCGGCGAAGCGGTCTGGATCGATCTCGAGGCGCCGACCGTGGCAGAAGAGGATGCGGTCGAGGCCGCGCTCGGGATCGACATTCCGACACGCGAAGACATGCAGGAGATCGAGGTCTCCTCCCGGATATACCGCGAGGACGGCGCGCTGTTCCTGACCGCCCAGGTGGTGGCGACCGATGCAGAGCAAAAGATCAGCATCGGCCCGGTGACCTTTGTGGTGTTGCCCGACCGGCTGGTCACCGTGCATTATCACCATCCCGGCTCGTTCGCCCATTTCGCGGACTGGGCCGCGCGCCACGACACGCCGATCCGCTGCGGGGTCGATGCGCTGCTGGGCCTCCTGGAGGCGGTGGTGGACCGCCTGGCCGACATCCTGGAGGGCGAAGCGCGACGACTGGACGTGCTGTCGAAGTCGCTGTTCGGCGCCGAACGCGTCCAGGAAGAGGCAGATGGCCTGTCCGACGTGCTGCGCCGGATCGGCCAGGCCGAGGATGTGAACGCCAAGGTCAATGAAAGCCTGGGCACGCTTGTGCGGCTCTTGGGGTATCTGACCGCCGACAAGGAAAGCCATTCGCCGCTGCGCATGGCACAGGCCACGCGGACCCAGGCCAAGACCCTGCTCCAGGACATCCGCAGCCTGCGCGAGGTCGCGTCCACCCAGGCGGACAAGGTCCGCTTTCTCCTCGACGCGACGCTGGGCGTCATCAACATCCGCCAGTCGGACGTGATCAAGATCTTCTCGGTCGTGGCCTTCGTCTTCCTGCCACCGACCTTGATCGCCAGCATCTACGGGATGAACTTCGAACACATGCCGGAACTGTCCTGGACGTGGGGCTATCCCATGGCACTGGGGCTGATGGTCGTCTCGGCCGTTGTGCCCTGGCTGATCTTCCGCTGGAAGAACTGGCTCTGACAAAGGACAAGCGATGCCCGCCCTGATCCTGACCGATTTCACCGCCCGCGTCGTCTGGCTGGGCTACCAGCCCGTGCCGGTTGAGAAGCTGGTCATCACCGCCGCCCCGCTGGCCGAAATGCCGCTGACCTTCTCCGGCTACGCGGGCGAGGTCCATGCCGGGCTGACGCGCCCCTCGTGCAGCCGGGTGCTGAAGCAGCACCCGAGGGACACCGAGATCCGCAACGTGCGCCAGCTTTGCGTGGTCAGCGCCGAGGAGATGGCCGAGGTCGCCCGCGACATGGGTCTTGCGGAGATGGATTACGCCTGGGTCGGCGCCTCTCTGGTGCTGGAGGGCATCCCCGACCTCACCCACCTGCCCCCCTCCAGCAGGTTGCAGGGGCCGGACGGGGTGACGCTGGTGGTGGACATGGAAAACCTGCCTTGCCAGGAGCCCGCGGTCACCATCGAGAAGGCGCTGCCGGGACAGGGCAAGGGCTTCAAGCGGGCGGCCGAGGGCAAGCGGGGCGTCACCGCCTGGGTGGAACGCGAGGGCGTGCTGCGGCTGGGAGACGAGATGCGGTTGCACGTCCCGGCGCAGCGGGCCTGGCAGCCAGAGCAGACGCAGCGGAAAATTAGTTAAACAGGGGGAAATTTCGCCCTACGCGCGGCGGGTTTCTTATCGGAAACGCGGCAAGGCGATTTTCGCGGCCTTTAGGTCGCAAAACGCCTTCGGCAAGTGCCTTCGGCCCGGTATCACGTCGCAAACGGCACATTTGCCGCAGACAAGCCCGCAGAAAAGCCCATTGGGGAGACACACATGGCCTTCAAGACCGACATCGAGATTGCGCGCGAAGCGAAGAAGAAGCCGATCATGGAGATCGGAGCCAAGCTGGGCATCCCCTCGGAGCATCTCTTGCCCTATGGCCACGACAAGGCCAAGGTAAGCCAGGAGTTCATCAAGAGCCTCGCCGGCAAACCCGACGGCAAGCTGGTCCTCGTCACCGCGATCAACCCGACTCCGGCGGGCGAGGGCAAGACCACGACCACCGTAGGCCTGGGCGACGGGCTGAACCGGATCGGCAAGAAGGCGGTGATCTGCATCCGCGAGGCGTCCCTTGGCCCGAACTTCGGGATGAAGGGCGGCGCGGCGGGCGGCGGCATGGCCCAGGTCGTGCCGATGGAGGAGATGAACCTTCACTTCACCGGCGACTTCCACGCCATCACCTCGGCCCACAACCTGCTGTCGGCGATGATCGACAACCACATCTACTGGGGCAACGACCTGGGCATCGACGAGCGTCGGGTCGTCTGGCGCCGGGTGATGGACATGAACGACCGCGCGCTGCGCGACATCGTGGTCAGCCTCGGCGGGGTGTCGAACGGCTTCCCGCGCCAGACCGGGTTCGACATCACCGTCGCCTCGGAAGTCATGGCGATCCTCTGTCTGTCCAATGACCTGGAAGACCTGCAGAAGCGGCTGGGCGACATCGTCGTGGCCTATACCCGCGACAAGAAGCCGATCTACTGCCGCGACATCAAGGCCGACGGCGCGATGACCGTTCTCCTGAAGGATGCGATGCAGCCGAACCTGGTGCAGACGCTGGAGAACAACCCGGCCTTCGTGCACGGCGGCCCCTTCGCCAACATCGCCCATGGCTGCAACTCGGTCATCGCCACCAAGACCGCGCTGAAGCTGGGCGAGTATGTGGTGACCGAAGCCGGGTTCGGGGCCGACCTCGGGGCCGAGAAGTTCTTCGACATCAAGTGCCGCAAGGCGGGGCTGAAGCCGGCGGCGGCGGTGATCGTGGCCACGGTGCGCGCGATGAAGATGAACGGCGGCGTCGCCAAGGCCGACCTTGGGGCCGAGAACGTGGAGGCCGTGAAGAAGGGCTGCCCGAACCTCGGCCGCCACATCGCGAACGTGAAGAGCTTCGGCGTGCCGGTCGTCGTGGCGATCAACCACTTCTACAGCGACACCGACGCCGAGATTGCCGCCGTGAAGGCCTATGTCGCCGAACAGGGCGCCGAGGCTGTCCTCTGCAAGCACTGGGCGCAAGGGTCGGCGGGTATCGAGGATCTGGCGAAGGCCGTGGTCAAGCTGGCGGAAAGCGGGGCGTCCAACTTCGCGCCGCTCTACCCCGACGAAATGCCGCTGTTCCAGAAGGTCGAGACCATCGCCAAGCGCATCTACCATGCCGACGAGGTGATCGCCGACAAGTCGATCCGCGACCAGCTAAAGGCCTGGGAAGCCGCGGGCTATGGCCACCTGCCGATCTGCATGGCCAAGACCCAGTACAGCTTCACCACCGACCCGAACGTCCGCGGCGCGCCGACCGGCCATTCGGTCCCGGTGCGCGAGGTGCGGCTGTCCGCCGGCGCCGGCTTCATCGTGGTGATCTGCGGCGAGATCATGACCATGCCCGGCCTGCCCAAGGTGCCGAGCGCCGAGGTGATCCGCCTGAATGACGCAGGCCAGGTCGAGGGCCTGTTCTAAGCGGTCGCATTGCCTCTGGCGGGGCTTCCCCTTATCTCGGGGGGGCCTCGCCGAAGGAGAAGACGATGCGAAAGCCCGCCGACTGCACGACCATGGCCCATATCCGGGCCGAGATCGACCGGCTGGACGAAGATCTCGTCCGGCTGTTTGCGGAACGGGCGGCCTTTATCGACCGCGCGGCCGAGATCAAGGCAGAGGTTGACCTGCCCGCCCGTATCGAGGCCCGCGTAGAGGAAGTGGTACGAAACGTCCGCCGCCACGCCGACACCTACGGGCTGCCGCCCGACTTGGTGGAAAAGCTGTGGCGGCGGCTGATCGACTGGTCCATCGCGCGCGAGGAAAGCAAGCTTGGACCGGACAGTCTTCGGAAGGGATAGGACATGACGGCCAAGGTGATCGACGGCAAGGCTTTCGCGGCGGGAGTGCGGGCGCAGGTTGCCGAGCATGTGGCGCGGCTGAAGGAGGAGCACGGACTCCAGCCGGGCCTTGCGGTGGTGCTGGTCGGCGAAGACCCGGCCTCCAAGGTCTATGTGAAGAACAAGCATGCCTCGACGATCGAGGTCGGAATGGCATCCTTCGAACATCGCCTGCCGGCCGAGACCTCGGAGGCCGACCTTCTGGCCCTGATCGATCGGCTCAACGCGGACCCGAAGGTGCATGGAATTCTGGTGCAACTGCCGCTGCCGGGGCATCTGAATTCGGAACTGGTCATCAACCGGATCAACCCTGCCAAGGACGTGGACGGATTCCACATTTCGAACGTCGGGCTTCTGGGCACCGGGCAGAAGTCGATGGTGCCCTGCACGCCGCTCGGCTGCCTGATGATGCTGCGCGATCACCATGGCAAGCTTGCCGGTCTGGAGGCGGTGGTCGTCGGCCGGTCGAACATCGTCGGCAAGCCGATGGCGCAGCTACTCCTCGGTGACAGCTGCACCGTGACGATCGCCCACAGCCGGACACGGGACCTGGCAGCGGTCTGCCGCCGCGCGGATATCCTGGTGGCGGCGGTCGGTCGGCCCGAGATGATTACCGGCGACATGGTGAAGCCCGGCGCCACGGTGATCGACGTGGGCATCAACCGGATCGAGCGTGACGGCAAGGGCAAGCTCGTGGGGGATGTCCACTTTGAAAGCGCGGCGCCGGTCGCGGGGGCGATCACGCCGGTTCCGGGTGGGGTCGGTCCGATGACGATTGCCTGCCTGTTGGCCAATACGCTGACCGCCTGCTGCCGGGCGCATGGCCTGGCCGAGCCCGAGGGGCTGACGGCCTGACGGCAACCCAAGAATTTTCGCCGAAAATTCCTGGGTTCAGCGTGGCATGGGAATGGCGAGGACGCGCGGGCCGGTCAGGATGGCCAGCGCGTCCTTTGCCATGAGCGCGGCAAGAGCCGGGTCGGTGCAGCTCAGCCCCCCGGTATAGGCACCATAGGCGGGCAGGATCAGCCGGTCGGCATCGGCGAGGAAACAGGGCCGCGACTGGCCGGCAAGGCGCGCCTTGGGGTGGTAATGCCCCGAGATCTCGGCCCGTTGTGCCGGGTCGGCGATGTGGCGGAAGGTGAAGGGGGCCATCGGCAGTTCAGACCGGTGGGTCCCCCCGATCTCGATCGGCCCCGGATCGTGGTTGCCGGTGATCCAGGTCCAGTCGCGCCCGGCCATCAACCGGACCAGCCAGAGGCGTGAGGCTTCCTCGATCCCGTCCAGCGCCGCAAGGTCGTCGAAACTGTCGCCGAGGCAGATGACCCTCTCGGCCCCTGTCTGCTCCAGGTCATGGTCCAGCTTCTCCAGCGTGGCCTGGGTTTCGTAGGGCGGCAGGAGCGTACCACCGCGCCGGGCGAGGCGTTCCGATTTGCCGAGATGCAGGTCCGAGACGGCAAGCGTCGCCCGTGCGGGCCAGTAGAGCGCGCCGGAGGGCAGGAGGTGCAGCGTTTCGCCGTGGAAGGAAAGCGCGTGGTGCATGGGCGCCTACCTGCCCGAGGGCGGCGCTTCTGGCAAGGGTCGCGCCTCCGGCGGGAGTATTTGCAAAAGAGCAAGAGCTTAGGCAAGGCCGGCGGCTTCCATCAGGGCTTGCGCCTGGGCGGTTGCCAGGCGGTCGCGGCCCTCGCCATGGACGGGGATGCGGCCGGGCTCGAAGAACAGAGGCGCAGCGAGGGGGGTGACACGGGGGAGGCGGATCAGGTCGATGCGACCCTGGATGCGGGCGAGCATGGTCTCGATTCGGGAAAAGTCGATCAGGCCGCGCAACGCCTCTTCCCGGGTGATCTGGAGAAGGAGGTGGTCGGGGTCGTAGCGGCGCAGCGTGTCGTAGAGGATGTCGGACGAGAAGGTCGCCTGCCGACCGGTCTTGTGGCGGCCCTGGTGGGCGCGTTCGATCAGCCCGGCGATGATGGCGGTGGCGCGGAAGGTGCGCTTCATCACCGCGTTGCCGGCAAGCCAGGTGTCCAGGCCGTCGCGCAGCGTGGCCAGGTCGAACAGCGGGGCGGGATCGGTGACGGGGTCGAGGCCCCAGATCAAGGTTGCGTAGTCGGTGGCAACGAAGCCCAACGGTGCAAGCCCTTGCGATTCCATCTGTTTGGTGACGAGAAGGCCGAGGGTCTGCTGGGCATTGCGTCCCGCGAAGCCATAGATCACCAGGTGTTCGCGGCCGTCGTGAGGGAAAGACTCCAGGAGCAGGGACCGCGGGTCGGGCAGGCGCGAGACCTCGCGCTGTCTCGCAAGCCACCAGGCGGTGTGCGCGGGGAGATCGGGCCAGCTTTCCTGCTGGAAGATCTGGAGAATCCGGTCGGTGAGGAGGGTGGAGGTCGCGAACTTGGTGCCGTTGAAGACGGCAACCTTCGGGTCGCGCCCGGAACTGCGCGAGACCTCGACGGTCATTTCGCGCAAGGATTCGTAGCGGACGATCTGGCCGCCGATCAGGAAAGTGTCGCCGGGGGTGAGGGTGGCGGCGAAGCTTTCCTCGACCTCGCCAAGCGGCGCACCCTGGCCGCGGAGGCGGACCTTGAGCGTCTCGATGTCGATGATGGTGCCCAGGTTCTGCCGGATCAGCGCCGCGGCGCGAGGGTCGCGCAGGTGCCATTTGCCGTTCGTCTGCTTCAGGCGCTGCCAGCGGTCATAGGCCCGCAGCGCGTAGCCTCCGGTGGCCACGAAATCGAGGCAGGCGTCGAATTCCTCTTTAGTCAGAAGAGCATAGGGGCCGGCGGTGATGACCTCGGCGTAAAGCTCGTCCGCATCGAAGGGGCCGGCGCAGGCGGTGGCGAGGATGTGCTGGCAGAGGACATCGCGGGGTCCGGCGCCGCGGGGTTCGCCGTCGAGGTTGTGGGCGCGGACGGCGTCGAGGGCGGCCTGGCACTCGACCACTTCGAAACGGTTGGCGGGCACGAGGAGTGCCTTCGAGGGCGCGTTGTAGCGGTGGTTGGCGCGGCCGATGCGCTGGACGAGGCGCTTGACGTTCTTCGGCGCGCCGACCTGGATCACAAGGTCAACGTCGCCCCAGTCGATGCCGAGATCGAGCGAGCCGGTGCAGACCACCGCGCGTAACTGCCCGTCGGACATGGCTTTTTCCACCCTTTCGCGGCTTTCGCGCGAGAGCGAGCCATGGTGGATGCCGATGGGCAGGTCCTCGGTGTTGGCCAGCCAGAGGTCGTGGAAGAAGAGCTCGGCCTGGGCGCGGGTGTTGTGGAAGATGAGGGTGGTCTTGTGGCGGGTGATCTCGTTCAGGATCGCCGGGATGGCATAGCGGCCGCCGCCGCCGCTCCACGGGGGCGGGGCCTCGGTATCCAGCATGGAGATGTCCGGGTCGGGTCCGGGATCGGCCTCAAGGATCGTGGTCCGGGGGGCGAGGAAACGGGCGAGCGCCGGGGGGTTCTCGACCGTGGCGGACAGGCCCACCAGGCGGAGCGCGGGGTTGAGCAACCGGAGGCGGGCGAGTTGCAGGACAAGCTGGTCGCCGCGCTTCGATTCGGCCAGGGCGTGAATCTCGTCGACGATAACCCTTTGTAATCCTTGAAAGATCCGGGGGGCATCCTCGTAGCTGAGCAGCAGCGCAAGGCTTTCCGGTGTGGTCAGCAGGATATGCGGCGGATCGGCGCGCTGGCGGCGGCGCTGGGTCCAGGAGGTGTCGCCGGTGCGGTCCTCGACGCGGATCCTCAGGCCCGCGCCTTCGATCGGCAACCCGAGATTTCGGCGAATGTCGGCGGTCAGAGCCTTCAGCGGCGAGACGTAGAGGGTGTGAAGGCCGGGGGCTGGCGCCTCGCCCAGTTCGGCCAGGCTGGGCAGGAATCCCGCAAGGGTCTTGCCGCCCCCGGTGGGCGCGATGAGCAGGGTCGCGGGATCCTGCGCGCGGTCCAGCATCTGGTGCTGATGGGGGTGGAGGGTCCAGCCCTTGGCGGCGAACCAGGCGGAGAGGGCTGGGGCAAGCTTCGTCATGAACGAAGAGATAATGCGGCGGCACGGATTGGGGAAAGGGGTCGGGTGTGCGCCGTGGTAACCTGATGATCTGGCTGAAGAATTCCGGCCTGCTTTCCGTCTGCCTCCTGTCTGGCATCCGTCGGGCGGACCGAAAGGGGGGGCGCGGCGTTAACCCTGAGCGGCGAATCGTGCGGCGGGGGCGAAGAATTTTCGGCGACAATTCTTCTTTTCGGGCGGTTTTCCCGATGCCGCGAGTCAAGCGAGGAGCATGGGCTTTTCGGTGTGTTTTCTGCTCTGAAGCCTGCCAATTCACTTGCCGGCGGACGCCCCCCCGCCTAATCCAAGCGACATGAGACTGCTATTCCTTGGTGATGTCGTGGGCCGGTCCGGCCGTGCTGCGGTAACTGGTCGGCTGCCCGGTCTGCGGAAGGCCTGGGGCCTGGATTTCGTAGTGGTCAACGGCGAGAACGCGAGCCAGGGGGCGGGGATCACCGGCGAACATGCCAAGGAACTTCTGGCGTCGGGTGCGGATTGCCTGACGCTGGGCGATCATGCCTTCGATCAGAAGGACATGCTGACCTTCATCGAACAGGAACCGCGGATCGTGCGGCCCTTGAACTTCTCCAAGGTCGCGCCGGGCCGGGGCGCCCGGGTGTTCGAGGCGACTCAGGGCCGCAAGGTGCTGGTGACGCAGGCGCTGGGGCAGGTGTTCATGAAGCGGCCATTCGATGACCCGTTCTCGGCGCTGGAAAACGTGCTGAAGGCGCACACGCTGGGCGGCGTGGTGCAGGCGGCAATCGTCGACATCCATGCCGAGGCCACGTCCGAGAAGATGGGCATGGGGCACTGGTGCGACGGCATGGCCTCGCTGGTCGTGGGCACGCATACCCATGTTCCCACCGGCGACGCCATGATCCTGCCCAAGGGGACCGCCTACCAGTCGGATGCGGGAATGTGCGGCGATTACGACAGCGTGATCGGGATGGAAAAGCTCGAACCCCTGCGCCGCTTTGTCACCGGCATGGCGAAGGGCCGGTTCGAGCCTGCCGGGGGCGAGGCGACCCTGTCGGGGGTCTATGTCGAGACCGACGACCGCACCGGACTGGCGACGCGGGTGCGGATGATCCGGGTCGGCGGACGCCTGCAGGAGGCGACGCCGTGAGCGGACCGGATGCCGCGGCGCCGGCGGCTGCCCTGCCGCAGGGCACCGGGCGCGACGGGCAACCCGGTCGCTGGCTGTTCCTTGGCATCCTGTTGTGGCTGGGGATCGGCTGGGGGTCCACGCAGCCGCTCGGCAAGATCGCGACACAAGGCGGCGCCGGCGCGCTTGGGCTGACCTTCTGGCAGGCGGTGATCTGCACTGTGGTTCTGGGGATGATCTCGCTGGCACGCGGGCGGGGGCTGGTCCTTACCCGCCAGGCGCTGACCTTCTACGGGATCGTGGCGGTCCTCGGCACGGTCCTGCCCGGTTTGACCTTCTACACCTCGGCCGAGCGGCTGCCGTCCGGGATCATGTCGATCATCATCTCGACGATCCCGATGATGGCTTTCCCGCTTGCTCTTGTCCTTGGCATGGAGCGGTTCGACGGTATGCGGTTCCTCGGGCTGATCCTCGGGCTTGTCGCGGTGGTGCTGATCGCGCTGCCCTCGACCAGCCTGCCGGACCGCGGGATGATCGCCTTCCTGCCGGTCGCCTTGTGCGGGCCGCTGCTCTACGCGGTCGAGGCGACCTTCGTGGCGCGGTTCGGCATGGCGGGGATGGACCCGGTTCAGGCGATGTTCGGGGTCAGCCTGACGGCGGCGATCCTGACATTTCCGCTGATGCTGGGGACCGGCCAGGCCTATGTGCCCTGGCCGGTCGGGCGCGAAGAGGCCGCGCTGGCCCTGTCCTCGACCCTGCATGGCCTTCTGTACGCCACCTATGTCTGGCTGGCGGCGCGGGCCGGACCGGTCTTTGCGGCGCAGTCGAGCTATCTGGTGACGGCGGCAGGGATGATCTGGGCGATGGTGCTTCTGGGAGAGCGCCCGGCAGCAACGGTCTGGCTGGCGCTGGCCGTGATGCTGGGCGGCGTCACGCTGGTGCAGTCGCGCCAGCGCACGGCGCGGAAGACGGGGCTGTGATGTTCGGAATCGACCTGCCCGCCACCACCGAGCCCTGGGTCGCGCTGACCATCCTGGTGGTGATGTTCGTTCTGTTCGTGCTGGAACGCATCCCGGTCGAAGTGACGGCGATCGCCGGGGCCGCGCTGATGCTGATCCTTGGCATCCTGCCGGTGAGGGAGGCGACCGCAGTGCTGGCCAACCCGGCGCCCTGGACCATCGCGATGCTGTTCCTGGTGATGGGCGGCCTGGTGCGGACCGGCGCGGTCGAGGCCGTCGTTACCGAGGTTACCCGCCATGCGGGGAATCGCCCCAGGCTGACGGTCGCAGTGCTGATCGGGGCCATCGCGCTGGCCTCGGCCTTCATGAACAACACGCCGCTCGTCGCGGTGATGATCCCGGTGGTGATCCAGCTGGCGATCAAGATCGGCACCGCGCCGTCGAAACTGCTGATCCCGCTCAGCTACATGACGGTGATGGGGGGGATGATCACGCTGATCGGCACTTCGACCAACCTCCTGGTCGACGGGGTAGCGGCCGACAAGGGGCTGGCGCATTTCGGCCTGTTCGAGATCGCGCCCCTGGGGATCGCGGTCACGCTGGTCGGGGGCGCGTTCCTGGCCCTGTTCGCCGACCGGCTGCTGCCCGTGCGGCAGTCGATGGGCGTGCTTCTCAGCGAAAAGCGCAAGATGAAGTTCTTCACCGAGGTCGCGGTGCCCGAGGACAGCACGCTCATCGGCCAGCCGGTGCTGGACATCGACATCTTCAAGCGCGACGGGGTGCGGGTGATCGACGTCCTGCGCGGCGACGCCAGCCTGCGGCGCGATCTGGCGGCGGTGACGCTGGAGGCGGGCGACCGGGTGGTCCTGCGCACCGAGATGACGGAACTGATGGGCCTTCATGCGCGCAAGGACGTGCATCTGGTGGACAAGCTCTCGTCGGTCAAGACCGAGACGGTCGAGGTGCTGATCGGACCGGGTTGCCGGATGGAGGGGCACCGGCTGGGCGACCTGCGGCTGCGGCGGCGCTATGGGGTCTATGTGCTGGCGGTGCACCGGCACAACCAGAACATCGGCCGGCAGCTGGACGACCTGATCGTTCGAGTGGGCGACACGCTCTTGCTGGAAGGCACGATCGAGGACATCCAGCGGCTGGCGGCGGACATGAACCTTCTGGACATCAACCGCCCTCGGGTGATGGCCTTCCGCCGGTCCAAGGCGCCGATCGCGCTGGCGGCGATCGCGCTGATCGTCACGCTGTCGGGGCTGGAGGTGGCGCCGATCCTGCCGCTGACCGTGATCGCCGTGGCGGGCATCCTGGTCACCCGCTGCGTGGACAGCGACGAGGCGTTCTCCTTCGTGGACGGCCGGCTTCTGGCGATGATCTTCGCCATGCTGGCAGTCGGCGAGGGGCTGGATAATTCCGGTGCGGTCGAGCTTCTGGTCGGCGCGGTTTCACCCTGGATGGAGAACCTCGGCCCCTTCGTCCTGATCCTGATGGTCTATTTCATCGGCCTGGTGCTGACCGAGTTCCTGTCGAACAACGCGGTGGCCGTGATCTACACGCCGGTCGCGATTCGGCTGGCCGAGAACCTGGGCCACGACCCGCGGCCCTTCGTGGTGGCGGTGATGTTCTCGGCCACGCTCGCCTTTGCGACGCCGGTGGGCTATCAGACCAACATGATGGTCTATGGCCCGGGGGGCTACAGGTTCTCGGACTTCGCGCGGGTGGGCGTGCCGCTGAACATCATCCTGATGCTGGTCGTCTGCGCGCTGATCCCGCTGATCTGGCCCTTGTAGAAGGTAGAGCGCGGATGCGCCGGTTTCTGATCACGGGACTGCTGGCGGGCTGCGTCACGGCGGGTTAGCGGCAGGCGGCGCGGCTGTCGGCGGATGTGCTGACGCTTGCGCTGTCGGACGGCAGCTCCTGCCTCGCCTGCGGGGCCGAGGCGGGAGGCTCGGGCCGTTTGGAGAGTTGCGGACCGGGCTGCGGCCATGCGGTGCGGGCGGTCGAGACCCCCAACATCCTGCGCCAATTGTTCACTGGCCCGTCCTCGGCGTTGGGCGCCGACGGCACGGTCGCACCGATGGCCGAGGTGGTGATCACCGACGCCACGGGGCGGGACCATGTCTTCGTCTCGCCCCCGCCGGTGGACATGTCGGACGACTGAGAACGGGCTCGTCGTGCGACTTCGTCTTCTCCTCGCGGGACCTGCGACGAGGGACGAAGTCGCCGAGGAGCGTTCCGGGGGTCAGAGGATCTTCTGCCCGGTCTTGGCCCAGTCCTTCAGGAACTGGTCGAGACCCTTGTCGGTCAGGACATGGCTCGCCAGCGCCTTGATGACCGCCGGCGGCGCCGTGACCACGTCCGCGCCGATCATCGCGCAGTCCTTCACATGGTTCGCCGAGCGGATCGAGGCGGCCAGGATCTGGGTCTTGAAGTCGTAGTTGTCGTAGATCGTGCGGATGTCGCCGATCAGGTCCAGCCCATCCAGGTTGATGTCGTCGAGCCGCCCGATGAAGGGCGAGATGAAGGTGGCCCCCGCCTTGGCCGCCAGCAGCGCCTGGTTCGCACTGAAGCAGAGCGTGACGTTGACCATGAAGCCTTCCGAGGTCAGCACCTTGCAGGTCTTGAGCCCGTCCCAGGTCAGCGGCACCTTCACCGCGATGTTCGGGGCGACGGCGGCCAGCTTGCGGCCCTCGGCGATCATCTCGTCGGCCTTGACCGCCACCACCTCGGCCGAGACCGGGCCGGTCACGAAGGAGCAGATCTCCTTCGTTACCTCGAGGATGTCGCGGCCCGATTTCAGGATCAGCGAGGGGTTGGTGGTCACGCCGTCCACCATGCCGAGGTCGTGCAGCTCGCGGATCGCGTCAACGTCGGCGGTGTCGATGAAGAATTTCATGGGGTCCTCCCTGGTGCGGTTGCGGGGGGCGCAACGGCGGGGTTGAATGCTCTCGGTGGGCGGTTTACCCGAAACCTCCGGTAAACGAAAGGTTGCAGCTTGGGCGAACGGGTCTATCGTGCGGGCGACCTGGTGGGGGTGCTGCTTGCGGAAGCCCTGGGCGGCGCGCTGGGGGGGCGGCTGCTCGATTACCGCGCGCCCGAGGGCGGCTGTGGCGACGGGGACTTCGTCGAGGTGCCGCTGGGGCCCCGCCGGGTGCTGGGCGTGGTCTGGGGGCCGGGCGAAGGCGGGTTCGACCCCGCGAAGATCCGCCCTGTTACGCGGGTGCTGGACGCGCGGCCGATGCGGGCGGAACTGCGCGCCTTCCTGGCCCGCGCGGCCGACTATACGCTGACCCCCCTGCCCGCCATGCTGCGGCTTGCCACCCGCGCGCCAGGACTGGGCGATCCGCCCTCCACCCGTCGGGTCTATCGGCTGGCGGGCCCGGTTCCGAACCAGCTGACCGAGGCGCGGCACCGGGTGATCGAGGCCCTGCGCGACTATGGCGGCGCGCCGGTCACGCTGGGCGAGCTGGCCGAGGCGGCGGGCTGCGGGGCAAGCGTCATCAAGGGGCTGGTGAAGCTGGGCGTCGTGGCCGAGGAGGACGCCCCCCGCGACACGCCCTATCCGCGCTTGCGCGCCGATGTCGGGATGCGGCTTCAGGGCGATCAGGTGGCGGCGGGGGATGCCTTGGTCGCCGATGTCGCGCGCGGGGACTATGCGGCGACGCTGCTGAAAGGCGTCACCGGGTCGGGCAAGACCGAGGTTTATCTGGAGGCGGTGGCCGAATGTCTGCGCCAGGGGCGGCAGGCGCTGGTCCTTCTGCCTGAAATCGCCCTGACCGCCGAGTTCCTGACCCGCGTCGAGGCCCGCTTCGGCGCGCGGCCGGCCGAGTGGCATTCCGGCGTCACCATGACGGAACGCCGCCGGCTCTGGCGCATGGCGGCCGAAGGCGAGGCGGGGCTGGTCGTCGGCGCCCGGTCCGCCCTGTTCCTGCCCTTCCGGGACCTCGGGCTGATCGTCGTGGATGAGGAGCACGACACCTCCTACAAGCAGGAGGACGGGGTTCTTTACAACGCGCGGGACATGGCGGTCTTGCGGGCGGCGATCTGCGGGTGTCCGGTGGTGCTGGCCAGCGCCACGCCCAGCCTCGAGACCTGGGCCAACGTCGAGGCGGGGAAGTATCGGCGGCTGGATCTGGGCGCGCGCTTCGGCGCGGCGGAGATGCCCGAGATGCGGGCGATCGACATGCGGGCCGAGAAGCTGCCGGGGGACCGCTGGATTTCCGAGACGCTGGCCGGGAAGGTCGGCGCCGTGGTGGCGCGGGGAGAGCAGGCGCTTCTGTTCCTGAACCGGCGGGGGTTCGCGCCCGTTACGCTCTGCCGGGCCTGCGGGCATCAGGTGGGTTGCGACCAGTGCGATGCCCGGATGGTCGAACACCGGTTCCAGAAGCGGCTGGTCTGCCACCAGTGCGGGGCGACGAAGCCGGTGCCGGTGGCCTGTCCTTCCTGCGGGGTCGAGGGCCGGATGGCCGCCGTGGGTCCGGGGGTGGAGCGGCTGGCCGAGGAGGTGGCGGCGCGGTTCCCCGAGGCTCGGGTGGCGGTGCTGTCCTCGGACCTGTTCGGGTCGGCGCGGGCGCTGAAGGAGAAAATAGCCGAGATTTCGGCCGGCCGGGCGGATATCATCATCGGCACGCAGATCGTGGCCAAGGGGCACAACTTTCCGCTCCTTACGCTGGTGGGGGTGATCGACGCTGATCTGGGTTTGCAAGGGTCGGACCTGCGGGCGGCAGAGCGGACCTTCCAGCTGATGCGCCAGGTCGCGGGGCGGGCGGGGCGGACGGCGGAACGGCGGGGCGAGGCCTGGCTCCAGACGCATCAGCCCGAGCATCCGGTGATCCGCGCGATCCTCGGGGGCGACGAGGAGGCCTTCTGGCGGGCCGAGGCGGCCGAGCGCCGCGCCTCGGGCGTGCCGCCCTATGGACGGATGGCGGGGATCATCCTGTCATCGCCCGATGTGGCGCAGGTCTTCGACTTCGGGGCCGAGCTGGCGCGTCGGTCGGAGCCCCTGAGGCGGATCGGGGCCGAGGTCTGGGGTCCGGCTCCGGCGCCGATCGCAAGGGTGCGGGGTCGGCACCGGGTGCGGCTTCTGGTGAAAGCCGAGAAGGGGGCGCCGTTGCAGGCGGCGCTGGCGGAATGGCTGGCGCAGGTCAGGGTGCCGAAGGATCTGCGGCTGGCGGTGGACATCGATCCGCAGAGTTTCCTGTGACCCGGCTGTTGCAGGGATCGCACAGCCCCCCGCGCGCCGCCGTGTTGCCTGTCGCCAGAACCTGCGGCTTCGGCCTATAGTCCCGGACACAGATGCAAGAACCGCCCGAGACTCGCCGATGATCGAACCCGACCTGCGCGCGCGCATCCTTGCCGAGCCGGAACGTCTTCTGGACGACCGCGACGTGATGAACGCCCTCGTTGCCGCCAACGAACGCGCGCTCGGCGAGAATGTCGTCGATCTGCGCGGCATCGCCATGCAGCGGCTGGAGGCGCGGCTCGACCGGCTAGAGGACACCCACCGGTCCGTCATCGCCGCGGCCTACGAGAACCTCGCGGGCACCAACCAGGTGCACCGCGCGGTGCTGCAGATGCTGGAGCCCACGGATTTCGAGGCCTTCATCGCCAGCCTGACCGGCGAGGTGGCGCAGATCCTGCGGGTGGATCATGTGCGGCTGGTGCTGGAGACCTTGCAGGAGGATGGCGAGTCCGACCCGGTGCTGCGCCGGCTGGGCGAGGTGTTGCAGGTGGTCCCGCAGGGCTTCGTCGGCCATTACCTGACGAACGGCCGCAACGGGCCGGGGCGGCCGGTGGTGCTGCGCGCCGTCACGGGGCTCGCCGCTGCCTTCTATGGCCCGCTGGCCGACGAGATCCGGTCGGAGGCGCTGATGAAGCTGGACCTCGGGCCGGGGCGGCTGCCGGGGATGCTGGTCTTCGCCTCGGAAGACCCGAACCAGTTCAAGGCCACCCATGGCACCGACCTGCTGGCCTTCTTCGCCGGGGTCTTCGAGCGGACGATGCGCCGGTGGCTGGGCTGAGCGACCCCTTCCTGCCCCCCGCGCTGGGGGCGGCGCTGGCGCAATGGCTGTCGCAGCTGGCCGCCCTGGAAGGGGCGGCGGCGAACACCATCGAGGCCTATCGCCGCGACGTGGCGCGCTATCTCAAGTTCCTGGTGGCCCATCGCGGCGGGGCCGAGGGCATCGCCTCGGTCGCGCGCGCGAGCCAGTCCGACCTGCGCGCCTGGATGGCCGAGGAGCGCGGGCGCGGCCTGTCGGCCCGGTCGCTGGCCCGCGCGCTGTCGGCGGTCAAGGGCTTCACCGCCTGGGCGGCCGACCGCAGCGGGACGGATGCGGCCACGGTCCTGTCGGCCCGCGCCCCGAAGTTCCGCCGCAAGCTGCCCCGCCCGCTGAGCGAGGAGGGCGCCGGGGCGATCCTCACCGAGATCGGCGCCGATGCGCGCGAGGACTGGATCGCCGCGCGCGACACCGCGATAGCCACGCTGCTTTACGGCCTTGGCCTGCGGATTTCCGAGGCGCTGGCGCTGACCGGCGCCGACCATCCGCTGCCCGGCGTGCTGCGGATCACCGGCAAGGGCGGCAAGACGCGGATCGTCCCGGTCATACCGGCGGCGGCGCAGGCGGTGGCGGACTATGTGGCCCGCTGCCCCTTCGAGCTTGCGCCCAACGCCCCCCTGTTCCGCGGCGCGCGGGGGGGCGCGGTGAACCCGCGCCTGATCCAGGCGGCGATGGAGCGCGCGCGCCTGCGCCTCGGCCTGCCCGCGACCGCCACGCCGCATGCGCTGCGCCACAGCTTTGCCACGCATCTCTTGTCGGCCGGGGGCGACCTGCGCGCGATCCAGGAGCTGCTGGGCCATGCCTCCCTGTCCACCACCCAGGCCTACACCGCCGTCGATGCCGCGCGGCTGATGGAGGTCTATGAAAAAGCCCACCCCCGCGCCTGAGCCGCGCGCCCCCCTGTTGCGCCCTGCCCCGTAATCGGCCATCAAGTCCCCATGAGCCCACGTCTGAAAGCCCTGTCCGTCCACCTGCTGACCGCCACCGGCGCGGTGCTGGCGATGTTCGCCATGCTGGCCGCGGTGAAGGAGGACTGGAGCCTGATGTTCCTCTGGCTGGTGGTGGCGCTGATCGTGGACGGGATCGACGGGCCGCTGGCGCGGAAATACGACGTGCGGAAGAACTGGCCGACCTATGACGGGGTCCTGATGGACCTGATCGTGGATTACCTGACCTATGTCTTCATCCCGGCCTTCGCGCTGTTCCAGTCGGGCCTTTTGCCGGGCTGGACGGGGTGGCTGGCGATCATCGTGATCTGCTACGGCTCGGTCGTCTATTTCGCCGACACGCGGATGAAGACCAAGGACAAGAGCTTTGCCGGCTTTCCCGCCTGCTGGAACATGGTGGTGCTGGTCCTGTTCGCCACCAAGCCGGGCGAGGCGATCATCCTCGTGGTCGTCATCCTGTTGACGGTGACCATGTTCACCAACCTGAAATTCATCCACCCGGTCCGCACCAGCCGCTGGTACGAGATCTCGCTGGCGGTCTGCGTCGCCTGGATCGCGCTTGCGGCCTGGGCGGCGTGGTGGGACTTCAACGAGGGGCCGGTGGCGAAATGGCTGCTGGTGCTGACCTCGATGTATCTGTTGCTGGCCGGGATCGTGCAGCAGGTCGTGCCGGAAGGGATCCGTCGGGTGCGATAGGGGCAGAATCCTTGAGCAAGGATTCTGGCAAATTTCTTGCTTAAGAAATTTGGTCCCGGCTACAGCCGCGTCAGCATCACGCCGGCGACGATCACCAGGGCCGCCACCGCCTTTTCCCCGCTCATCTTCTCGCCGAAGGCCAGCCAGCCGATCAGCACGGCAAACAGGATCGAGGTCTCGCGCAGGGCCGCGACCACCGCGATGGGCGCGAGCGTCATGGCCCAGATCGACACCGCATAGGCGCCGTAGCTGGCCGCCGAGGCGAAGGCCCCCATGCGCCAGGCGTGCCAGTTCCGCGGGATCACGTCCCAGCCGCGCAGGGCCAGCATGCCGAGGGTAAAGAAGGTCCCGTCCGCGACGAAGACCCAGGCCACATAGGCCGCGGCCGAGCCCGAGACCCGCGCCCCCATCCCGTCGATCAGCGTGTAGGTCGCGGTGGCGCAGGCAGAGCCGATGGCGAAGGGCAGAAGCCTGCGGTCCTCGCCGCTGGAAAAGACGCCGCGCGCCATCAGCAGGATCCCGGCGGCCAGCACGGCGATGGCCAGGTATTCCTGCCCGGTGACCGCATCGGCGAGGAAGACCGCGCCCACCAGCGCCACGATCATCGGCGCGGCGCCGCGGGCGATGGGATAGACCCGGCTGAGATCGCCCCGGTCGTAGGCATAGGTCAGGAAGAACTTGTAGGCGAAATGCGTGCAGCCCGCCGCGAGCACCCAGGGGATCGCCGCGGGGTCGATGGCGGGGCTCAGCATCACGACGGCTAGGCCGATCGGCACCTCAACGATGGACAGGATCACCATCCCGCCGACCTTGGAAGTGCCCAGCTTGATCAGCGCATTCCACAGCGCATGGAGGAAGGCCGCGCCGAGGACGGCCAGGAACACGCCAAGGGTCACGTCGCACCCGTCATGAATCTGTTACACGACTGGCTAGACCCCGGCGCGGGCCGACACAAGCCGCGCCTTAGGTCCAGAGCGGGGGTTTCGATAGGCTCAGCGCAAGTGCAGCCGGATCGGGCCGCGCGCGGTGCGGGGATCGACCTCGACCCCGCGCTGGGTGGCGCGGATCTCGGGCATCTCGGTCGCGACGGCGCGCAGGGCGGGCATCAGCGGCCGCCAGTCGCTGGCCAGGGCCCTTGCAACCTCGGAGGGGCAGAAGCTGCGCCCCCTGCCTCGCCGGAGCGCCATTTCGAGGATCGCGGCGCGCAGGTCCTGCGTCACAGGAGCAGCGCCCCCTCGTGGCGGAGGAGCGCCGCCTTGGTTTCAACCCCGCCGGGGGCGGAGAAGCCGCCGAACCGGCGCGTGCCGGTGACCCGGTGGCAGGGGATGAGGATCGGCAGCGGATTGGCGCCGCAGGCCTGCCCGACCGCCTGCGGCGGAGCCCCGACGATGCGCGCGATCTGGCCATAGGTCCGCGTCTCGCCCATCGGGATGTCGGCCATCGCCCGCCGCACGGCGGCATGCAACCCCGTCCCCCAGTAGAGCGGCAGGTCGAAGCGGCGCAGGCTCCCGGCGAAATAGGCGGCAAGCTGCGCCAGACCCTCGGCCAGCAGCGCGCTTTGCCCCGGTGTGTCGGGCAGCGTCCAGTCGAGGCCCACCAGAAGCCCGTCGCGTTCGACCAGCGCCACCGGCCCGAACGGCCCCACCATCCCGGCGCGGATCATCCGGGTTTCCCCCCTCCCAAGGGCGCGAAGGCCGCGCGCAGCACTTCGGCCATGCCCTCGATCGCCGGAGAGGTGCCGCGCGGGTTGCGCCGCAGCACCACCCGCGCACTGTCCACGATGGGAAAGCCGTCCTCGGCTGTCAGTTCCCGGCAGCCCGGCGGGATCGTGCTGCGCGACAGGGGCGCGATGGCCATGCCGTTCGTCACCGCCACCCGGAACCCCGCCGCCATGTCGCAGGACCAGGCCGCGCGCCAGTCGATGCCGTGCCGGTCGAGCGACATCTCGGCGTAATCGCGGCTCCACTGGCTGCGGAAATAGACCGCGACCGGCACCGGGCGGCGCAGGTGCTGGGCATGGGTCAGCGAGGTGACCCAGACCGTCGGGTCGATGCACAGGACCTCGCCCTCCTGCACATAGGCCCAGTCGTAGATCACGCCGAGGTCGATCTCATCGGCCTCGAGCGCCGCGATCTGCGCGGTGGAATGGTCCACCCGGACCGAGACCTGCACGCCCTCGTGCCGTTCGTCGAAGGCGGCCAGCGCGCGGGGCAGCACGGTGCCCGAATATTCGTCCGAGATCCCGACTCGCACCGGACCGACAAGCGGCTTTTCCCGCAGCGCGATCGCCGCCTCGTCCAGAAGCGCCACCACCCGCCGCGCATAGGGCAGAAGCTGCTCTCCCCTCGGCGTCAGCGCCACCCCGCGCGCCTGGCGATGGAAGAGCGGCTGGCCCAGGCTGTCCTCCAGCCGCTTGATCTGGAGGCTGACCGCCGACTGGGTGCGGAACAGCCGATCCGCCGCCGCCGTGACCGACCCGCAGTCGGCCACCGCCAGAAAGCTGCGCATCAGGTCGCTGTCGAGCGGCTGCATCGGTTACCCATGAATCAAGTTCATGTCAGCCATGAAAGCTATTCGCTTGTGAAATGTCAAACCCGGCCCTATCTCTGGGTCTCAAGTCAAGGAGTCCCGTCATGTTCGCCCGTCTCATCGCCCTTTTGCAGCTGCGCCGCTCGACCGCGTTCCTGCTGGAGCGGAACGACGATCATCTGCTGGACGACATCGGCCTGACCCGCGACGACCTGATCGCGCTGCGCCGTGGCCAGGATCTCGCCGATGCGCTGGTCAAGTCGGCCCGCCTGCAATCGACGCCGGTGCCACGCGGTCTCCCCGTGGGCGCATCGGCCTGACTCTTCGCCGGGGGATCTGGGGTCCCCGGCGAAGACTTTTCCCGTAGCGAAACCCTGAACCTCCTCGTCGCCCTGCGGGCGCTCGTCGGCCGCAGCGCGAGGAGTGCCCGAAGGGCTTCGACGAGCCACAGCTACCCCGGCAGCATCCGGCGCAGGATCTTGCCCGAGGCGGATTTCGGGATCGCCTCGACGAAGACGATGCGCTGCGGCAGCTTGTAATGCGCGAGCTGCCCGGCGAGATGGGCGCGGATCGCGGCCTCTTCGGCGCCCTCGGCGGGGACGACATAGGCCACGGGCAATTCGCCCGCCTCGTCGTCCGGCACACCCTTGACGGCCGCGTCCTTCACCATCGAACTGGTCAGCAGCGCGGCCTCCACCTCGGCGGGGGCCACCTGGAAGCCCTTGACCTTTATCAGTTCCTTCAGCCGGTCGCGGATGAAGACCCAGCCCTCGGCGTCGATCTCGGCCAGATCGCCGGTCTTCAGCCAGCCGTCCGGTGTCAGCGTCTCGGCCGTGGCCGCGGGGCGGTTGTGATAGCCGAGCATCACCTGCGGCCCGCGCACCCAGAGTTCGCCCGCCTCGCCCGGCTCCGCGTCGCGGCCATCGACCACGATGCGGCATTCGGTGGACGGAAGCGTGACCCCGACCGAACCCTGGCGCGCCTGCCCGCGCGGGGTCGCATGGCTGACCGGGCTCATCTCGGTCATGCCGTAGCCCTGTACCGACTGGCAGCCGAGCCGCGCGGCCACGGCGTCGCCGATCTCGCCGCCAAGGGGTGCCGCGCCGGAGAAGAAGCGTTCCACGCAGGACAGGTCGAACCCCGCCACCATCGGATGCTTGGCCAGCGCGACGGCCACCGGCGGGGCGCAGAAGAGCGTGGGCGTCCGGTGGCGTGCGACGAGCGTCAGGAACATCTCGAGGT
This sequence comes from Tabrizicola flagellatus, assembly GCF_046295235.1. Taxonomy (GTDB): domain Bacteria; phylum Pseudomonadota; class Alphaproteobacteria; order Rhodobacterales; family Rhodobacteraceae; genus Tabrizicola; species Tabrizicola flagellata_A. The sequence continues at coordinate 89,147 of NZ_JBKBLV010000011.1, forward strand.
CGAAGCGCGGCATGGTGATGATCCCGGCCCCGGCCGCCAGGTGCATGTTCATCAGCACGGTCTGGCCGTAGATGTGGAAGAAGGGCAGGAAGCCCACCGACCATTGGCCGGGATCGCAGCCGATCACGGCGAGCGACTGATCGACATTGGCCACGAGGTTCCTGTGGCTGAGCCGCACGCCCTTGGGCAGGCCGGTGGTGCCCGAGGAATAGGGCAGCACCGCCACGTCGCGCGCGGCATCGACCGGGACCTGCTCGGCGAGCGGATCGCCCATCAGCGCGGCAAGGGGCGTCGCGCCCTGGGCGGCGCCGATCACCACGATCTCGACATCGCCGGCGGCGGCCTGGGCGGTGTCGAGGAAGGGCGGCAGGGTGACCAGAAGCCGCGCGCCGGAATCCTCCAGCTGATGCGCGACCTCGGGCGCGGTGTAGGTCGGGTTGATGGTCGTCACCGTCGCGCCCGCAAAGGCCACGCCGTGAAAGACCACGGCATAGTCCGGCAGGTTCGGCGCGAGGATCGCCACCACGTCGCCCTTGCCGAGCCCGCGCGCCCTCAGCCCGCCGGCGAGGCGCCGGATCCCCGTCTCGAGCGCGCCGGCGGTCATCTCGCGCCCCGAGGGACCGTCGATCAGCACCACCCGGTCCGGGTCCGGGCCAAGGCCGCGCAGCACGCGCTGGGTGATGCTTTCGCCGGTAAGGGCGACCGGCGGGTAGGGGCTGCGATGGATCATGGCGTCCTCCCTTGATCGGGTAAGGATACCACGTTTCGCTGGCGAAAGTTTCGTCCCGTGCCCGTCAGCCTGCGCCCGGTCGTCGCGCCGCGTCAGTCCAGCGCGTCGTTGCAGCGCCGGCAGGTGCCGGGGTGCCTGTGCGTGCCCACGTCGGGCAGCACCTTCCAGCAGCGTTCGCATTTCTGCCCGGTCGCGGGGTGGAACTGGACCGCGACTCCCTGCACATCGGCCAGCCGGAAGGCGCCTTCCGTCGGCTCGCCCGTGCGCAGGGTGAGGTCCGAGGTGATGCAGGTCTCGGCGAAATCGACGCTGCCGAGGATCGCGGCCATGGCGGGCGAAACGAAGACCTCGGGCGCGGCCTCGAGGCTGGCGCCGATCACCTTCGCGGTCCGCTGCACCTCGAGCGCCCCGGTAACCACCCGACGCGCGTCGCGGATGGTTTCCCACTTCCCGGCCAGCGCCTCGTCGCGCCAGCTTGCCGGGGTCTCGGGGAAATCGACCAGGTGGACCGAGCTGTCCTCGCCGGGGAAGCGTTCCAGCCAGACCTCTTCCATGGTGAAGACGAGGATCGGCGCGAGCCAGGTGGTCAGGCGGTGGAAGAGCAGGTCCATCACCGTCCGGCAGGCGCGGCGGCGCAGCGCGCCGGGCGCGTCGCAGTAGAGCGCGTCCTTGCGGATGTCGAAGTAGATCGACGACAGGTCCGTGGTGCAGAAGGTGAACAGCTTTTGGAACACGCCCTGGAAGTCGTAGGCGGCATAGCCCTTGCGCACCTCGGCGTCGAGTTCGGCGAGCCGATGCAGCACCCAGCGTTCCAGCTCCGGCATCTCGGCGGGATCGACCCGCTCGGCCTCGGTGAAGCCCGACAGCGCGCCCAGCATGTAGCGCATGGTATTGCGCAGCCGCCGGTAGCTGTCGGCCACGCCCTTCAGGATCTCCTTCCCGATGCGCAGGTCCACGGTATAGTCGGACTGCGCCACCCAGAGCCGCAGGATGTCGGCGCCGTAATCCTGGATCACCTCCTGCGGGGCGACGGTGTTGCCCAGCGACTTGGACATCTTCATGCCCTTCTCGTCGAGCGTGAAGCCGTGGGTCAGCACCCCCCGATAGGGCGCGCGGCCCTTGGTGCCGCAGGCTTGCAGCATCGAGGAATGGAACCAGCCGCGATGCTGGTCGGTGCCTTCGAGGTAAAGGTCGGCGATGCCGTCCGGGCTGCCGTCCTCGCGGTCGCGCAGGACGAAGGCATGGGTGGAGCCGGAGTCGAACCAGACGTCCAGCACGTCATAGACCTGTTCATAATCGGACGGATCGACGATGCCGGACAGGACCTTTTCCTTGAATCCTTGCACATACCAGACATCGGCGCCTTCCGCCTCGAAGGCCGCCCTGATCCGGGCGTTCACCTCGGCCTTCTTGAGCAGGAAGTCCGGCGCATCCGGCCGCGCCCCCTTCTTGACGAAGCAGGTCAGCGGCACGCCCCAGGCGCGCTGGCGCGACAGCACCCAGTCGGGCCGGGCCTCGATCATCGAATGCAGCCGGTTGCGACCCGTGGCGGGGGTCCATTCGACAAGCTGATTGATCGAGTTCAGCGCCCGTTTCCGGATCGTGTCGCCATAGGTGGACATGCCGTCATCGAGCGCCTTGTCAATGGCGACGAACCACTGCGGCGTGTTGCGGTAGATCACCGGGGCCTTGGACCGCCAGGAATGCGGATACTGGTGCTTGAACTTGCCCTTGGCGAAAAGCGCGCCCGTGTAGGCCAGCTGCTTGATGACCGACACGTTCGCCGGCCCTTCCTTGCCGTCCGGAGTGATGATGTGCTGCCCGCCGAACAGCGGCAGGTCGGCGCGGTAGGAGCCGTCAGCCTCGACATTGTAGGTCATCGGCAGGCCGAACCTGACGCCCAGCTGATAGTCGTCGTCGCCATGGCTGGGCGCGGTATGGACAAAGCCGGTGCCGGCGTCGTCGGTGACATGCTCGCCCGGCAGCATCGGGACGTCATAGTCCCATTCGCCATTGCCGCCTTCGACGCCCCGGAAGGGATGCGCCATGACCATGCCCTTCAGGTCCGCCGCCGAGACGTCACCCAGCCGCCGCACCATCTCCGGCCCGACCAGCCTGGCCTGACCGAAGACAGCCTCGGCCAGTTTGTCCGCCACAATCACCCGATGCCCGATGATCGCCGAACTGTCTTCCGGCCGCCCGATGATCTCGTAAAGCCCGTAGGCGATGTCTGGTCCAAAGGCGACGGCCCGGTTCTGCGGGATGGTCCATGGCGTCGTGGTCCAGATCAGCACATCGGTCGGCGTCCGGGTGAACAGCGCTTCGCCATGGATAACCCGGAACCGCACCCAGACCTGATGCGAGGTATGGTCGTGATACTCCACCTCCGCCTCGGCCAGCGCGGTCTTCTCGACCGGAGACCACATCACCGGCTTCGACCCCTGGTAGAGCGTGCCGTTCATCAGGAACTTCATGAACTCGTCGGCGATCACCGCCTCGGCGTGGTAGTCCATGGTCAGGTAGGGCCTGTCCCACTTGCCGGTGACGCCCAGCCGCTTGAACTCCTCGCGCTGGATGTCGATCCAGCCCTCGGCAAAGCGGCGGCACTCTTGGCGGAAGGCGACGGTGTCCACATCGTCCTTGTTTAGGCCCTTCGCCCGATACTGCTCCTCGATCTTCCATTCGATCGGCAGGCCGTGGCAGTCCCAGCCCGGCACATAGCGCGCGTCGCGGCCCATCATCTGCTGGGACCGCACCACCATGTCCTTCAGGACCTTGTTCAGCGCATGGCCGATGTGCAGGTGGCCGTTGGCGTAAGGCGGGCCATCGTGCAGCACGAAGGGTGCGCGGCCCGCCGCGCGCTCCCGCAAGCGGTCATAGACCCCGATCCGCTCCCACCGGGCCAGCCAGTCGGGCTCGCGCTGGGGAAGCCCCGCGCGCATCGGGAAGGCGGTCTCGGGCAGGAAGACGGTGTCGCGGTAGTCAACAGCGGCGGTATCGGCGCACATGGGAGGGAAACCTCAGGAATTCAGGGGCAGGTCGGCCCGTCACGGGCCAGCGGCAAAACGACGAACCCGGCCGGGCCTCAGCCCGCCGGGCAAGTAATTCGCGCGCGAAGAACCCGTCCCATAAGCATGGCGGCCTTATAGACAAAGGCCGCCGAAGGGTCCAGCCCGCCCCGATACCCATTCGCCTGTCTGCAAATATCCCGGGGGTTTGGGGGCAGCGCCCTCATCACCCGAGGAGGAGGCGCAGCCGGACGACGAGACAGGAGGCTCGCGCCGCCAGGCGCTCCGTTCGAAAGCCGCCCCGCGACACCGCAGCCCTTGCCGCAACGACACTCCGCTGCCATCGATGCTCCATGACCTACTGCATCGCCATCGCCGGGGCCGGGATCGGCGGCCTCGCCGCCGCAACCCTTCTCGCCCGGGAGGGCCACAGCGTCACAGTCTTCGAACGGTTCGAGACGCCGAGACCGCTCGGCGCCGGCCTGGTCGTCCAGCCCGTCGGCCTTGCCGCGCTGGATGCCATCGGCGCCGGGGACGAGGCGCGCCGCCTCGGCGCCCCGCTCACCCGGATGCTTGGCCACTCCGGGCGAAAGGTCGCGCTGGATGTCGCCTACCGACCGCAGGCACCCGGCCTTGCCATGCACCGCGCGGCGCTGTTCAACATCCTGTGGCAGGCCGCCACCCGTGCCGGGGTCCGCCCTGTCACCGGCCACGCCGCCACCGGCACCCGCGCAACGCCGGACGCGATCCATCTGGTCACCGACCGGGGCGAGCTTGGCCCCTTCGACCTGATCGTCGACGCCTCCGGCGCGGGCTCCCGCCTTGCCCCCCTCACCGCCCGGGCGCTGCCGTTCGGCGCGGTCTGGGCCCATGTCCCCTGGCCCGCGACCGACCTTCCCCTGACCGAGCTGCGCCAGCGCTACCACCGCGCCTCGCGCATGGCCGGTATCCTGCCGATCGGCTGCCTGCCCGATGATCCGACGCCCCGGGCCGCCGTCTTCTGGTCGCTGTCGGCGGCCGAGCTTGACGAATGGCCTGCGAAACCCCTGCACCGCTGGCAGGCCGAGGTCGCAGCTTTCTGGCCCGCGATGATCCCGTTTCTAGACCTGATCGCCGACAAGACCCAGCTTTCCCCGGCCCGCTACAGTCACGGGACGCTCCGCCGACCCTACAGCCGGCGCCTCATCCACATCGGCGATGCCGCCCACCGGGCCAGCCCCCAGCTTGGCCAGGGCGCCAACATGGCGCTGCTCGATGCCCAGGCGCTTGCCCGGGCCCTGCGACTGCCGCTGGATCAGGCGCTGCCAGCCTACCATCGGGCGCGCCGCTGGCATCTTGGCCTCTACCAGGCCCTCTCGGCCGCCTTCACCCCGCAGTACCAGTCGCACAGCCGGCTGCTGCCGGTCCTGCGCGACCACCTGCTTGCGCCGCTTTCCCGGCTCTGGCCCTTGCCCCGCGTGCTGACGGCGCTCGTCTCGGGCGACCTGATCCCCCGTACCGCCTGTAGGCGTGTCCGGTTGCCCTCTTGCGGGGGTGCGGAGATCCCCACTCGACATCCCGGCCCACACGGGCTCAGGTTCCGGCATCCGCCCGATGGAGCCTTGCCCGTGTCGTTCCGCCCTGCCGTTGCCGCAAGCCTCGCCCTCGCCGCACCCGCCCTGGCCGAAGCCCCCCTTTCCTCGCAGATCCCTGGCCTCGACATCGTGGCACTGGATCGCCTGCCCACCGCGCCGACGACACCGGGGGATGTCGCCTTCTGCGATCATCTGGCCATCACGCCCGGAACCGCGGCCGGACGCGCCGCACAGGCCCTTGGCTGGACGGTCACGGCCGAGATCCCGTTCGGCGACCTGACCGCCGTCAGCTTTGTCGGCAGCTTCGTGCAAGGCACTTCGGGCACCTGCCTGCGCCAGGATGGCAACGTCGGGTTCTTCCGTGGCGACCGCCTGACCGCACTGATCTACGCCACCGACGCGGAGCAGCTGCCGATCGGCTTTGTCGCACCCTTTGCCGACACCGGGCTCCGGCTCTGGTCGGGCGATTTTCTGCCGATGCCGCTTGCCGACATCCGGCCCCAGGGGACGGATGGCATCGCCGTCGTGCCGCTCGCCGCATCCGAGCCGGTCTGCAACGGGGCCACCGAGGTGCCGCTGATCTACGGCCTTCCCATCGACATCGCACGGGAAAGGCTGGCCGGGGCCGGCTGGCAACCGCAGCCCCATGTCGGCGACCGGAGCGGCAGCATGGGCCTCGACGCCGAGATCGCCGCGCGCGGCGTGCCAGAGGTCGATGACTGTTCCGGCACCGGCTTCGGCTTTTGCGGCTATGCCTATGCCGGCCCGGCAGGCAGCCTCGGTGTCACCACCATGGGCGAATTCGGCGAGGACGGCAGCTTTCCGGTCGTCGCGGACTACGGAGTGGACTGTCGCTAGCCATCGGTTGAGCCTTCCTGATTTCCCGCAGACAAGCCATTGATTTCATTCGGGTGGGAGAGGCTGCCCACCGGGAACGCCACTGGACAGCGGCCGCCCGGCCTGCCATTCTTTGCCGATGAAGCTTCCCTCGCTCAATGTCCTTGGCCAGCCGCTCGAGCCCTGCTCCACCGACCCGGTGACCGGCTTCTTCCGCGACGGCTGCTGCAACACCGGCCCGATGGACCGCGGCCTGCACACCGTCTGCGCGCTGATGACGGCCGAGTTCTTGGCGCTCTCGAAGTATTTGGGCAACGACCTGTCCACCCCTCGGCCGGAATACGGCTTCGCGGGGCTGAAACCTGGCGACCAATGGTGCCTTTGCGCCAGCCGTTTCCTGCAAGCACACGAGGAAGGCGCGGCCCCGCAAGTCAGGCTTGCGGCCACGCATCAGGCAACGCTGGCCGTGGTCCCGATCGAGATCCTGCAGCAGCACGCCAGCGATTGACCAGCCAGCCTACTTGACCGGCACGGCGGCGTCCGGCGTGGCCTCCGGCATCGGGCGGATCGCCCCGTCGTCCCGCATGAGATCCTCGATGAACAGCGACAGAAGCTGCGGCCGCCCGGTCACGCCGGCCTTGCGATAGATCGCATTGGTCTGCGCCTTCACCGTGCCCTCGCTGGTCGACCGCAACTGCGCGATCTCGGCCGTCGACATCCCCTTGATCGCGAACAGTGCGACGTCCTTTTCCGAAGGCGTCAGTCCCCATTCCTCGAAACGCTCTTGCAGAAGGTCGGCAAAGGCCCCTGAGGCACGCCGAAGCTGCTCCTCGGCCCGGTGCCGGTCGCGCAGGGCCTGCCGCAACATGAGCCCACCGACCACCACGCCCAGCACCAGCCCGACGGCTGCACCGATCTCGAGCGCCTCGCGCATTTCCCAGCTGATCGGCGAACTGCGGAACCCCACGACCGAGGACAGGATGTCGGATACGAAAAAGAAGGCGCAAAGCGCCTGGATGACAAAAATGGCGATGAACGGCGCTGCTCGTCTCACGCGGACAACCCTCGACGGACGGGCCGATCAATCATCGTCATCGTCACGATCGTCATCGTCACGATCGTCATCGTCGCGGTCGTCATCATCATCTTTGTCATCGCTACGGCCCCCTCCGCTCGCGCTGACGCCACTGCTTCCCTCGCGGTCATCGATGATCGGCATTCCGCTGCCGCTGCCCTTTGCCAACCACAAGTCCCGCAGGATCTCACCTGTTTTCGGGTTCACGATGATCTCGCGAACGCCGTCCTTGCGGGTTGCAGTGATTCGGACGCGCCCAAGAAGGGTCCGTTCCTCGACGATCGAGCGAAACCCAAGCGACCTGAGCTGCCGCTTGACACTTGCAACCACATCCTCTGCGAATGCCGGAGCCCCGCCGAGAAGCCCGACGGCAAGTCCCGCCATGAACACGCGCCGTCTCATTTCGCCACCCGGGTCCGCTCGCTTGAATTATGTGCCACGCCGAAAGCCCCGGCAAGGCCGGGGCTCTCCGCTTTCTCGGGCTTGTGGGGCTCAGTCGTCGTCGCCACCGCGATCGCCGTCATTGTCGCCGCCGCCATGATCATCCCCGCCGCGCCCATGGTCGTCATCGTGATCATCGTCGCTGCCACGCCCTTTGCGGTCGTGATCTTCGTCGTCGTCGTCAGCGCCCTTGCCGTGGCGGCGGTTTTTGTCGTCGTCCCCGAAGCGCTCGAAGTCACGCTTGACCGTCCGGACCTCTCTGCCCGTGCGGCCGATCTCGTCCGCATCCGCCGTTTCCACCTCGCGCTTGATCTCCTGCAACGCCTCGTTGTCGTAGACGATCTCGACCTTTTCGGTCCCTTTGATCGCCTCGACCTTGGTCTGGGTCGGGCCAACCTTGACCCCGACGAAATCGTACCCTTCCGCCAGCAGGCGGTCTGCCAGGGCATTGCCATCGACGGCGGCGAAGGCGGCACCGGCCGACAGGACAACCGCAGCGGCGTAGCAGGAAAGTGTGGTTCTCAGTTTCATAAATGATCTCCCTCGTTCTCAGGACTCGCACCGGACGAGGCGTTTGCCGTCGACAAGTGCATGAGAACGGAATGCCCCCGGGACTGGGGTGATGGCCATTGAACGGCAGTTTAGTGCTGGACATCTATGCCGCAGGTTTGCGGGCCTAAACTATAGTTTAGGAAGCAGCCAGGGACGCTTCGAGGGTAGATGCAGACCGGCAGAGGGTCCGGATTTCCCTCAGAAGAACGGAAAAGGACGGCAAGACAGTCGGCCGCCCCTCCTGAACGCAGATCGGCGGCACTCAGACCTTCATTTGTACGCCCAGGTGCTTGGCCACGGTGAAGATGTCCTTGTCGCCGCGCCCGCACATGTTCATCACGATGATCTTGTCCTTCGGCAGCGCCGGCGCCAGCTTCATGACCTGAGCGAGAGCGTGCGACGGCTCCAGCGCCGGGATGATTCCCTCAAGCTTGCAGCACAGCTGGAACGCCTCCAGCGCCTCGGCATCGGTGATGCTGACGTATTCGGCGCGACCCACATCGTGTAGCCAAGCATGTTCCGGCCCGATTCCCGGGTAGTCGAGACCTGCGCTGATCGAGAAGCCTTCGAGGATCTGCCCATCCGCATCCTGCAACAGGTAGGTCCGGTTGCCGTGCAGCACGCCGGGCCGCCCGCCGGTCAGCGAGGCGCAATGCTCCATCCGGTCGTCCACGCCCTTGCCGCCGGCCTCGACCCCCACGATGCGGACCGAGGGGTCGTCGAGGAACGGGTAGAACAGGCCCATCGCGTTCGACCCGCCGCCGATGGCCGCGACCACCACATCCGGAAGCCGCCCCTCGCCCTCCTGCTCGGCCAGTTGCCAGCGGACTTCCTTGCCGATGATCGACTGGAAGTCGCGCACCATCGCCGGATAGGGATGCGGGCCAGCCACGGTGCCGATGCAGTAGAAGGTATCGCGGACATTGGTCACCCAGTCGCGCAAGGCATCGTTCATCGCGTCCTTCAGCGTGCCGCGCCCCGAGGTCACCGGGATCACCTCGGCGCCGAGGAGCTTCATGCGGAACACGTTCGGCGCCTGGCGTTCCACGTCATGCGCGCCCATGTAGACTACGCATTTCAGCCCGAACTTTGCGCAGACCGTGGCGGTGGCCACACCATGCTGGCCCGCGCCTGTCTCGGCGATGATCCGGGTCTTGCCCATGCGGCGGGCCAGGATGATCTGGCCCAGCACGTTATTGATCTTGTGCGCGCCGGTATGGTTCAGCTCGTCGCGCTTCATGTAGACCTTGGCGCCGCCCAGATGTTCGGTCAGCCGGGGCGCGAAATACAGGGGTGAGGGCCGGCCGACATAATGCTTCCAGAGGTCGTCCATCTCGGCCCAGAAACTCGGGTCCGTCTTTGCGTGGTTGTAACGCTCTTCCAGTTCCAGGATCAGCGGCATCAGCGTCTCGCTGACGAAGCGCCCTCCGAAGAGGCCGAAGCGGCCCGCCTCGTCCGGTCCCGTCATGAAGCTGTTCAACCCGTCCTCGGCCATGCTGCACCCCCGTTGTTCCCTGAGGGATGTAGCGCCAATGCATGATCGGGAAAAGCCGGAGTTTTCGAAAACTCCGGTGCGATTTCAGCGCAGGATCGGCACGCCGCCCTTCACGCCCTGGGCTGCCTCGACGAATGCGGCGATCCGCGCGGCATCCTTCACCCCCGGCGCGCTTTCCACGCCCGAGGCCACATCGACCTGTCGCGCTCCCGTGCGCTGGATGGCCTGCCCGACGTTTTCCGGCGTCAAACCGCCCGCCAGCATCCAGGGCTTCAACCACGTGCGTCCGACCAGAAGCCGCCAGTCGAAGGTCAGCCCGTTGCCCCCCGGCAGGACTGCCCCCTTGGGCGCCTTGGCATCCACCAGGATCTGATCGGCGACCAGCTGGAAGTCCAGAAGCCCCGCGAAGTCGGCTTCCTCGGCCACACCGATCACCTTCATCACCGGCAGGCCGTAGCGGGCCTTCACCTCGGCCACCCGCGCGGGCGTCTCGTGACCGTGGAGTTGCAGCATGTCGAGCGGGACCTCGGCCACGATCGCATCCAGCGTCGCGTCGTCGGCATCGACCACCAGCGCAACCTTGCACAGCCCGTCCGGCGCGACCAAGGCCAGAGCCCGGGCCTGTTCGGGCGTGACATGACGCGGCGACCTGGGGAAGAAGTTGAAGCCCGCATAGGCCGCACCGGCCGCGGCCGTCGCAGCGACATCGGCGGGCGACTTCAACCCGCAGATCTTGACGCGGACATCCCGCATTAGCGCTTTTCCAAGAGCGCCAGCACCTCGTCCTTCGGCGGGACCGAGGTAGCATCCTTCAGGACGGCCAGTTCCCGCTCCAACCGTGCCACCTCGCGCGCCTTCTGGCTGGCGGTTGCGCGGTGGCCGTGTTCGCGGAACCATTCCCAGACGAAGCCGATCAGCACCCCCGCGATGATCGCCGCAAAGATGACCAGGAACAACGGCAGTTCCATCCCCCAGGTCAACCCGGTCAGCGCCGCCAGATCAGGCGGCAGCAGGCGCACCGGCACCGCTGTCCGGTTCGCCAGCGCGACGGTCAGAAGGCCAAGACCCAGAAGGCCCAGGAAGATCAGTCGAAGATAGCGGATCATGCGAAGCGCGTCCCAGGGGTTCCGCTGTCACTATCGGCCCTAACCGCCCCGGGCGCAAGGCACGGGGCCGGCTACTTGCCGTTAAGCCGGTCGCGCAGCAGCTTGCCGGTCTTGAAGAAGGGGACCTTCTTGTCCTCGACCTTCACCGCCTCGCCCGTGCGGGGGTTGCGACCGACCCGCGCGTCGCGGGCCTTGACCGAGAAGGCGCCGAAGCCGCGCAGTTCCACCCGGTCGCCCTTGGCCAGCGCCTCGATGATCTCTTCGAAGACCGTGTTCACGATCCGCTCGACATGCCGCTGGGTCAAATGCGGGTTCTCATCCGCGATCTTCTGGATCAGTTCCGAACGGATCATCCGTAGTCCCCCCTGTGGTCTGGCCGATGGCAGTCGGCCGCCACGCTGTTGTTCTCGCGGGACTATAGCGGCAGGATTTGCCTCCGGGCAAATGAAAACGGGGACTTGGCGCAAAGGAAAAGGCCCCGCTTGTGACGGGGCCTTTGCATTCAATCGCAGGTTCAGCCGACGATGTCAGGTGCGGTCCTTCAGGGCCGCGCCCAGGATGTCGCCCAGCGAGGCGCCCGAATCGGACGATCCGTACTGCTCGACGGCCTCTTTCTCCTCGGCGATCTCGCGCGCCTTGATCGACAGGCCCAGCTTGCGGGTCTTCGGGTCGATGTTGGTCACACGGACGTCGACGTGGTCGCCCACCTGGAAGCGCTCGGGGCGCTGGTCGGCGCGGTCGCGCGCCAGGTCGGACCGGCGGATGAAGGACTTCTGGCCGTTGTATTCGACCTCGATCCCGCCATCCTCGATGGCCGAAACGGTCACGGTGATGACCGCACCACGCTTCACGCCGTCAACCGCATCGCTGAAGGTGTCGTCGCCCAGCGCCTTGATCGAGAGCGAGATGCGCTCCTTCTCGACATCCACCTCGGTGACCGCGGCCTTGACCACGTCGCCCTTGCGGTAGTTCTGGATCGCTTCCTCGCCACGCTGGTCCCAGCTGAGGTCGGACAGGTGCACCATCCCGTCGATGTCGTTCTCGAGCCCGACGAACAGACCGAATTCGGTGATGTTCTTGACTTCGCCCTCGATGGCCGACCCGATCGGGTGGTTCTCGGCAAAGACTTCCCACGGGTTACGCTGGGTCTGCTTCAGACCAAGCGAAACACGACGCTTGGCGCTGTCGATTTCCAGAACCATGACGTCAACCTCTTGCGAGGTCGAGACGATCTTGCCGGGGTGCACGTTCTTCTTGGTCCAGGACATCTCGCTGACGTGGACCAGCCCCTCGACCCCCGCTTCCAGCTCCACGAAGGCGCCGTAGTCGGTGATGTTGGTGACGCGGCCCTTGTGGACCGAACCGATGGGATACATCTTCTCGACGGTATCCCACGGGTCGGACTGGAGTTGCTTCATGCCCAGCGAAATGCGGTGGGTTTCCTTGTTGATCTTGATGACCTGAACCTTGACGGTCTCGCCGATCGACAGGATTTCCGACGGGTGGTTGACGCGGCGCCAGGCCATGTCGGTGACGTGCAGCAGGCCGTCCACACCGCCAAGGTCAACGAAGGCACCGTATTCGGTGATGTTCTTGACCACGCCGTCGACCACTTGACCTTCGGTCAGGTTGCCGATGACTTCGGCGCGCTGTTCGGCGCGAGACTCTTCCAGGATCGCGCGGCGCGAGACGACGATGTTGCCGCGGCGACGGTCCATCTTCAGGATCTGGAACGGCTGCTTCATGCCCATCAGCGGGCCGGCATCGCGCACCGGACGGACGTCAACCTGCGAACCGGGCAGGAACGCCACGGCGCCACCGAGGTCGACCGTGAAGCCGCCCTTGACGCGACCGAAGATCGCGCCATCGACGCGCTGCTCGGCGGCATAGGCCTTTTCAAGACGGTCCCAGGCTTCCTCGCGGCGGGCCTTTTCACGGCTGATCTGGGCTTCGCCGCGGGCATTTTCCACGCGGTCCAGATAGACTTCCACGGTGTCGCCCACGTTGATGTTCGGGGCCTCGCCGGGATTTGCGAATTCCTTCAGGTCGATGCGGCCTTCCATCTTGTAGCCGACATCGATGATGGCCTGGCCCGCCTCGATGGCGATGACCTTGCCCTTGACGACAGTGCCCTCTTCGGGGGTGTCGATCTCGAAGCTTTCCTTCAAGAGGGCTTCGAAGTCTTCCATGGATGCTTTAGCGCACATATGTGTTCAGTTTCCTTTTCTCGTGTTTCACTGGCCATGCGGTTGGCTCCGCCGGTCTTGGCCCCGAACGAAAAAACCCTGCCGTCCGGCAAACCGGCGGCGGGACGTCCATTCGGGATGCGCGCGCTATAGTTGGAAATCCGCGCCGGGGCAAGGGAAAGCCTGCCCCGGCGCCTCAGGCGGCGTCATCCGGCCCGGGGGCCGGCGGATCGTCGCCGCCGCTCCGCCCGGACGGGAAGAGAAACGCGAGGAGCAAGAGCGCCAGCCCCCCGGCGATCAGCAGGGCCGAGCGATGCCTGCCGCCCGGGTCCTGGCCGTTCGCGTGCGGGTCGCCCTTCGCCTGAGGCTCGCCGCGCAGGATCGCGCTGGCCGCACTGACTGCCGTCGCCGCCCAGAGCGCCCGGGTCGTCGCCCGCAGGTCGGCCGAGCGACGGTTCTGCGCCCCGGCGAGCCAGACGACCAGGAGGGCCAGAACGGCCAGACCGCCCGCAACCGCCAGCAGGGCGCCGATCGGGCCGAGGCGCGGCGCCAGCCAGGTGACCGCGGCGATGACGGTCAGCACCCAGGCCGTCGCGAGCAGGATGCTGGCCACCACCCAGGCCAGGACGGCCGCCACGCGGTCGCGCAGGGCCCCCGCCAGCATGGCCTTGAGCCCGGCAAACGCCACGCAACGATCCTCCTGCCTGTGCCCTTCGGCGCCAGACTGCCGCATCGCCCCCGCGGCTGCAAGGCGCGGCGGCTTCAGCGCTGCGGCAGCCGGTCCGCCACGACGGCGCAGGCCGCGGCCACCGCCTCGTCGATCCCCATCGCGCTGGTGTCGATCAGGACGGCATCCGGCGCGGGTTTCAATGGAGCATCCGCCCGGCCCATGTCGCGGGCATCGCGCTCTCGCACTTCGGCGAGCACGCGGGCTTCGTCGCCCCCGACCTCGAGCCAGCGGCGATGCGCGCGCACCTCGGGGCTGGCGGTGACGTAAAGCTTCACCTCGGCCTCGGGGCAGATCACCGTGCCGATGTCGCGCCCGTCGAGGACCGCGCCGCCCTCACCCCGCGCAAAGCGGCGCTGGAAGTCGAGGAGCGCGGCGCGCACCTCGGGGATCGCGGCGACCCGGCTCGCGGCCTGCCCGGCCTGAAGCGTGCGCAGGTCGTCGCGGGCAAGGTCCTCGGGGCGCAGGGCGCGCGCGGCGGCAACCGGATCGCCGCCCAGGGCGCCCACCGCGCGGTAGAGGAGGCCCGTGTCAAGGTGCCGGAACCCGAAGCGATCCGCAATGGCACGGCTGATGGTGCCCTTGCCGGCAGCTGCCGGCCCATCGATTGCCACCGTGAAGATCATATTTCCCGTCCCTGCGCCCCCGTCCGACGGCGGATGCCTCCGGCGGGAGTATTTCGAAAAGGGCAAGCCGAAAAGAGCTTTCGCATGCAGCGCGCGGCAAGACAGGCGCGACGGTTTTCAAGCCGTTGATATCATTGTGCGACATCGGGCGTTCGGCAAGGTTTTCCGAAGTTTACCGCTTGGAATCGAAGGCCGTTTCGCCTATCTTCGGCCTGCGACGTTATCTTTTCGACCACTGTCTCCGACCATCGGCCACAGCAATCGACTTCAAGCTGACGGGGCCAAGCCGCCGCATCCCGCGGGCGGGCAGACTAGACAGGAGACTTCACGATGGCCAAGGGCACCGTGAAATGGTTCAATGAAACCAAGGGTTACGGCTTCATCGCCCCGGAAGGCGGCAAGAAGGACGTGTTCGTGCACATCACCGCGCTGGAGCGCGCGGGGCTGCGCAGCCTGAAGGATGGCCAGCCGGTCACCTTCGACATCGAAGCCGGCCGTGACGGACGCGAATCCGCAACGAACCTCGCGCTGGCGTAAGCCGGCCGGCCGGGGGCGGCGCGCCGCCCCCGGCATCCGTCAGTTCATGGTCACCGCGGCGCGGTCGCGCAGGACGTGATCGAAGCCGATCCGGAAGCTGGCATCCGTGACATCGCCGGGCAGGCAGACCGCCGTGCGGCGCCCGAGGGGATAGACGGGCACGTCGAACTCCTGGCTGACCAGCATCACCCGCATCTTCGCATCCCCGGCGATCAGCGCCGAGATCGCCTGTTCGGCCCCGGCAATGCCGCCGAACCCGTCGCAATCCATCACGAAGAGATCATAGCCGAAGCGGTCGTTGAGGATCGCCGCCACGGCATCGTCGAGGTCGTCCACCATGTCGACCTGGCTGCCGTAACCGGCAAGCCTCCGGGCGGTCGGGCTTTCGGCCTGGTCGGTCAGGAGCATGACCCGGACGCCAAGGGTGTGGGACGAGAAGACCTGGTGACCGCTCTGAATGAAAGTCTGCACGCGCACTCCTCCACTATCCCTTGCCAGTCACACCAACAATGCGGAGAGCTTTCGCCCGAATAAAGGAAACTTGCAGGAAAATCATCGTTACCCTGCCACATTCAAGCCAGAGTTGCCCCGCCGGGCGGTTGCCCGCACTTCAGGGTTGAACGCCGGGTC
>NZ_JBKBLV010000012.1:0-100277 GCF_046295235.1 Tabrizicola flagellatus
TGTGCAACACGATGAAACTCGGCTCGCTCTGCGCGCTGGGCGGCTTCACCCCCTATCCGGTGATGTCGGCGATCACCCATTTCCCCGATGACTTCGCTCGCGCGAAGGAGGCTGCAGAATGAAAGATTTCATCATCCCGGATCGCGACTTCGGCACCCCGGCTGCCAAATCGAAAACCATGGTCACGCTGACCATCGACGGCTTCGACGTGACCGTGCCGGAGGGGACCAGCATCATGCGCGCGGCGGCCGAGATCGGGATTTCGGTGCCGAAGCTCTGCGCGACGGACAGCGTCGATGCCTTCGGGTCCTGCCGGCTGTGCCTGGTGGAGATCGAGGGGCGGAACGGCACGCCGGCCTCCTGCACCACCCCGGTCGCGCCGGGGCTGAAGGTTCACACCCAGACGGGCAAGCTGAAGCAGCTGCGGCGCGGGGTGATGGAGCTGTACATCTCGGACCACCCGCTCGACTGCCTGACCTGCAGCGCCAATGGCGACTGCGAGTTGCAGGACATGGCCGGGGCCGTGGGCCTGCGCGACGTGCGCTATGAGGCTGTAGATACGCACTTCAAGCCGCGCAACACCAGCGGAGAGGCGAACCCGCTGTATATACCGCGCGACGATTCCAATCCCTATTTCTCCTACGACCCGCAGAAATGCATCGTCTGCTCGCGCTGCGTCCGGGCCTGCGAGGAGGTGCAGGGGACCTTCGCGCTGACCATTGAGGGCAGGGGCTTTGACAGCCGCGTCTCCTTTGGCGCGAAGACGGACAACGCTCTGGCCTCGGACTGCGTGTCCTGCGGCGCCTGCGTGCAGGCCTGCCCGACGGCGACCCTGCAGGAGAAGTCGGTGATCGAGATCGGCACGCCCGACCGGTCGATCATCACCACCTGCGCCTATTGCGGCGTTGGTTGCAGTTTCAAGGCCGAAATGCGCGGCGATGAGCTTGTCCGCATGACGCCCTACAAGCACGGCAAGGCCAACCGCGGCCATTCCTGCGTCAAGGGCCGGTTCGCCTATGGCTATGCCACGCACAGGGACCGCATCCTGAAGCCGATGATCCGCGAGACGATCACCGAGCCGTGGCGCGAAGTTTCCTGGGCCGAGGCGATGGAATTCGCCGCCGCCAAGATGAAGGGCATTCAGGCCAAGTACGGGCGGAATTCGGTGGGGGTCATCACCTCCAGCCGCTGCACGAACGAGGAGGCCTACCTCGTCCAGAAACTGGCCCGTGCGGTGTTCCGCAACAACAACACCGACACCTGCGCCCGTGTGTGCCATTCGCCCACCGGCTATGGGCTGGGGCAGACCTTCGGCACAAGCGCCGGGACGCAGGACTTTGATTCGGTTGAGGAAGCCGACGTCATCATGGTCATCGGCGCGAACCCGCATGCGGGGCATCCGGTCTTCGCCAGCCGGATGAAGAAGCGGCTTCGGCAGGGCGCGAAGCTGATCGTCGTCGATCCCCGGCGCACGGAAACGGTGGAAGGCCCGCACTACAAGGCCGCGCATCACCTGGCGCTGACGCCGGGGACGAACGTGGCGGTGGTCTCGGCCATGGCGCATGTGATCGTGACGGAAAAGCTCTACAACGAAGAGTTCATCCGCACCCGCTGCGACTGGGACGAGTTCCAGGACTATGCCGAGTTCATCTCGGCCCCCAATCACTCGCCCGAAGCGGTGGAGCTGGTGACGGGCGTTCCGGCGGAGGAAGTGCGCAAGGCGGCGCGGCTTTATGCGACCGGCGGCAATGCGGCGATCTACTATGGCCTCGGCGTGACCGAGCACAGCCAGGGTTCGACCACCGTCATCGGGATCGCAAACCTCGCCATGCTGACCGGCAACATCGGCCGGCGCGGTGTGGGCGTGAACCCGCTGCGCGGGCAGAACAACGTGCAGGGGTCCTGTGACATGGGGTCGTTCCCGCACGAACTGCCGGGCTACCGCCATGTGAAGAACCCCGAGGTCCGTGCGATCTACGAGAAGGCCTGGGGTGTGACGCTGGACCCGGAGCCGGGACTGCGCATCCCGAACATGCTGGACGCCGCGGTCGAAGGCACCTTCAAGGGCCTCTATTGCCAGGGCGAGGACATCCTGCAATCCGACCCCGACACCCATCACGTCGCGGCGGGTCTGGCGGCGATGGAATGCGTCATCGTCCACGACCTCTTCCTGAACGAGACCGCGAATTATGCCCATGTGTTCTTCCCCGGCTCGTCGTTCCTGGAGAAGGACGGCACCTTCACCAACGCGGAACGCCGGATCAACATGGTCCGCAAGGTCATGGCGCCGAAGCAGGGCTATGCCGACTGGGAAGTGACCCAGATGTTCGCCAACGCAATGGGGGCCAACTGGTCCTACACCCACCCGTCGCAGATCATGGAAGAGATCGCCATGACCACGCCGTCCTTCGCCGGCGTGACCTATGAGAAGCTGGAAACGATGGGTTCGGTCCAGTGGCCCTGCAACGAGAAGGCGCCCGAGGGGACTCCGCTGATGCACATCGACGGGTTCGTGCGGGGCAAGGGCAAGTTCATCCGCACCGAATATGTGGCGACGGACGAAAAGACCGGCCCGCGCTTCCCGCTGTTGCTGACAACCGGACGGATTCTCAGCCAGTACAACGTCGGCGCGCAGACCCGGCGGACGGCGAACGTGGTCTGGCACAGCGAGGACGTTCTGGAGATCCACCCGCACGACGCCGAGAACCGGGGCATCCGCGAGGGCGACCTGGTGCGGCTGGCCAGCCGGTCGGGCGAGACGACCCTGCGCGCGACGATCACCGACAAGGTGCCGCCGGGCGTGGTCTACACAACCTTCCACTTCCCCGGGACGCAGGCGAACGTCATCACGACGGACTTCAGCGACTGGGCGACGAACTGTCCGGAATACAAGGTGACCGCGGTGCAGGTCAGCCCGTCGAACGGGCCGACCGAGTGGCAGAAGGAATACGAGGCCCAGGCTGCCCTGTCGCGTCGTATCCTGGCCGCGGAATGAAGGGCGCGCGGCCAACCCCTCGGCTGGTGTTCGGGTCTTCGGTTTCGGCCGGAGACCGGGTGCTGCCCGAAGAGGTGGCCGTCGCCCTGTCGTTCAACGGGACGACCCAGGCGGTGATGATGGCGACGCCGGCGGACCTGGAGGATTTCGGGGTCGGGTTCGCTTTGACCGAGGGGATCGCCCGGCCAGAGGAGATCCTGTCGGTCGAGGTGGTTGAGGTTGAGCGCGGTGTCGACGTGCAGCTCTGGCTGCGGCCCGAGGCCGAGGCGCGGCTGGCGGCGCGGCGGCGGGTGATGGCGGGGCCGGTGGGCTGCGGGCTGTGCGGGATCGAATCGATCGACCAGGCGCTGCGGGAAGTGCCGGTGGTGGCGCCCTCACGGTTCCGAATGACGCCGGCGCAGGTGCTGGCCGCGGTGGCGGCGCTTCCGGGGGAGCAGCGGCTGCACGATGCGACCCGGGCGGTGCATGGGGCTGCGTTCTGGTACGGGCGGATGCTGCTTTCGCGTGAGGATGTGGGCCGGCACAACGCGCTGGACAAGCTGGTGGGCGCGATGCTGCGCGAGGGCATTCGGCCGGAGGGCGCGGTGGTGCTGACCTCGCGCGTCTCGACCGACATGGTGCAGAAGGTCGCCATGCTGGGGGCGCCGATGGTGATTGCCGTCTCGGCCCCGACCGTGGCGGCGGTGGAACTGGCGGAGGCGTCTGGGATCACCCTGGTGGCGCTCGCGAAGGGGGACCGGTTCGAGGTCTTCTCGCATACGGATCGGATTCTGACGGAGGTGCCGCATGTCGGTTGAAAAGATCACGCGGATGGCGAACGACATCGCAAAGTTCATGGAATCGAAGCCGCATGACGAGGGGGCGGCCCTGCTCGCGGCCCATATCAATGACTTCTGGGATCCCCGGATGCGGCGGCAGTTGTTCGAGATCCTGGATGCGGGCGGGGCGGGTCTCCGGCCGCTGGTGCTTGACGCGGCCAGCGCGATCCGGCGGCCGGTGTCCGAGGCGGCATGAGCCTGCCCACGGTGGACAAAGTCTGAGACATCCGATTTTTCAATGACTTGGTCGCGGGCGTTCAGGGTCTCTTAACGTCGTTCAGCACGCGCCTGGAACGGGGGAAAGCGCCTTGCGACTGGGGTTCATCGGGACGGGAAACATCACCGCGGCGATCGTCGAAGGGCTGGGCGGCGGGGTTGTCCTGTCGCCGCGCGGCGCTGCGATGGCGGCGGACCTGGCGGCGCGGTTTCCCGATGTGACGGTGGCCGAGAGCAATCAGGCGGTTGTCGATCAGTGCGACATGGTGGTGCTGGCGATCCGGCCGCAGGTGGCGGAGGAGGTCGTGCGCAGCTTGCGCTTCCGGGCGGGGCAGAAGCTGCTGAGCCTGGTCGCGGCGACGCCGGTCGAGGTGATCCGGGGGTGGGCGGGGCTGGACCTGCCGGTGATCCGGGCGATCCCCCTGCCCTTCGTGGCCGACAGGCGCTGCGTAACGCCGATCCTTCCGCCGGACGCGGAGGTGGCGGCGCTGTTCGACCGGCTGGGGCAGGCGGTGGAATGTCAGAGTCAGATGGAGTTCGATCTGCTGGCGGTCGGCTCGGCGCTGATGGGAAGTTACTTCGGCCTCCTGGAGGCGGCCGAGGGCTGGCTGGTGGAGCGCGGTCTGCCGGAGGCGGCGGCAAGGGACTACATGGCGGGGCTGTTCGCCAATCTGGGCCGGGTGGCGGAAGGCTCGGGGAAGCCGTTCGGCGCGCTGCGCGAGGAATATTCGACGCGGGGCGGGCTGAACGAGCAGGTGTTCCGGGTGTTCGGCGAGGCCGGCGGGGTTAAGGCGCTGCGCCTGGCGCTGGATCAGGTGCTGGAGCGGGTGAAGGGCTGACGGGGCGCCCCCCACCCCCATCCCCTCCCCACGGAGGGGGAGGGGAGGCGCGGGGCGCGGCGGCGGTGCGGAACAGGACGCGGTGGCACCGGCCGCGGCGTTGGAGCCTCCGGCGGGAGTATTTGGAAAAGGGCAAATGGCTTGGGCGGGTGCCTGGGCCAAGCGTCAGCGTTTCAGGGCGGAGTGTTCCCTGAGGACGCCGGCGAGGTGGAGGCCATAGCTCGACTTGCCGAAGACCTGGGCCTGGCGTTCCATTCCGGCGCGGTCGATCCAGCCCATCTGGAAGGCGATCTCGTCCGGGGAGCCGACCTGCATGCCCTGGCGGTCCTGGAGCGTGCGGACGAAGTTGCCGGCGTCGAGGAGGCTGCCGGGGGTGCCGGTATCCAGCCAGGCAAAGCCGCGGCCCATGCGTTCGACCTGGAGCGAGCCTTCGGCGCGGTAGTGTTCGAGGACATCGACGATTTCCAGCTCTCCGCGTGGCGAGGGGGTGATTTGCGCGGCGATGTCCGGGGCGCGGTCGTCAAGGAAGTAAAGGCCGGTGATGGCGAAGCTGGAGGGGGGCTCTTTCGGCTTTTCGATGATCTGGGTGACGCGGCCCGCGGCGTCGAAGGCGGCGACGCCGTAACGCTCGGGGTCGGAGACGTGGTAGCCGAAGACCGTGCCGCCCGTGGACTGCTGGTCGGCGCGCTTCAGCATCTCGGGCAGGCCGTGGCCGAAGAAGATGTTATCGCCGAGGACCATGGCCGAGGGCGCGCCGGCGAGGAAATCGCGGGCGAGGAGATAGGCCTGGGCGAGGCCTTCGGGTTTCTCCTGCACGATCCAGGTGAAGGACAGCCCCCACTGGCGACCGTCGCCGAGGAGGCGCTGGAACTGCGGCTGGTCCTCGGGCGTGGTGATGAGGGCGATGTCGCGGATGCCGGCGAGCATCAGGACCGAGATCGGATAGTAGATCATCGGCTTGTCGTAGATCGGCAGAAGCTGCTTAGAGACGCCCAGCGTGATCGGCCAGAGGCGCGAGCCGGTGCCTCCGGCGAGGACGATGCCTTTGCGGGTCATGGGCGCAACTCCTGCACTATGGCGGCGAGGCCCGAGCGCCAGTCGGGGCGCGGGATGCCGAATGCTGCCGAGAATGAACTGCAATCGAGGCGGGAATTCAGCGGTCTCTGGGCCGGGGTGGGGTATTCGCTGGTCGGGATGTCGTTGATCCGGCAGGGAAGGCCGGCCTCGGCCATGATCGCGCGGGCGAAATCGGCCCAGCTGGTGTCGGGGCTGCCCGAGAAGTGATGCGTGCCGCCGGGCGCGCCGTCAGTCATGGCCTTGGCAGCGATGAGGAGCGCGTCGGCGATCGCGGCGGCCGGGGTGGGGCCGCCGATCTGGTCGGCGACGACGTTCAGGCTTTCACGCTCGGCCCCAAGGCGGAGCATGGTCTTGACGAAATTCGTGCCGTGGGCGGAGACGACCCAGGATGTGCGCAGGATGAGGTGGGGGCCGCCGGCCGCGCGGATGCCCTGTTCCCCGGCCAGTTTCGACCGGCCATAGGCCCCCAGGGGGCCGGTCGGGTGGTCGGGGGCGAAGGGCCGGTCGCCTGCGCCGTCGAAGACATAATCGGTGGAGAGGTGCAGAAAGGGGATGCCCTTTGCGGCGGCGGCTTTCGCCATGGCGGCGGGGGCCTCGCCGTTCACGGTGGTGGCGGCGGCTTCCTCGGTTTCCGCCTTGTCGACGGCGGTCCAGGCGGCGGCGTTGATGATTGCGTCGGCGTCATGGGCCGCGATGGCGGCGGCGCAGGCGGCGGGGTTGAGGAGGTCGGCATCCTCACGCCCGAGGAAGGTGGCGTCGGAGGCGAGGCGCTGAAGCTCGCGCGCGACCTGGCCGGTTTTGCCGAAGACGAGGAGTTTCATGCCTTGCCCAACCGTTCGCCCACCCCTTTGCGATCGAGGAGGGGGCGCCACCAGGATTCGTTGTCGAGATACCAGCGGACGGTGCGGCGCAGGCCTTCCTCGACGGTGACGGAGGGCCGCCAGCCGAGTTCCTGCCGGATGCGGCTGGGGTCGATGGCGTAGCGGGCATCATGGCCGGGGCGGTCGGTGACGAAAGTGATCTGGTCCGCGTAGGGGGTGGGTTTGGGGGCCATCTCGTCGAGCAGCGCGCAGATCGTGCGGACGAGATCGATGTTGCGCCGTTCGTTCTCGCCGCCGATGTTGTAGCTGCGCCCCAGGGCGCCCTTTTCCATGACGAGGAGCAAGGCGTCGGCGTGATCCTCGACGTAGAGCCAGTCCCGCACGTTCTCGCCCGTGCCATAGACCGGGATGGGCTTGCCGTGGAGGGCGTTCAGGATCACGACCGGGATCAGCTTTTCGGGGAAGTGGAAGGGCCCGTAGTTGTTCGAGCAGTTGGTGAGGACGACCGGCAGGCCGTAGGTTTCGTGCCAGGCCCTGACGAGGTGATCGGAGGCGGCCTTGGACGCGGAATAGGGTGAGCGCGGGTCGTAGGGGGTTACCTCGGTGAACTGGCCGGTGGGGCCGAGCGAGCCGAAGACCTCGTCCGTGGAAATGTGGTGAAAGCGGAAGCCAGTGGGCCTGCCGGCGCGGGACCAGTGGGCGCGGGCGGCTTCCAGGAGGTTGAAGGTGCCGGTGATGTTGGTGTCGATGAAGTCCGTGGGGCCGTCGATCGACCGGTCCACATGGCTTTCGGCGGCGAGGTGCATCACGGCGTCGGGGGCATGGGTGGCGAAGACCCGGTCCAGCGCGGCGCGGTCGCGGATGTCGGCCTGTTCGAAGCGGTAGAGCGGCGAGTCCGCGACCATGGCGACATTGGCCGGGTTCGCGGCATAGGTCAGGGCGTCGAGGTTCACCACCTGGTGCCCGCGCGCGACGGCCAGGCGGACGACGGCGGAACCGATGAAACCGCAGCCTCCGGTGACGAGAAGTTTCATGTGGCCTCCCGGCGGAAGGGGGTGCCGATCTCGGCCAGGAGCGGCGCGCGGGCGTCCTTGTCGGACAGGATCGGGGCCGAGATGCCCCAGTCGATGCCGAGGGCCGGATCGTCCCAGCGCACGGCGCCGTCATCGTCGGGGCTGTAGAAGTCGGTGCACTTGTATTGCACCTCGGTGTCGTCGGTCAGGCTGACAAAGCCGTGGAGGAAGCCCTTGGGCACCAGAAGCTGGCGGCCGTTGTCGGCCGTCAGTTCCACAGCGACCCAGCGGCCGTAGGTGGGAGAGCCCTCGCGGATGTCCACCGCAACATCGAGGATCGCCCCGCGCGAGCAGCGGACCAGCTTGTCCTGCGCGCGGGGCGGACGCTGGAAATGCAGCCCGCGCAGGGTGCCTTTCGCGGCCGAGAAGGAATGGTTGTCCTGCACGAAGGTCAGGTCCAGCCCGGCCTCGGCCATGCGGGAGGCGTTCCACGTCTCGGTGAACCAGCCGCGCGCATCGCCGAAGCGGCGGGGAGTCAGGATCACGACGTCGGCCAGACTTGTCGGGACTAGATCCATCACGCGTGCACCCCTTCTTCCGCTGGATCACAGATGCCGAAGGACGGCAGCGGATGCAATGGTGTTCCGACCCAGCCGGCGTGGCGCCACCGGTTCAGACGGTCTCGCGCAGGGTGAAGCGCCGGCGCGCCGCGATCAGGGCCAGCGAGCGGGCATCGAGCGCCGGGTCGGGCCGGGGGATGCGGCCTGTGCGCTCTCCCGAGGCGGACAGCCAGCCGGTCAGCCGGTCGCGCGGCGTGCCGACCGGCTGGGGGTCGTCGTGGAAGCCGCCGTCGCGCAGGGCGGCCCAGACCGCGGGCATGTCGAGCACCCCGACGGTCGCGCCGGGCCTGCCGGGGCTGCTGAGGTCCGCCAGGCCGAAGTCGAGGAAAACCGGCTTCGGCGACCCGGCCGACCGGAACCACGCCTGGAAATGGCGATACGGCGGCCGACGCAGGATCACTGCCGCCCGTGAGTCCGGCCTTGCGAAGAGCGACCAGAGATGCGCGGCGGAGCCGTCGGCGAAGATGACCCGCCGGGCGGCCCGGTAGCGCCGGATCTGTTCGCCGATCGGGACCGCTTCCGGGTGGAAGATCGCATAGCCGTTGCGGCGCAGGGCTGTCTCGAGGACGTTTTCCTCGAGGAACTGGCCCAGATCGAAGCCCAGCGCGCCGCGGCTGACGTAGAGATCCTCGCCGACGGAGGCGTCGGGCTGGCCGCGGAAGCGGTCGAGCCAGCGGCGGTAGGCGGTGGCGACGCAGGGTCTGCGTTCCAGATTGCACAGGTCCTGGGGCAGGATCAGCGCCTCGCAGCGCGTCGAGGCGCCGACGAGTTGCACCGGGTTCCGGATGCCGAGATGGGCCAGAAGCTGGAGGAAATAGCCCGGCAGGGCGTCGAAGCCGATCTGTTCGGCAATGAATACAAGCCGCGCCTCGGGAAAGCGGTCGCAGGCCGTCAGCCGCCCGAGGGACTGGGTGACGAGATGGCCGAACTGGGGCCCCGCGATGCCACCGAAGATCGACAGGCCGTCCAGCGTGGCGGCAGGCTGCGGAAGCGGCGCGGTCGTGTCCGGCTGAAGCAATCTGTTCCGATACGAACTGCCGCCATGCTTGATGCCGCTGCCGTCGGCGCAGCGGACACCCTGGCCGCGGAGGTTGATCCTGTCGGGCCGGTCGGTGCCGTCGCGGTTCGCCGCGGCATCCAGTCCGGCCACCAGGATCGCGTCCCGGATCAGCACGCAGCCGGGCGGCATGGGCTGCGCGAGCATCACCGGGCCTGACTTGTGGGGATCTTGCGGGCTCTGGGGCATGGCGCCGGTGACGTTCGCGGATTCGCCGCCCCCGTGCAAGCAGGTCGGCTTTTTGGGTCTGGTCGCGGCCACGGGTTCTGGTATCTGGATCCGACCGGTGAAAAGAGGACGACAGCCATGACGCATCTCTGGGTGCGGGCCGAGCAGCGGCCGAACGAGGAGCGGGTGGGCATCACCCCCGAAGGCGCGGCGGCGCTGATCCGGGCGGGGATCCGGGTGACGGTCGAGGAGTCCTCGGTCCGGGCCATTCCGATCGACGGCTACCGCGCGGCAGGCTGCGAGGTCGTGGCCGAGAACCTGTGGCCGAAGGCGCCGGCGGATGCGATCATCTTCGGGCTGAAGGAGTTGCCCGAGGACGGAACGCCGCTTGTCCACCGGCACATCATGTTCGGCCATGCCTACAAGGGCCAGCCGGCGGGGCGGGTGCTGCTCCAGCGTTTCAAGGCCGGGGGCGGGGTGCTTTACGACCTGGAGTATCTGGTGGACGAGACCGGCCGGCGCGTCGCCGCCTTCGGCTACTGGGCGGGCTATGCCGGCGCGGCGGTTTCACTGAAGGTCTGGGCGGCGCAACAGCGCGGCGGGATCGCCGGGCCAGTGCGCAAGGTGGCGTCGAAGGATGCGCTGCTGGCGGAGTTGGCCAAGGAGCTTCAGGGCCTGGGCCGGCCACGCGCGATCATCATCGGGGCGCTGGGGCGCGTGGGCACGGGTGCGGCGGACCTGTGCACGGCGATGGGGGTCGCGGTGACGAAATGGGACATTGCCGAGACCGCGAGCGGGGGACCGTTCCCGGAGATCCTGGAACGCGAGATCTTCCTGAACTGCATCCTGGCGCGGCCGGGGTGCCCGGTGTTCGTGCCGGCCAGCGCCAAGACCGATGCGCGCAAGCTGACGGTGATCGGCGACATCGCCTGCGATCCGACCAGTGATTTCTCGCCTATCAAGGTCTATGACCGGGCGACGGACTGGGATGCGCCGGCGCTGCGCGTGGCCGAGAACCCGCCCCTGGACGTGACCGCGATCGACAACCTGCCCTCGCTGATGCCGGTGGAATCCTCGCAGGACTATGCGGCGCAGCTGTTGCCGTCGCTGTTGACGCTGACGGACCTGGGGTCGGGCGTCTGGGGCCGGGCGAAGGTGGAATTCGACAGGCACGTCGCGGGCGTGTGAGCGGGGGCAAATTTCTTCGAAGAAATTTGCCAAGAATTTTCGAAAATTCTTGGTCCCGCGTGGGCCAAGCGGAGGGGATGAAGAAATGACGATCCATTGGTGCGGCACGGGGCTGTCGTCTATTCCGGGGCTGCGGCGGCTGATTGAGGCGGGGCATCCGGTCACGGTCTGGAACCGCACCGTCGAGAAGGCGCGGGCCGAGGTGGGCGACCTGACCGACGACATCCGCCCCTTCACCCTCGAGGGGCTGGCCGAGGCGTTGAGGCCCGGCGACATCGCGGTGTCGATGCTGCCGGCGGATCAGCATGTGGCCATCGCGAACCTGTGCCTGGCAAAGGGGGCGAATTTCTGTTCCTCCAGCTACATCGCCCCCGAGATGCGGGCGCTGGATCAGGACTTCCGCGAAAAGGGGCTGGTCTCGATCAACGAGGTTGGCCTCGACCCCGGCATCGACCACCTGATGGCGCATGACCTGGTGGCGCGCTATCGCGCCTCGAAGGCCTATGACAACGAGAATGTCCTGAGCTTCACCAGCTACTGCGGTGGGGTTCCGAAGGAGGCGAATGCCTTCCGCTACAAGTTCAGCTGGGCCCCGGCGGGGGTGCTGAAGGCGCTGCGGTCGCCCTCGCGCAGCCTGCGGCATTTCACCGAGCTGCGCGTGGCGCGGCCCTGGGATGCGATCAGCCGGTATGACGCGCCCTTGCCCGTGCCGGAAAGCTTCGAGGTCTACCCGAACCGCGACAGCTATCCGTTCATGGAGGAATACCGGTTCGAAAAGCACTGGAAGGTGAAGGATTTCGTCCGGGGCACGATCCGGCTGAACGGCTGGGCCGATGCCTGGGCGCCGATCTTCCGCGAGATCGAGGCGCTGGAGGGCAAGCCCCTGGCCGAGATCAACGCCGCGCTCGAGGCGCGGGCGGCGGCGCTGCTGAAGGACAATTCCTATGCCGAGGGTGAGCCGGACCGGGTGCTGCTGTTCGTGTCGCTGAAGGCCGAACGCGACGGCAAGCCCGTGTTCCACGAGACCTGGGCGATGGATGCCTGGGGCGACGTGCGCGGGACAGCGATGGGGCGGCTGGTGTCGGTGCCGGTGTCGCTGGCCATCGAGGCGGTGATGAACCGCGAGATCCCGGCCGGGGTGCATGGCGCGCCGCATGATCCGAGGCTGGTGGCGCGCTGGCTGGACCAGGTCGGCCACCTGGCGCAATTCATGCGGCGGATCGACCACCTGGCCTGACGGCTCCTCGTTCGGCTTCGCCTCCTCGTCGCGGGTCGGCGAGGAGTTACGAAGTCATCGACGAGCCCGGCGCAATTGCCTATCATCCCGCCATGATCCGGGGGAACCGGACAGGCAGGCGAGGCAGGGCGTGGGCGGCACCGGCATCAGGTCTGGACGTTTCGACCGGCTGGCCGACCGGCTGGCTCTCCTGGCGGCGCGGCGTGCGCCGGTGGCCGGCGGCTTCGTCGCTCAGCCCGAGCCGCGCTCCATCGGGACACTCTCGCGCGGGCGGCAGCTGGTGGAGGGCACGGTCCTTCTGGCGGGCCATCTGGCCGAGATCGGCGGCGGTTCGATCTGGGATGTGGCGGTGCCCGATCGCGCCTTCGCCGAAGAGATCCACGGGTTTGCCTGGCTGGACGACCTGGCGGCGCTGGGCACCAGGGAGGCGCGGGCGCGCGCCCAGGCCTGGACTTGGGACTGGATCGCGCGCTACGGCGCCGGGCGCGGCCCCGGCTGGACGCCGGACCTGACCGGGCGGCGGATCATCCGCTGGATCCACCATGCCACGCTGCTCTTGGCTGCCCGCCCTCCGTCCGAGGCCGAGGCCTTCTATCGCGCGCTGTCGCGGCAGGCGGGCTATCTGGCCCGGCGCTGGCAGGGCGCGGCCAAGGGCCTGCCGCGGTTCGAGGCGCTGACCGGCCTCGTCTATGCCGGGATCTCGCTGATCGGGATGGAGGCGCTGGCCGACCCGGCGACCGAGGCGCTGGCGGCGGCCTGCGACGCGGACATCGATGCCGAGGGCGGCATCCCGTCGCGGAACCCGGAGGAACTGCTCGAGGTGCTGACGCTGCTGACCTGGTCGGCGAGCGCGATGACCGAGGCCGGGTTGACCGTGCCGCAACCGGTGCAGGAGGCGATCGTGCGGATCGCCCCGGCGCTGCGCACCTTGCGCCACGCCGATGGCGAGTTGGCCCGGTTTCACGGCGGGGGCAGGGGCGCCGAGGGGCGGCTCGACCAGGCGCTGGCGGCGGCCGGGGGCAGGGGCGACAAACCCCCTGTCATCGCGATGGGATACGCCCGTCTGGCGGGTGGGCGGACCACGGTGATCGTCGATGCCGTGACACCTCCGGGCGGGCGGGCGGCCGAGACCGGCCATGCCTCGACGGCGGCCTTCGAGCTGACCTCGGGGCGGCGGCCGGTGGTCGTGAACTGCGGATCGGGCCTGACCTTCGGGCCGATGTGGCGGCTGGCGGCGCGGGCGACCGAGTGCCATTCGGTGCTGGCGATGGACCGCGTCTCGTCCTCGCGCCTGTATCCGACCGGCGAGGCGCTGGAGCATCGCGCCGCCGTCACCGCCTCGCGCATGACCACGGGCAGCGAGGGGACTGACCTGTATCTGGCGCATGACGGCTGGCTGCGCACGCACGGGCTGACCGCGAGCCGCAGCCTGACGCTCAGCCATGACGGGCGGCGGCTGTCTGGGGTCGAGGCGCTGACCGCGCTGAAGGCCGAGGCGCGCAAGCGGTTCGAGGATGTGATGACCGCCTCGGCCATGCAGGCGGGGCGCTTTGCGGTGCGGTTCCACCTGCACCCCGATGTCGATGCGACGCTGGACATGGGGGGCGCGGCGGTCTCCCTTGTGCTCCGCAGCGGCGAGATCTGGATCTTCCGCTTCACCGGGCCGGCCGAATTGTCGCTGGACCCGTCCGCCTACCTGGAAAAAGGGCGTTTGCACCCCCGGCCAAGCCTGCAAATCGTGCTGCGCGGCGAGGCGCGGGGCTTCGAGACACGCTTGGGCTGGACCTTGGCGAAGGCAAAGGATACTCCGCTGGCCATCCGGGATCTGGAGGCCGTGGGGCCCGAGGATCCCCTGGCAGAGTGACAGGGTAGCCCCATGACCAACCTCGTCCCCATCGGCCGCGCGCTGATTTCCGTTTCCGACAAGACCGGCCTTCTGGACCTGGCCCGCGCCCTGGCGGGATACGGGGTGGATCTCATCTCGACCGGTGGCACCAGCGGCATGCTGCGGGCGGCGGGGCTGGCGGTGCGGGATGTCAGCGACGTGACCGGGTTCCCCGAGATGATGGACGGCCGGGTCAAGACGCTGCATCCGAACGTGCATGGCGGGCTTCTGGCCCTGCGCGACGATGACGAGCATCTGGTGGCGATGGCCGCGCACGGGATCGAGCCGATCGACCTTCTGGTCGTGAGCCTCTACCCCTTCGAGG
This sequence comes from Tabrizicola flagellatus, assembly GCF_046295235.1. Lineage (GTDB taxonomy): Bacteria > Pseudomonadota > Alphaproteobacteria > Rhodobacterales > Rhodobacteraceae > Tabrizicola > Tabrizicola flagellata_A. Next base: position 14,260 of record NZ_JBKBLV010000012.1, read on the forward strand.
AGACGGTGGCCAAGGGCGCCGATCACGCCACCTGCATCGAGAACATCGACATCGGCGGGCCGGCGATGATCCGCGCGGCGGCGAAGAACCACCGGTTCGTCACCGTTGTGACGGACCCGGCGGATTACGCCGCGCTCCTTGATCAGCTGAAGGCGCATGACGGGGCGACGACGATGGCCTTCCGGCAGAAGCTGGCCTTGACCGCCTATTCCCGCACCGCTGCCTATGACACCGCCGTTTCAACCTGGCTTGCGGACGAGATCGGCGAGGCGACGCCACGGTATCGCAGCCTTGCCGGGAAACTGGCGCAGCCCCTGCGCTATGGCGAGAATCCGCATCAGGCGGCGGCCTTCTATGTGGACGGCAGCCACCGGCCCGGCGTGGCGACGGCGCGGCAGTGGCAGGGGAAAGAGCTGTCCTACAACAACATCAACGACACTGATGCCGCTTTCGAACTTGTGGCCGAATTCGGCGGGCGCGCCCCGGCCTGCGCGATCATCAAGCACGCCAACCCCTGCGGCGTCGCCACCGCAGCGACCCTGACCGAGGCCTACATCCGTGCCTACCAGTGCGACCAGACCTCGGCCTTCGGCGGGATCGTGGCGCTGAACCGGGTGCTGGACGGGGCGACGGCGGAAGAGATCGTGAAGATTTTCACCGAGGTCGTCATCGCCCCCGACGCGACAGAGGAGGCGAAGGCGATCTTTGCCGCGAAGAAGAACCTGCGGCTTCTGACCACGGGCGCGCTGCCGGACCCGAGGGCGAAGGGCCTGGCGTTCAAGCAGGTCGCCGGCGGGTTCCTGGTGCAGGACCGCGATGCGGGGCATGTCGCGGCGTCGGACCTGAAGGTGGTAACGAGGCGCGCCCCGACCGAGGCGGAACTGCGCGACCTGATGTTCGCCTGGACCGTGGCCAAGCATGTGAAGTCGAACGCGATCATCTACGTCAAGGACGGCGCCACGGTGGGCGTGGGCGCGGGGCAGATGAGCCGCGTCGATTCCACCCGCATCGCCGCGCGCAAGGCGCAGGACATGGCCGAGGCGCTGGGCCTGCCCGGGCCGCTGACGAAAGGGTCGGTCGTGGCGTCGGATGCCTTCTTCCCCTTTGCCGACGGTCTGATCACCGCGGCCGAGGCCGGGGCTACGGCGATCATCCAGCCCGGCGGGTCGATGCGCGACGACGAGGTGATCGCGGCGGCGGACGAGCGGGGTCTCGCCATGGTCTTCACCGGCCAGCGGCATTTCCGGCACTGATGATGCGGCGGTTCTGGATCACGGCGGCGGCGACCTTCGGGCTGGACCAGCTGACGAAGCTGGCCGTGGTGCATGGCCTGGACCTGATCAACCGGCATGAGATCGACGTGCTGCCGCCCTTTGTCAACTTCCGCATGGCCTGGAACTACGGCATCAACTTCGGCCTCCTGGCGCATGGGTCGGACCTGGCGCGCTGGGGGCTTATCGCGGTGGCGCTGGCGATTTCGGCCTGGGTGGTCTGGTGGATGCGGCGCGAAGGCGGCAACTGGAAGGCCCAGCTTTCGGGCGGGCTTCTGATCGGTGGCGCCCTCGGCAATGTCGTTGACCGGGTGCTTTACGGTGCGGTGGCGGATTTTCTGAACATGTCATGCTGCGGGATCGAGAACCCCTATGCCTTCAACGTCGCCGACATAGCGATCTTCGCCGGGGCGGCCGGGCTTGTGGTCTTTGCCAAGGGCGAGGCGAAGGATGCAGCAACAGACGGCAAACCCAAGCGCAAGGCGCGCTAATCGGGCGTGACGACCGCACGGCTTTAGGCTAAGACGAGCAAAAGACGGTTTCGGAGGCAGGTATGCGGGCACGGAAAGGCAGGGCGGTCATCGCGGTTGCGACGATGATCTCGCTGGCGGCCTGCGGTGGCAATGGTGACCCCAAGCTGATGAATCTGCGCTCTGGATCCGGACCGGACGAATTTGCCATCGTGCCGCCCAAGCCCTTGGAAATGCCGGAAAACCTGGCCGAGCTTCCGGAGCCCACGCCGGGCGGGTTCAACCGCACCGACCGTGACCCCGAAGGCGAGGCCGTGATCGCCCTTGGCGGCCGGCCGTCGGCCGCGGGCGGCATCCCGGCCGCGGATTCGGCACTTTATGCGCATGCCACCCGTTTCGGCGTCGATGGCGGTATCCGGGCCACGCTGGCGGCCGAGGATTTGAAATGGCGGCGCGATAACAACGGCCGCCCGCTTGAGCGGTTGTTCAAGGTCAACGTGTATTACAAGGCCTATCGCAACCAGCGGCTGGACCAGCAGGCCGAACTGGCCCGCTGGCGCGCGCTTGGAGTGCGCAACCCCTCGGCGCCGCCCGCCAAGCCGGGCGAACGGTAACAAGCGCGTTGGTCCCGACCGCCCGGGCTTGATTGTCCGGCCGCCGCATCGCAGGTTCGCCCGCGAGACATGAAGCGGAGGAGCGGATGCTCGGACGAACTGGCACCGGCCTTGCCTTGGCGCTGACATTGGCCTTGCCCGCGACCGCGGAGGTGCCGGTCACTACCTTTTCTCTCGAAAACGGGCTGGACGTGGTGGTGATCGAGGATCACCGCGCCCCGGTCGTGGTGCAGATGATCTGGTATCGCGTGGGCGCGGCGGACGAACCGCCGGGACATTCCGGCATCACCCATTTCCTGGAACACCTGATGTTCAAGGGCACCGAGAAGGTCGCGCCCAATGCCTTCTCCGGCATCGTCGAGGCACAGGGCGGCGACGACAACGCCTTCACGTCCTGGGATTACACGGCCTATTTCCAGCGCATCGCCGCCGACCGGCTGGACCTGGTGATGGAAATGGAAGCCGACCGGATGCGCAACCTGCGTCTGACCGAGGAGGACGTGGCGACCGAACGCCAGGTCATCCTCGAGGAACGCGCCCAGCGCACCGACAGCGACCCCAGCGCGCTTCTGATCGAACAGATGCGGGCGGCGCAGTTCCAGAACAGCCCCTACGGCACCCCCGTGATCGGCTGGCGGCACGAGATGGAGACCCTGTCGCGCGCCGACGCGCTGAGCCACTACGAACGCTTCTATGCACCGAACAACGCAACGCTGATCGTTGCTGGCGACGTGACGCCCGAGCGGGTGCGCGAACTGGCCGAGCGCTACTATGGCCCGCTGAAGCCCTCGGACGGCATCGGCCCGCGCCTGCGCCCGCAGGAACCGCCACACTTGGCCGAGCGCCGGATCTCGATGGCGGACGAGAGGGTTTCGGATCCTTATGTCTTCCGCACCTACCTGGCCCCGGAACGCGACCCGGGCGACCAGAAGATGGCCGCGGCGCTGACCGTGCTGGCCGAGCTTCTGGGCGGCAATGGTCAGACCTCGGTCCTGGCGCGGGCCCTGCAGTTCGACAGGAAGGTGGCGGTCTATACCTCGGCCTTCTACGACGGTACCAGCATCGACGATGCTACCTTCGGTCTGGCGGTGGTGCCCGCTCCGGGCATAAGCCTTGAGGCGGTGGAGGCCGATCTTGACCGGGTGCTGGCGGATTTCCTGAAAACGGGCCCCGATCCTGCGGCTCTCGAGCGAATCCGCACCCAGGTTCGCGCGGGCGAGATCTACGCTCGCGACAGCGTGGAAAACCTGGCGCACCGCTACGGTCAGGGGCTGAGCGTCGGGCTGACGGTCGCAGACATCGAAGGCTGGGATGACGCGCTGGCCGCGGTCAGCGAAGCGGACGTGATGGAGGCCGCGCGCATGGTGCTGGACCGGCGCAACGCGGTGACGGGCTGGCTGACGCGGCCCGCCGCGGAAGGGGAGGCCAAGCCATGATCCGCGCCCTGTTTGTCGCGTTCCTGGCTGTCGCGTTGCCGGCCAGGGCCGAAATCCCGATCCGCGAGGTCGTCTCTCCCGGCGGCATCACCGCCTGGCTGGTCGAGGATCACAACATCCCCTTCGCCGCGCTGGAGATTCAGTTCAAGGGCGGCACCTCGCTGGATGCTCCGGGCAAGCGCGGGGCGGTCAACCTGATGACGGCGACGCTGGAGGAGGGCGCGGGCGAGATGGACAGCCGCGCCTTCGCCGAGGCGCGCGAGGAGTTGGCGGCGAACATCCGCTTTGACGCGGGCAGCGATTCGGTGTCGGTCTCGGTGAAGTTCCTGACCGAGAACCGCGACCAGGTGGTCGACCTCCTGCGCGAGGCGCTGGTCAACCCGCGCTTCGATCAGGACGCGGTGGACCGGGTGCGCGAACAGGTGCTGTCGAACCTGCGCTCGAACGCGAAGGACCCGGGCACCATTGCCGCGGAGAAATTCGACGCCATGGCCTTCGGCGACCATCCCTATGCCTCGACAGGGGACGGCACAATCGAGTCGGTGACGGCGCTGACGCGCGAGGATGTCGTGGCCGCCCACAAGGCGGCGCTGGCGCGGGACCGGGTCCATGTCGCGGCAAGCGGCGACATCACGGCCGAGGATCTGGGTGTGCTGCTGGACCGGCTCCTGGGCGACCTGCCCGCGACCGGGGCACCGTTGCCCGACGAAGCGCCCTGGCTGTTGTCGGGCGGCGTGACCGTGGTCGATTTCCCGACCCCGCAGGCCACGGTGTTCTTCGGGCAGCGCGGGATCTCGCGTGACGATCCGGATTTCTTTCCGGCCTTCGTGCTGAACGAGCTTGTCGGCGGCGGCCGCTTCACCGCGCGATTGATGACCGAGGTTCGGGAAAAGCGCGGGCTGACCTATGGGATCGGCACCTACATCGTGAACATGGACCATGCCGACATGATCCTGGGCCAGTTCGCCGCCTCGAACGACAAGGTGGCCGAGGCGATCAAGGTGGTGAAGGAGGAATGGGGCCGCCTGGCACGCGAGGGCGTGACGCCGGAAGAACTGGAGGCGACCAAGACCTATCTCACGGGGTCCTATCCGCTGCGCTTTGACGGCAACGGGCCGATCGCCAGCATCCTGGTGGGGATGCAGATGGACGGGATGCCGATCGACTATGTGACCACTCGCAACGCGAAGGTCGAGGCAGTGACGATGGAGGACATCCGCCGCGTCGCTGAACGGCTGTTCAAGGCGGACGAGTTGCAGTTCGTGGTGGTTGGCCAGCCGACGGGGCTTTAGCGCGGGGCCTCCAGGGCTGGCGCAAGTGCGACACCAACAGGGCGGAAACGGACGCACAAGCCCCTTCCCCATGTCCGACCCATGGTCTACCAATCCATCATGATCTGGACGATCCCGAACACGCTGACCGTGCTTCGTCTGCTGGCTGCGCCCGGCGTGGCGATCATGTTCCTGTATTTCCACCGCCCTTGGGCCGACTGGCTGGCGCTGACCCTGTTCGTAGGTGCGGCGATCACCGACTGGTTCGACGGCTACCTTGCCCGGCTGTGGAAGCAGGAGTCGAAATTCGGCGCCATGCTGGACCCGATCGCCGACAAGGCGATGGTGGTGATCGCGATCATGGTCCTGACCGGCTACAACGGGATGAACCCCTGGCTGATCCTGCCCGCTACCGTGATCCTGTTCCGCGAGGTCTTCGTCGGCGGTCTGCGCGAATACCTTGGAGCGAAGAGCGGCCAGCTGAAGGTGACGAAGCTCGCCAAGTGGAAGACCACGGCGCAGATGATCGCGATCGCGGTTCTGTTCCTGGGTACCGGCTTTGAGTACCTCAACGGCGTGGCCATGCAGGGGATGACCACCGAGGAATATGTGCAGGCGGTCATTGCCGGAGAGGCCGACCCGATCCGCGCCTGCGGCAAACGGGACTGTGCCTCCTATGCGAACCTCGTCGGCATCTGGCTTCTGTGGATCGCGGCCCTTCTGACGGTCGTCACTGGCTGGGAATACTTCGTCAAGTCCCTGCCCTTCCTGCGGGAGGAAAAGTGATGGATGTGCTTTACTTCGCCTGGGTGCGGGAACGGATCGGACTGCCGCGCGAACGGGTAGAGACGCAGGCCGCAACGGTCGCCGAGCTGGTCGAGGAGCTGCGCGCGCGGGAGGACCGTTATGCCGCGGCCTTCGCCGACCTGACCGCGCTGCGGGTGGCGCTGGATCAGGAACTGGCGGGTTTCGACGCGCCGCTGGCGGGGGTGCGCGAGGTTGCCTTCTTCCCGCCGATGACCGGGGGCTGAGATGCGGGTCGCCGTCCAGTCCGAGGCCTTCGATCTGGGCGCCGAGGTTGCAGCCTTCGCGGCGGCGGTGCAGGGGGCGGGTGCGGTGGTCAGCTTCACCGGCCTCGTCCGGGACGAGGGCGGCCGGCTCTCGGCGATGGAGATCGAGCATTACCCCGGGATGACTGAGAAGGCGATCACAGGCATCGTGGAACAGGCCGTCCGGCGCTGGTCGCTGGCCGATGCGCTGGTGATCCACCGCCACGGGCGGCTGGGTCCCGGCGAGGCGATCATGATGGTCGCCACCGCCGCGCCGCACCGGGCGGACGCCTTCGCGGCGGCGGAATTCCTGATGGACTACCTGAAATCCCGCGCGCCGTTCTGGAAGAAGGAGATCGGCGTTGACGGGGCGGAATGGGTCGCGGCGAAGGGCGCGGACGAGGACGCGCTGAAGCGCTGGTAGTGTCCACGCCGGGCGGCCCGTCCGATCATCGAGAAATCAAGGGCTTGCTTGCGGGCGTTCACCGAATGTCAACCGTGGTGCCCCCCACCCTCTCCCTCCCCCACGGAGGGGGAGGGAAGCGCGGGGCGCGGCGGACGGTCGTCCCGGGCGGTCAGCGGGTGCCGGCGAAGCGGCTGCTCCAGGTCGGTTGCAGGTCCTGCGGGCCGGGGCGGGCGAGATAGATCGCGCGCGCGATGGCTCGGGCAAGGCAGGTTGCGGCGGCGTGACCGAGCTGGAAGCTGTCGGTCAGCGGGCCTTGCAGCTGTCTCGCGCCGGTGGCGACGGAGAAGACGAGGTCTCCGTCGAGCAGCGTGTGTGAGGGGACAAGGGCGCGGGCCATGCCGTCATGCGCGGCCGTGGCCATGCGCTGCGCCTCGGCCTTGGTGAGCGCGGCATCGGTGGCGACGATGGCGATGGTCGTGGCCTCCCCGATACGCTTGCGCGGCAGGGGGGCCTCCTGCGGGATGCGGGGCGCGGGACCGAGGCCGCCGAACTCGGCGCCCTCTTCCCAGGGCGCGGCCCAGAAGTGGGGGGTCTCGCCGACGGTGGCCTGGCCGAGAGCGTTGACCACCACAAGCGCCCCGACGGTCAGGCCGGAGGGGAGGACGCAGGAGGCCGAGCCGAGGCCACCCTTGAGGTTGCCGGTCATCGCGCCGAAGCCCGCGCCGGCGGTGCCGAGGGCGAAGTCTTGCGCAGCGGCCTTGAAGGCTTCGCGGCCTAAGCGGGGATAGGGGCTTTCCGTCCAGTCCTTCTCGCCGCCGTTCAGCAGATCGAAGACGATGGCTCCGGGCACGATGGGCACGGCGACGGGGCCGACGGCGAAGCCGCGTCCGGCGGCGCGCAGGGCCTGCATCACGCCCTGGCCCGCATCGAGCCCGAAGGCGGAGCCTCCCGAAAGGAAGATCGCGTCCACCTCCTGCACCATGCGGTCGGGGGCGAGGAGGTCGGTCTCGCGCGTGCCCGGGGAGCCGCCCATGACGTGAACGGCAGCAGTGAAGGGGCGGTCGGCGGTCAGGACGGTGGTGCCGGACCCAAGCCGCGCGTCATCGGCGTTGCCGACCCGCAGGCCAGGGATGTCGGTGATGAGGTTTCGGGGACCGGGGCGCATGGGACAAGGCTAACCGGCTGTGGGGCGGGCGCAAGGGGCTGCTCCTCGTGCGCCTTCGGCTTCCCGTCGCGGGGCTGCGACGAGCGGCGCAGCCTGCGAGGAGCATTTTGGTCAGAAGTCGAAGATGTCGCTCAGGAAACTGTCCTTGCGCTTCTTGCGGTAACCGTACTTGTAGTCGTCGTCGTCCTTGTAGCGGCGGCGGTCGTCATGGCCGCGCGGCTCGGGCTGATAGACCGGAGCGGTCTGGGGCGCGACGTGGTGCTGCGTGGCGGCCTGCGGTGTCGGGGCCGGCGCGGCATGGGCACCGCCAAGCGAGCGGTCGATGATCTTGTCCAGCTCTCCCCGGTCCAGCCAGACACCGCGGCATTTCGGGCAATAGTCGATCTCGACCCCCGAACGGTCGGTCATCACCAGGGTTTCGCCATCCACCGGGCAGCGCATTCACGTCTCCATCCTTGTGTCGAAGGATAGATGGGGTCGCAAACCGGCCGTGCAAGGGTCGGAAACGGTCTTGCGCAAAAGGCCGCGCGGGCGCAGGAAGGGAGCGAGCCGTGGCGATGGCGTCGCCGCAGGGGTGAACACCCCGACGCTTGCGGGTAACCCCCGCTTCCGTCCTGTACGCCGGGACCTTCCGGGGTCCCGTGGCACATGGCCGGACCCCTGCACACGAGGTCTGGACATGTCGTTGAACCGTCCCGAGATGTACCGCTTTCACAACGGCGGCAAGAAGGACAGGCTGCCCTTCGCCGATCAGGAATACCACGATCGCCTGGCGGGCCTGCGCGAAATCATGGAGATGCACGAGCTGGACGCGGTCGTCCTGACCTCGATGCACAACGTGGCCTATTACTCGGGCTTCCTCTATTGCAGCTTCGGGCGGCCCTATGCCTGCGTCGTGACGAAAACCCAGTGCGTGACGATCAGCGCCGGGATCGACGCGGGCCAGCCGTGGCGCCGCAGCATCGAGGACAACATCACCTATACCGACTGGACCCGCGACAATTTCTGGCGTGCGGTGGTCTCGGTGGTGGGGACCGGCAAGGCTGTGGGCTGCGAGGCGGACCATCTGACGATGGAGCGGGCCGAGAAGTTCAACACCTTCCTGAAGCCGAAGCGGGGGGTCGATGTCGCCCCGGCGACGATGCACCAGCGGATGCGGAAATCTCCGGCCGAGATCGCGCTGATCAAGCACGGTGCCAATGTGGCTGACGTGGGCGGCTATGCGATCCGCGAGGCGATCAAGGTCGGCGCGACGGAGCTTGAAGTGTCCATCGCCGGACGGGATGCGATGGAGCGCGAGATCGCCAAGCGTTTTCCCGACGCCGAATACCGCGACACCTGGGTCTGGTTCCAGTCCGGGATCAACACCGACGGCGCGCACAACCCGGTGACGAACCGCAAGCTGAAGCACGGGGATATCCTGTCGCTGAACTGCTTCCCGATGATCTCGGGCTATTACACCGCGCTGGAGCGGACGCTGTTCGTGGGTGAGGTGGACGAGGCCAGCATGAAGGTCTGGCAGACCAACATCGACAGCCATGAATTCGGGATGAAGCTTCTGAAGCCCGGTGCCTCGTGCGCCGAGATCACCATGAAGATCAACGAGTTCCTGGCCGAGCGGCAGATGCTGCAATACCGGACCTTCGGTTATGGGCATTCGTTCGGGGTGCTGTCGCACTACTACGGCCGCGAGGCGGCGCTGGAGTTGCGCGAGGACATCGACACGGTGCTGGAGCCGGGGATGGTCATCAGCATGGAGCCGATGCTGACGATCCCGGAAGGCATGCCGGGGGCGGGCGGCTACCGTGAGCACGACATCTTCGTCGTGACCGAGGACGAGCCCGAGGACATCACGCATTACCCCTACGGACCCGCCTTCAACGTGGTGGGCTGAGGGATCGGGCCGGGGGATGCCCCGGCCCGTCCGCTTCAGGCGCGCTTGATGACGCGGATCAGGAGCAGGAGGATCACCGCGCCAAGGGTGGCGGCGATGATCGCGCCGACAATGCCGCCGCCGAACGAAAGGCCGGCATAGGGCAGGATCAGCCCGGCGATGAAGGCGCCGACGATGCCGACGACGATGTTGCCGATGATGCCGAAGCCGTAGCCCTTGACGATCAGCCCGGCCAGCCAGCCGGCGATGGCGCCGATGACGAGTGTGACGATGAGTGCTTCGATGGCCATGCGGTTCCCCTTTTCAGTCGCTTCTGGATGGAGCGGTACGGCTACAATGCGCGAAGTTCCGCCGGGTTCCCTGCCGGAACCGCTAGATATGGAATAATCCCGGCGGCATGCGCTGCATATGCGACGCGGCCGGCCCGCGCGGACCGCACAGAATCGAACAGGACCCGCTCATCAGGCCAGCTTCGGCCGCGAAGATTCGGAAAAGCCTGCATTTTTGGGCTTGACGCATGGGCGCGACCGTGGCGCAAGTGGCAGAAGCTGCCCTTGAACCCGAGTCTGCCAAGTGACCCTGCTTCCTGCCCGGATCCTTGCGATCCTTGCCCTTCCCATGCTTGCCGCCTGTGCCAGCATCCCGAAACCGCAAGAGCCGGTGGTCGTGCCCGGCTATGAAGGCATCCAGGACGGCGCCTTCTTCATCGAGCCGGTGCCAGAGCAGTATCTGTTCGAGAGCAACCGCCGGACCGAGGTCGCCTATGCCGGCGACGAGGCGCCGGGGACGGTGGTCGTCGATACCTATGCGCGCAAGCTCTATCTGGTGGGCGAGGGCGGGACGGCGACCCGCTATCCGATCGCGGTCGGTCGCGAGGGGCTGTCCTTCCGGGGCAATGGCGTGATCGGGCGCAAGGCGGAATGGCCGTCGTGGCAGCCCACCGCCAACATGATCCGCACCCGGCCCGACCTTTACGCGGCCTATGCCGGGGGCCTGCCAGGCGGCCTGCAGAACCCGCTGGGCGCGCGGGCGCTGTATCTCTATCGCGGCGGGCGCGACACGATGTTCCGCATCCATGGCACGTCCGACGCCGCTTCGATCGGCCACGCGACCAGCGCGGGTTGCATCCGGCTGTTCAACCAGGATGCCATCGACCTGTACAACAAGGTGCCGACCGGAACCCGCGTGAAGGTCCGGACCGAGGCCGAGAGCCTGGCGCTGGAAGGCCCGCAGATGATCGACGCCTATGGCCGGCTGGTGCCTCAGACGCCGGAGAACATCGCCAAGAAGCAGCGCGACGAGATCGCGATCGCCAAGCAGGAGGCGCAGGACCGTGCCGCCTTCGAGAAGGCCGAGCGCAAGCGGCTGGCCGCCTGTGACCGTCGTGGCATCGCCCCCGAGGAATGTCCGCGTCCGGTCGTCTCGGGCACCTCGGTGACGGTGGGCACCCGCGGCTAAACCCGGATCACATAGTCCTTGAGGGTGGTCTGCACGACCTCCCAGGTCCCCTCGAAGCCCGGGCGGATGATCAGGCTGTCGCCCGGGTGCAACTGGGTGACGCTGCCGTCCGCCCCGGTCAGGATCGAATAGCCCGACAAGATGCGGAAATATTCCCATTCCGAATAGCTCACGCGCCACTTCCCGGGGGTAGACTGCCAAAGCCCGCAGTAAAGGCCGTCGCGGTCCTCAAGGTTCCAGGTGGTATGGACCGGGTTGCCCGAGAGGAGACGGTCGGGGGCCGGGCCGCCGATCTCGGGGGTGATGCCGTCACGGCTGACGCGCTGGATGAGGGTCATGGGCTTCTCCTTTCGGCGCATTCAGGCCGCGCGGCACCGGCGCGTCAACCCCGTGACGCTGCGACCGGCGGTGCTGCGCTGCGGCGCAAATTTGTTGCGGCGGCCTTCCGCTTGTGCCCATATGGCGGGCAGAATGTGAATTGCGCGGAGGCATCCATGAGCGCCACGTCCCCCGTCCGGCCCGTGCTGCCCCCCGACATCCGCGCCCGAAAGGGCGGTGCGCCGCTGGTGGTGCTGACGGCCTATTCCACCCCTGTCGCCCGGCTGGTCGATGCGCATTGCGACATCGTGCTGGTTGGGGATTCGGTTGGGATGGTGATCCATGGGCTGCCGTCCACACTGGGCGTTACGATGGAGATGATGATCCTGCACGGGAAGGCTGTCGTGCGGGGCTCGCAGAAGGCGATGCCGGTGATCGACATGCCCTTCGGGTCCTACGAGGAGGGGCCGGCGCAGGCGTTCCGCAATGCCTCTCGCCTGATGGCCGAGACCGGCGCCCCGGCGGTGAAGCTGGAGGGTGGGCAGCACATGGCCGAGACCATCGCCTTCCTTACCGCGCGCGGCGTGCCGGTGATGGCGCATGTGGGCCTGACCCCGCAGTCGGTGAACACCCTGGGCGGCTACAAGGTGGTGGGCCGGGCCGAGGAGGCCGAGAAGGTGATGGCGGACGCGAAGGCCACCGAGGCGGCCGGGGCATTCTCGGTGGTGCTGGAAAAGGTGCCGGCGGGTCTTGCGGGGCGCATCACGGCGACGCTGTCGATCCCGACCATCGGCATCGGCGCGGGGGTGGATTGCGACGGGCAGGTGCTGGTCGTGGACGACATGCTGGGCCTGTTCACCGACTTCCGGCCGAAGTTCGTGAAGCGCTATGCCGAGCTGGGCAAGGCCGCCGACGCGGCCATCGCCGCCTATGCCGCCGAGGTGCGCTCGCGCGCCTTTCCCGCGGCAGAGCACAGCTTCCCGGACGAGTTGCCGGCGAAGGAGAAGAAATGATCCCGATCCTGCGGACGGTGGCCGACCTGCGCGCCCTTGCGGGGGGCTGGAAGGCACGGAACGAGGTGGTGGGCGTTGTCCCAACCATGGGCGCGCTGCACGACGGGCACCTGTCCCTCGCCCGGCGCGCGCGGGCGGAGTGCGACCGGGTCATCACCACGATCTTCGTGAACCCCAAGCAGTTCAACAATCCCGAGGACCTGAAGAAATACCCCCGCAGCGAGGATGCCGACGCCGCGCTTCTTGCCACGGTCCCGGTGGACGCGATCTTCGCGCCCCCGGTCGAGGAGGTCTACCCCGACGGCTTCATCACCACGGTCAGCATGACCGGCGTGGCGCAGCCGCTGGAGGGCCACATGCGCCCCGGACATTTCGACGGGGTGGCGACGGTGGTGACGAAGCTCTTCGGGATGTCGCTGGCCGACAAGGGCTATTTCGGCCAGAAGGACTGGCAGCAGTTGCAGGTGGTGCTGCGGCTGGTGCGCGACCTGAACATTCCGGTGCAGGTGGTGGGTTGCGAGACGATCCGCGAGCCGGACGGGCTGGCCATGTCCAGCCGCAACGTGCGCCTGACGGCGGAGGGGCGGGCCAAGGCACCGATCCTTTACGCCGCGATCACCCGCGCCGCCGACGACATCCGCGCCGGCCATGCCGACCGCATGGCGATCCGCGAGGCGGCCGAGACGATGCGGAAGGCGGGGTTCGAGCGGGTGGAATACATCGAGTTGCGCGATGCCGAGACGCTGATGCCTTCGGACGACCCGCGCCGCCCGCGCCGGATGCTGGCGGCGGCCTGGATCGACGGGGTGCGGCTGATCGACAACATTCCCGTCTGAGGGCCGGGTATTGAAAGGAGCGCTGGCGCGCGCGCCTTTTGTCTCGTCGTCGGGCTGCGCCTCCTCCTCGGGTGATGGGGGCGCTTCGCCCCCCATACCCCCAGAGAGTATTTGTCAAAGGGCAAGTGCCGGGGGCGGGATTCCGCGCTTGGCGGACGGGGGAACTTGCTGCAAGACTTCCCCCCATGACGGGTCCCATCAATCGGGGCCGGGATGATGTAATTCGCTGTTACTTCACTATGTGATGCAGATGTGGTTCAACGGAGGGTCGGATGGCCGATTTCGAGACGCAGATCAGGGAAAGCCAGGCTCAGGTCGCGCAGACGCAGGCGAAGATCAGCGAGATCACCAGCCGGATCGAAGCGGCGCGGTCGAAGCTGGACCAGGGTGTGGAGCTGGACGTCGAGAACGCCACGCTTGAGGATGTGGCCAAGCATACCGAGCTGATGAACGCGAACATCGCGGAACTCATCATGGGGCTGGACGACGTGACTGCGGGATTCTCGAAGGAATTCAGCGAGATGCGGTCGAAGACCGGGATGGAGTCCTTCATCGGCATCTTCTCGCCGGCGAAGGCGGAATCGATGCGGCAGGAGCGGATGCGCGCTGCCACCATCGACGACAAGTTGCAGGACCTGATTTCCAAGTCGGACGTGATCGTTAAGCTGTTGCAGGGGCAGCTGGACCTGCTGAACACCCAGAAGACGCGGGTGGAGGGGAACCTGGCCTCGACCCTGACGGAGCGGGAAGAGACGGTGGCGGCCTTGGAAGCGGTGCGGAAGGAAGTCGCCGCCCTGGACCCGAAGATCATCGAGCTGGAGAACAAGATCAGCGTCGAACAGGACGCGGCGGCGCGGACCAGGCTGGAGACGGAGCTGGCGACGCTGAATGCGAAATACAACGCGCTGGTGCAGGACGAGCAGGTGAAGCTGGCGAAGTCGCAGACGCTGGAGCGGTATATCGAGAAGGGCAAGACCTGGGTCGACAGTCTGCAGAACCAGGCGGCGACGCAGCTGGTGCTGATCAACAAGCTGCAGACGGATACCAAGCAGCGGGTGGTGCTGTACGACGCGCTGACCTCGTCCTTGAAGACCGCGCAGCAGCAGGACGTGGCGCACCGGATCAACGAGATCGGGGTGAAGACCGACCAGGAGGCCCAGACCGCGATGGCGGCGATCGGGGCGGCGACCAACGACAAGATGGCCGACATGCTGGAAGCGCATGAGGGTCACATGGTCTTTGCCCGCCAGATCCTGGAGCAGAAGGCGAAGGCGGATGAACGCTTCGCCCGGCGCTTTGCGGCGATTGTCGAGAAGCACGACAAGAACGCGTATGGGGAATGAGGTTTCGGCTGCAGCAACTGGGTTTGTTTGCGATAGCCGCAATTCTGCAAGCATACCCGATTTGGCGGGGCCTATCCGCGCAAGAAGGCAGCGCTGATCCACCGGTCCTGGTCACGGACATCTGGATGCCTGCGCTTTCGGGCGTAATCCTCGCGTTTGTAGCTTATCGCGGAGTAGCCTGGGCTCTCTGGTCTCCTGAAAGGAGCCGAATGATTCTGACGCGAAGCGGCCTGACGGAAGCCAATGTGATCAGCGGAAGATTTGCCGGGTTTTGGCGCTGGTTTCTTGATGTCGATAAGAACGGTCAACCACGCGATGCCTGACCCCACCGTCAAAGACGTCCTCACCTCGGACCACCATGAGCTTTACGACACGCTTGTCGCGCGGCGGTATTTTGCCAAGTTCGACCGGATCACCGGGCATCTGGGCCGGGTGGCGGCGGAGGTGGAGGCCGAGGGGCGGCTGACGCGGACCGAGGCTCGGGTACTCGGGCGGTATCTGACGGCGGTTGCGGGGACGTTCCGGGCGCTCAATCACAAGTACCTGATGACGGGTCGGGGCGAGGGGGCTCCGCGCCTGACCATCGACCGGCATGAAAGCGGATTTCCGGTGGCGCAGGAACTCATGACAATGGCCGTCGATGCCCAGCAGGCTGAAAAGCATCTGGCCGGCATGCCCTCGGAGGCGGAGCTGAAAGACCGGATGATCCGGCAGATCGTGGGGGACCAGATGGTCCCCACCGCGCTGCAATTCGCCTTGTCGCAGCGATACTACTATGAGGCTTTGGCGGCCGGCGGCATCTTCTGGGCGCGGAACGACCCGGACGCGCAGTGGATCGAGGATCTGGGCGAGCGGCGGCATTTCCTGGTGCATTGGGCGGTCTGGGACACTCAGAGCAACCTGCCGGTGGTCTACCTCATGGACCTGGAGGACTCGGGCAAGCGCCCGATCCTGAACGATGCCTACCGCTGGCCGCAGGCGCAGGCGGCCCTGATGGCGCAGTCGGTGGGCGGGCTGAAGCTGCTGACCATCGCCACCGGGTTCGACAAGGACTTTGCCGACCTGCACCCCAAGCGGCTGCGGCGGATCATCCTGGGGCCGATGTATTCGGCGAGCTTTACCTTGCAGTCCGGCCCGATCTCGAAGGTGCTGGAGGGCGCGAAGGCGCCGGAGGGCGAGGATTGGGCGCTGGTCTGGACGGTGGAGGACCTGGTCAGCGACCGTGAGGAAGAGGTGAAGGACGGGTGGTTCTCGACCGTCGGGCGGCAGGTCTACAAGCTGGACCCGGTAGCGGGGGCCGAGCTTGGCGCCACGCGGCAGGACCGGATGATCATCCTGCCGGAGAAGCCCTATCAGGTGCTGGTGGAGCAGAACCCGCGGGGGCTTCAGGGATTGCGGAAGTTCGTGGTCGGGGCCGGGGGGCGGCTTATTCCGACGTTGTGATTGCTGAGCCCCCGGGGGCGCTGCCCCCGGACCCCCGGGATATTTGTGAACAGAAGAAAGGGGTTGCCGGATGACCACGCGCGATACGATGGAGCTGAAGGAAGAGACGATCCGGGCGCAGTACGAGGCAGCCCTTGGGATGGTCTTCGGCTTCGATCACGCGCCGCGGCTGGCGAAGCCCCTGGTCGCGGCACCGGTGGCGGAGCGGTCGCCGGGGATCGGGACGCGACCGACGTTCCGCTCGACCGTGCCGGGGATGGCGGCGCGCTCGACGACGCGGCCGAGCGGGGTGCGGCTGGCGGAGCGGATCGAGGGGCTGGGGGATGGGCTGGTCTCGCCGGTCCAGGCGGCGGTGCTGAATGCGATGCGCCGGGCGCTGGCGATTGCGCTGGCGATGGGGGAGACGTTTGCGGCCCAGTCCGGCTTGGCGGAACTGAAGAAGGCGAACCTGGAGGGGCGGGTGCCGGATGCGCGCCGCGCGGAGTTCGGGGAGTTGTTGCAGGGCGAGGCGCTGGTGGTCTTGTTCACCTTTGCCAATGCGCTGGCGTATCTCATCGCGCCGCATGTGGGGCCGGGGACGGTGGAGCTGGGCGAGGTGGAAGAGGTGCTGACCGACAATGCTCCGCTGGCCTTGCAGGGCGCGCTTTGGGAGCTGGACCAGGACATCGGGGCACTCGCCACCGATGATGTGAAGCTGGTGGCGGTGGTGTCGGCCTTTGCCGAGGCCTTGATGAAGAAGGTGCAGATCCGGGCGGAGAACGGGGCGCGGACCTCGGTGTTTACGGCGGGATCCTGGAAGGTGGAGGCCGACGGGCTGACCATCGCGGGGTTCAAGCCGGCGAAGGCTGCGAAGGGTGGCATGATCGCCATGGCCTTCAAGAAGCCGCATGAGGTGGTGGGGAACCACATCGCCAAGTACCAGTCGCTGCGGCTGTCGAAGATGCTGATGGCCTATGATTTCGAGCGGCGACTGAACCCGTTTGCGGAGCTTGGCGGGTTCATCTTCACCTTCATGGGGGATGGGAAGCCGGGGACGGGGAAGACGACGCTGATCCAGATGATGGCGGGATTGCTGAACGATTACTGCAAGGTGGCGGGGTATCCGTTTCGGTATCAGAACTTCTCGATCGACCAGATCGACAGCTACCAGGGCAAGTCGGGGCAGAATGCCAAGGCGTTCATCGACGCGATCCTCGACCCTTCGGTCATCGGCTTCGGGACCATCGACGACATCGACCAGGTGGCGGGCAAGCGCGGGGACCGGCAGTCCAGCGCGGGCCAGCAGGAGGTGACGGCGGTCTTCATGCAGGCCTTTGCGGGGGCGGGAACGGTGGTGCGGGGGAACTGCAGCTTCGGGATGTTCAGCAACTTCCCCGAGAACGTGGACGACGCCCTGCGCCAGCGGGCCGGGGCGCGGTTTCTGGTCGACGGGCCGCAGACGAAGGAAGACTACATCGACATCCTCTCCCTTCTGCTGGGGAAGAACCATTCCATCCCGGTGGGGGATCACCAGCTGTTCGCGGCGCAGGAGATCAGGAAGGCCGTTGCCGCGTCCTTCGAGGGCCATTCGAAGCCGCATGAGGAGGGGCTCCTGAAGGTCTGGGACCGGGTGTCGCGGGAGATCGGGAAGCTCGATACCCTGGCGAAGATCGGGGCCTACCTGAAGGCGATCCAAGAGGCGGATGAAAGGTTCACAGGCCGCGCGATCAAGAACATCACCGATGCGGTGAAGGTCCGGGCGATGGACTTTGAACTGCCGGACGAATGGATGGAGGCGCCGGACCTGTTCCTCTTCAAGCCCTATGACGAGAAGCTGGCGATGATCAAAGGGCTGATGACCCCGATCACGGTGGAGATGGTGATCCAGGAGATCAACCGCTACGCCGACAGCGAATTCCGCTATGCCGACAAGTCGGACGAGGTGGCCATCGAGGCCATGGTGCGCGACTTTGGCCGGACGGAAGAGGCGAAGCGGCGGTATCTGGAGGGGAAGGGGTGATGAAACTCACCACTCAAATCCGTTTGATCTTCTTGCCAATTCTTCTCGCTTCCGCGCCAACTAGTGCGGATGCCTACTCGATGCGCTGCAAGTTGCATCAGGTCTTTCAGCTGACGGCCGAAGGGGCTTTTCAACCTAACTCACTGGAATCTGCGTATCTTGAGAACGACATGGTCGTCGACATGACAACCGGAGTTGTTTACCACGCTGGCTTTGGGACGGAGTACTACCCAATAAAGAAAATTCTCGACGGAGGCTCGCGCTCCTCATCTTTCAAATTACTTGCCTCATCCATTCCCGGACCCGCCTCAGATTTTGACCATGCAACATTTGTGAACACCACTTACCTGCAAATTGATACTTGGGTGGCAGAAACAGAGAAGCCGTTCATTGTGATCGAAAGCCAAAATGTGGGTATAGGCCTCTGCCAATGAAACTCCCCATTCAACGTGAAATGGTGGCAGGGAACTTGATCGAGGTCTCCTCTCCCGCCCCCCACGCCCACCCCCTCCCCAAGAGGGGGTGGGGAGGCGCTTCTTCGGTTTGCGTGGGCGCCAGTGGCGGCCGGATTGGCCCTCCCTCCCCCTTGTGGGGAGGGTTGGGGTGGGGGGCCCTGGGCATGGGGCGTAACGCATGACCGGCATCCACCCCATCACACGGGCTAGGGCGCGGAGGCTGCGGGCGGAGATGACGCCGCAGGAGCGGAAGGTCTGGGCGAAGCTGCGGGAGTTGAACCGGATGCTGGGGCTGCATTTTCGGCGGCAGGCGCCCATCGGGCCGTTCATCGCGGATTTCGCGGATCTGGGGCGGCGATTGGTGATTGAGATTGATGGCGGTGGGCATGGTGGGGAGCGGGATATTCGGCGGGATGACTGGTTGGTGTCTCAGGGGTTTCAGGTGTTGCGGTTCTGGAATCCGGAGGTTTCGGGTAATATCGAGGGGGTGATGCAGGTGATCTTCGATGCGGTTGGTGGCGGGGAATTGGCAGACGCCCCCCCACCCCATCCCTCCCCCACGCGGGGGGAGGGAGGCACTCAACCTTCGGCGATGTGCGAGACGGCGGGCCGAGGCGCCTCCCCTCCCCCGCGTGGGGAGGGGCTGGGGGTGGGGGGCACGCCGCAAGACAGAGGCGCCCCGTCAAAAGGAAGCACGCCATGAAACGCCTCATCCAACGCGGCCTCATGTTCGGGAACCTGATCGAGGTCTCCTCGCCCGCCCTTGTCGAACGCTACAACCGGGCGCTCAAGCACCTTACCGGCAAGACCACGAAGCTCGACGATTTCCACATCGACCTCTCCGGCTATTCGCCCGAGATCGGGGATGAGCTTAACGACCATCTCTACCTCAACCCCAACGGGGCGAACCGGCAGTTCATCCTGCTCACCACGGCCCAGAAGGATGCGCCGCTTCTCAACATCAAGTTCTCCACCAGCAGGGGGATCCTGACGCAGTTCATCGAGAAGAACGAGGCTCAGCTTTTCGCCCTGACCGCGCGGGATGCGGTGGCGGGGGAGTTGCAGAACTCGGTCTACGCCTTCGACTCGCCGGCCAAGCTGTTCGACATACGGCAGGTGACGGTCGAGGCGGATACGATTGGCGGGCATGTCGCGGATGCGGGGAAGCTCGCGAAGCTGATCGAGCGGTTCCGGCAGGAGCCGGACGGCTGGCGCGACGATGTGCTGATCGCCGAAATGATCGGGCTGGCGAAGAAGACGGGCGACGTGACGCGGGTGCCGATCTCGCTTCCGGCGATGACCTTCAGCCAGGCGAACTTCTGGACCAGCCATTTCGGCGGCATCTACATCTTTCAGGGGGTGCGCTATCCGGCGGCGATCTCCACGCTGGACTGGCGCAGCCTGGGCGAGGTGCCGATCGCGCAGGTCATGGACCTGACGCACCGCAACCAGATCGCCGACTGGCTGGAGCGGAACGGGCTGGTGGAGCCCATCGTGCAGGCGCGGGGGGCGGATGCGGCGGCGATCCTGCGGCAGAAGATGGATTTCATCCTGGTCGATGCCGCCGACCGGCTGGGGATCGAGGTCGGCGACGCCCGCCGCACCGAACTCCGCAAGGTGGCCTACAAGCTGGGGACCGCTCTGCCCGAGGAGTTCCTGGGGCTGGCGGCGCTGCTGAGGTGGGTCGAGGCCGGGGGGCCGTGGCCGAAGATCACCAGTGAGCATCCGGCCTATTTCTACACGCTGCGCGGCAAGGGGCCGGACCGGGACCTGGTGAACATGCTTCTGTCGGAACTCTCGCCAATGGACGTGCGGCAGATGTTCATTGTCCACAAGGAGCTGTTCTACGCCCAGTATGCCACCTGGTCCGAGGCCAAGAAGACCTATGTGGCGGATTTCCTGGCGCGGGAGTATCAGGTGGACCGCGAGGGCGCGCGCACCGCGCTGTTCGGGCCGGAGCCGAGCATGGACGAATTGCACCGCCCGCAGATGGCCGAGGGGCCGAGGCCGGTGCGGCCGCCCGTGGTAGGGCCCTGGGGAACGGGGAGACGGTAGATGGGTTGGCTGCGCCTTGCGTTCTTCATGTATGTCTTCCTGACGATCGCCTATTTCCTGACCTCGATCTACTCGCGCAGCGTGCGGCGCGAGAAACTGGAGAAGGAATGGGACAGCGACCCGGCGCGCGAGGGGCTGAGCGCGCAGGAACGCCGCGCCTTCATCGAGGCGGGGATGGTGCATTACGACAAGGGGCTGAAACGGCGCCTGTTGTGGCTTATCTATATCGTCCCGACGATCGGCTTCCTGGCCACGATCTATGTCATCAACTGGACCTGAAAGGACGCGCGCATGTGGACCAAGATCAAATGGGGCATCCGCATCCTTCTGGTGCTGATCGTCGGGCTGTTCCTGCACTACACCCTGCCGCAGCGCGACGTGGTGCAGATCATCAACACCTACAACCGCATCACCCAGATCGGCGGCAACTGGATGTTCTATTCGATCGAGGACACCGGCACCGGGGCCGAGATCTCGACGACCTCGCGCGATATCCGATACATCGACGCGGTCTTCGATGGCGGCAAGACGATGACCTACCGCAATGAGGATACGGGCTGGTTCTGGCCGCCGTATTTCAAATGGAATTCCAGCACCTTGCAGGCCGAGGCGACCAATGCCGCGCGCACGCCGGGGCAATGGGTTGCCGTGACGCATTACGGCTGGCGGCTGCCGATCTTTTCCATCTTTCCGAACGCGGTATCGATCCGCCCGGTCGAGGGGCCGGACGTGACGCTGATCCCCTGGGTCAACATCGTCATCCTCGGTTTCCTGGCCTTCCTGGCCTTCATGATCCGCAAGATGTGGTTGCAATTCCGCGAGCGGATGGTCGATCCGGCCCTGGCCGATGTGGGCGAGACCTTCGATGCGGCGGGTGCGAAGGTCGAGGCCGCAAGGAAGGAGGCGCGGGGCTTCTTCGGGCGGATCGGGGCCTGGCTGAACACCTGGAAGGCGAAGAAGTAGGGGCGGGGGCCCAAAATTCTTCGGCGAAGAATTTCGGGCTGAACCGTCGCGTCAGGCGCGGAGCGTCCCGCCGGTGGCCTTGGTGACCTTCTCGATGATCTTGGCCGACACGGCCTCGATCTCGGCCTCGGTGAGCGTCTTGTCCTGCGGTTGCAGGCGGACGGTCAGGGCGATGGACTTCTTGCCCGCGCCCATCTGCGCCTCGGCCTTTTCACCGGTGAACTGGTCGAAGACGCGCACCGACTCGATCAGGGTCTTGTCGGCACCCTGTGCGGCATTGACGGCGGTCAGGGCCTCGACCCGGGCATCCACCACGAAGGCGAAATCGCGCTCGACCGCCTGCAGGTCGCTGATCGCAAGGGCGGGGCGGGTTGGCGTCTTCACCTTCGGCGCGGGGATGTTGGCGACAAGGATGGCGAAGGCCACGGCGGGGCCTTTCACGTCCATCGCCTGCAGGATGCGCGGATGGACCTCGCCGAAGGTGGCCAGCGTGTTGGGGCCGAGGCCGATCACGCCAGAGCGGCCGGGGTGCCACCAGTCGGCGACCTTGCGGGTGATCTGGACGCGGGTGGGTGCGCCGAGGGCTGACAGCACCGCTTCGGCATCGGCCTTGGCGTCGAACACATCGACCATGCGGCGCGAACCGTGCGGATCGCGCGGGGCGGCGGCGCCGACCAGAAGGCCCGCTGCTTGCAGGTGCTGGTCGCCGGGTTCGCCGCCGTGGAAGGCGGGGCCGATCTCGAACAACGCGAGGTCCATGAAGCCGCGCGCCTGGTTGCGGGCGGCGGCGGCTAGGAGGCCGGGAAGGAGGTCGGGGCGCAGGTGCGTCATCTCGGAGGAGATGGGGTTTTCGACGCGGACGGCTTCGGTCCCGCCGCCGAAGAGCGTGGCGGCCTTCGCGTCGATGAAGCTGTAGGTCACGCATTCGTTGTAGCCCAGGGCCGCGATGGTGCGGCGGGCGGTGCGTTCGCGGACCTGGAGGGGCGTCAGGACCGGACGCGGCACGCCCGGTTGGGTGCGGGCCATCGGCGCGCCCTGCAGTTTCGTCAGGCTGGCGATGCGGGCGACTTCCTCGACCAGGTCGGCGTCGCCGAGGATGTCGGGGCGCCAGCTGGGCGGGGTCACGGCGTTGCCGCTCAGGGTGAAGCCCAGCGCCTGAAGCGTGGCGCGCTGGGTGGCTTCGGGGATGTCCATGCCGACAAGGCTGACCACGCGGGCGGGGTCCAGCTGGTAGCTGCGCGCGGTGTCGATGGGGGCGCCGTCCTGGACCACTGTCCCGGCCTCGCCGCCGCAGAGGTCGAGGATCATCTGCGTGGCAAGTTCAAGGCCCGGGAGCGTGAAGGCCGGATCCACCCCGCGTTCAAAGCGGTAGCGGGCGTCGGAGTTGATCTTCAGCGCGCGCCCCGTCGCGGCGATGGTGATGGGGTCCCACCAGGCGGATTCGAGGAAGACATCCGTCGTCTCGGGCGTGCAGCCCGAGGCCTCGCCGCCCATGATTCCCGCGAGGGATTCCGGGCCGTGGTCGTCGGCGATGACCATTTGTCCGGAGGAGAGGGTGTAGGTCTTGCCGTCGAGCGCGAGGAGCGTCTCGCCGTCCTTTGCGGGACGGATCACCAGGTCGCCCTTGACCTTGGCGGCGTCGAAGACGTGCAGCGGGCGGTTCAGGCCGAAGGTGAAGTAGTTGGTGATGTCCACCAGCGCCGAGATGGGCCGCAGACCAATGGCCTTGAGCCGGGTCTGCATCCAGTCGGGCGAGGGGCCGTTCCTGACGCCGCGGATCAGGCGGCCGGCGAAATGCGGGCAGCCTTTCGCCTTCAGCGCGGGGTCGATCTTCACGCCGATCGGGGTCGGGAAGCTACCCGCGACCGGGGTCACGGTGACGGGTTTCAGTTGGCCCAGGCCACGGGCCGCGAGGTCGCGGGCGATGCCGTGGACGCCCAATGCGTCGGGGCGGTTGGGGGTGACCTTGATCTCGATCACCGGGTCGTTCAGGCCGCGATAATCAATGAAGCGCACGCCAAGGGGTGCATCGGCGGGCAGTTCGATGATGCCGTCGTGGTTGTCCGACAGCATGAGTTCGCGTTCCGAGCAGAGCATCCCGTTGGAATCGACGCCACGGATGTTGCCGGGTTTCAGGTCCACGCCGGTCCCCGGAATATGCGTTCCGGGGGGAGCGAAGACGCCGATCAGGCCGGTTTTCGCGTTCGGTGCGCCGCAGACGACCTGGACTTCCTCCGACCGGCCACCGGGGCCTTCCGGGTAGGTCTCTACCCGGCAGACGCGGAGGCGGTCGGCGTTGGGGTGCTGGACGGCCTCGATCACCCGGCAGATGCGGAACGGCCCCAGCGCGGCGGCGGGGTCCTCGATGCCCTCGACTTCCAGGCCAAGGTCGGTCAGCGCCTCGCCGATGGTCTCGACGGTGGCCTCGGTGTCGAGGTGATCCTTCAGCCAGGACAGGGTGAACTTCATCGCGCAGGCCTCCAAACTTCGGGCTTCCGATTAGCGGAAAGCGGGGGGAAGGGGAAGCGTCAGGAGGCGAGGCGGGCGTAGAGGTTGAACAGGCCGAAGAGGATCGGCTGGTGGACGAGGTAAATGATGAGCGAATGGCGGCCGGGGAAGGTGAGCGCGCGCAGGACGGGCGAGGGCGCGGCGCCGCGCCAGAGGTCGAGGCGCAGGGCCTTGGCCGTGGCGAGCCCCGCGAGCGCCGGGGCGGCCCAGGGGACGAGGGGGACGTAATCGCCCATCATCGGCCGGCTTTCGGCAAGGCCGGTCCAGACCAGCCAGATCGGGTCGAGCGCGGCGAAGCGCGGGCCCCAGGCGGCAGCGAAGATCGCCAGGGCAAGGGCGAGCGTCACCGGCCAGGGCAGGCGCAGGGCGAGAAGGCCGAGGAAGGCGGTGGCGGCCATGGCATGCAGGATGCCGAACCAGATCGGCCCGCCCGGCACCAGCCAGATCGAGGCCGTGGTGACGATCGCGGCGGCGGCGGCCAGCTTGATCCAGCGCTTCCAGAAGGCGGGCCAGCGGATGCCACGGCCATGCGCGATCCAGAGGCTGACGCCCGAGAGGAACAGGAAGCTGCCCGCGATCATCCGGGCGAAATAATACCAGAAGGGCTGGCCCATCGTGCCGCGGTCGATGTAGCCGAAGAGCGCCAGATCGAAGGTGAAATGGAAGATCACCATGCAGACGACGGCCAGCGTCCGCGCCAGGTCGAGCGAGGTCAGGCGGCCGGGCGGAAGCAGATCGGGCGTTGCGGACATGGCGCGAAGGTGGCGCGGAACGGCGGGCGCCGCAAGGCCGGGCAGGCGGTGCCGGCGGAGGGGTGCGCGGGATCAGATCTCTTCGATGGCCAGGACGCCCTGCATCGCCTTGATCGCGCCCTTGATCTGCGGGGTCACGGGATAGCTGTCGGGGAGCGCGATGTCGATCTCGCGCCCGTCGGGATCGGTGACGCAGAGCGTGATCGCGGCACGGCTGCGGCCCTCGACCCGGGACAGGAGCGCGGCGAGCGAGGCCACGGCCTCGGGGCGCGAGAGGTGGATGCGCAGGTCCTGCGCGCCGGCCTGGGCGGCGACGCTGTCGATGGGCGCGACCGACTGGGCGAGGAGCTTGAGCGTGTCGCCTTCCAGTTCGGCCTTGACGGTCAGGACGACATTCGACCCGGCATCCAGGAAATCGCGGGAGGCCTCGAGCACCTCGGAGAAGCAGGTGACCTCGTAAAGCCCGGTCGGGTCGGAGAGCTGGATGAAGGCGTAACGGTTGCCCTTGGCGGACTTGCGTTCCTGGCGGGAGGCGACCGAACCCGCGAGCTTGGCGATGCAGGGGCCGCGCTCGGCCTTGGCCGTGACCTGGGCCAGCGTCTCGACCCCCTTCTTGCGCAGCGCCGACATGTAGTCGTCGAGCGGATGGCCGGAGAGGTAGAAGCCGACGGCCTGGTGTTCCTGGGCGAGGCGTTCGGTCGGAAGCCAGTCGTCGCGGAACGGCAGGCGCGGCTCGGGGATGTCGGCGCCCGCGCTGCCGAAGAGCGAATTCTGGGCGGAGACCGCGGCCTCGTGGATGGCGGCGGAATAGGCGACGAGGGCGTCCAGCGCCTCGAACACGCGGGCGCGGTTGGGGTCGAGCGCGTCGAAGGCCCCGGCGCGGGCCAGCATTTCGAGGGGGCGCTTGCCGATGCGTTTCAGGTCCACGCGGCGGGCGAAGTCGAAGAGGCTGGCGAAGGGTTTCTCCTGGGCCGAGGCGGGGTGCCCCCCACCCCCATCCCCTCCCCACGAGGGGGAGAGGAGGCGCGGGGTGTCGGACGGTCGCGCGGTCGTTTCCCCGGCGGTCCGGGCCTGGACGATCAGGTTCATCGCCTCGACGCCGACATTCTTCAGGGCGCCGAGGCCATAGACGATGGCGCCGTCGCGGACGGTGAACGTGGCGAGCGAGGCGTTGACGCAGGGGGCCACGGTCCTGATCCCCAGCTTGTCCACCTCGCGCTTGTAGACCGCGAGCTTGTCGGTGAGGTGGATGTCGCAGTTCATCACCGCCGCCATGAACTCGGCCGGGTAGTTGGCCTTGAGATAGGCGGTCTGGTAGCTGACCACGGCGTAGGCCGCGGCGTGGGACTTGTTGAAACCGTAGTTGGCGAATTTCTCCAGCAGGTCGAAGACTTCGCCCGCCTTCTTGGCGTCGATCCCGTGGGTGGCCTTGCAGCCCTCGATGAACTTGGGCCGCTCCTTCGCCATTTCCTCGGGGATCTTCTTGCCCATCGCGCGGCGCAAGAGGTCGGCGCCGCCGAGCGAGTAGCCCGCCATGACCTGCGCGATCTGCATCACCTGTTCCTGGTAGACGATGATGCCCTGGGTTTCCTTCAGGATGTGGTCGATGGTGGGATGGATCGACTCGATCTCGCGCAGGCCGTTCTTGACCTCGCAATAGACCGGGATGTTTTCCATCGGGCCGGGGCGGTAGAGCGCCACCAGCGCCACGATGTCCTCGATGCAGGTGGGTTTCATCCGCCTGAGCGCGTCCATCATGCCCGAGCTTTCGACCTGGAACACCGCGACGGTCTTCGCGCTGGCGTAGAGGTCGTAGGTCGGCTTGTCGTCGAGCGGGATCAGGTTGATGTCGAAGCTGATCCCGCGCAGGGCCAGAAGGTCCATCGCGTTCTGGATCACGGTCAGGGTCTTCAGGCCGAGGAAGTCGAACTTCACCAGACCGGCTGCTTCTACCCATTTCATGTTGAACTGGGTCGCGGGCATGTCCGAGCGCGGGTCGCGGTAGAGCGGCACCAGCTGATCCAAGGGGCGATCGCCGATCACGACGCCGGCGGCGTGGGTCGAGGCGTTGCGGTAGAGGCCTTCGATCTTGGCGGCATAGTCCAGAAGGCGGCCGACGACCTCTTCCTTCGCGGCCTCGCGCAGGCGGGGCTCGTCGGCCAGCGCCTTGGTGATGCTGACGGGCTTCACGCCTTCCGTGGGGATCATCTTGGACAGCTTGTCCACCTGCCCGTAAGAGAGTTGCAGCACCCGGCCCACGTCGCGCACGGCGGCTTTGGACAGAAGGGCGCCGAAGGTGATGATCTGGGCCACCTTGTCGCGGCCGTATCTTTCCTGGACATAGGCGATGACCTCCTCGCGCCGGTCCATGCAGAAGTCGATGTCGAAGTCGGGCATCGAGACCCGTTCGGGGTTCAGGAACCGTTCGAAGAGAAGCGCATAGCGCAGGGGGTCAAGGTCGGTGATCGTCAGCGCATAGGCGACGAGGCTGCCCGCGCCCGACCCCCGGCCCGGGCCGACCGGGATGCCGTGGTCCTTGGCCCATTTGATGAAGTCGGCCACGATCAGGAAATAGCCGGGGAAGCCCATCTTCTCGATGATCCCGAGCTCGAAATCGAGGCGTTCCTGGTATTCCTCGGGCGTCGCCGAATGGGGGATGACCTTCAGGCGGGCCTGGAGCCCCTCGTTGGCCTGGCGGCGGAGTTCCTGCACCTCGTCATCAGCGAATTTCGGCAGGATCGGCTTGCGCTTAGCGGCAGCATAGGCGCAGCGGCGGGCGATCTCGACGGTGTTCTCCAGCGCCTCGGGGAGGTCGGCGAAAAGCGCGACCATCTCGGCCTCGGACTTGAAGTAGTGCTGCGGCGTCAGGCGCCGGCGGGGCTGCTGCTGGTCGACATAGGCGCCCTCGGCGATGCAGATGAGGGCGTCGTGCGCCTCGTAGAGGTCGGGCTTGGGGAAGTAGACATCGTTGGTGGCGACGATGGGCAGGCCGAGTTCGTAGGCAAGGTCGATGGCGCCGCGTTCGGCCAGCGCCTCCTGTTCCGGCAGTGCGCCACCGGGGCCGGGATGGCGTTGCAGTTCGACATAGAGGCGGTTCGGGTAGAACGTGACGAGGCGTTCGAGAAGCGCGCGGGCCTTGGCGTGCTGGCCGGTGGCATGGAACCGGCCAAGAGGGCCTTCGGGGCCGCCGGTCAGGCAGATCAGGCCTTCCGAGTGCTGCGCGAGTTCGTCGAGGGTGACCTGCGGGAGATTGGCCGAGCCGCACATCGCGCCCTCGATGTAGAGGAGCGTGTTGAGCCGCATCAGGTTCAGGTAGCCGCGTTCGTTCTGGGCCAGAAGGACGATGGGCGCGGGGTTTCGCGGCTTTTCGCCCGGTTGGGCCGGGTCATGGGCGATGCTGATCTGGCAGCCGACGATGGGCTGGACGCCTGCGCCCATGGCGGTGACGGAAAACTCCAGCGCAGCGAACATGTTGTTGGTGTCGGTCACGGCCACGGCGGGCATGGCCTGCGCGGTGCAGAGGCCGACGAGCTTCTTCACCGGCACTGCGCCTTCCAGAAGCGAATGTTCGGTATGGGTGCGGAGGTGGATGAATCGGGGATGTGCGCCGGGCATGGGGTAGAGTTACCCGGCCCGGCGCGATGGAGGAAGCCCCCTCAGGCGAGGCGCGGCAGCGGGCGCAGCGTGGCCAGGGCCGCCATGACGAGCACCGCCGCCAGACCCACGAGGACGCCAAAGTCGCTCCAGCCAGGTTTGGTCACCATCAGGAAGACGATGGCGAACTGGATGGAGTAGTCGATCGCCGCAAGACGCTGGACCCGCCGCATCAGCGGCAGCGCGGCTTCGGGGCCGGCGGTTTCCTCGAGTTTCAGCACACGCTCGCAGGAGGGGCCAAGAATGAGCGCGCCGAAGCCCGCAGTGAACAGCACTCCGGCAAGACCGAGGACGGTGAAGGGCTGCCAGCCCCAGCCCGCCAGGAACAGCAGCGCGACGCCCGTGGCGAGGGTGAAGACGCTGATCGGGATGAAGAGCCGCGGGGCCATGAGGACGGTGGCACGCACCACCGCCATCTGCGCCTGGGCGCCGGCGTGGCGGGACATCAGGATCGTGGCGAGGATCATCGCAAAACCGCCGCCGACCCAGAGGACGGCGGCGAGAACGTGAGCGAATTTGAGGAAAGTGATGTAGTCCATGGTGGAATCCGGTTTTCTTGATCAAATGGTCAGGGGCGTATAATCGGGGCTGTGGCCGGCCGCGAGTAAGGATTACCTTACGTCAACGTCAGCCTGAAATCGCGGCGCTGCGGCTGGAATTTTCGGCAAATCCGGAAAACAGCTTCGCCTTTTGCCAAGGAAATAACTGTTGCCTTGAATCGTCCCTGCTTGCTTGATGAATGGACAAGAAGAAGGGGCGCGAGGACTGCTTTACGCCGCATCGGGCGGCCTCGCAATCTGCCCCAAACGGGGAGACCGCGGCGGACAGACGGATGAACGTAGCGTTTCTGTTGAACGGAACGCCGGTCCGCGTGGCGGGGGAAGCCCCGACGCGGACCCTCCTGGATTGGCTGCGCGAGGTGCGCGGGCTGAAGGGCACCAAGGAAGGCTGCAACGAGGGCGACTGCGGGGCCTGCACCGTGATGGTGACGGATGCCGAGGGCTCGCGGGCGCTGAACGCCTGCATCCTGTTCCTGCCGCAGCTGCACGGGAAGGCGGTGCGGACGGTCGAGGGTCTGTCGGGGCCGGCGGGCGAGATGCACCCGGTGCAGGCGGCGATGGTGGCGCATCATGGCAGCCAGTGCGGCTTTTGCACGCCGGGCTTCGTGGTCAGCATGGCGGTGGCGCATCTGAGCGGCGACCGCGCGCATGACGATGCTCTGGCTGGCAACCTGTGCCGCTGCACGGGCTATGCGCCCATCGTGCGGGCGGCGGAGGCGGCAGCGTCAGAGCCGGTGCCGGAGTGGATGCGCGCCGACCGCGAGGCGGTGAAAGCCTTTGCGGCGGGCGAGGCGGGCGTGTTCCGGCCCTCGGATTCCGATGCGCTGGCGGACTGGTATGTGGAGAACCCGGATGCCGTGCTGGTGGCGGGGGCGACGGATGTGGGGCTTTGGGTCACGAAACAGCTGCGCGAGTTGCGGCCAGTGGCGTTCCTGAACGGGGTCGAGGACCTGAAGGGGATCGAGGTGCGGGGCGGCAGCCTGCATGTGGGGGCTTGTGTCACGATCTCGGCCCTGCGCGAGGCGGTGAAGGATCGGCTGCCGTCGTTTGGCGAGCTGTTGCGGCGCTATGCCAGCGTGCAGGTGCGGAATGCGGCGACCATCGGGGGGAACATCGCCAATGGCTCGCCCATCGGGGACGGGCCGCCGGCGCTGATCGCGCTGGGGGCGGTGCTGCACCTGCGCCGGGGCGACGAGATGCGGTCGATGCCGCTGGAGGACTTCTTCCTGGAGTATCGCAAGCAGGACCGGCGGCCGGGCGAGTTCGTGGCGGGGGTGTCCTTCCCGGAGAAGGCCCCTGCCCTGCGCTGCTACAAGATTTCCAAGCGGTTCGATCAGGACATCTCGGCCGTCTGCGGCTGTTTCAACGTGGTCGTGGAGGGGGGCGTGGTGACCTCGGCCCGGATCGCGTTCGGCGGCATGGCGGGGGTGCCGAAGCGGGCGGCGCTGGCCGAGGCGGCGCTGACCGGCAAGGCCTGGTCCGAGGCGACGGTGGAGGCGGCGGCGGAGGCGATGGCGGGGGATTTCACGCCCCTGTCGGACATGCGCGCCTCGGCCGCCTACCGGATGCTGACGGCGCAGAACCTGCTGCGGCGCTATTTCCATGACCTGAACGGCGTGCCGGTGCATGTGCTGGAGGTGGCGCCATGAGCATGGGCAAGCCCCTGCCGCACGACGCGGCGCCGCTGCATGTCACGGGTCAGGCGCGGTATGTCGATGACCTGTCCATGGCCAATGCGCTGCATCTGGCCTTCGGGTTGTCCACGGTCGCGCATGGCGAGATCACGGGGATGGACCTGTCGGCGGTGAAGTCGGCTCCGGGAGTCGTCGCCGTGCTATCGGCGGCGGATTTCGACGACATGCCGGATTGCAGCCCCTCGGCGCAGGACGAGCCGCTTCTGGCGGTGGGCAAGGTGCATTACGTCGGCCAGCCGGTGTTTCTGGTCATCGCCGAAAGCCATCTTGCGGCGCGGAAGGCGGCGCGGTTGGGGAAGGTCTCTTATCGTGAGCTCCCGGCGCTGTTGACGGTGGATGACGCGCTGGCGGCGAACAGCCGGTTCGAGCAGGGGCCGGTCATCTGGGCCAAGGGGGATGCAGCGCGGGCCATCGAGAAGGCCCCTCGGCTGGTCGAGGGGTCGTTCGAGGTCGGCGGGCAGGAGCATTTCTACCTGGAGGGCCAGGTCGCGGCGGCGGTGCCGCAGGAGGGGGGCGACA
Organism: Tabrizicola flagellatus; assembly: GCF_046295235.1. Classification (GTDB taxonomy): domain Bacteria; phylum Pseudomonadota; class Alphaproteobacteria; order Rhodobacterales; family Rhodobacteraceae; genus Tabrizicola; species Tabrizicola flagellata_A. Next base: position 45,406 of record NZ_JBKBLV010000012.1, read on the forward strand.
TGGTCGTCCATTCCTCGACCCAGCATCCGACCGAGGTGCAGCACAAGGTGGCGCATGCGCTGCATCTGCCGATGAGTGCGGTGCGGGTGGAAGTGCGCCGGATGGGCGGCGGGTTCGGCGGCAAGGAATCTCAGGGCAATGCGCTGGCGATTGCCTGTGCGGTGGCGGCTCGCCTGACCGGGCGGCCGTGCCGGATGAGGTACGACCGGGATGACGACATGGTCATCACGGGCAAGCGGCATGATTTGCGGATTCTCTATCGCGCCGGGGTGGATGGTGAGGGGCGGATTCTGGGGCTGGAGTTTACCCATCTCTTCCGCTGCGGCTGGTCGCAGGACCTGTCGCTGCCGGTGGCGGACCGGGCGATGCTGCATGCGGACAACTGCTATCACTTGCCCAATATCCGCATCGAAAGCCACAGGCTGAAGACGAACACGCAAAGCGCCACGGCCTATCGCGGGTTCGGTGGCCCGCAGGGCATGGTGGGGATCGAGCGGGTCATGGATCATGTGGCCTTTGTCGTGGGTCGCGAGCCGCTGGAGGTGCGCAAGGCCAACTTCTATCGCGGGATGGCCAGCCCCGGGGGCGCTTCGCCCCCCGGACCCCCCGAGGATATTTCCGGACAGATGAAAGGCGGGTCGGAGGTCGACCTGACCTCGCGCGGGGCGGCGGCCTCGCTCGGGTCGCATGGCCTGCCGCCGGACGGGCGGGTTCAGACGACGCCCTATCACATGCCGGTGGAGGATTTCATCGGGCATGAGCTGGTGGCCGAGCTGGAACGGACCAGCGATTACCGGGCGCGGAAGGCGGCGATTGCGGAGTGGAATGCGCGCAGTCCGGTGCTGAAGCGGGGGATCGCACTGACGCCGGTGAAGTTCGGGATCTCGTTCACCTTGACCTGGCTGAACCAGGCGGGGGCGCTGGTGCATGTCTACCAGGACGGAAGCGTGGCGCTGAACCATGGCGGGACCGAGATGGGACAGGGGCTGTTCCAGAAGGTCGCGCAGGTGACGGCCTCGGTCTTCGGGCTGGATGTGAGCATGGTGAAGATCACCGCGACGGATACCGGGAAGGTGCCGAATACCAGCGCCACGGCGGCCTCGTCGGGGTCTGACCTGAACGGGATGGCGGCGAAGGCGGCGGCGGAGACGATCAAGGGTCGGCTGGCGGAGTTCATTGCCGAGAAGCATCAGGTGAAGCCGTCCTCGGTGCGGTTCGTGGACGGGACGGTGAAGGTCGCGGGCGAGGTCTATGACTGGGCGCGGGTGGTGGCCTGGGCCTATCAGGCTCGCGTTTCGCTGTCCTCGACGGGGTATTACGCGACGCCGAAGATCATCTGGGACCGGGTGAAGGGGACGGGGCGGCCGTTCTACTATTTCGCCTATGGGGCGGCGGTGACCGAGGTGGTGATCGACCGGCTGACCGGAGAGAACCGGATCCTGCGGGCGGATCTGCTGCATGACACCGGGACCTCGCTGAACCCGGCCCTGGATATCGGGCAGGTCGAGGGCGCCTATGTGCAGGGCGCGGGCTGGCTGACGACGGAGGAGCTGGTCTGGGACGGGAAGGGGCGGCTTTCGACGCATGCGCCCAGCACCTACAAGATCCCGGCCTGTTCGGACCGGCCCCGGGATTTCCGCGTGGCGCTGTGGGGCAAGCCCAACCGCGAGGACTCGGTCGGCAAGTCGAAGGCGGTGGGGGAGCCGCCGTTCATGCTGGGGATCTCGGCGCTGATGGCGCTGTCGGATGCGGTGGCGGCCTGCGGGGATGGGTCGGTCTATCCCGCGCTGGATGCGCCGGCGACGGCGGAGCGGGTGCTGATGGCGGTGCGCCGCGTGGAGGGCCGCACATGAGGGGGGCGATAGGCGGGGGCCAGGAATTTTCGGCGAAAATTCCTGGGGGTGCGTATGTTTGATCGGGACGCATTGGCGGCGGCCCTGGCAAGGCAGGGCCGTGTCGCCCGGGTGGTGATCGCGGGCGTAGAGGGGTCGTCTCCGCGCGAGGCCGGGGCGTCGATGCTGGTCTGGGCGGATGGGCAATCCGGGACGATCGGCGGCGGGGCGCTGGAGTACGAGGCGGCGGCGAAGGCGCGCATGTTGCTGGACAGCCCCCCCACCCCATCCCTCCCCCACGGTGGGGGGAGGGAGGCGCGGCTGGTCGAGCGGGTCGCGCTGGGGCCGTCGCTGGGCCAGTGCTGCGGCGGGGCGGTGGTGCTTTGGACCGAGGTATTCGAGGCGGTGCCGGAAGCCGAGGCCGGGGTCGTGGCGCGGGGCGCGGGCGAGATGCCGCTCGCGGTGAAGCGGGTGCTGGCGGCGGCGCGGGGACAGGGAGTGAAGCCGGCGCCGGGGCTGGTCTCGGGCTGGCTGGTGGAGCCGGTCATGGAAGCGGAGCGGCAGGTCTGGGTCTGGGGCGCGGGGCATGTGGGCCGCGCTCTGGTGTCGGTCCTGGCCCCCTTGCCGGGGATCGCGGTGACCTGGGTGGATGTGGCGGCGGAGCGGTTTCCGGCGGAGGTGCCGGAGGGCGTGACGGTGATGCCGAGCCGCGACCCGGCGCTGGTGGCGGATCATGCTCCGGTGGATGCGGAGCATCTGGTGCTGACCTTCTCTCACGCGCTGGACCTGGAACTGTGCCACCGGCTACTCAAGCGCGGCTTCCGGTCCTGCGGGCTGATCGGGTCGGCGACGAAATGGGGGCGGTTCCGGTCGCGGCTGGCGGCCCTGGGGCATGACGCGGCGCAGATCGGGCGGATCCGGTGTCCGATCGGGGACCCGGCCCTGGGCAAGCATCCGCAGGCGATCGCGGTGGGCGTGGTGGCGGAGCTTCTGCGCGCACCGCAGGGGATGGCGAAGGAGAAGCGGGCATGACCAGGCCGGAACTGTTGCGGGTCGAAGGCATTACCAAGGCCTATCCGGGGGTGGTGGCGAATTCGGATGTGTCGTTCTCCATCGGCGAGGGAGAGATCCATGCGCTTCTGGGCGAGAACGGGGCGGGCAAGTCGACCATGGTCAAGATGATCTATGGCCTGGTGCGCCCCGACAGCGGGACGATGACGCTGCGGGGGGCGGCCTACCAGCCGGCCAAACCGGCGGAGGCGCGGCGGCTAGGCGTGGCCATGGTGTTCCAGCACTTTTCCCTCTTCGAGGCGCTGAACGTGGCGGAGAACGTGGCGCTGGGGATGGAGAACCCGCCGCCGATGCGGGAGCTGGCGGCGCGGATCCGGGCGGTTTCGGAGGAGTATGGGTTGCCGCTGGACCCATCCCGGATGGTGGGCGACCTGAGCGCCGGCGAGCGGCAGCGGGTGGAGATCATCCGATGCCTGTTGCAGGACCCGAAACTGCTCATCATGGACGAGCCCACCTCGGTCCTGACGCCGCAGGAGGTGGAGATCCTGTTCAAGACGCTGCGGCAGTTGTCGCGCGAGGGGACGGCGATCCTCTACATCAGTCACAAGCTGGAAGAGATCAAAAGCCTGTGTGACGAGGCGACGATCCTGCGGCGCGGCAAGGTCGTGGCGACCTGCACCCCGCGAGAGCGGACGGCGCGAGAGATGGCTGAACTGATGGTGGGCACCAGCCTCAAGACGCCGGAGCGGCGGGTGGCGGAGAAAGGCGAGGTGGCGCTTGGGGTCAGCGACCTGTCGGCGGCCTCGCCGATTCCGTTCGGAACCAGCCTGAAAGGGATCAGTTTCACGGTGGCGAAGGGCGAGGTTCTTGGCATCGCCGGGGTGGCCGGGAATGGGCAAGACGAGCTTTTGCTCGCCTTGTCTGGAGAGTTACGCGCGGCGCCGGACAAGGTGCGGGTGGTCGGGCGACCAGTGGGCGACCTGGGGCCGGTGGAGCGGCGGCGGGCGGGGCTGGTGGCGGCGCCGGAGGATCGCTATGGCCATGCGGCGGCGCCGGACATGAGCCTGGTGGAGAACGCCTTCCTCACGGCGGGTGTGCGCAAGGGGCTGACCCGGAACGGGTTCGTGGACTGGCCGGGCACGCGCGCCTTCGCCGAGGAGATCATCGCGGCCTATGACGTGCGCACCCCCGGCCCGGATGTGGCGGCGCGGGCGCTTTCTGGCGGGAACCTGCAGAAGTTCCTGATGGGGCGCGAGTTGATGCAGGGGGCTTCCGTCATCGTCGTCAACCAGCCGACCTGGGGAGTGGACGCGGCGGCAGCAGCACAGATCCGGCAGTCGATTCTCGATCGCGCGGGCGAAGGTGCCGCGGTGGTGGTGATCAGTCAGGACCTGGATGAGCTTCTGGAGGTGTCCGACAGCTTTGCCGTGCTGAACGAGGGGCGCCTGACGAAGCCGCGTCCGACGGAGGGTCTGACCATGGATGAGATCGGCCTGATGATGGGCGGGGCGCACGGGATGGAGGTGGCGCATCATGGGTAGCGGGGTGCAAAACTCTTCGAAGAGTTTTGCAAATTCCTTCGAAGGAATTTGGCGCGGGGAGGATGCGTCGTGCTGAGGCTTGAGAAGCGGCCGACGCCGAGCCGGTTCTGGCTGTATGCCACCCCGCCCGTCGCGGTGATCCTGACGATGATCGCGGGCGGCATCCTGTTCGCGGCGATGGGGAAGAACCCGTTCGAGGTGATCCGGACGATCTTCTGGGACCCGGTCTTCGGCGAGTTTGCCTTTTACCTGCGCGGGCAGCTTCTGGTGAAGGCGGGGCCCCTGATCCTGATCGCGATCGGGCTGGCGCTGGGGTTCCGGGCGGGGATCTGGAACATCGGCGCCGAGGGGCAATACATCATGGGCGCGATCATCGGAGCGAGCGTGGGGCTTGCGGTCTTTCCGACCGAGAACCGGCTGATCTTTCCGGTCATGGTGATTGCCGGGGCCCTCGGCGGCTGGGCCTGGGCGATGATCCCGGCGATCCTGAAGACGCGGTTCAACACCAACGAGATCCTGGTCAGCCTGATGCTGGTCTATGTGGCGCAGACGATCCTGGCCAAGGCCTCGACCGGGTTCCTGAAGAACCCTGAAGGCATGGGCTTTCCCGGCAGCCGCAACTTTTCCAGCTATCCGGCGGCGCAGAATGCCGAACTGATCGCGGGCACAGGGCTGCACTGGGGCGGCGTGGCGGCGCTGGTGACGGCGGTGTTGGCCTGGATCCTGCTGACGCGGCACCAGGCGGGGTTCCAGATCCGTCTGGCGGGACAGGCGCCGAGGGCGGCGCGGTTCCACGGCGTGTCGCCGGCGCGGCTGGTGGTGCTGTGCATGGGGATCTCGGGTGCGCTGGCAGGGATGGCGGGGCTGTTCGAGGTGACGGGGCCTGCCGGGCAGATCAGCATCGACTTCAACACGGGTTATGGGTTCACGGCGATCATCGTGGCCTTCCTCGGCCGGCTGAACCCGCTGGGGATCGTGCTGGCGGGGTTCCTGATGGCGCTGACCTATGTCGGCGGCGAGATGGCGGCAACGAACCTGGGCCTGCCTGCGGCGGCGATTCAGGTGTTCCAGGGGATGCTCTTGTTCTTCCTGCTCGCCGTGGACGTGCTGACGAATTACCGGTTCCGGCTGGCTGTGGGGGCGCATTGAGATGGACTTTGGCGGCATCAATCCGGTCATCCTGATCGCAACCCTGATGGCCTCGGCCGTGCCGATCCTGCTGGCGGCGCTGGGCGAGACGGTGGTGGAGCGCGCGGGCGTGCTGAACCTGGGCGTCGAAGGCATGATGATCATCGGGGCGCTCGGCGGTTTCGTCGTCGCGGTGCAGACGGGAAGCCCGGTGCTGGGATTCCTCGGCGGGGCGGTCGCGGGGGCGGTGCTGAGCCTGATCTTCGCCCTTCTGACCCAGGTGTTACTGGCCAACCAGGTGGCGACGGGGCTGGCGCTGACGCTGTTCGGGCTGGGGGTCTCATCGCTTGGCGGGCAGGGCTACAACGGGATCAAGCCGCCGGCGACCGGGCAGCTCTTGCCCGATGCGCTGGCCAAGCTGCCGGTGGTGGGGCCGATCCTCTTCGGCCACGACTGGGTGGTCTATTTCAGCATCGCGATGACAGCGGTCCTGTGGTGGGTGTTGAAGGCGACCCGTGTGGGCCTGATCATCCGCGCCGTGGGCGAAAGCCACGAGGCGGCGCATGCGCTGGGCTACAAGGTCAACCGCATCCGGCTGGCCTGCATCGCCTTCGGCGGCGCGATGGCGGGGATGGGCGGGGCCTATGTGAGCCTTGCCCGGGTGCCGCAATGGGTGGACGGCATCACGGCCGGTGCCGGCTGGATCGCGCTGGCGATCGTGGTCTTCGCCAGCTGGAAGCCCTGGCGGGTGCTGATCGGCGCCTATCTTTTCGGCGGCATCACCGTCTTGCAGCTGAACCTTCAGGTCGCCGGCTCGGCGATCCCGGTCGAGTACTTGTCCATGGCCCCCTATCTGATAACCATCCTCGTGCTGGTCATCATGTCGGCCGGGCGGAAGGGCAAGGCGAGCGGGGCTCCGGCGAGCCTGGGCCAGAACTTTCACGCCTCGCGCTGAGGCACATAACCGCGGGGCCGGAAAAGGCACCGCCACCAAGGGGAGTACGAGGATGAAACGGAGAAATCTGCTGGCGACCGCCGCGATGGGGCTGATGCTGGCCTCGGGGGCCTTCGCGCAGGGCATGGACAAGGTGAAGGCCTGCTTCGTCTATGTCGGCCCGATCGGCGATGGCGGCTGGACCTATCAGCACCATGACGGCGCGATGCAGGTGAAGGCCGCCTATGGTGACAAGGTCGAGATCCAGTATCAGGAAAGCGTGCCGGAAGGCGCGGATGCCGAGCGCGTGCTGACCCAGATGGCGCTGGGCGGCTGCAACATCATCTTCACCACCTCGTTCGGCTACATGGACGCGACCAACGCAGTTGCCGCCAAGTTCCCCGACGTGAAGTTCGAACATGCGACCGGCTTCAAGCGCGAGCATCCGAACGTCTCGACCTACAACGCACGGTTCTACGAAGGTCGGGCCGTGCAGGGCATCATCGCGGGCCGGATGACCAAGTCGAACAAGATCGGCTACATCGCGTCCTTCCCGATCCCCGAGGTCATCATGGGGATCAACAGCTACTATCTGCATGCCAAGAAGGTGAACCCTGACGTGCAACTGTCGGTGGTCTGGGCCTTCACCTGGTTCGACCCGGCGAAAGAGGCCGATTCGGCCAAGGCGCTGATCGACCAGGGCGTGGACGTGATCGCGGCGCACACCGATTCCACCGCTCCGCTGGCCGAGGCCGCGAAGGTCGAGGGCGTGATCGGCTTTGGCCAGGCCTCGGACATGGCGGCCTACAAGGACGGGCCGCGGGTGACCTCGATCATCGACAACTGGGGTCCCTACTATGTGAAGCGCGTCGGCGCGCTGCTGGACGGGACCTACGAGCAGATCGACGCCTGGGAAGGGATCGCCGGCGGCGAGGTGCTGATCGGCGAGATCACCGACAAGGTGCCGGCAGAGGTGAAGGCCGAGGCCGAAGCGATGCGCGACGCGATCGCGGCGGGGACCTATCACCCGTTCACCGGCCCGATCAACAAGCAGGACGGCAGCCCCTGGCTGGCCGAGGGCCAGACCGCCCCGGACGGCGACCTTCTGGGGATGAGCTTCTATGTCGAGGGGATCACCGGCGACATTCCGAAGTGACGTGCGGCGGAGCGGGCGTTTCACACCCCCGCACCCCCGTGGGATATTTGGAGACAGATGAAAGGGCATGGGTCACCGTGCCCTTTCGTTTCGGGAGGGTTGAGGATTGGATGCGGATTTCCTGATCATCGGTGGCGGGATCGCCGGCATCTCGGCGGCGGCGCGACTTTCGGAACTCGGGACGGTGATCCTGCTCGAAGCCGAGGATGTGCTGGCGCATCATGCCTCGAGCCGCTCGGCCGCGCTTTATGAGCCGCGCTATGGCGCGCCGGCGGTGGTGGGGCTGTCGATGGCCTCGGAGGCGCATTTCCGTGAGCTGCCGGGGGTGCTGAGCCCGCGGGGCCTCCTTCTGGTCGGCAAGGCGGACCGGACCGAGGCTTTCGAGCACGACCTGGGGGAAATGGATTTCGACCGGATCAGCGTGGAGGAGGCGCGGGCGATCGTGCCGATCCTGAATCCGGAGACGGTGGCGATGGCGGGCTATGCCGCCCATGCCGAGGATGTGGACACCGACCTGCTGGTGCAGGGTTTCGCCCGCGAGGCAAAGGGGCGCGGCGCCCGGGTGCTGACGAAGGCAAGGGTCACGGCCATATCGCGGGACGGGGCTCGCTGGCGCGTCTCCAGCGCGGCGGGAGAGGTCACGGGGCGGATGATCGTCAATGCGGCAGGGGCCTGGGTCGATCAGGTCGCGGCGCTGGCCGGGGTCCGGCCGCTGGGCTTCACGCCCTACCGCCGCTCGATGGCGCGGATCCCGGCGCCCGGCGGGCATGACGTGAGCCGCTGGCCGATGATGTTCGGACCGGGCGAGGACTGGTACGCCAAGCCCGATGCCGGGGCGCTGATCGTCAGCCCGGCCGAGGAGGATCCGATGGAGCCGCATGATGCCTGGGCCGACGACATGGTGCTGGCCGAGGGGCTGGCGCGTTATGAGGAGATGGTGACGGAACCGGTTACGCGGCTTCTGGCGAGCTGGGCGGGCCTGCGCACCTTTGCGCCCGACCGGGTGCTGGTGATCGGCCAGGACGCGCGCGAGCCTTCGTTCTTCTGGCTGGCGGGGCAGGGTGGCTACGGGTTCCAGACCTGCCCGGCGGCCAGCCGGCTGGCGGCGGACCTGATCGGCGGCCGCGCGCCAGAGATCGGCGCGGATCTGGTGGCGGCGCTGTCCCCGGCCCGGTTCGGTTGACCTGCGTCAAGGCGATCAATGCCGGGCAGTGCCATCCGGGGCACCGGCAAAGGAGGCCACCATGACGCAAAGCTACAGCGAAAAGATCTCTGACATGCGGCGCGAGCTGCGCGCCCTTAATGCTCTGGTGCCTGAGACGACAAAGGGCTTCGGCACCCTCTCGAAGGCAGTGAAGGACAATGGTCCGCTGAGCGTGAAGGAGAAGGAATACATCGCGCTGGGCATGTCCGTGATCCTGCGCTGCGAACCCTGCATCAACTTCCACGTCGAGGCGCTGATGAAGGCCGGCGCGACCCGCGAGGAGCTGGGCGACGTGCTGGCCATGGCGATACAGATGGGCGGCGGACCGGGGCTGATGTACGCGGGTCATGCGCTGGCCTGCTGGGACGAACTGGCCAAGGCTTGACCGCGCGACGGAAACCGAGCATCGGAGCGTATAACAGTTGCAAACCTTCAAAGGAGTTTACCTGATGAAACCGATCCTTGCAGCCGCGGCTCTCGCGCTCATTGCGGCCGGCCCCTCGCTGGCCCAGCAGGGCAATCCCGGCCAGCACTTCCTGGAACAGTGGGATGCCGATGGCGACGGCCGCGTGACGCCCGAGGAAGTCGCGTCCAAGCGGTCTGATGTCTTTGCGATGTTCGACCAGGACAGCGACCAGATCCTGTCGGCGGCCGAATGGGCGCTGGTGGAAGAGCACATGGCGATGGAAATGGGCAACGGCGGTCAGGGCCAAGGCATGAACATGGCCGCGCCCGGCAAGGCGGTGCACGAGGCAATGACCCCGGCCTTCAACGATGCCGATGGCAATGGCGAGGTGACGATGGCCGAGTTCGAGGCGGCGTCGGCCAAACTGTTCCCGATGATGGATGCCGATGGCGACGGCGCCGTGACCACGGCCGATTTCGCGCGCTGACGATCGGCGGCCTGCCGCAACCCCTTTTGCGAAGGGCATGACAAGGCCGGGCTTGTCCTGCACACTGATCCGAAAAACGGAGCGGAGTGATGCGGGCAGGTCTGGCATTGATCGTGGCTGTAGTGCTGGCAGGCTGCGGTGGCACACGCGCACCGATGTCCGACCCGAAGGGCGACGAGGTTGTCGTGATGTCGTCGAACTTCACCGATGCCAGGCCCACCGACTGGCCGGGGCGCTCGCCCGACCGCTATCCGGTGCATGGCATCGATCTGTCTCGGTTCCAGACCCAGGTGGACTGGCCCACGGCGCGGGCGAATGGGGTCAACTTCGCCTTCATCAAGGCGACCGAAGGCGGCGACATGGTGGACCCGATGTTCGAGAGCCATTGGCGCGGCGCGGGTGCTGCGGGGGTCAAGCGCGGGGCATATCATTTCTTCTATCATTGCAGACCGGCGGCCGAGCAGGCGCGCTGGTTCATCCGGCATGTGCCGCGGACGCCGGGCGCCCTGCCCCCCGTGCTCGACATGGAATGGACGCCCTTCAGCCCCACCTGCACCCTCCGCCGGGACGGCGCCACGATTCGCGAGGAAGCGCGGATCTTTCTCGACATCGTCGAGCGGCACTACGGGCAGCGGCCGATGATCTACACCACCGTCGATTTCTTCCGGGACACCGAGCTGTGGCGGCTGAAAGGGGTGGAGTTCTGGCTGCGCTCGGTCGCGGATCATCCGCACGGGGTCTATGACGGAACGGCCTGGACCTTCTGGCAATACACCTCGACCGGGCTGATCCCGGGCATCGCCGGCAAGGTCGACATCAACGTCTTCGCGGGGTCGCACCAGGCCTGGGCCGGCTGGCTGGCACAACGATCCCTATGACAGTTCCGGGCGCCTTGCCCTATATGTGGCGAAATCGGATACAATCTGTCGCCAAATGAGCACAGACCCGACCCAGCATTTGACTTAAACTGCCTTAGTCCTGCCCTGCTTGCCGATGAATTATGGGACATCGAACATAGGACGCCCAAGATGGATAAGACGATCCGCATTTTGAAGAAATTGGGTCTTGGCCGTGCTCGCAAGACCGAAGAGGATACGCCGTTCGAAAAGCGCCTGAAGAAGGTGACCCGCATCCGCGTGGTCAATCAGCGGGGGCTTGGCGGACCGGTGTTCAAAAGCCGACAGACAGAGACGGAAATCTGAGGCCCGTCATCAGATCGCGCAGTTCCTGTCGTGCCGCGATGTTCGACAGGTTCAACTGATCGACCCCGGTGTCCTTCAGATCCAGAAGCGTGAGGCCGCGCGGAAACAGTTCGCGGAAGATCACGCGCTCGGAAAAGCCGTTCAGCACGCGAAATCCGATGCGCCGCGACAGTTCTTCAAGCGCGGCGCCGACCTTCTTCTTGTTGTGCATCGCCTGCGTGCCAAGCCGGTTGCGGACGACGATCCAGTCGATCGGCGGCAAACCCGCCTGCGCCCGCATCTGCCGCGCGCCCCAGACCATCTCGGAATAGATCGACGGCCCCTTGATCCGTCCGGTCAGCCCGTCCATCCGCGCCAGCAGGTCGAAGTCGACGAAGCTGTCATTCAGGGGCGTGATGAGCGTATCGGCCAGCGTATGAGCCACCTGGCTGAGCCGGGTATGGCTGCCAGGACAATCAATGACGATATAGTCCTTCTCGGCATGCATCGCCTCGATCGCGCGCGTCAGGCGCTGGTCCTGGGCGGTCTCGCCATGGGCCGGGTCGGGGTCGGGCAGGTCGCGGTAGTCGGGGGTGGGAAGGGTCAGGCCGGCCTGCGCCATGTAGGCGCGGCGGTTCTCGATATAGCGGCCGAAGGACTTCTGTCGCAGGTCAAGGTCCAGCGCGCCGACCTTCTGGCCCAGCCGTGCCAGCGCGGTCGCGACATGCATGCAGGTGGTCGACTTGCCCGAGCCGCCCTTTTCGTTCCCGACGACGATGATCCGCGCCATGCTGTTCCCTGACTTGCGTTCCGGGCGCTTTCTATGCGGGCGAACCGGCAGGGGGAAGCGGGATTTCGCCGACGGAGACGGCCGATTTCCGTGCGGAAATCGGTGCGGAGCCTGAACAGGCTCCGGGCCGGAGTTCGTACGAATTCCGCCGCGCCAGAATGCAGGAAGGGGCGCGTCTTGCGACGCACCCCCGCCTTTTCCTGACGACCGTGGACGGGATCAGAACCCGAGGCCGGCGTACTTGTTCTTGAACTTCGACACGCGGCCGCCGGTGTCCATCAGCTTGGCCTGCTGCCCGGTCCAGGCCGGATGGGCCAGCGGGTCGATGTCGAGCGACATGGTGTCGCCTTCCTTGCCCCAGGTCGAGCGCGTCACATAGGTCGAGCCGTCGGTCATCTTGACGGTGATCGTGTGGTAATCGGGATGGGTATCGGCTTTCATCGTCCCGCTCCTTACTCGGCTTTTTCTTTGTAGTTCGCGACTTCCGCGATCCGGGCAGACTTGCCGCGGCGCGAGCGGAGGTAATACAGCTTGGCGCGACGCACCTTGCCGCGGCGGACAACCTCGATCGAGTCGATGTTGGTCGAGTAGAGCGGGAACACACGTTCCACGCCTTCGCCGAAGGAAATCTTGCGGACGGTGAACGAGGCGCCGATGGTTGCCCCGCCCTTGCGGCCGATGCAGACGCCTTCATAGGCCTGAACGCGCGAACGCGAGCCTTCGGTCACCTTGTAGCCGACACGCACAGTGTCGCCGGCCTTGAAATCCGGGATGGTCTTGCCGAGGGCGGCGATCTGCTCCGCCTCGAGCTGCGCGATGAGGTTCATGCGCGTTTCTCCAGTTCTGCCTGCGGTGCTTTCCGCAGAGGTGATGCCGCGCCAGAGCTTTCGGTCTTCGCCCGGGTCCCCCTTACCTGACGCAAGAAGCCCGCCGCAGGTGGCGCCTGCTTTTCTGCTGTGCCGTCCCCGTGCGATGACCCTGCGGAAGAAGGCAGGCAGGCAAAGGGAATCGGATCCGGCGGGCCTTGGGCCCCGGACCGGGCGCGTATAAGGGGAAGGAGAGGTCCGGTCAAGGGTCCGGGTGGGATCGCAGGTGCGCTTTAGCGCACCCTACGCTTGTCCCAAAGGTCCGGGCGGCGCGCCTGCGTCAGCTCTTCCGCCTTCTGGCGGCGCCACCTGGCGATCTCGGCATGGTTGCCCGATTGCAGGACGGCGGGAATCTCCTGGCCCTCCCACACGGCCGGGCGGGTGTATTGCGGGTGTTCGAGAAGGCCGTCCGAGAAGCTTTCCTCCTCGGTCGAGGCGGCGTTGCCCAGGACGCCCGGGATCAGCCGGACGGTGGCGTCGAGGATGGCCTGGGCGGCAATTTCACCCCCGGTGAGGACGAAGTCGCCCAGGCTGATCTCCTCGACCTGGTGGTGGTCGAGGACCCGCTGGTCCACCCCCTCGAACCGGCCGCAAAGCAGCGTCAGCCCGGCCCCTTTCGCCAGGCGTCGGGCCGTTTCCTGCGTGAACGGCGTCCCGCGGGGCGAGAGGTAGATCACCGGCCAGCGCGCCCGATCGACTGGAGTGCCGACCCGGGCGTGGCGCAAGGCTGCATCCACCACGTCGGGGCGCAGGACCATGCCGGCGCCGCCCCCGGCGGGGGTGTCATCTACGTTGCGGTGCTTGCCCTCGCCGAACTGGCGAAGATCGATCGCCTCCAGCTGCCAGAGCCCGAAATCCAGCGCCTTGCCGGTCAGCGACAGGCCAAGGGTGCCCGGAAACGCTTCGGGGAAAAGGGTGATGACCTTGGCGGTTAAGGCCCCCTTCACCAGCCGCGGTTCCTCCATGAGGTCGCGGGGCTGAAGCGTCGGCCGGATCTGGTAGCGGCCATGGCTTTTCGGAGTGGCGGGGGCGTCGTCGGACATCCGCCGGAATTAGCGCGAATGGCCCGTCTGGAAAAGCCCCGGATCAGGCCCGGCGCACGCTGCGCTGGCGGAAGGGGACGGGTTCGGCCCTTGCCGGCGGCTCTTCCTCGTCTGTCGCGGTGCCCGAGGCCATCGCGACGGCCCGGGCCAATGCCCGCAGGCCTTCGCGCAGGTCGGCTTGCAGATGCGCGGGCAGGTCCGAGTCCGGTGCCGCCTCCGCCGCCTCGCGCAATTCGGCCGGCGACGGAAAGTCATCGGCGCGGTTCGGAAACGCAGCGATCAGGGCCATCGCGCGGGGAACGTAGAGGCGCAGCAGGTCGAGATTGCCGTCGGCGATCGCGAAGGCCTTTGCCATCGAGCCCGAAACCTGACCCGGCGCGACGATCTCGGGCTCGGTCGCCCAAAGCAGCAGGCCTCGGCGCAGGGCGGCGTGGCTGCGGTCGGGCTTTGCCAGCGCCGCAGTCAGCGCGTCCAGCCGCAATTCGGCGGTGGGCACGTCGAGGACCTTTGCGACGGCTTCGGTGACCTCGGCGTCGCTGGCGCTGTCGGGAAGGTTGAGCAGCGGGATGACTGCCATCGCTGCCATGCCGACTGCATTCCCGGCATGGGCCGATTCGGCCTCTTCGTCGAGGAAGTAGCCGAGGCTGGCAGCCTCGCGCGAATCCCACAGCATGCGGCAGAGCGGAATCGCGATGAACGAGATCGACAGCGGCAGGATCGGATTGACTGCAACGGCACTGATGCCCGCAAGCCCGCCAAGCCCGCTGCCGATGCCGAAAAGCAGCGCCACGAGGACGATCTGCGACAGCACCTGGGCCAGGGCGGCAAGCAACGCGCTGCCGGTCAGCCATTCCTCGGGCGAAGAGGGCCATTGTTCGGGCCGAAGCACCATGAGCCAGACGACGAAGATCGCGGTGAAGGGGGCAACCATGGTCCAGCCAAAGCCGCAGAGCCCGGCGACCAGCGGCCCGAGGTAGAGAAGTGCCGTCGCACCCTTCACAAGGCGCATGCGCGTGAACATGTCCCACCCTTTCCTGCGTGCCGGACCCGGTTGGGCCAGGCTGACCGATCACTCGGACTCGTCAGGCAGATCGACGACGATCCGTCCCGCTGCCAAGTCGACATTGGGGACGATTGCTGCGGTAAAGGGCAAAAGCAGGGCCGATTTATGACGGTTGGTCGATATTTCGAGGATATCGCCCGCCCCATGGTTGTAGATGGCGGTGACCTTGCCGATCAGCTCTCCGCCCGTGTCGAAGGCGGAAAGGCCAATCAGATCGGCATGATAGAACTCGTCGTCCGGCAGCGAAGGGAGCCGGTCGCGTGCCAAGAACAGGCTGGTGCCGCGCAGGGCGTCCGCCTGCTCCTTCGTGGCGATTCCCCGGATGCGCGCGGCGAATCCGCCCGTGATCGGGCGGGTCAGGGAGATGTGGAACTCTTGCCGGCCGTCCTCCGACGAGAGGGGGCCGTAGCTGGCGATGTCGCTGGGTTCGGAACAGAAGGACTTCAGCCGCACCTCTCCGGTGACCCCGAAGGCGCCAGCAATGGCACCGATGCAGATGCGATCGGACATCTCAGCGTATCTCCAGATGCAGGGACGGGGATCGCGACTCCCACCCTGCACGTTCCAGTTCGGGCACGGTATCCTCCTCTTCCGGCCAGCCGATGCAGAGATAGCCGATGAAACGCCAGCCGTCCGGCACGTCAAGATCGCGGGCCAGCCGGTGCGGATCGAGGATCGAGACCCAGCCGAGGCCGAGGCCCTCGGCCCGCAGCGCGAGCCAGAGATGGATGATCGCGCCGACAACGGAATAGGCGCGGGTCTCGGGCATGGACGCAGCGCCGAGGCCCGCGCCCTTAGCCGTCGTTTCGTCGCAGAAGACCGCCAGATGGATCGGAGCCTCGACCATGCCTGACAGTTTCAGCCGGCCGTAGGTCGCGGCGCGGTCGCCTTCGTAGCCCTCCAGCGCCCGCGCATTGCAGTCGCGGAAGTTGGCAAGACAGGCGGCGCGGCGCTCCGGGCTTTCCACCCGCAGCAGGCGCCAGGGTTCCGAAAGGCCCACCGAGGGCGCCAGTCCGAAGGCCCGCAGGCCGCGGGCCAGCAGGTCTTCTGGCACCGGTTCGGTGCGAAAGCGGCGCACGTCGCGCCGCCAGCGCATGAGAGCGGCCAGCTCGTCCCGGAAGGCGGGGCTGAACTGGCCGCTCACGGGATCACTCGGCAGCCGGTTCGGCGGCGCGGGCGGCCTTCTTGGCGGCGCGCTCGGCCATCGCCTTGCCGGGGGTGCCGGACTTGGGGTTGTTGCGGACGGTCTTCGGACGGGCGCCGGCGGCCTCGAGGAAGCGGGCGACGCGGTCGGTCGGCTGGGCGCCCTGCGACAGCCAGTGCTGCACGCGCTCCATGTTCATCACGACGCGCTTTTCATCGTCCTTGGCCAAGAGCGGGTTGTAGGTGCCCAGCTTCTCGATGAAGCGGCCGTCGCGGGGCATCCGCGAATCGGAGGCGACGATCGAGTAGAACGGGCGCTTCTTGGAACCACCGCGCGCGAGACGGATCTTCATAGCCATTGCATTTCTCCTTCAGATGGCTGTTGACGGGGCAAGCCCCGGTTATTTCTGCAGTTTCTCGTGGTGCCTGATCACTTCACCGATGATGAAGGCCAGGAATTTCTTGGCGAGCTCGGGGTCGAGGTCGGCTTCTTTCGCCAGCTGGTCCAGCCGGGCCATCTGCCGTGCTTCGCGGTCGGGGTCGGAGGGCGGCAGGCCGTGTTCGGCCTTGAGCCGGCCGACGGCCTGGGTGTGCTTGAACCGCTCGGCCAGCGTATAGACCAGGATCGCGTCCAGCCGGTCGATGGATTCGCGGTGCCCTTTCAGAAGCGTGGCAGCGCGGGCAGCGGCGTCGGTCATCGGGCGATCTCCGGCAGGTGGCGATAGACAAGGCAGTCGTGGCCGATCGCGGCCTCGGCCATGGCGTCGCGGGTGGCGCCCAGGCGTTCCGCGACAGCGACCGAGGCGGTGTTCTCCGGGTCGATGTAGGAGACCAGGCTGGAAAACCCCTGCGTGGCGAAGAGCCAGGCGCGGGCGCCGCGGGCGGCTTCGGTGGCGATGCCCCGGCCCTCCGCGCCCTTCGTCACGACCCAGCCGAGTTCGACCTCGGGGTCGCCGTATTCGTGATTCACCGCCACCCCGCCGACCACCCGGCCCTTGCGGTCCTCGACCGTCCAGGGGCCGATGCCGCGCAAGGGCCACGAGGCGAGAAGCTGGCAGAAGTCGAGCCAGGCGGCCTCGCGGTCGTCGTCGGTCGTGTCGTCGAGGTCGGCGTCGCAGAGAAAGCGGGCGAAGATCGGGAAGTCGCCGATGCGGGGCGCCCGCAGGCGCAGCCGTTCAGTCTCGATCACCGGGACCAGGGCGGCAAAGCGCTCTGCCCGGGCCGAGAGCGGACCGGTGGCGGGCGCGGTTTCCCAGGGGCGGGTCATGCGATCACCCCCCGGCCGTGCCGCCACACCTGGGTCGCATCGCCGTAGGGGTTGGACGCCGCCGGATCGCGCGCTGCGCCCAGCCGGGTGGCCAGCGCCTGCGAGCGGGCGTTGTCCGGTGCGATGTAGCTGACGGCGGTCGTCCAGCCGAGCGCACCGAAGGCATGGTCGCGCGCGGCGCGGGCGGCCTCGAAGGCAAGGCCCTGCCCTTCCAGCGCGGCGTCCCAGAGCGTCCAGGTCAGTTCGCGTTCGGGGTGGCCTGCGGGGAAGAAGGGGCCGAAATGGCCGATGGCGCGGCCGCCGTCCTTCAGCGTCGCCACAAGCCGGCCGAAGCCGCGCAGCGCCCAGTGGCCGAAGAAGGCCGCAAAATGCGTCCAGGCCTCGCCCTCGGGCATAGGCGCGGTCGAGCGGGACGACAGGCGATAGGCGCGGTAGGCGGGCCAGTCGGCGGCCTCGGGCCGGCGCAGGATCAGGCGGGTCGTCTCGATCATGCGGCGGCCTCCGGGGCGGGGTGGCGCCAGACGGTGACTTGCGTGCCCAGGAACACGGTTTCCCGCTCCGGCACGCAGCCCAGACGGCGGGCCAGCGCCTGCGACCGGCTGTTGGCCGGGTCGATGTAGCTGATCGGCGGGCGGGCCGAGACGCGGGCGTGGTAGTCCGCACGCGCGGCGCGGGCGGCCTCCAGCGCGTAGCCCTTGCCCTCGAACCCGTCGAAGACATGCCAGCCAAGCTCGGGCTCGTCCCAGCCGTCGTTGCAGATCATGCCGATGCGGCCGATGAAGTCGCCGGCCCTCGTCTCGACCGAAAAGAGCCCATAGCCGCGCAGCACCCAGTGCCCGATGTTGGCCATCAGCGCGCGCCAGACCCAGAACCGGTCGCGCCCACCGCCGACGAAGGCAGACCGGGGGCTGTCGTTGAAGGCGAGCATCGCGGCAAAGTCCGCCTCGCGCGGTTCGCGCAGGATGAGACGGTCAGTGGTCAGGACCGGGATCGGCAGGGGCATCGCGTAGGTCATGCGGCGGCCCCAGGCCCGGGATGGCGGTAGATCAGCGCAGGCTTGCCGGTCGGCGAGACCCAGTCCCGTTCGAAGGTTGCCCCCATGCGCAGGGCAAGCGCTATGGACCGTTCGTTGCCCGGCGCGATTACCGAGGTCAACGGACCCCAGCCCAGAACGTTGTAGGCGTGGGTTCGGGCGGCAATGGCTGCCTCGTACGCATAGCCCTTGCCTTCGTGGCCGGGATACAGCGCCCAGCCGATCTCGGGTTCCAGCCAGCCTTCGGGGTTCCAGAAGCCGACGTGGCCGATCGGCGCTTCGGAGGCATCGGTCACGGTCCACAGGCCGTAGCCGCGCAGATGCCAATGACCGATCTGTGCAGCAAAGGCGCGCCAAGCGGAGGCGCGGTCGAGCGGGCCACCGGTGAAACGGCTGCGGTCTTCGGCATAGTAGGTTGCGTAGGCGTCGAAATCGTCAGCCCGTGGCGCGCGCAGGACAACCCGTTCGGTCCGCAGGACCGGCACGGCATTGTCAAACTGGCGCGCAATCGGGTGGATCATTTCTTCTTCATCAGCCCGCTCAGGCCCGCAGGCAGGGTGATGCCGCGCGGCAGGCCGCCGATGCCGGGGGGGAGCCCGCCGCCCAGCCCGCCCGCGCCCTGCTGGACGCCCTTGGCCAGTTCCGCAAGCTGCTCGGGCGACATCTTGGAGGGGTCGGGCATGCCGCCTTTGCCAAGGAACTGCTTGACCATCTGCTTCATCATGCCGCCTTTGCCCATCTTCTTCATCATCTCCGCCATCTGCTTGTGCTGTTTCAGCAGGCGGTTCAGGTCGGCGACGTCGAGGCCCGCACCAGCGGCGATGCGCTTCTTGCGGCTGGCCTGCAGCAGGTCGGGGTTCGCGCGTTCCTTTTTGGTCATCGAGTTGATGAGCGCGATCTGGTGGTGGAGCATCTTGTCGTTCAGGCCCGCGGCCTCGGCCTGGGCGGACATCTTGCCCATGCCGGGCATCATGCCCATCAGGCCCTGCATCCCGCCCATCTTCAGCATCTGCTCAAGCTGCATCTTCAGGTCATTCATGTTGAACAGACCCTTGGCGAAGCGCTTGGCCATGCGTTCGGCCTGTTCGGCCTCGAAAGTTTCCTGCGCCTTCTCGACCAGCGCCACGATGTCGCCCATCCCCAGGATGCGGCCGGCGACACGTTCGGCCTCGAAGGGCTCGATCGCGTCCATCTTCTCGCCGAGGCCGACGAAGCGGATCGGCTTGCCGGTGATCGCGCGCATCGACAGGGCGGCACCGCCGCGACCGTCGCCGTCCATCCGGGTCAGGACGACGCCCGAGATCCCGACCTTGCCGTCGAATTCGGTGGCGACGTTGACGGCGTCCTGGCCGGTGAGGCCGTCGACGACGAGCAGGGTTTCACGAGGCTGGGCGATGTCGCGGACGGCCTGGACCTCGTCCATCAGGACTTCGTCGATGTGCAGGCGTCCGGCGGTATCCAGGAACAGCACGTCATAGCCGCCAAGGTTCGCCTGGGTCTTGGCGCGTTTTGCGATCTGCACCGCCGACTCGCCCTTGACGATGGGCAGGGTATCTACGCCGATCTGCATGCCGAGGATCGCCAGCTGCTCCATCGCCGCGGGGCGGTTTGTGTCGAGCGACGCCAGCAGAACCTTCTTGCCGTTCTTTTCCTTCAGCCGCTTGGCCAGCTTGGCCGTGGTCGTGGTCTTGCCCGAGCCTTGCAGACCGACCATCAGGATCGTTGCGGGGGGGTTGTCGATCTTCAGCGCCTCGGGCGCGTCGTCGCCGGCCAGGACGCGGATCAGCTCGTCATGGACGATCTTGACGACCATCTGACCGGGGGTGATCGACTTGGTGACGGCGGCACCGGTGGCCTTGTCGATAACGCGCTTGATGAAGTCGCGCGCGACCGGAAGCGAGACGTCGGCCTCCAGCAGCGCCACGCGCACCTCGCGCAGTGCGGTGACGACGTCGGCCTCGGTCAGCGCGCCCTGCTTGGTGAGCCGGTCGAATACGCCGCCAAGGCGTTCGGATAGACTTTCGAACATCGCATCACCCTTTCAGACGTTTGCCCCGATATGGGGCGGCGGAACCCTGTCGCAAAGCAGAACGGCACCCGTGGGCGCATCCGCGCTGACGGGTGGCGATCCCTGGCAATGCCCAAGGGACCGGAAGCGCAAGCCTCCGGGAAAACTGGGGGGCGGATACGCCCGCCAGGGCCGCGAGTCAAGCCCGCCAGGGCGGAACGCGGCGCATCGGGTCATCCGGGGCCAGCGACTGTTCCCGCCCGCATGCTTGTGCTGGCCGGCGATTTGCGCTGATGTGCGCATGCGCACAGGGATGTCGGAGGCGAGATGGAGAACTGGGACGAGATCCGCACCGCCTATCAGGTGGCGCGTCTGGGTACCGTCTCGGGCGCGGCCGAGGTTCTGGGGGTGCACCATGCGACGGTGATCCGGCACATCGACGCGCTCGAGAAACGGCTGGGCGTCAAGCTGTTCCAGCGACACGCGCGGGGCTATACGGCAACCGAGTCCGGCCGTGACCTTCTGGCCGTCGCGCAGACCACCGAAGAGCAGTTTGCCCATCTGGTCAGCCGGATCAAGGGCCAGGGCGAGACGGTGTCGGGGGAGCTGGTGGTGACCTCGATCGCCGGGATCGCCGATCTGCTGACCCCTGTGATGGTCAGTTTCCAGGAGAAATGGCCCGATGTGCGGGTGCGGTTCCTGACCGACATGCGGCTGTTCCGGCTGGACTACGGCGAGGCGCATGTGGCGATCCGGGCCGGCAACGGGCCGGAAGAGCCGGACAATGTGGTGCAGCCCTTGGTGCGGGTGAAGGCGGGGCTTTACGGCGCGCGGTCCTATGTGGAACGGCACGGGAAACCCGCCTCGGAGGCAGAGTTCGGCGGACACCGATTTGTCTGCACCGATGCGGATACGACCCGCGCGCCGTTCCATCGCTGGCTGTGGGCGACCGTGCCGCCCGAACAGATCGTCTATGCCGCGACCGAGGCAGCTGCGCTGGAAGAGGCGGTGCGGCAGGGTGCGGGGCTGGGGTTCATCATGACCCTGCGCGCGGCCGACGACCCCGATCTGATAGAGATCCTGCCGCCGCGCCCGGAATGGGAATCCGCCCTGCGCATCGTCACCCATGTCGATCTGCACCGGACGCGGAAGGTTCAGGCCTTCCTTGCCCATCTGAAAGAGGCCGCGAAGTCCTGGAAGTTCTGCACCTGATGCTTGACGATCTATCGCAATCCGCGCGCGGGCATCTGGCGATGCTGGCCTTTTCGGCGCTGGTTGCGGGATCCTTCTCGCTGGGGGTGCTGGCCGCGCCGCACATCGACCCCGGCGCCCTGTCGGTGGTGCGCTTCGTCCTGGCCGGGGTGCTGGTGGGCGCGGCGGCTCGGGCGACGACCGGCATCCCGAAAAGCGCCTTTGCGGCGCCCTGGCGCTATCTGGTGCTGGGCGGGCTCCTGGCGAGCTATTTCGTGCTGATGTTCGAGGGGCTGAAGTCCGCGCCGCCCGTCTCGGCGGCGGCGGTGTTCACGCTGACGCCGCTGATGGCGGCGGGCTTCGGCTGGCTGACCCTGCGCCAGCGGCTGACCGGGCGGATGGCGCTGGCGCTGGCGATCGGGGCGGCGGGGGCGCTGTGGGTGATCTTCCGCGCCGACCTCGGGGCGCTCGTGGCCTTCGAGATCGGGCGGGGCGAGGCGATCTATTTCCTGGGCTGCGTAGCCCACGCCGCCTACGCGCCCCTGGTGCGCAGGTTGAACCGGGGCGAGCCGGCGGTGGTCTTCACCTTCGGGATGATGCTGGCAGGGACATTTCTGCTGGCGCTTTACGCCTGGCCGGCGGTGCTGGCGACGGACTGGGCGGCGCTGCCGGGCAACGTCTGGATCACGCTGGTCTATGTCGCGGTGGCCGCCAGCGCCCTGACCTTCGTCCTGCTGCAATATGCCAGCCTGCGCCTGCCGGCGGCGAAGGTGATGGCCTATACCTATCTTGTCCCCTCCTGGGTGATCCTGTGGGAGATCGCCTTGCATGGCGCGGTGCCGCCCGGCCTGGTGCTGGTGGGCCTGGCACTGACCGTGCTGGCCTTGGGGCTCTTGTTGAAAGAGTAGCGCAAGCCTAAGATTTTTCGACGAAAAATCTTAGGCCGCCGGACAGGTAGCCTTCGGCGAGTTCGAGGGTTCCGGCCGTATAACCCGGCCCGCCGAAGCCCTGGGCGGTGTCGCTGTCGGCCCGGGTGGCCAGCCAGGCGGTCAAGAGGACCCGGCGCAGGAAGATCAGCGAGGGGATCATCGCCCGGTCCTCGGGCCCCATCGGGGCGATACGGGCATAGCCCTCCAGCCAGCGGGCGATCAGCTCGGGCAGGCGGGGATCGGTCTCGATGAACGAGAGGGCGGCAGCGAGGTCGTAGGCCCACCAGCCGAAGCCGCAGTCGTCGAAGTCGATGGCGGTCAGCCTTTCGCCATCGATGATCAGGTTCGCCAGCCGCAGGTCGGCATGGATCAGGCCGAAACGCTCCGGCCCGGTCCCGTAGGCGGCCAGCCGCGCGGCCAGGGCTTCGGTCGCGCGCGCAAGCAGCGCCGCGCCCGGGCCGTCCAGCCCCTGCGCCTGCCGCCAGTGGCCCCAATGCGGATGCGGGCCGAGGATGGTCTCTGCATCCCACCGCTTGCGGGTGAACCCCGGCGGCGGGGTCCAGGTGCGGGCGTGCCTGTGCAGGCGGGCGGTGATCTCTCCCAGCGGTGCGAACCAGCGCGACAGGTCGTCGCCGGGCTGCAACTCCTGCCCCGGCAGGCGGGCGAAGGCGACAAGGAAACGGCCGTCGATCTCGGTGACGAGACCTTGCCGCCCCGCCACAGGGCGGACGGCGTTTAGCCCCGGCAGATCCTGCAACGCACCCAGCCAGGCGAGTTCCGAGGCGATCTCGGCCTTCGTGTGATAGCCGGGACGGTGCAGGCGGATGACCAGATCGCCGGCGGCCCAGGTCTCGTTCTCGGACCGGTTGAGCAGGGTCAGCGGCGTGTCGGGCGGCAGGCCGTAAAGCGGCAGCGCGCGGGCGATCAGGTCAGACATCGCCGCCCCGGCGCAGAAGGTAGATGTCCATGATCCAGCCATGCTCGGCCCGCAACCGGGCGCGGGTGGCGAGGATGCGCTCGGCCACCTCGGCGAGGGGGCCGTGGATCAGACATTCCTCGGGCATGCCGACATAGGCGCCCCACCAGATATGGGTGTCGGCGGGGTCGATCGCGGTGAAGGCGCCGCCCTTGTCCAGCATCACGGCCAGGGTCGTTGCGCCCTCGGGCCAGCCGTGGTCCCGCAGCTGCCGTCCGGTGGTGATGGTGACGGGGGCGGCGAGCATGTTCAGCGGGATCGCATGCGCCGCCGTCAGCGCCTGAAGCGAGGTGATGCCGGGCACGACCCTGACGGTCACGCCCGGAAGCCGGGCCGCGATGCGCAGCGTGCTGTCGTAAAGCGAGGGGTCGCCCCAGACCATCAGCGCGACATCGCGGGCGCCGGGATGGGCGGCGATGCACTCGGCCCAGACCCGGGCGATGGCGTCGTGCCAGTCGTTCACGGCGCCGAGGTAGTCGTCCTGATCGGCGCGCTGGGGCACGTCGTATTCGGTGACGGTGACGGGGCGGGTCAGAACCTGCGTCAGGATCTGGCGGCGCAGGTCGGCAAGGTCGGATTTCGCCTGCCCCTTGCGCGGGATCAGGATCAGGTCCGCCGCGTTCAGCGCGCGGATGGCCTGTCCGGTCACATGGTCGGGATTGCCGGTGCCGATGCCGATCAGGGAAAGCGTGGTCATGGCCCGGGCTTTACGGGTGGGCGCGGCCCCGTGCAAGGCCGCGCCGCATCGGGTCAGGCGGCGGAATAGAGCCGCGGCGTCACCAGGGCCGAGCCCTGCGCCCGCAGCGTCTTGGCCGCGGCCAGCACGGCCAGGTCGGCGATGGGCTCAATCAGCACGACCAGCATGTAGGCCGCGCCGAAGGACAGGATCGAGCCGAGGTTCTCGGCCCCGAAGCCCTGGCCGTAAATCGCCCAGAAGGCCACCCAGGCGACCACCCCGCCCTGATAGACGGTCGAGAGCGCAAGGACCTGCCGGTATTCCAGATCGACATAGGCGGTGCCGGGGGCGATGACGCGCCTGGCCAGCGCATGCAGGGCGAAGAGCGGCACGAGGAGCGTGGTCAGGTTCATGCCGTATTGCGGCAGGTCGGAGGGCGCGAAGAACAGACCCTGGATCAGAAGGCCCATGGCCAGCCCGATGGCCGCCGGCCCTGCGCCAAGGATCAGGAACAGGGTCGAGCCCAGGATGAAGTGAACCTCCGACACGCCCACCGGGAAATGCGGCAGGATCTCGAAGAAGGTGAAGACGCCCACGGTCGCCACCAGCGACCGCAGCGCGACCGAGGCTATGCCGCTTTCGCGGGTGGCCTTGGCGATGTGGTAAAGTGCCGTGCCGCCCGCGGCGGCTGCGGTGGCATAGCTGAGCGCGATCTTGGCCCCGTCGACGAGGCCCGGTTCGATATGCATGTCTGTCCCTCCTGTCCGTCACACCCGACGGCGGTTTGCTTCCTTGCAGGGCCGGTCTCCTGGCTGGCGGATCGCGGCAGGCTCCTGGCCTTCCCGCCCCCTCGGGGACAGTGGCCTTGGTGGAACCCGCTCACCGCTGACAGTCGCGGGGGCGGCTGATGTCACGGACCCCCTGTTGGGTCGGCCCGCTCCTCATTCCCGTTTCAGTCCCGGCGCTTTGCGCCTTGTGGGACACCTTGCAGCTTTCTGTCTGCGCCTCTGTCGGCGTCAGGTCAAGGTGGAAGGCGACCGGCCGCAATCAATCCGCGACGCCTTCGGCCAGGCGGCCATAGAGGATCAGGCCAGGCAGGGGCGAACGGTCGCCGGCCAGGGCTTCGGCCAGGGCGGAGACCGTGGTCCGGTACAGGCGCTGGTCCGGGGTGCTGACGGCTTCGGCCAAAAGCGCCGGCGTGTCGGGCGGCAGGCCATGGGCGACCAGCGCCGCGGCGAGCGCGGGGAAGGTGCGCTTGCCCATGTAGACCACCGTGGTCGCGCCGGGATCGGCCAGCGCGGGCAGGTTCAGCCCGGGCGGCAGGTTGCCGGTGACATCGGCGGCGGTGATGAACTGGATGCGCTGGGCGTGCTGGCGCCGGGTCAGCGGGATCCCCGCCGCCGCCGCCGCCGCCGAGGCGGAGGTGATGCCCGGAACGATCTCGCAGGGGATGCCCGCGGCGCGGACGGCGGTCAGCTCTTCCTCCAGCCGGCCGAAGATGCCCGAATCGCCCGATTTCAGCCGCACCACCCGGGCGCCGGTCCGGGCATAGTCCACCAGAAGGCGGCTGACGTGGTCCTGCCTGGGCGAGGCGCGCCCGGCGCGCTTGCCCACCCCCACCATGTCCGCCCCCGGCCGCGCCAAAGCCAGGATCGGCCCCGAGGACAGGTCGTCAAACAGCACCGCATCCGCCGCCTCCAGCGCCTTTACCGCCTTGACGGTCAACAGCTCGGGGTCGCCGGGTCCGGCTGAGACGAAATGGATGAATCCGGTCATGGGGCAGGCGCGATCAGGTGAAAGAAGGTGCCGGTCGATAGCCCGCCGCCGGGCTGGAGTCGAGTGCTCCCGGTCTCATCGACCGGGGTGCCGGTGGCGTCGGTAACCTCGGCCAGCGGTGCATCGGGCTGGGAGAGGATGGTGGAATAGTGGAACTCGTGCCCGCGCAGGCTGCTGCCCGGCGCATGGCCGGGGATGCCCTGCGCCAGCCGCGCCAGCCGGTAGCCGAGATGCATCTTGCGCTTCTCGAAACTGGTGACCAGGCCCAGCAGCCCCGCCATCGGCCAGCGGGCGCCGTCCCGGTCGATGATCGCCTCGCCCATGGCCATGTAGCCCCCGCATTCGCCATGTACGGGCTTGCGGTCGGCAAAGCCGCGCAGCCCGTCGCGAAAGCGCGTGGCCCCGGCCAGAGTTGCCCCGTGCAGCTCGGGATAGCCGCCGGGCAGCCAGCAGACATCGGCCGTTGGGTCCGGGGCCTGATCGGCCAGGGGCGAAAAGGGCAGCACCTCGGCCCCCGCCCGGCGCCAGCTGTCCAGAAGGTGCGGATAGACGAAGCTGAAGGCCGCGTCCCGCGCCAGGGCGATGCGCTGGCCGGGCGGCGGGATCGGCATTGGGGGGGCGGGACGCACCGCGCTGTCCGCCGCGGCGATCAGGGCGTCGAGGTCCACAGCCTCGCGCACCAGATCGCCTGCCGCGCGCAGAAGGTCGGTCAGCGCAGGCAGTTCCTCGGCCTGCACCAGGCCCAGATGCCTCTCCGGCATCGCGATCGCCGCGCGCTTGGGCAGGGCACCCAGGACCGGCAGTCCCGCCTCCTCCATCCCGGCGCGCAGCAGCGCCTCGTGTCGGGGCGAGGCGACGCGGTTCAGGATCACCCCCGCCAGCCGCAGCCCCGGCCGGAACCGCGCCAGACCCTGCGCCACCGCCGCCGCCGTCTGCGCCTGCCCGCTCGCGTCGATCACCAGCACCACGGGCCAACCCATGCGCAGGGCCAGGTCCGCCGCCGCGCCATTGCCACAGGCCCCCGGCGCCGCCACCCCGTCGTAAAGGCCCATCGACCCCTCGGCCAGCACCAGGTCCGCACCCTCGGCCAGCCCCGCCAGCCCGTCCAGCATCGCCCCCGGCATCGCCCAGCTGTCAAGGTTCACCGACTCGCGTCCCGAGGCCGCGCGGTGAAAGGCCGGATCGATGTAATCCGGCCCGTTCTTGAACGGCTGGACCACAAGCCCGCGCTCCCGCAGCGCGGCCAGAAGGCCCAGGATCACCGTGGTCTTGCCCGTGCCGCTGGCCGGAGCCGAGACCATCAGGCCCGGGATCACCGCCCGGTCTCCGGAAACCGCGGATCGGTGCCCACGGGACGATAGCGCCGGTCGTAGTCGCCCGCGTAAAGCCGGCTTTCCGTGAACCCCTCCTGCGCCAGCGCCCGCCCGACCAGGATCAGCGCCGTCCGCTCGCCCTCGCCGACCGAGACATCCAGCGTGGCCAGCGTCGCCCGTAGCACCTTCTCCTCGGGCCAGGATGCGCGGAACACCACCGCCACCGGACAGTCCGCCCCGTAGACGGGCATCAGCCGCGCCACCACGTCGCCCAGCACATGCACCGACAGATGGATCGCCAGCGTCGCCCCGGTGCGGGCGAAGGCCTCCAGACTCTCGCCCTCGGGCATCGGCGAGGCCCGGCCCGAAGTGCGGGTCAGCACCACCGACTGCGCCAGCCCAGGCAACGTAAGCTCCGCCCCCAGCGCGGCGGCGGCGGCGGCAAAGGACGGCACCCCCGGCGTCACGTCATAGGGGATGCCCAAGTCACGCAGCCGCCGCAGCTGTTCGCCCATCGCCGACCAGACCGACAGATCGCCCGAATGCAGCCGCGCCACGTCCAGCCCCGCCGCATGCGCTGCGACGATCTCCGCAATGATCTCGTCCAGCGACAGCGGCGCGGTGTTCACGATCCGGCAGCCGGGCGGGCAATGCGCCAGCACCCCTTCCGGCACCAGCGACCCGGCATACAGACAGACGGGCGAGGCCGCGATCAGGTCGCGCCCCCGGATCGTCAGCAGATCCGCCGCCCCCGGCCCCGCCCCGATGAAATGGACGGTCATGTCAAACCCCTCGCGTGCCCCGGCATTTGCCCTTTTCCCAAATACTCCCGCCGGAGGCCGGACCGAGCCGGTTGCGCGGCCCCCGGGCCGCGCAGAGGCGAGACACAGGCTTGCGCCGCAAGGCGCTCCATTCGGCTCCCGTGCCTCATGCCGCGCCCTCGGCAATCGCCGCCGTTGCCATCCCGTCTGCGGACACCGCCCGCGGCCCCCGCAGTCGCGCGCCCGGCCCCGCCGCCGCCAGCGCCGCCGCCTCGGCCAGCGAGCCGGTCCCGAACCGCGCCGCCACCCGCTGCGACTGCGTCACCGTCACCTGGCCGCGCAGCGCCGCGTCCGGGACCGCGATCACCGGCAGCCCCAGCTCCCGGCCCAGCCCGGCCAGCCCCCCGGCCTTGCCCGCCACCGTCGCCAGATGCGTCACGTCCTCGGCCCCCCCCGCGCGGGCCAGCGCCTCGCGCAGCGCCGCAACACTTGCTCCCGACCGGAACCCGAAGCCTGCCACGATCATCGCACGACGCTCCATTGCAGGATCGGCAGCGCCGCGCGCCAGCCGCGCTTGCGCCCGATTGCGGCGGGTTCGGACAGCTCGACACGCAGGAGATTGCCGCCCACCCGCGCCGACCAGTCCAGCACCAGCGCTTCGGTCTCCAGCGTCACCGCGTTCAGGACCAGCCGGGCACCCTCGGGCATCACCTCCCACAGCCGCGCCAGCAAGGCCGCGGACGCCCCGCCGCCGACAAAGACCGCATCGGGCGGCGGCAGGCGCTCCAGCCCCTCGGGCGCACGGGCCTCGGTCAGCCGGTGGCGGTGCGACAGGCCGAAGGCCGCGACATTGCCCCGGGCGCGCTCGGCCCGCGCCGGATCGGCCTCCAGCGCCTCGACCCGCGCGCCCCCGGCCAGCAGCCACTCGATGCCGACCGACCCCGAGCCCGCCCCGATGTCCCAGAGCAGCTCGCCGGCCCGCGGCGCCAGGGCAGACAGCGTCAGCGCGCGGACCGGGCGCTTGGTGATCTGGCCGTCATGGGCAAACAGCGCATCGGGCAGGCCGCCTGCCCGCGGCAGCCCGGAATCGGTGGCCTCGATGGCCGCCGAGACCGGGGCCCCGATGGGGCCCTTTGGCAACCCCTGCGTGATCTGCTCCTGCGGGCCGCCCAGCCGTTCCAGCACGGTCAGCCGCGCGTTCGGATGCCCGTTCGCCGCCAGCCAGGCCGCGAGGTCCGCCACCGCCGCCCCGTCGCGCAGGGTGCAGATCACCCGCACCCCCCGCCCCAGCACCGGCCGCAACCGGTCGAAGGGCGCGGCGTGCAGGCCAAGGCACTGCACCTCCTCCAGCCGCCAGCCCAGCCGATTCGCCGCCAGCTGGAAGCTGGACGGCGCGGGATGCGACACCCACTCGCCGGGGGCGAGATGCGCCATCAGGCTGCCGCCCGCCCCGAACCAGAACGGATCGCCTGAGGCCAGCACGACCACCCGCCGCCCGCGATGCTCCAGCACCGGGGCAATGTCGAAGGGCACGGGCCAGGGGCGGCCCTTGTCCCCCGCCTCGACCAGCGCCAGATGCCGCGGGCCGCCGAAGACGACCTCGGCCCCTGCCAGGGCGGCACGGCTTGCGGGCGACAGGCCGTCCGGTCCATCCTCGCCCAGACCGATGATCGTCAGCCAGGGATCAGCCATGACCCCCCTCCGTCCGCCGCGCGTCCTTCTCCTCGGCGGCACCACCGAGGCCGCCGCCATGGCCCGCGCGCTGGCCGAGGCCGGGGTGGAGGCGGTCTATTCCTACGCCGGACGGACCGGGTCCCCGGTGGCGCAGCCCCTGCCCGTCCGTATCGGTGGCTTCGGCGGGGCCGAGGGGCTGGCGGCCTATCTCCGCGCCGAGGGCATCACGCATCTGGTCGATGCGACCCACCCCTTCGCGGCACAGATGAGCCGGAACTCGGTGGAAGCCTGCACGGCGACACGAACCCCGCTGATCGCGCTGGAGCGCGCGCCCTGGCAGGCCGGCGAGGGCGACCGCTGGATGCATGTCCCCGATGTCGCCGGGGCGGTTGCGGCCCTCGGACAGGCCCCGCAACGGGTGTTCCTCGCCATCGGACGGCAGACCCTCGATGCCTTCGCGGCGGCGCCGCAGCACCATTACCTCTTGCGGCTGGTGGACCCGCCGACCGAACCGCTGCCCCTGCCCCTGGCCGAGGCGGTGATCGCGCGGGGGCCCTTCACGGTGGCGGGCGACCGGGCGCTGCTCTCGGACCACCGGATCGAGGTGATCGTGGCCAAGAACGCCGGCGGCGCGGGGGCCGAGGCCAAGCTTGTCGCCGCGCGCGCGCTGGGCCTGCCGGTCATCCTGATCGATCGGCCCGCAGTGCCGGATCGCCGGGTGGCGCGGACCGTGGCCGAGGTCATGGGCTGGCTGGGTCTCCAGGGGTAGGCTCGTCGAGCCCTTCGGGCACTCCTCGCGGGCGGGCTCCGAGGAGGAACCGAAGGGAACGAAGAGGGTTTCGCGGGTCATGTCGCGCTCCGCGGCGAATAGACCCACGGCCCGACGCGGCGGGTGGCGGAATTGCCGAGGATCACCACGGTGCGCATGTCGGCCATCTCGGGCGTCGCTTCGCCCAGGGTAACAGTGGTCAGGCGCTGGTCGGGGGTGGAGACGGCGCGGGCGAAGGTGACAAGGCGGTCCGGCCCGCATTCTTCGCGCAGGGTGGCGAGGGCTTTCACGAACCCTTCCGGGCGGCTGGCCGAACGGGGGTTGTAGAAGGCCATCGCCAAATCGGCTCGGGCGGCGTGGCGGAGTCGGGTCTCGATCACCTCCCAGGGCTTCAGGTTGTCCGACAGGTTGATGCAGCAGAAATCGTGGCCCAGGGGCGCACCCGCAGCGGCGGCGGCGGCGAGCATCGCGGTGATGCCGGGCAGCACGCGGATGTCGAGCGCCTGCCAGTCCGCCCGGCCCTCCAGCGCCTCGAAAACGGCCGAAGCCATCGCGAAGACGCCCGGATCGCCGGAGGAAACGACGACGACGCGGCGCCCCTCGGCGGCCATCTGCAAGGCGGCGCGGGCGCGGTCGAGTTCGACGCGGTTGTCGGACGGGTGCAGCGTCAGGCCTTCGCGCGGAGCGACGCGGGCGACATAGGGGATGTAGCCGACCACATCCGTCGCCTCGGCCAGGGCGGCCGAGACCTCGGGCGTGACCAGCCGGTCGTCGCCGGGGCCGAGGCCCGCGATGGCCAGCCAGCCGGTCATTCCGGCAGCTCCGGGCGGCGGCCGTGGCCGTGGACGAGGACGATCGCGAAATAGGGGCAGTCGTTAGGGTCGACATCGGCGAGGCGCGCGACCCGCTGGTTCGGCATGGTGCCGCGTTCGACGAGCCAGGCCCGGTCGAGCCGCCCCGTCCGCTCCAGCGCGCGGCGGACGCGGGGTAGGTTGCGGCCGGTCTTCATGATGACCAGCGCGTCCGCCTGTTCCATGTGGCGGACGAGGTCGTCCTCGGGCAGCGTGGCCATGAGGACGGTCAGCACGTCGTCGCCCCACGTGATCGGCGTGTCGGTTGCGGTCCAGCAGCCGGTCATGCCGGTGATGCCGGGGATCACCTCCACGGGCACCCGGCCTTGCAGGCGGGAATGGAGGTGCATGAAGCTGCCGTAGAAGAACGGGTCGCCCTCGCAGAGGACGACGACATCATCGGTCCGGGCCAGCGCGGCGAGTCTGTTGGCCCAGTCGTCGTAGAAATGCGCCAGCGCGTCGATGTAGCCGGGGCTGTCGAAGGGAAGTTCCGTGGTGACGGGGTATTCCATCGGGTATTCCACGGCGTCCGGGGGAAGCATCCCCTCGACGATCCGGCGCGCCTGCCCGGCGCGGCCTTCCTTGCGGAAATAGGCGACATGTTTCGCCGCACCGATGGTGCGGGCGGCCTTGAGGCTCATCAGATCCGGGTCGCCGGGACCGAGGCCCGCGCAGATCACGCGGCCCATGTGCGGCCCCCTTTCCGGGCGCGGGCGAGCCCCCCACCCCCATCCCCTCCCCACGGGGGGGAGGGGAGGTGCGGGGTCGACGAAGTCTGGGCCATGGGCGGTCGGGTTTGCGCGCGCGGGTCGCCCGAGGCGCTTCCCCTCCCCCCCGTGGGGAGGGGAGCGGGGTGGGGGGCACCGCACGGATCGGTCATGACGGGCATGGTCATTCCTTTCTCGATGCCAGGGCGTTCACGGCCGCCACGGTGATCGCCGACCCGCCGAGGCGGCCCTTGACGATGAGGCTGGGGGCCGGAGGGGCCTCCATCAGCGCATCCTTGGATTCGGCGGCGCCGACGAAGCCCACCGGGCAGCCGATGATCGCGGCGGGGCGGGGGCAGGCGAGGTCTTCCAGCATGTTGAGAAGATGGAAAAGCGCTGTGGGCGCGTTGCCGATGGCGACCACGGCCCCGGCGAGGTGCGGGCGCCAGAGTTCCAGCGCGGCGGCGGAGCGGGTGTTCGACATCTCTTTCGCCAGCGCGGGGACCCTGGGGTCGTGCAGCGTGCAGATGACCGGGTTGTCCTTCGGCAGCCGCGCGCGGGTGATGCCTTCGCTGACCATGCGCGCATCACAGAGGATCGGCGCGCCGTTCTCCAGTGCCGCGCGGGCGGCGATGGCCATGCCGGGGGTGAAGCGGATGTGCGGGGCAAGCTCGACCATCCCGGCGGCGTGGATCATGCGGACGGCGACGATCTCTTCCTCGGGCGTGAACCGGGCGAGGTCGGCCTCGGCCCGGATCATCGCGAAGCTCTGCCGGTATATCGCGGCGCCGTCGGTCTCATAGCTGTGGGGCATGCGGGGCCTTCAGGTGGTCGAGGATCGCCTGCGGGGCAAGGCCCGTCAGGCTGGGCGTGTCATGGGCGGTGCCGTTCCGGATCAGGTCGTAGCCCTGGCCGGTGGCGGTGAGGGTCAGGGGCGCGGGGCCGGGATGGGCGCAGCCCTTGGCGCAGCCGGAGATGTGGAGCGTTTGCCAGCTTGCAAGCTGCGGGGCGAGGCGGCGGGCGAGGTGCCGCGTGTCGCCCAGCGCCTGCGGGCAGGCGGGGGCGCCGGTGCAGGCGGTGATCCGCAGGAGCGGGTCCGCGGGGTCGATGATGAGACCGGGGATCCCGGGAAGCTCGGTCGCGCCGGCGATCAGGAGCATGCGCCAGGGCGTCGGGCGGACCTCGTGGCCAAGGGCGGCGAGGGCGTGAAGCGTTTCGGCGCGCATCTGGCCGAAGGCGAGGGCGACAAGGGCGCCGTCCGGGTGGAGACCGGGGCCGGGCATCGGCAGCGTCTCGGCGGGGGCAAGGGTGCAGCCCGGCGGGATGCAGCCTTTGGCGATGAGGGCGGACATCCGGCCCCGGCCATTGGCGATGCCGCCGCTGGCGACGAACCAGTCGGCCATGGCAATGGCGTCCCGGGCAAGGTCGGTGACGGGCTGGCCGTAGGGGTGGCCGTCGGGGCGCAGGATCAGGTTGCCGTCGGCGCTGCGCTCGACGCGGATATCGGCGGAGGCGCCGGTCAGGACGGGGCGCGGGCCGGTGTCCAGCGCGAAGCCGAACTTGGCCGGAAGCTTCGGCATCCGGGCGAGGGCGGCGGTGAGGGTGGCGGCGAGTCTGTCGGTGTCGGCTTCTGATCTGGCCGGGTGCCCCCCCTTCCCATCCCTCCCCCACCCTGGGGGGAGGGAGGCACCTGGGGCGGATGTTGCGCGGACCTGCCGGGCCGGGCGGCTCCCCTCCCCCGCGTGGGGAGGGGATGGGGGTGGGGGGCTGGTCCGGAAGGGCGTGACGATGAGGTTGCGGAGGGTTTCGGTCTCGATGTCGGGGTCGATCAGGCCATGGGCGCGGAGGTCGTCGATGAGGCGCGGATGCGAGGCCTCGGTCACGCCGCGCAGTTGCAGGTTGGCGCGGGCGGAGAGGTCGATGATGCCATTGCCGTGGGTTTCGGACGCTGTCGCTATGGCTGCGGCTTGCGCCGGGGTCAGGCGGCCCATCGGCGGACGGATGCGCACGACGAGGCCGTCGCCGGACGGCATCGGGCGGAGGGCTCCGGGGCACCAGCCCTTGATCTCCCAGGCGGTCATTTGGCGCGCCTGGGGGTTGGAGCGGGTGTTGAAAGGAGCGCGTTCCGCGCGCGCCTTTTGTCTCGCCTCTGCGCGCGAAGGGCGCGCAACCGGCTCGCCCGCGACATGGTTGCTCGAACCAATGGCGCAAACCATGTCGCACCTCCGGCGGGGATATCTGGGGACAGACGAAGGGGCCGGGTCATGCGGCACCGTCCAGCCGGGCGGCGATGGAGTTGCGGCGGGTCTGCCAGAGGCCGGCGTCGCGGAGGCGGCGGAAGAGGTCTTCCATGGCGGCAAGCGCGGCGGGGTTCTCGCGTTGGAGGAAGTCGCGGACCTCGGCACGGCCCAGGGTGGCCTCGTGGTAGAGGTCGAAGAGGTGCGGGGGGACGACCTGGGCCAGATGCGCGAAGGCCGCCATGTGGTCGAGGGTGGCGGCGATTTCGGCGCCGCCGCGAAAGCCGTGGTGCATCATGCCTTTCGCCCAAGCCGGGTTCGCCGCCCGGGCGCGGACGACGCGGGCGATTTCCTCGGTGAGGGTGCGCGCGTGGGGCGTGTCTGGGCGGGTCGCGTCGAGGTGGTAGAGGGTTGGTTTCGCGCCGCCCAGCCTGGCGACGGCGGCGGCGAAACCGGCCTCGTGCGCGGCGTAGTCGGCGGCGATCAGGACATCGGTTTCGGGGAGGTCCTGGGCGTGGACGAAGCTGTCTGACGCCAGGACGCGGGCTTCGAGGTCGGCGCGGGCCTCGTGCGACTGGCCGTCGGGGCCGATGGCCCAGGAAGAGGCGTTGAGCCAGGCTTCGCCCGCCGCCGCGCGCGCCTCGTCGGTGAAGGTGTCGGCGGCGGTTCCCATGCCGAGGCCGTAGAGGCCGGGTTTCGGGCCGAAGACGCGGGATTGCCTTGTGGTGTAGGGGTTGTCCTCGGGCGTTTCGTCGCGTTGGCTGAGGGCTTCGGCCCCGGCTTCGAAGAGTTGCGCGAGGGTCGGGAACACGTCGCGGAACAGGCCCGAGACGCGGAGAGTGACGTCGATGCGGGGGCGGCCGAGGAGGGCGAGGGGGAGGATCTCGAAGCCGGAGACGCGGGCGGAGCCGTCGTCCCATTTCGGCGCAAGGCCGGCGAGGTGCAGGGCCATGGCGAACTCTTCCCCGGCGGTGCGCATCGTGGCGCTTCCCCAGAGGTCGACGACGAGGCCGCGCGGGTAGTCGCCGTGGTCCTGCAGGTGGCGGCGGATCAGTTCCTCGGCCAGCTTGACGCCCTGGGCATGGGCATTGCGCGACGGGACGGCGCGGGGATCGACGGAGAAGAGATTGCGCCCGGTGGGCAGCACGTCGCTACGGCCCCGGTGCGGAGAGCCAGCGGGGCCGGGGGGGACGCGCTGGCCGTTCAGCGCGGCAAGGAGGCCCTGGGTCTCGCCTTGGCCGTCGCCGAAGATGTGGAGACCCTGGCCGAACTGGCTTTCCTTCAGGTCGCAGACGAAGCGGTCGATCCGGGTGATTGCCTCCGCCGGGGTGGCGCTGGCGGACAGGCCGAGATCGGCTGCGACGCCGGAGGCCGCAGCTTCGTCGCGGATCGTGTCGATCAGGCGGCGGCGGCGGGCGGGGTCGAGGCCGTCGGCCGTGGAATACTCGTCGAGCAGGCGTTCGAGGCGCTGGAGTTCGGGCGGGATCTGGGCCGTGGTGAGCGGCGGCGGCAGGTGGCCGAGGGTGACGGCACCGATGCGGCGCTTGGCCTGGGCGGCCTCGCCCGGGTCGTTGACGATGAAGGGGTAGATGACCGGGGTGGGGCCGATCAGCGCCTCGGGCCAGCAGGTCTCCGACAGGGCGACGGATTTGCCCGGCAGCCATTCCAGCGTGCCATGCGCGCCCATGTGGATCAGGGCATGGAGGGATTGCGCGCGGAGCCAGAGGTAGAAGGCGACATAGGCATGGCGCGGGGTGCGGGAGAGGTCGTGATAGTCGCTGTCGCGGCTGGCGACCTCGCCGCGTTCGGGTTGCAGCGCGATCAGCGCGTGGCCGCGGCGGGTGCCTGGGAAGTGGAACTGGCCATCCCGGACCTGCGGGTCGGAGGCGGGGTCGCCCCAGGCTGCGGTCAGGTCCTGACGGAGGGGGTCGGGGAGGGTTTCGAGGGCCGCGAGATAGTCGGCAACGGGCCAGGCGAGGGTTTCCGTCAGGGCCTCGGTCAGCGGTGCGCCATTGGCGATCCGGTAGCCCTCGGTGGCGAGGGTTGCGAGCAGGCGGTCGGTCGAGGCCAGCGCGTCGAGGCCGACGGCATGGGCCATCTGGTGCGCGCGGCCGGGATAGGTGGAGAGGATGACGGCCAGTTGGCGGTCCGGCGTGGGAGTGGTGGCCAGGCGGTGCCAGCGGCTGACGCGGCCCACGACGGCAGCGATGCGGGCCGCGTCGGCGCGGTGGGCAAAGCGGGAGAATTGCAGGTCCGGGTGGCGTTTGCCGGGGGACTTGTGGCTGACGATGCCGGCGAAGAGACGGCCGTCGACTTCCGGCAGGACGACGTGCATGGCGAGGTCGGCGGGGGACAGCCCGCGGTCGGAGGCCGCCCAGTCGCGGCGGCGGGCGGTGGAGAGGGCGACCTGGAAGACCGGGCAGGTGGCGGAGTCGAAGGGGGTCGCGCCGTCGTCGGCCTTGGCGGAGAAGGCGGTGGCGTTCACGATGGCCACGGGTGGGTTTGCGGCGAGATGGGCCGAGAGCCAGTCGGCGACGCCCGGGGCCTTGAGGCTGGGGGCGAAGGCGCCGTGGGCGGCGAAGCCTTCCGCGCGGAGGGCGCGGATCATGGCGTCCACGGGGCCGGTGTCGCCGGAGGTCAGGTAGCTGCGGTAGAAGGTGACGAGGACGGTGCCCTTCCCGGGCACCCCCCCCTCCCCATCCCTCCCCCACTCGGGGGGGAGGGAGCCGCGGAGGACGGTGTGGGGATGGTCCTGTGGCACCGTCCGGGAGGACCCGTCGGCGGCCTGTCGCCTCCCCTCCCCCTCCGTGGGGAGGGGATGGGGGTGGGGGGCTGCTGGCGCGGGAATGACTCCGCGCTCGGTATCGTAGAACCCCATATGCGGCACGGTCTTGTCGCCCATCACCGGGGCGGCGTAGATGCCCGCCGCCAGCGCCAGTTGCGCCAGCGCGGCATGGGCGGCCACCGCGCCCCCCTCGTCACACAGCGCCTGCAACCGGCGGAGGGTGGAGACGGGGAGCGTGGACAGCTCGTCGAGGCGCGGGTCGGGGCGACCGTCGGCGGGAAGGATGGCAAGCGCCGTGCCCTGGCGGCGGGCAAGGTCCTGCAGGGCGGCGAGGCCGTAGGGCCAGTAGGCCTCGCCCCCGATCAGGCGGACGAGGATGGCCTTGGCGCCGGAGAGGGTGCGTTCGGCGTAGGTGTCGACCGAGATCGGGTGCTTCAGCGCGATGAGATTGGCGAGACGGACGGTGGGTTGGAAACCCGCCCGGCAGGCGCGCTCATAGCCCGCCGTGAACGCCCCGAGGTCGCTGTCGGAGAAGGAAAGCACCACCAGGTCGGCCGGGTCCTGGCCGAGGTCGAAGGGGGTCTCGGTTTCCTCAAGCCCGTGGCTTTCGCGGAAGACGACGTGCATGTCAGGCCCCCACACCCGGGCGATGGGCCCCGGCAGATGCAGTCTGCCGGCGCGCGCAAATCTGGCCGCGACCGGCACGCGGGGGTGGGAGCGATATATCGCGCCCGCCCCCGGGGGGCGGGTCGGGCGCGGTCAGATTTGCTTTGGGCAAATCTGACGGGAAGGCGCCTGCCAGCGGCATCCTAGGCCCCCAGGATCTTGCGGATCGCGGGTTCGTCGATGTCGTCGTGTTCGGCGATCACGACCAGTTGCGACCGACGCGGCGCAGTGCCCCAGGGGCGATCATACTGCATGCGGACGCGGGCGCCGACAGCCTGGACCAGCATCCGCATCGGCTTGCCCGCGACCGCGACATGGCCCTTGACGCGGAGGATGTTCAACTCCTCGGCCAGCCGGACGATGGCGGCGGACAGGGCCTCTGGGTCGGTGACCTCGGGCAGGTCGATGACGACGCTGTCGAAATCGTCATGCTCATGGTCGTCGGCCCCATCGTGGTGCGAGGGGCGGGCGGCGAGGTCGTCCTCGGCGGCGGCGTTCAGGCCCAGGATCACGCGCGGGTCGATCACGCCGTCGGTCATCGGCAGCATGGGGACAGGGCGGGTCATCTCGGCGCTGATGACCTCTTTCGCGGCCGCCAGCCCCGCATCCCCGGCAAGGTCGGCCTTTGACAGAAGGATCAGGTCGGCGCAGAGGATCTGGTCCTCGAAGACCTCCGAAAGCGGCGTCTCGTGGTCGAGCGATGCATCGGCCGCGCGCTGGGCCTCCACGGCCTGCGCATCCGGGGCGAAGCGGCCGGCAGCGACAGCCTCGGCATCGGCCAGCGCGATGACGCCGTCCACCGTGATCCGGCTGCGGATCGCCGGCCAGTCGAAGGCCTTGAGCAACGGCTTCGGCAGGGCCAGGCCCGAGGTCTCGATCAGGATGTGGTCGGGGCGCTGCGGCATGGCCATCAGCTGTTCGATCGTCGGGATGAAATCGTCGGCGACGGTGCAGCAGATGCAACCGTTGGCAAGCTCCACGATGTTCTCGACGGGGCAGTTCTCGTCCGCGCAGGATTTCAGGATCTCGCCGTCCACGCCCACGGTGCCGAACTCGTTGACCAGGATCGCGAGGCGCTTGCCTTGCGGGTTCCGCATCAGGTGGCGGATCAGAGTGGTCTTTCCCGCACCCAGGAAGCCGGTGATCACGGTCACGGGGATTTTGGTCAGGTCGGTCATTCGGCGGCCTCTGGCAGGGGGTGAGGGGGGATGCGGGCGATGCTCTGCTTGCGGAAGACGGTAGGGCGGTCGCGCCAGGGGACGATGCCGTCCGTGGTGGCGGCGTATTTCCCGGCGCCTTCCAGGATTGCCGGCACGTCGTCAAGCGTCAGCCGGCCATAGACATAGGACCAGGCGCCGGGTTTGGTCAGCGAGACGGCGCAGCCGGTGTTGCAGGCGGACAGGCACTCGACGCCCACGATGCGGACGCCTTCAGGGGCGGGGCCGGCAGTCAGCGCGGCGTGAAGCTGCGCTCCGGGGGGCAGTGCGCCCTCGGGGACCGGCTGGCCGGCCTTGCAGGTGGTGCAGACGAAAAGGGTCGTGCCCATCATTGCCTATCCAAAGGCGAAAGGGGTGGGCCAGCGAGGGGCGTTGCCGCCGATCACCGGTCGCGGAACACCCCGTCCGCCGGTTTCCTTCCGCGCTGGCAGGTCTCCCGGCTTGCGGATACGGGGGCTGCCCCCCACGGCCCCCGCCTTCCCGGCATCCGCCAGTGGCCATGGGACCTCTCCGGTCACGGTCGCGGGGGCGGCTGCCTAGGGTCGAATCCGACCTGTCGCATTCCCTCTTCGCCTGTCATAAACAGGAACCAGCGCCAGCCCACCTGAGCCATCGCACCTCCCCTTGTCAAGGACACGACCGACCATGACCGACGCTGTTGCGACCACCGACCCCGACGACCTGGCCCGCCACGCGCAGAAGATGGCCAAGAAGAAGGCCGCGCGAGACAGGATCATGGCGGGGAAGGAGGGAGAGAAGGGTCTGGTCATCGTCCACACAGGGGCGGGGAAGGGCAAGTCTTCCTCGGGCTTCGGGATGATCCTGCGCTGCATCGCGCATGGGATGCCCTGCGCGGTGGTGCAGTTCATCAAGGGCGCCTGGGATACCGGCGAGCGGCGGCTTCTGACCGAAAATTTCAGCGATCTCTGCCAGTTTCACGCGATGGGCGAGGGCTTCACCTGGGAGACGCAGGACAAGGCCCGCGACATCGCCGCCGCAAGGGCGGGGTGGGAGAAGGCGAAGGAACTGATCCGGGATCCGTCCATCCGCATGGTCCTGCTGGACGAGATCAACATCGCGCTGCGCTACGACTACCTGGATATCGGCGAGGTGCTGGAATTCCTGAAGACCGAGAAACCCCCCTTGACCCATGTCGTCCTGACCGGGCGGAATGCGAAGGACGAGCTGATCGAGGCGGCGGATCTGGTCACCGAGATGACCCTGGTCAAGCATCCGTTCCGGGCCGGCATCAAGGGCCAGCCGGGTGTGGAGTTCTGACCCTGTCCACGGTGGACAAAGGCAGATACGCCAAAAAGATCAAAAGGTTGGTCGCGGACGTTAGGGATTTGGCAAGGATATGGCAGGAGGCGGAAAGATGCGGAAACCCTGGCTTGGACTGGCGGTTCTGATGGCGGGGCTTCTCGCCTCGGGCTGCGCGCCGCTGGTGGTGGGGGGCGCGGCGGCCGTGGTCGCCGACGAGGTCGTGGAACAGGACAAGGGCGGCGACGGACTGTTCTGAGCCGCCCGGGCCGTCCGGCAGGCCCGCCTTGGGCGGCATCCCGCCGAAGGCCGTCCGAAAATCCGACGGAAGACAGTTAGACCACCCGGGTCCAGAGCCTGGGCCGGTCGTTGTTGCGTGAGGCGATTTTGTCGGACACTTGACTTGTAACCACTGTTACTATAAATATGTCCGCATGAGCGATATCACCTGGCTTCTCCTGACCTACAAGGTGCCTGCCGAACCCTCGGCCAGGCGCATCGCCATCTGGCGCAAGCTGAAGGGCATGGGCGCGGTCTATCTGCAGAACGGGGTCTGCGTCCTGCCGCGCAGCGACGACCATCTGCGCCGGCTGAAGATGATCGAGAACGACATCGCCAAGGCCGGCGGCGAGGCGGTGCTGTTGCAGACCATGGCGCTGGATGCCGCGCAGGAGGCGCGGGTCGTCGGCCGGTTCAAGGCCGACCGCGACGAGGCCTATGCCGAGTTCATCGACAAGTGCGACGATTTCGAACGCGAGGTGGCCAAGGAGATCACCGCCGGCCACTACAGCTATGCCGAGCTGGAAGAGAACGACGCCGACCTGAAGAAGCTGCAGGGCTGGCTGGACCGGATCGGCAAGCTGGACTTCTACGGCGCCGACCGCGCCGAGGAGGCGCGGACGCGGCTCAAGGGCTGCGAGGCGGTGCTGGACGACTATGCCCGCCGCGTCTTCGACGCCAAGGGCGAAAGCGACTGAGCGAGGAGCATCCGCATGACCCGGACCAGACCCCTGACCGCCTTCTTCCCGCTTTTCCCGCCCGAGCATCTGCCGGCGGGTCCGTCCCCGCTGATGGACTGGGCCGACCGACAACGGCAGCGCGCCGCGCTGGCGCGGCTTGACGACCGCATGCTAAGAGACATCGGCGTGACCCGTGCCGAGGCCGAAGCCGAAGCCCGGCGGCACGACTGATCCCGCAAACCCCGCCGCCGAACCGGAACGCCCGCGATGACCGAAACCACAGCGACCAAGGCCGCCTCGCCCTGGCGGGGCCTGCCCGCCGGAATCTGGGCGCTGGGCTTCGTGTCGATGCTTATGGATGTCTCGTCCGAGATGATCCACGCGCTTCTGCCGGTCTATCTGACGGTCGGGCTTGGCGCTTCGGCGCTGGCGGTTGGGGTGATCGAGGGCATCGCCGAGGCGACGGCGGCGATCACCAAGGTCTTTTCCGGCGCGCTGTCCGACCGGATCGGGCGGCGGAAGGAACTGGCCGCGCTGGGCTATGGACTTGCGGCGGTGACGAAGCCGGTCTTTCCGCTGGCGCCCTCGCTGGGCTGGGTCGTGGCGGCGCGGTTCATCGACCGGGTCGGCAAGGGCATCCGCGGCGCGCCGCGCGATGCGCTGGTGGCCGACCTTGCGCCCGAGGGGCGGCGCGGCGCGGCATTCGGGCTGCGGCAGTCGCTGGATACGGCGGGGGCCTTCCTCGGGCCGCTCATGGCCATCGGGCTGATGTGGCTCTTTGCCGACGACTTCCGGTCGGTATTCTGGGTTGCCGTCATCCCGGCTTTCCTCGCGCTGGGGCTGATCCTGTTCGCCGTGAAGGAGCCCGCCCGGCCCGAGGGGCTGCGCAAGGTGCGCAATCCGCTGGCTCGGGCCGAACTGCGGCTTCTGGGCGGCACCTACTGGGCGGTGGTCGCGGTGGCGACAGTGTTCACCCTGGCGCGGTTTTCCGAAGCCTTCCTGATCCTGCGCGCCGAGGAGGTTGGGCTGTCGCTGATGCTGGTGCCGCTGGTGCTGGTGGGGATGAACGCGGTCTATGCGGTCTCGGCCTGGCCGGCGGGGGTGCTGTCGGACCGGATGAGCCGGCCGGTGCTTCTCATGGCGGGGCTCGCGCTGCTGATCGCGGCCGATCTGGTGCTGGCGCTGGCGCCGGGGTTTGCCGGACTGGCGCTCGGTATCGCGCTCTGGGGGCTGCACATGGGGCTGACGCAGGGCCTGCTGTCGGCGCTGGTGGCCGAGGCGGTGCCGGCGGAACTGCGCGGCACGGCCTTCGGCATGTTCAACCTGGTGACGGGCGCGGCGCTGCTTCTGGCCAGCGTGATCGCGGGGGCGTTGTGGCAGGGCC
This sequence comes from Tabrizicola flagellatus, assembly GCF_046295235.1. Classification (GTDB taxonomy): domain Bacteria; phylum Pseudomonadota; class Alphaproteobacteria; order Rhodobacterales; family Rhodobacteraceae; genus Tabrizicola; species Tabrizicola flagellata_A. The sequence goes on from NZ_JBKBLV010000012.1 coordinate 87,630, forward strand.
TGGGGTCGGAGGCGACCTTCCTTGCGGGTGCAGGATTCGCGCTGGTCGCGGCGCTGGGCCTTCTGCCCTTGCGCGGGCGACTGGCCTGAGAGGGTCAGACCTGGCGGGGGCCGTAGAGGATGACCGCCGCGCCGATGATGCAGATCGCCGATCCGATCGTGTCCCAGCGGTCGGGCCGGGTGCCTTCCACCGCCCAGAGCCAGGCGAGCGAGGCGACGATGTAGATCCCGCCATAGATCGCATAGGCGCGGCCGGCATGTTCCACATCGACTAAGGTCAGGAGCCAGGCGAAGAGGCCAAGGCAGACCGCGGCGGGGATCAGCCAGAGCGCGGACTTGTCCAGCCGCCACCAGCCCCAGACGGCAAAGCATCCGGCGATCTCGAAAAAGGCGGCGGCGGCGAAGATCAGGGCGTTCTGCATGGGCCGACTTGGCCAGAAGTCGGGCGGAAAGGCAATTCCGTTTCAGCCATGGCGCCAGACTTTCACGGCGGAAATCACGAGGATTGCCGTAAGCATGGGCAGAAGAAGGCTTCCGGGCACCACCCCGAGTAGCTGCCCGCCGAGGAAGGCGCCGAGGATCGACCCCGCCGCCATCACGAGGACGAAGCGGCCGTTGCGGGCGAGTGTCGCAAAGCTCTGGTCGCGGGAATAGCGGGCGAAGCCAATCAGCATGGTCGGCAGGCTGACGGCCAGCGAGAGCGAGCCGGCGAGTTTCACATCCGCCCCGAAGAGGAGAATCAGGGTGGGGATCAGCAGCTCTCCGCCCGCCACCCCCATCAGCGAGGCGACGACCCCGATCCCGAAGCCCGCCGCGATGCCCGCGACGATCTGCGCCGGGCCGGTCAGGGCGGGGCCCGCGCCTTCGGCGTCGTGGCCGATCAGAAGCGCGGCGGCGATCAGGACGAGAAGCGCGGCGATGACCTTGTAGAGCGTGGTCGAGGACAGCCGCGTGGCCCAGCCCGCCCCGGCCCAGGCCCCGGCAAGGCTGCCGGCCAGCAGGTTCAGGATCACCGGCCAGTGGGTGGCGATCTCGGCCAAGGGCACGGTGCCGGCGCGGAAGGGCAGGGCGGCAGCGACGACGACAAGGCTGATGGCCTTGTTCAGGATCACGGCTTCAAGCGGCGGCAAGCGGAACAGGCCGAGGAGCAGCGGCAGGCGGAACTCGGCCCCGCCGAGGCCGATGAGCCCGCCGAGGCTGCCAACCCCGGCGCCGGCGACGAAGGCGGCGGGCAGGCTGCGGCGCGGCTCAGTCATGGGCTGCGCCCGCGATATGATCGCGCGCGACCGACATCGACTTCAGCACCGCATGGGCCGCGTCGCCGGGTTGCAGTCCCAGTTGCCGGGCGGCGCGGCGGGTGATGCGGGCGAGGATCTCGTCGTCCCCCACGGTCAGGTGGACCATGACCCCGGGGCCGTCGCCGGGGCGGATCGCGGTGACGGTGCAGGGCAGGATGTTCTGCGCCGAGAGGCCCTCGGGCCGGCTGCGGGACAGGATCACCTCGTGTGCCATGATCCGCACCCTGACCCTGGTGCCGGGCGGGTTGTCGATGCCGGGCAGGTAAAGCGGCCCGGCGGCGGTGGTCAGGCGGGTCAGGCCGTCCTCTTCCGCGCCCTCGACGATGGCGGGCAGCAGGGCCGCGACCTCACGGATGCCCATGGCCCGCAGTGCGTCCGGGTCGGCCATCACGGCTGCGGTGGTGCCTTCGCGGACGACGTGGCCCTTCTCGATCACCAGCATCCGGTCGGCCAGAAGCTGCGCCTCGTTCATGTCGTGGGTGACCAGCACCACCGGCATCTTGAGATGGGCGCGCAGGGCAAGGATTTCGGCATGGAGCCGTTCCCGCGTGGCCCGGTCCACGGCCGAGAAGGGTTCGTCAAGGAGAAGCGCCGCCGGTTTCCGTGCCAGCGCCCGTGCCAGCGCCACGCGCTGCTGCTGGCCGCCCGACAGTTGCGCGGGCTTGCGGTCGGACAGGCCGTGGAGGTTCACGAGGTCCAGAAGCCGCGCGGCCTCGGTCGGGTCGGGGCGGTCCATCGCGGCGATGACGTTCTGCGCCGCCGTCATGTGCGGGAAAAGCGCGTAATTCTGGAACACAACGCCGACATGGCGGCGATGGGTGGGAAGGGCGATGCCGGATCCGGTGTCGAGCCAGGTTTCCCCGTCCACCGCAACCCTTGCCGTGGTCGGCCGCCACAGCCCGGCGATGCTGCGCAGGATGGTGGTCTTGCCCGACCCGGAATGGCCGACCAGCGCCAGAAGCTCGCCCGGCGCCACCGCGAAGGCCACGTCCAGCGGGATCGGCGTCTCGGCCCGAAGGGCGACTTCCAGCGTCATGCCAGCCTCCGCCCGATCCGCGCCGAAAGCGCGTAGGTGATGGCGATGGCCGAGAAGGAGATGGCGACCAGCGCGGCCGACATGATGCCGGCGCCCCGCATGTCGAAGCCCTGCACCCGGTCGTAGATGGCGATGGCGATGGTCTTGGTTTCCCCGGGGATCGACCCGCCGACCATCAGCACGATGCCGAATTCGCCCAGCGTATGGGCGAAGGTCAGGACCATGGCGGTCATCAGCCCCGGCCAGGCGAGCGGCAGTTCCACCTTCCACAAGCTGCGCAGGGGCGACATGCCGCAGGTCGCCGCCGCCTCGCGCAGTTCCACCGCAATCGCCTCGAAGCCGCGCTGGGCGGGCTGGATCGCGAAGGGCAGGTTGAAGATGACCGAGGCGACCACCAGCCCCTCGAAAGTAAAGACAAGCTGGTGTCCGAAGGTTTCCTGCCAGAAGGCGCCCACCGGAGAGTTCCGCCCGAAGGCCACCAGCAGGTAGAAGCCGAAGACCGTGGGCGGCAGGACAAGCGGCAGCATCACCAGCGCCTCGACGGCGCCCTTGCCCCGGAACCGGCCATAGGCCAGCCAGCGGCCGGCGAGGACCGAGACGGGCAGCAGGATCGCCACCGTCCAGGCGGCAAGCTCCAGCGACAGGGTCAGCGCGGTCCAGTCCAAGATCAGCCCTCGTCAGGCAGGATGAAGCCGTACCTGACCATGATTTCGCGCGCGGGGGGAGACTGGATGTAGGCGTAGAATTCCTCGGCAACGGGGCCCGCGTTCTTCAGGAGAACCATGCGTTGCAACAGAGGGTCGTGCCAGTCGTGCGAGATAAGCGCGAATTCGCCCTGTGCTGCCACCTCGGGCGCGCGGGCCAGCGACAGGGCGATGATGCCACCCTCGGCATTGCCCGACAGCGCGAATTGCGCAGTCTGGGCCACGTTCTCGCCCAGCACCAGATGCGGCTGGATCTTCTCCCACAGCCCGCGGTGTTGCAGCGCCTCCATGGCGCGCAGGCCATAGGGGGCGTGTTCGGGGTTGGCGATGGCGAACTTGGTCAGCTTGCCGGCGTCGATCAGCGCGGCGAGGTTGTCCATCGCTTCGTCCGGCTTCAGGGCCGAGCCGTGCGGGGCCATCAGCACGATCCGGCCTTCGGCATACAGCGTGCCCTCGTCGCGGGTCAGGCCCTCGGCGTGGAGTTCGGCGATGAACTTCTGGTCGGCGGCCATGAACATCTGGAACGGCGCGCCTTCGCGGATCTGGGTGGCGAAGTTGCCGGTCGAGCCGAAGGACAGCTTCACCTCCTTCCCAGTCTCGGCGGTGAAGGCGGCGGCGATCTCGGTCACCGCGAATTGCAGGTCGGCGGCGGCTGCGATCACCGGGGGGTCCTCGGCGGCGGCCGGAAGGCCGAGCATCAGCGGGGCGACAAGGCCGAGGGCCAGGGCAAGGCGGCGGGGGATCATGAGGGCTCCTGCGATATGTTTCGACAAACATATCGCGTGAAGCCGGTGCGTGCGTCAATCCTTTGGTCGCATCTTTTCGCCGGGTTTGCGCAGCCAGCCCTGCAGGCGGGTCAGGTGCGGGGCGGTCTCGGCCGCTGCCGCCCGTTCGACGGCGCGGAATTCGGCCAGCACCTCGCGGCCGCGGTCGGTCAGCACAGCGCCGCCCTTGCCCGTTCCCCCGCGCGAGGATTCGACCAGCGGGCTGTCGAACATGGCGTTCAGTGTCTCGATCAGCATCCAGGCGCGCTTGTAGCTCATCCCCAGGTCGCGGGCGGCGGCGGCGATCGACCCGGTGGCAGCGATGCGGTCCAGGAGCGCGGCCTTGCCGGGACCGATCATGTCGTCGCCGCCAAAACGGATGCGGAGGAAAAGCGTGGGATGCGACAGGGGATCGGCCATGCCTCATTGAACGCGGCGCGGCGCGCGGCGCAAGGGCCAAGCGCGGCCGCGAGGCGGGCGAAAGTCAGCCGCGCGGCGGGAAGATCCGGTAGTAGGCCCAGTCGGGCAGGAAGTTGCCGCCCCGGAAGAGCCAGGAAAAGAGGGTGGGGAAGCTGATCTTGAAACCGCCCTGCGCCATGTGGCGGAACATGATCCGGGCGGCCACCTCCGGGTCCATGATGAAGGGCATCGTGAACTCGTTCTTTGCCGTCAGCCGGGTGCGGATGAAGCCGGGGTTGGCGAGCTGCACGGTGACGCCGGTCTTGCGCAGGTCGGCGTAGAGCGATTCGGCCAGCACCATCGTCCCGGCCTTGGACGCGGCATAGCCGATGGCGCCCGGCAGGCCCCGGAAGCCCGAGAGCGAGCCGGTGATGACCACATGCCCCCGGTTCCTCGCCACCATCCCCGGCAGGGCGGCGCCAAGGGTGCGGACGCAGCCGGTGAAGTTGACGTTGGCCATGGCTTCAGCCTTTTCGGCATCCCAGTCCTGTGCGCGCATCGGCCAGTAGACGCCGGCGAGAAAGACCATGCCGTCCAGATCTGGTAGTTGCGACGCCGTCGCGGCGACGCTGGCGCTGTCGCCCACGTCCATCGGCAGGATGGTCGCCGGTCCGGGAAGGGCTGCGGCGGCGGCCTTCAGGCTGTCCTCGCTGCGGGCGGAGAGGATCAGGTCGGCGCCGGCCTCCGACATCAGCCGGGCGAGCGCCAGGCCGAGACCTTCGGACGCGCCGACAAGCCAGTAGCGTTTGCCCCTGAACTCCCTCATTCGGCGGCGGCCAGCTGGCGCGCCTCGGGCGTGGCGGGGCGGATGGTGGCGACCAGTTCGGCCACCTTGATCCCGAACTTGCGGAACTGCGAACGGTTCATGATCGAGCCGTTGTCGAGCAGATACATCCAGTCGGTCACGTCCAGGACATGCCCGCCGGCCTCGGGCGTGAGCCGGATGCGATAGCGCAACAGGACGCCCGAGCCCTCGACACGGCCCGTGCCGGTGCCCTCGACATCGGGTGCCGTCGCGGTGATCCGGCCGTCAGCCGCCAGCACAAGCGTCCAGGCGCGATGTTGCACGGTGCCGCTGTCGTAGCGGAAGACTTCGGCCAGGGTGCCGGCAGAGCCGTTCCAGGTGCCGGTCATCTCGGCCACGAAGCGCGAGGTGACGCGGCCGGTCGGGCCGAAGATCACGCCCTCGCAGGTCAGCGGGCCGTTCAGGTGGCGGCGGAGGTCGAAGGCGGGGCCGGTGCCGGCATAGTCTGCGGGGGTCTGGGCGGCAAACGAGGCGAAGCGGGTTCGCAGCATGATCAGGGCGACGACGACCAGCGCGCCGAACAGGGCGGAAAGGATCGGGGTCATGGCGTGGCGTCCTTCGGGGTCATGTCGAGGCGGGTCCGGGCAAGCAGTGCGATGGCCGTCAGTTTCAATACGCAAGGCAGCCCGGCGTAGATCAGTGTGAGTGCCCTCAGTGCCGATTCGGTGTTCGCGGCGCCCGGTCGGAAGCCCGCGGTCTGAAGCGCGGGCAGGATGGTGAGCGCGGCAAGGGCCAGCGACACCTTTGACACGAAGTTCCATAGCCCGAAGGCCGCCGCCTCGGGCGTGCCGGTCTGTGCCAGGCGCTGGGCGAAGATCGCCGGGAGGAGGGTGAGGTCCGCGCCAAGCGCGGCGCCCGAGGCGGCGCAGATCAGGGCAAAGGGGACGAGGTCCCCGGTGCCGAGGCTGAGGGTCCAGAGGAAGCTGGCGATGGCCAGCAGCATCGCCAACAGAAGCACGGGCTTCGGGCCGTGGCGGCGGGCCAGCAGGCTCCAGAGAGGCGTGGAGGCTGCGGCGGCCAGGAAGAAAAGGAGGAGCAGCGGTCCCTCCCAGCCGGGCAGGGCGAGTCGGCTTTCGACGAAGAACAGGAAGAGGGTGGAGGTGACGGCAACCGGCGAGGCGTTCAGGAGCGCGATCAGCAGCAGGCGGCGCGACAGGGGATCGGCTAGCGCCGGGCGGAACAGCTCGAAGGGGTTCGCAGCGGGTTCGGCCCCGGCCCCCTGCCATTCTTGGCGCATGGCAAGCGTCGCCGCCAGGGCGAAGGCCGCGAAGATCAGGGCAAAGGCGGTGAAGGGCGTGGCGGTGAGCGGCGCAAGCGCCACCGGGGCGGTGGCGGCAAGGCAGACGCCGAGGAGCGATCCGCCCTCGCGCCAGCCGGCCAGGCGGATGTGGCCCTGGGCGCCGAGGGTCTGCGCCTTGGTAACGCCTTCGGCGTAGAAGCAGATCGTGAGGAAGGAGAAGGCGGAGAAGAGGACCGTCAGGCTGAGGGCGAACCAGGCCAGAGGGGCGACGGGCGGTGCGACGGCGAAGAGGGCAAGCATCGCGGCGGCCATGAGTGCGGTGGCGGCGGCGATGGTCAGGCGGCGCCGCGGCCGGGTGCGTTCCGCAAGCCAGCCGAGCAGCGGATCCTGCACAACGTCAACGAGGCGCAGGCCGGCGAGGGTCAGGCCCATCGCAGCCAGCGTCGTGCCGTAGCTGTCGATGTAGAATTTCGGTGCGTGGATGTAGATCGGCAGGCCGGCCATGGCGATCAGGGCGGCAAAGAGCGACCAGGCGGGAAGGCGCGCGGTCATCGGCGGTAGCGACATTGAGCGCCTGTCGGCGCAAGCCTCTTGCCTCGCCTCTGCGCGCGCGGCGCGCGCAACCGGCTCGGGCGTTTGCCTCCGGCGGGGATATTTGCGGACAGATGAAGGATGGCGGGCCGGACGGGCCGGGTCATCGGGAGATGTCTTCGGCCGGGGGCGTCGGGCGGTGATTGAACTTCACCTTCTTGAGCCACAGCTTCAGTGCCTGCCAGTGGATCAGCGCCAGGACCCGGCGCGAGCCGAAGGGCCGGCGCAGGGCCGAGGCGAGGATGCCAAGGTTTGTCAGCGGCTGGCGTGGACCGATCAGGTTGGTGAAGAGGCCGCCGCCCGGGGTGGTGTAGTCGATCCAGATGCCGATCCGTTCGGGCCTGATGTCGAAGCGGAACGTGTAGGTGCCGGCGACCGGCTGGAAGGGCGAAACGTGGAAGATCTTCTGCGCCGTGATCGTGTCCTCGCGGGTGATGGGGGCACGATCCTCGCGGTGGCAGAGATAGGAATGGCGATCGCCGTAGGTGTTGGTCACTTCGGCGATCACGGCGCGAAGGTGTCCCACATGGTCGTAGGACAGCCAGAAGCTGACCGGGTTGAACACATGGCCGAGCAGGCGCGGCTGGGCGAGGAGGAGGATGCGGTCGTGGGCGAGGTGGTGTCGGGCAAGGACCTCGCGCGCCCAGTCCACGCCGCGCCCCTGGCCGGGAGCGCCGCCATGGTCGGCGTCGTGGACCGACATCAGGTTGCCCCGGTTGCGGGAGAAGAGCGCCGGACCCTGCACCTTCGCCGGGTCGAGCAGCAGGTAGTCCACCGAATAGCGGAAGGCGTTCTTCACCGCGCCCTTGCGGCCGTGGAAGGTTTCCGCGGGGATGCGCTGCACCTGGCTCATGCGACCAACCGGAAGGCGTGCCGTTCCGCCATCGCCTGCACCACATCCACCGCCGAGGCGAAGCCGTCCTCGTGGAAGCCGTTGCGCATCCATGCGCCGCAAAACCAGGTGTTGCGCGCGCCGTTCATGGTGCGCAGGCGCGCCTGGGCGGCGAAGGCGGCGACGTCGAAAACGGGGTGATGGAAGGTGGTCACGTCGTGGATCAGCGCGTCGCGGATCGGGCGGGTGGTGTTCAGGGTGACGAACAGCGGATCGTCCTGCGGGATCGGTTGCAGCGAGTTCATCCAGTAGGTCAGGTCGATGCGGTCGCCGGGGCCGGTCTTCGGTTCGACATAGGACCAGGAGGACCACACCTTGCGCGATTTCGGCATAAGCGCGGGGTCGGAATGCAGCACCGCCTCGTTCGGCTGGTAGCGGATCGCGGAAAGCGCGCCGGTCTCTTCGGGCGTGCCGTCGGCCAGAAGCTTCAGCGTGATGTCGGAATGGGTGGCGAACACCACGTCGTCGAAGAGTTCGGGCTCGGCGCCGTGGCTGCGCACGAAGACCGACCCGGCCTCGCGCCGAACGGATGCGACCGGGGTGCCGGTGCGGATGTCGACGCCCTGCGCCGTCATCGCCGACTGGAGGCGGCGGACATATTCGATCGATCCGCCCTTGACCGTGTACCACTGGTGCTGGCCGTCGTAGTCCATCAGCGCATGGTTGCGGAAGAAGCGGACCAGCGCCTGTGCCGGGAAGTTCAGGATGCCCGAGGTCGGGGTTGACCAGATCGCGCCCGAGAACGGGGTGATGTAGTGGTCGCGGAAGTAGGCTCCGGTGCCGAGGCGGCCCAGAAGCTCGCCGATGGTCATGTCGGGGTCATTGGCCACGGCCTCGGCATTGCGGTTGAAGTGCAGGATGTCGGTCAGCATCCGCAGGAAGCGCGGGTTGAAGGCGTTCTTCCGCTGGGCGAAGATCGTGTCCATCGAGGCCAGGCCGTATTCGATGGCCCCGCCCCGGATCGAGGCGCCGAAGGACATGTTGCTTTCGGTGACGGGGACGGCGAGTTTCTCGAACAGGCGCACCAGATGGGGATAGTTCACCCGGTTGAAGACGATGAAGCCGGTATCGACCGGCTGATCCTTGCGCTTGCCGGCGATCACGGTACGAGCATGGCCACCCAGGCGCGGCTCGGACTCGAACAGCACGACCGAGTTGCGGTCGGCCAGCAGGTGGGCGGCGGCCATTCCGGATATGCCGCCACCGATCACGGCGATGCGGCGGGGGGCGGGGCCGAACTGTTCGAAAGGCATTCCTTGGACTTCCCTCGTTTATTTGAGACAGTTACGCAGCGGGCGCCCGATCGGATCACCCTTCGCTGCGCACAGGCTGCCGCACCGAAGAAAGTTTCGTGTCAGGTTTGCCTAACGTGACAGAAGCCAGAAAACTGTCAAATGCAGTTGACATAAAGCCTTGACTTGTGGCTGGCGCGCTCCAGTTCGCTGAAAAATGATCCGTTCGCGGGTTGCAGGCGTAGAAAGCCCATGATGCTTGACGCCTCGAGAGCCGCTATGACGGAACAGGCCTTGCCGCCGCTGCCTTCGGGCATAGGTGCACGGGTCGGTTCGCGCCAGAAAAGGGACGGGTCGTTGGCGACGACGGATGAGACGGACTGGGCCGGCCTTCTGGTGAAGGTACGCGACCATCAGGACAGGGCGGCGTTCGCGGCGCTGTTCCGGCATTTTGCCCCTCGGGTGAAGGCCTTCCTGATGAAGTCCGGGGCGGGGGCCGCGCTGGCCGAGGAATGCGCGCAGGACGTCATGGCGACGCTGTGGCAGAAGGCGCATCTCTTCGATCCTTCGCGGGCCAGCGTGGCGACCTGGGTCTATACCATCGCCCGCAACCGGCGGATCGACGCGCTGCGCAAGGCGCGCCGGGCCGAGCCCGAGGAATTGGACTGGGGACCGGAGCCTGAGCCTGACCAGGCAGAGGTGATGGAGACCCAGCAGGAGACGGAGCGGCTGGGGCGCGCGTTGGCCGCGTTGCCCGCGCCGCAGAGGGTGCTGATCGAGCGCGCCTTCTACGGTGACCTGTCGCACAGCGAGATCGCTGCCGAGACGGGGCTGCCGCTGGGCACGATCAAGTCGAGGATAAGGCTGGCGCTGGAAAAACTGCGCCACCAGTTGGGGTAAGGACCAGGACGGGAATGACGACGATACGCCATCATCTTTCGGACCAGTTGCTGATGGCCTACGCCGCCGGCCAGCTGCCCGAGGCGTTCAACCTTGTCGTGGCGACGCATGTGTCGCTCTGCGACGAGTGCCGGGCGCGGGCGGCGTCCTTCGACGCGGTGGGCGGCGCGCTGCTGGAAGAAGCCGAGGAGATCGCTATGGGCGAGGACGCCCTGTCCCGCGCGCTGGAACGCATCGAAGGGTTGCCGCAGGCGACCCGGTCCGAGCCGCTGAAACCCGCGGGCATCTTTCCGGCGCCGTTGGCGGATTACGTGGGCGGCGACCTGTCCGCCGTGCGCTGGCGCAAGGTCGGCGGCGGGGTGAAGCAGGCGATCCTGCCCACCGGCAAGGACGCCTCGGCCCGGCTGCTCTACATTCCGGCGGGGACAGCGGTGCCCGACCATGGCCACCGGGGGATGGAGCTGACGCTGGTCCTGCAGGGCGCCTTTGCCGATGACAACGACCGTTTCGGTCGCGGCGACATCGAGATCGCCGACGAGGATCTGGAACATACCCCGGTAGCACTCGCGGGTGAGGACTGCATCTGCCTTGCCGCCACGGATGCGCCGCTGCGGTTCCGTGGGCTGATCCCGCGGCTTGCGCAGCCCTTGTTGCGCATCTGAGCGCGCGGCCCAAGAATTTTTGGCACAAGTTCCTGGGCTTCGGGCGTGGTGCCGTCAGGTCAGACCGTGAAGCCGCACCGCCAGCACCGGCCAGTCGCCCTGAAGCCGGGCCGCGCCTTCGGTCAGGATAAGGTCGTCGCGCTGCACAGCCCGACCGTTCACCAGGCAGGGTCCAAGCGCATAAAGCGCCAGCGTGCCGCCGGCTGGCAGGCTGTCGTTCTGGGCTGGCGTCACCTGCGGTTTCGGCAGGCTGCGGGCGGTCATCACATTGAAATCGTCGGACTGCATCCCCTGCGTCTCGCTGGCCTCGACCGGCACGTCGCCCGGAAAGGCCACAGGCACCAGCGGCTCGCACCGCAGGTCGATCCCCGGCCCGGTCAGCCGGAAGCCGGGGCCCGAGAGGACCGTCAGGTTCCGCTCGATCCCCGGAAACAGCGAGAATGGTCCGTCCTCGACCACCGCCGCACGCGACAGGCGGACCAGAAGCTGCCCGTGCCGCTCCAGCCGCCACAGCTCGGTCGTGCTGCCGCGCCCGTTCTTCCAGGGCTGGCGGGTGTAGTCGGCGGCGGTGAGGTGGATCATTCGGCGGCCGTCGGTCCGATGACGCGGGCGGGATCGTCCGGGGCCAGTTCCTCGAAGTCGAAATTGTCCAGTCGCCGGGCGCGTTTCGTGGCCTTGTCGGAAGAGATCTTGATTTCCTCGATGTCCTTTGCCGCCTGTCCGAAGTGGCGGTCGAGGTTCTCGACCCGCGCGCCCAGCCGCTCGACATCGGCATAGAGAAGCGACAGTTCCCGCCGGATCGCCCCCGCCTGTTCGCGCATCCTTGCGTCCTTCAGCACCGCCCGCATCGTGTTCAGCGTCGCCATGCAGGTGGTGGGCGAGACGATCCAGACCTTCGCGGCGAAGCCTTCGCGCACCAGGTCGGGGAAATTCGCGTGCAATTCGGCATAGACCGCCTCTGACGGCAGGAACATCAGCGCGCCGTCGGCGGTCTCGCCCTCCAGGATGTATTTCTCGGCAATGGCGCGGACATGGGCGCGGACGGCCTGCCGCATCAGCTGCTGGGCCTCTTGCGCCAGGCGCGGCGTGTCGGCGCGGCGGAGCGCCTCGTAGGCCTCGAGCGGGAACTTGGCGTCGATGACGATGGGGCCGGGCGGGTTCGGCAGGTGGATCAGGCAGTCGGCGCGGCGGCCGTTGGAAAGGGTCGCCTGCATCGTGTAGGCGTCCTTCGGCAGGGCCTTCTGCACGATATCATGCAGCTGGATTTCCCCGAAGGCGCCGCGCGTCTGCTTGTTCGACAGGATGTCCTGAAGCGACAAGACGTTGCCCGACAGCTTCTCGATGTTCGCCTGCGCCTTGTCGATGGTCTCCAGCCGCTGCTGCAATTCGCCCAGGGACCGGGCGGTGCGCGTCGAGGTGCCATGCAGCGCCTCGGTCATCTGGCGCTGCACCTCGGCGAGGCGCTGTTCCATGACCTGAAGCATCGCGGTCTGGCTGACGGCCTGCGCCTCGCTGACATGGTGCAGGCCGCCGGCCAGTTGCTGCTGGCCGTCGCCGATCTGCTGGATGCGGCTGGACAGCCAGGCCACCTCGCGGGCGAGCGGTTCGGCGGCCGAGGCCGACCGTGCCGCCGTGCGCAGGATCAGGACGAGGAAGCCGAGGAGCAGCGCGACGAGGCCGCCGAGGACGAGGACCTCGGGGGCGTTCCAGGCATAGGTCTGGCCGAACAGCGTGATCATCGGCGGCCGAACAGCCGTTCGATGTCGTGGAGGCTGAGTTCCACATAGGTCGGCCGGCCGTGGTTGCACTGGCCGGAGAGGGGCGTCGCCTCCATCTCGCGCAGCAGGGCGTTCATTTCCTCGGGCCGCATCTGGCGGCCGGAACGGATCGAGCCGTGACAGGCCATGCGCGACAGGATCGCGTCGATCTTCGCACGCACCAGTTGGCTGTCGCCCTGATCGGTGAGTTCGTCGAGGATGTCGCGGAGCAGCGCCGCGCCGTTGACCGGGCCGAGGACGGCGGGGGTCTCGCGGATGGCCACCGCAGATCCGCCGAAGGGTTCGATC
>NZ_JBKBLV010000013.1:0-99658 GCF_046295235.1 Tabrizicola flagellatus
CTTCGGCGGTCGGGCCGACGAGGAGGTTGCCGAAGGCGGTGCGGCAGACAACGATGCCCTTGGTGATCTTCGTCGGCACCGGCAAGAGGATGTGCCCGGCCAGCGCGGCGGCGGTCTTGTCGTAGACGACGAACTGGCCCTTGCGCGGCTTGATGGTGAACCAGCTTTCCCCGGTTACGCGACGGTCCACCTCGTCGCCGAAAAGCCCGGCGGCGTTGATGACCAGCCCCGCCGTCACCTGCCCCGCCGTGGTCGCCAGATGCCAGACATCGCCAGACCGCCGGCCGGTCAGCACCTCGGCCTGCCGCATCAGCACCGCGCCGTTGGCCAGGGCCTGCAAGAGATAGCCATGCGCAGCCGACCAGGGGTCGATCAGATGTTCGCTCGGCACACGGAAACCGGCAAGCACCCGGTCCGACAGCGCCGGCTCCAGCGCCCGCGCCTCGGCCGCCGTGACCGGGTGGATGTCCGTCACCCCATTCGCCAGCGCCTGATCCATCAGCGCCGGCAGGCCCGCGACCTCTTCCTCGGTCCAGGCCAGCACCATGGCGCCCGCCCGCACCAAGGGCAGGCCCAGCCTTTCGCGGATCTCGTGATAAAGCGTGTAACCCTCGCGGATGCAGGCCAGTTCCAGGCTGCCCTCGGGCGCGTCGAAGCCGGTGTGCAGGATCGCGCTGTTGCCCTTCGAGGCGCCGTCCAGGACCTCGACTGCCTTCTCCAGCACCACGACCCGGGCACCCGCCAGCGTGAAGGCGCGGGCAAGCGCACAGCCGACCACTCCGGCGCCGATCACCGCCACATCGTATCCGGGATGAGAGGCGCTCACGGAGTTCCCCAGAAGTCGGCTGTGCATTTCAACAGGAATTGACTGTTCGGTCATTCCTGTCAAGCTGCCCCAGACGGCAGTGCAGATTTTTCACCGTCCGGTCAAGAAACCTGTTGACCTGAGCGGTCGGGCTTGGTCGGCTGGCTTTTGGGGAAGGTCATGAAGCCGAACGAACGACAGCCTCAGATCGAGGCGATCATCCGGCGCGAAGGGGAAGTCTCGGTCGAGATGCTGGCAGCTCGCTTCGACGTTTCGGCCGAAACGATCCGGCGCGACCTGGGCCTTCTGGCCGAGCGCGGCCGGATCCAGAAGGTGCATGGCGGGGCGCGACGGCCGATGCTGGTGGTCGAGCCCAGCCATGGCGAGCGCGAGATCGCCTCGGCGGCCGAGAAGGCGATGATCGGCCACAGGCTTGCGGATGCCGTTGCGCCCGGCGAGACGCTGTTCATCGACACCGGCTCGACCACGCTGGCCACGGCGCCTGCGCTGGCGACGGTTCCCGGGCTGACGGTGATCACCAATTCCTGCCGCCTCGTCGAGCGGCTGGCGCAGGCGGGGTCGGATGCGGCGATCCATCTGCTGGGCGGCCGCTACGGGGCCGACAACGCCCAGACCATCGGCGGAACGACGATGGAGCAGATCGCCCAGTTCCGCGCCGACCGGGCGGTGTTGACGGTGGCGGCGGTGGATCCTGCGGTGGGGGCGATGGATGCAAGCCTTGACGAATCCCAGGTCGCCCGGGCCATGATCCGCCACGCCCGGACGGTCACGCTGCTTGCCGATGCCACGAAATTCGGCCGACACGCGGCTTTTGCCGTCTGCGGCATGGAAGAAGTCGATCTCGTGATCAGCGACGGTCGGTTGGACAAGGCGCACAGAGAGGCGCTGCAGGACAAGGGAGTGGAAGTGTGGATCTGATCGAAATGGTGGGTGCGACATGCCGCATCTGATCCGGGCCTATGTGCGGATCGTCGACAAGGTCTCGGACTATGTCGGCTACCTGGCCGCATCGCTGATCTTCTTCATGGGGGCGACGCTGCTTCTGGACGCGGTCACGCGCAACGTGCTGAACATCCCCGTCCACTGGGCGATCGAGCTGACCCAGTTCACGCTGGCGGCCTATTACTTCATGGGCGGGCCGATCACGCTGAAGAACAACGAACATGTGCGGATGGACCTGTGGTACGCAAACCTGTCGGACCGAGGGAAGGCGAAGCTGGATCTGGTCACCGTCTGGTGCATGATCTTCTACCTGGGCGTGATGCTGGTCGGTTCGATCTCGTCGCTGCAATACGCCATCCAGACCAACGAACGGCGGTTCTCGATGTGGAACCCTTCGGTCATCCCGATCAAGGCGCTTCTGACCGTCTGCCTCGTCCTCATGCTGCTCCAGGCCTTCTCGCTGGTGTTCAAGCACATCGCCACGCTGCGCGGAAAGCCGCTCTGACATGTCCTACGAACTGATCGCCCTTCTGATGTTCGCCACAATGGCGCTGCTTCTGGTCACGGGCCAGCGGGTCTTTGCCGCCATCGGCTTCGTCGCGGCCGGCGCCTCGCTGCTCCTCTACGGCAACGGCGCCATCGAACTGCCCTACAACCAGGTGTTCAAGCTGTTCAACTGGTATGCCATGCTGACCCTGCCCATGTTCATCTACATGGGCTACATCCTGGCCGAAAGCGGGATCGCCGAAGACCTCTACAAGATGATGCATGTCTGGTTCGGCCGCCTGCCGGGGGGCCTGGCCGTCGGCACGATCCTCGTCATGGTCATCATCTCGGCGATGAACGGGCTGTCGGTCGCCGGCATGGCCATCGGCGCCACCATCGCCCTGCCCGAAATGCTGCGGCGCGGCTACGACAAGGTGCTGATCTCGGGCGTGGTGCAGGGCGGCTCCTCCCTTGGCATCCTGATCCCGCCCTCGGTCGTGCTGGTGCTTTACGGCATGATCGCGCGCCAGCCGGTGTCGAAGCTGTGGTTCGCGGGCCTGGTGCCGGGCCTTCTGATGGCCGCCATGTTCATCGCCTACATCATGATCCGCGCCAAGCTGAACCCCAGGCTTGCCCCGCCGGTCCCGGCGGAGGAGCTGAACATGCCCTTCGGGCAGAAGCTGGCGCTTGCCCGCGCCGGGATCATCCCCTTCCTGATCTTCTTCTTCATGACCGGCCTATTCGTCAGCGGCTACACGAGCCTTGTCGAAAGCTCGGCCGTCGGCGCGACGGCGGCCACCCTTGCCGCCTTGGCGAAGGGACGATTCTCGTGGCGGCTGATCCGCGAGACCTCGATGAAGACGCTGGCCGTCTCTTGCATGTTCCTCTGGCTGATCCTGGCGGCGCTGGCCTTCGGCGCGGTCTTCGACGGGCTGGGCGCGGTCAAGGCGATCGAGAACCTGTTCATCGGCCAATGGCACATGGGGCCCTGGGCCATCATCATCATGATGCAGCTGAGCTTCCTGCTCCTGGGGATGTTCCTCGACGACACGGCCATGCTGGTCATCGTGGCACCGCTCTACATCCCGCTGGTGGCCAGCCTCGACCTTGGCTTCGAGAACCAGCTGATCTGGTATGGCGTCCTCTACACCATCACCTGCCAGATCGCCTACATCACGCCGCCCTTCGGCTACAACCTGTTCCTGATGCGCTCGCTGGCGCCCCGCGAGATCACGCTGCCGGACATCTACCGCTCCATCTGGCCCTTCGCGGCGATGATGGCGCTGACCATCGTGCTGTTGATGATTTTCCCGCAGATTGCGCTCTGGCTACCCGAGCAGATCAACGTGCGGGGCTGAATGACCAACCGGGCCAGAAGAGCCCAAGACAACAAGGAGACGACGATGACCGAGAAGAAACCGCAAAGCCCGTCCGAGGCGATCCTCGCCTCGCGCCGGAATTTCCTGCGCCAGTCCGTTCTGGGGGCGGGGGCTGCTGCCGGGGCGACGCTGGCCGCCCCTGCCGTGATCGCCCAGACCGGCCCGATCAAGTGGCGCCTGCAGACCTACTCCGGCGCCCCCCTTGGCGCGCATGTGATCAAGCCGCAGATCGATGCGTTCAACGCCGCCGCCAATGGCGAGATGGAGATCGAACTCTACTACGCCGACCAGCTCGTCCCGACCGCCGACCTGTTCCGCGCGCTGCAGAACGGCACGCTCGATGCCGTCCAGTCGGACGAGGCGACCATGGCCTCGCCGGTCGACATCTCGGTCTTCGGCGGCTACTTCCCCTTCGCCACCCGTTACAGCCTCGATGTGCCCGCGCTGTTCCGCTACTACGGGCTGAAGGAAATCTGGGAAGAGGCCTATTCCGAGGTCCCGGGCGTGAACTGGCTGTCCTGTGGCGCCTGGGATCCCCTGCACATCTTCACCGTGAACAAGCCGATCCGCAGCCTCGCCGACATGAACGGGCTGCGCGTCTTCGGGGTGCCGACCGCCGGCCGGTTCCTGGCCCGCTATGGCCTGATCCCGGTGACGATCCCGTGGGACAACGTCGAGGTCGCGATGCAGACCGGCGAGATCGACGGAGTGGCCTGGTGCGGCTTCACCGAAGCCTATGAGGTCGGCTGGGCGGACGTCTGCAAGTATGCGCTCACCAACTCGGTCACCGGCGCCTGGTTCGGCAGCTATTTCGCGAACACTGCCAGCTGGGAAAAGGTTCCGCCGCACCTGCAGGAACTGTTCAAGATCACCATCGACCAGTCGCACTATTACCGGAACGTCTGGTACTGGGGCGGCGAGGCCAAGCTGCGCGTCGAGGGCGAGAAGATGGAACTGACCTCGCTTCCCGATGAGGAATGGGCGCAGGTCGTCAGCGACGCCAGCGGCTTCTGGGACGAGGTTGCCGCTTCCTCGCCGCGCTCGGCCAAGGTGGTCGAGGCGTTCAAGAAATACGCCGACACCATGCAGAAGGCGGGCTATCCCTACCGCTAGGCCCACGGGCCGCCAGGGCGTCGCACCCGATCGGTGCGGCGCCCGCCCCGCATGCATCCGGGCATCTGCGAACTTGCGCAGATAATTTGCTGATAGTGCACGGAAACGGCTGAACTGGACGGCGGACTGCGCTAGACGGTTGGCATGGACGTCATCAGCCTTGTCGGCATCGTCGCCGCGCTTTTCATCGTCATCAGCCTCAGCGAGCCACTGGCCGACTGGTCGCGCCTGCCCTACACGGTGGTACTGGCCATCATCGGCGTGCTGATCGGCCTCGGCGCGGCCTACCTGATGCAGCACGAACCCGCCGTCGCCGATCTGGTTCCGGTGGTGGACGGTCTGGAGTTCGGCATCCGCGCCAATGTCTTCCTCTATGTCCTCCTGCCGACGCTCCTGTTCCAGGTCTCGCTGGGGCTGAACCTGCGGCGGATGGCCGAGGATTGGGTGCCGATCCTCGTCATGGCGGTAGTGGCCGTCGTGGTGGCGACCTTCGCCATCGGACTTGCGCTGCAACCCTTTACCGCCTTGCCCCTGGTGGCCTGTCTGCTGCTCGGCTCGATCGTCGCCACCACCGACCCTTCGGCCGTGGTCTCGATCTTCCGCAACATCGCCGCGCCGCAGCGGCTGACCCGCATCGTCGAGGGCGAGAGCCTTCTGAACGACGCCGCCGCCATCGCGCTGTTCGGCTTCTTCCTGACCTTCGTCATGCTGGGTGTGCCGAACCCGACGCTGCGCGATGCGCTGATCGGCTTTCCTACGCTGATCCTGGGCGGTCTCGGCATCGGCTGGCTGCTGGCCCGGCTCTGCCTTGGCATCCTGACCTGGCTCGCGCGCTTTCCGCTTGCGCAGGTCTCACTCAGCGTGGCCCTGCCCTATTTCGCCTATCTGGTGGCCGACCAGCTTCTCGGGGTGTCGGGCGTGATCGCGGTGGTGATGGCGGGCATGACGCTGAACTACCTCGGCCCCGGCCGGATGTCGCCGACCAACTGGACCAACCTTCGCGAGGTCTGGGACGTGCTGGCCCATTGGGCCGGCGCGCTGATCTTCCTTCTCGCAGCACTTCTGGTGCCGCGTCTCCTTGCCGATTTCCGGCTTTACGATCTCTTGCTGATCGGTATCGTCATCGCGGCCGCGATCCTGTCGCGGCTCTTCGTCCTTTACGTCATCCTGCCGGCGCTGACTGCACTGCGCCTGTCGCCCAGGATCAACCGGCCCTACCGCGTGGCAATCCTCTGGGGAGGCCTGCGCGGGGCGGTCACGCTGGCCCTGGCGCTGGCGGTGTCCGAGAACTTCCGCGTCCCCGCCGACGTCAAGCGCGAGGTGGGCATCCTCGCCACCGGCTTCACGCTCTTCACGCTCTTGGTGCAGGGGACGACCCTGCGCCGGGTGATCTCGCTCCTTGGCCTGGACAAGCTGGCGCCGATCGACCGGGCGCTGTCCAGCCAGGTTATCGCCGTGGCGCTACAGACCGTGCGCGAGGAAGTGGCCGAGACGGCCCGCAGCCACAACCTGTCGCATGACATCGTCCGATCTGAGGCGAAGCGGTTTGCGGAAAGGCTCGACCAGGCCATCCAGCGTGCCGAGGCGGCAGACGACATTCCCGACCGCGACCGGATCACGCTGGGTCTCGTGGCGCTGGCCGGACGCGAGCGCGACATGATCCTGGAGTCCTTCCGCGAACAGCTGATCTCGGCCCGGCTGGCCGAACAGATGCTGTCGGACGCCGACCGGCTGATCGAACGCACCCGGGCGGGCGGGCGCGAGGAATACCGCGCCTCTGGCCGCCTCAGCCTGGCCCGGGGCCGGGGCTACCGCCTGGCCATCCTGTTGCACAACCGGCTGCGCCTGTCGGGGTTGCTGGCCCGGCTGACCGCCGACCGGTTCGAGATCCTGCTGAACCTGCGCCTGATCCTGCGCGACCTGCATGGTTACATCGACAGCAAGATCCGCCGTATCCATGGCAAGCGGGTCGCGGACCTGCTGCACGAACTGGTCCGGCGGCGCGAGGATGAGACGGCAACCGCGCTGGAAGGGCTGCGCCTGCAATACCCGGGCTACGCCGAGGAGACCGAGCGCCGCTTCCTGCGCCGCACCTCGCTCCGGCTGGAGGAACGCGAATACGACGCGCTTTATGCCGACGGCCTCATCGGCAGCGAGCTGCACATCACCCTGAAACAGGAGCTGGCCGCCAAGCGGCGCGCCTTCGACGTGCGGCCGCCGCTCGATCTCGCGGTGCAGAAGACCGAGCTCGTCCGCCAGTTCCCGCTGTTCGACACGATGAACGAAAGCAACCGCCGGCAACTCGCCAAGGCGCTGCGCACCCGTTACGTCCAGCCGGGCGAGGTTCTCCTGCGCAAGGGCGACACCCCGCGCGAGGTCTATTTCATCGCCTCGGGTGCGGTGGAGTTCGAGACGGCGGGCCAGAAGTTCCGCCTCGGCCGGGGCGAGATGTTCGGCCAGCTCTCCTTGCTCAGCCGCCAGACCCGCCGCACCCAGGCGACGGCGATCAGCCACACCACGCTGCTGGTGCTGGACGAAATCCGCTTCCGCCGGCTTCTGAACCGCAACCAGAAACTCCGCGCAGTGGTGATCGAAAGCGCCCGGAAGCGCGGCCTCGACATCTCGACGCTGGAGTTCTGAGGCGCCCGCGCCTCAGCCCGCGAAGCTGAACTGCCGGTTCAACGGCAACTCGCGGGCACGGATGCCGGTCAGGTCATACAGCGCATTGACAAGGGCCGGGGCGGCAGGGGGCGTCCCCGGTTCCCCCACCCCGCCGATATGGCCGAAAGTGCCGTTGTTCTGCAGGATCGCCACCTCGAAGGCCGGGGTCGTCGGCATACGCAATGCGTCGTAATCGGGGAAGTTGCGTTCGACCACCTGCTGGTCGGCAAAGGTGATCGCGCCGTGGATCGCCGCCGACAGGCCATAGACCATGCCGCCGGTCATCTGCGCATCGACGATGCCGGGATCCATCGCCAGTCCGGGATCGCAGGCGATCCAGGCGCGCGTCAGGCGGATCCCGGCATCGGTCTGTTGCACCTCCAGCACCTCGGCCACGGGTGTGCCGAAGGAATAGCAGAAAGCCACCCCGCGCCCGAAGCCGGGCCGCTTCAGCCGGTCCCAGCCGGACATCTCGCGCACCTTTTCCAGAAGCTGCGCCGAAGGGGCATGGGTGTCCCGCATCAGGTCCAGCCGGAAGGCCAGCGGATCGGCGCCCGCGGCATGGGCCAGTTCGTCGATGAAGCTTTCCAGGAAAAAGGCGTTCATCGAATTGCCGACCGACCGCCAGAAGCCCAGCGGCACCGTCAGGTCGGCGACATGGCCGTCGTAGCGATAGTTCGGCAGGCCGTAGGGCTGATCGAACCCGCCTTCGACCGAACCGCGATCGGCACCCGGAGGCGCAAAGCCCACCAGCCGCGCCAGCGCGTTGCGCGTGGCCGAGGGCGTGGCGGTACGTCCCCAAAGGGCCGTGGCCTTGCCGCCCTCGATCCGGCCCGACAGGCGGGCGATGGCGGCGGGACGGTAGTAATCCTGCGTCAGGTCCTCTTCCCGGCTCCAGGTCACCTTGACCGGGGTGCCGGGCATCGCGGCAGCAACGCGCGCGGCCAGCACCGCCGGCACCGGGTCGGTCCGCCCACCGAAGCCGCCCCCCATGACCGGGACGTGCAGCGTGACCTTCTCCGCGTCGATCCGCAGCGCCGCCGCACAGGCGTCGCGCGTCATTATTGGCGCCTGGCAGCCGCACCAGACCTCCAGCGAGCCGTCCTCCTTCAGCCAGGCGGTGGCGTTCAGCGGCTCCATCGCCGCATGGGCCAGGAAGGGGACGCGGTATTCGGCCTCGATCACCCCGTCCTTCGCAAGTTCCGCCTCGACATCGCCGTCGTCGCGCATCCGCGAATCCGGCCTGGTGGCGAAGGCGGCCTCGATCCGCGTCATCATCGCCTCGGTGTCGGCCGGATAATCGGCCTCGGCCCAGTCGATCTTGACCGCCTCGGCGGCCTGCATCGCGGTCCAGGTATTGTCGGCAACGACGGCGATGCCGCTGCCCAGGCCGATCACCTGCGCCACCCCCGGCATCGCCAGCGCCGGGGCCGGGTCGAAGCCCTTCATGGCCCCGCCCCGCCGCGGGTTCATCCGCACCGAGGCGAACTTCATCCCCGGCAACCAGGTGTCGATGCCGAAAACCTCGGTCCCGGTGGACTTGGCCACCATGTCAAGCCGCGGCATCGCCTTGCCGACATAGCGCCAGGTCGAAGGGTCGCGCAGTTCCACGTCGCCGGGCACCAGGTCTGCCGCCTCGGCGGCAAGCTCGGCATAGGTGAAGGTCTTCTCCCCGATCACCTTGCCGCCTTCGGTCTTCAGCGTGTCGGGCGACACCCCCAGCCGCTTCGCCGCCGCCGCCTTCAGCGCCTCGCGCGCGCCGGCCCCGGCCAGCCGCATCTGCACGAAGCCGCCGATCGCGCCGGTCGAGCCGCCGGTGATCTGAAGCGAGAATATTTTCGGCACCGCCGCAAGGATTGCATTGTGCGACTTGGGGCGTTGCGAGACCATGAAATCCGGCTCGTTCGACATCCGGTCCACGAAGCCCGCGTTGAAATAGGCCTGCGCCGGGGGGCCGTGCAACACCCGGACCTGCTGCCAGTCCACGTCCAGCTCTTCGGCCACCAGCGCGGCAAGGGTGGTCGAGATCCCCTGCCCCATCTCGGCCCGGGGCGCGATCACCGTGACGCCATCGGCGTTGATGATGACCCAGGGGTTCAGCGGGACCGAATCCGGGCCGGGCACCAGCGGATTGGCCGGAACCTCGGTGATCTTCCAGGCGGCAAAGGCCGCACCGCCGGCCACGGCAGCACCGAGGACCAGGAACGAGCGGCGGGTGATCGTCTTCCAGCTTGCCATCGTCAACCCGCCTTCATCATCGCTGCGGCCTCGTGGATCGCGGCCCGGATCCGGGGATAGGTGCCGCAGCGGCAGAGGTTGCCCTGCATCGCCGCGTCGATGTCCTGATCCGTCGGCTCGGGGTTCGCCGCCAGCAAAGCCGCCGCCTGCATGATCTGGCCCGACTGGCAATAGCCGCATTGCGCGACCTGGTGCCTGACCCAGGCCGCCTGGATCGGCGCCAGGTTGTCCGGCTGGCCCAGACCTTCGATCGTGGTGATCGCCCCGGTCACCTCGCCGATCGGCAGCTGGCAGGACCTGACCGCCTCGCCATCGACCAGCACCGTGCAGGCCCCGCAGGCCGCGATGCCACAGCCGAACTTGGTTCCCGTAATGCCCAGCCCGTCGCGCAGCGCCCAGAGCAGGGGCACCTCGCCGGGCAGGTCCACTTCATGTGGCTTTCCGTTGATCTGCAGGGTAATGCTCATGACCGGCCTCCGCTTTCTGACATATTTGACTCATTTTGTCATGGTGTCAATCCGCGAATTGACGCCGGGACAGCGCTCTGCGATACCGGAGGCATGCAGTTCTGCGACGATCCCAGCATCGACCCGAAAGAGGCCGCCATCCTGCAATCGGCCTTCGTCGCCTTTGCACGCTATGGTCTTCGGCGCACCTCGATGGCCGACATCGCCGAGGGCGCGGGCATGTCGCGGCCGGCGCTCTACCTGCACTACGCCAACAAGGAAGACATCTTCAACCAGCTGATCCGCATGCATTTCCGCCGTTCGGAACAGGCAGTCGCCCGCGTTCTGGCCGAGGACGGCCCCCCGGCCGAACGGTTGCTGGCCGCGATGCAGGCGGTGGATGGCACGGCGGTCGAGGCGATGCTGAACTCGCCGCACGCCGACGAGATCCTTTCGGCCGACCAGCCCTTCGCCCAACCCGAAGTGCAGGAGGCCCATGCCCGGATCATCGGCCATGTCGCCGACTGGATCGCCCGGGGGGTCGCGGCCGGGCGGCTGAGCCTTGCGGGTCTCGATGCCTCGCCGGAAGAGATCGCGGCCACACTGATGGCCGCGAAGTTCGGCATCAAGGCGCATGCGCAGGACTTCGCCGGCTACCGCGCGGCGCAGGCGCGGCTGGCGGCGATCTGGGGCAAGGCGCTCGGCGGCTGAGGCGGGGCGAGCCGCCCGGCAACCCGCTTGACGGAATCGCGCCGCCACCGTCTCATGGGACCGATTGATCCCGGGGTCTGTCGTGCTGCGCTTTTCACTGGCCTTTGCCACACTGCTTCTTTTCGCCGCCCCCGAGGCGTGGGCCTTTCGTGCCGACGAGATGCAGCGCGAATTCGACGCCCGCGTGCTGACCGCAGACGAGAAGCGGTTCCTCCAGGCGGGCCTCGCCTTCGCCAATGCCTACAACGGGTTGATCGACGGAGCCTGGGGCGCCGGCAGCCAGCGCGCGCTGGAGGCCTACGAAATCCGCAGTGGCCGCACCGCCTTTGTCACCAATGCCGACGTGCTGTTCCTGGCACTGGAAACCTACGAGACCATCGAACGTCACGGCTGGGTGCGCCAGTACAATTCCGGGCTCGACATGTCCTTCCTGGTGCCGACCGTCGGCTTCCGGGACGGCGCGCCCTCCGACAGTTTCGTCAACCTTGAGCTTGACGGCACCAGCCTCGGCTATTCCCTGACCATCGGCACCGGCCCCCAGACCGAACGCCTGCACCGGTACACCGCCGAGGAATCGGTGATGAACGTCTATCAGGTCCGTCGCCCGAACCTCTGGATCACCTCGGGCCGGACGCAGGCCGGGGTCACGCTCTACACCCGCTCGGACTACCGCCGCGGCGCCTGGTCCACCATCATGCTTTCCGCCGCCGACCGCGACGCGGGGCTTCTGGCCGCCGTGACCGGCAGCATCGAGCCCGGCTATGCGCCGCAGATCGGCATTTCCCCCGGCGTCCTGTCCCAAGGCATCGAGACCCTGGCCGCCATGGCCGAGGACGAGGCCCCCGCGCCTTCGCCCGCCGCCCCTGAGGTTCCGGCTCCGGCGGTGTCCGACAGCACACCCTCGACCGGCGGGGCGCAGGGCTTCGGGACCGGCTTCCTCGTTTCGGACCGGGGCGACTATCTGACCAATAACCATGTCGTCCGGGGCTGCCGGACACTGACGGTCGGCGGCCAGCCGGCCACGGTGACCGCGACCGACGAGGGCTTCGACCTCGCCCTCCTGCGCACCAGCGCGCCACCCGAGGGCGCCCCGGCGCAGTTCGCCGCCAGGCCCGCGCGGCTCAATTCCGACGTGACGGTGGTCGGCTACCCGCTGCCCGACCTTCTCGGCGGGGTGAACGTCACGCGCGGCTCGGTCACCAGCCTGAAGGGCATCGCCGGCGACGGGGTGCGCATGCAGATCTCGGCCCCCGTCCAGCCGGGCAACTCCGGCGGGCCGGTGGTCAACGCCGCGGGCCAGGTGGTGGGCGTGGTCGTCGCCAAGCTCGACGCGCAGATGGTGGCCGAAGCCACCGGCGACATCCCGCAGAACATCAACTTCGCCATCCGGGGCGAGATCGCCAAGCTCTTCCTCTACCAGAACGGCGTCGAACCGGCGGAAGCCACCGACGCGGCCGCGCTGCCGCCCGAGGATCTGGCCGACCTCGCCCAGGGCTTCACCCGCCTCATCACCTGCGACTGAGGCCCTTCCCCCCGCCCCCCGCCCCGTGCAATCTGCCGGCCATGGCCGATCCGAAAGACCCGCTTCCCGAACCCGACCGCCTGGAAGGCGCCCCCCACCCGCGCGAGACGCCCGTGCTGCGCGGCCAGTCCGCCGCCGAGGCCGAGTTCCTGCGCGCCTGGCGCTCGGGCCGGCTGCACCACGCCTGGATGCTGACCGGACCGAAGGGCGTGGGCAAGGCGACGCTCGCCTGGCGGCTGGCCCGGTTCCTGCTGGCCACCCCGCCCGACGACGGCGGCATGTTCGCCCCGCCCCCGCCCGAGACGCTGGACATCCCCGCCGATCACCCCGTCGCCCGCCGCCTCCTGCAAGGCGCCGAGCCGCGGCATTTCCTGCTGCGGCGCGGCCCGAACGAGAAGGAAACCGCCCTCTCCCAGGTGATTTCGGTCGAGGAGGTGCGGAAGATGAAAAGCTTTTTCGCCCTCTCCGCCGCCGATGGCGGGCAGCGCACCGCGATCATCGACAGCCTCGACGAGATGAACCCCTCCGCCGCCAACGCGCTGCTGAAGCTGCTCGAGGAACCCCCCGCCAACGTCACCTTCCTCCTGGTCGCCCACCAGCCCGCCCGCCTTCTGCCGACGATCCGCTCGCGCTGCCGCGAGTTGCGCCTTGCAGCCCTCGCACCGTCCGACCTCGCTGACGCCCTCACCCAGGCCGGCGGCGAGATCGCGCCCGAGGACCGCACCGCGCTGGCGGAACTCTCCGGCGGCTCGGTGGGCGAGGCGTTCCGGCTTACCAACCTCGACGGGCTGAAGCTCTACGCCGCGCTGGTCCGCCTTTTCTCCACCCTGCCCCGGCTCGACCGCCCGCAGGCCCTGGCGCTCGCCGACCTTGCCGCGGCGCGGGGGGCGGCGGAAACCTTCGACCTTCTCGTCACCCTGATCGACCTCTTCCTCGCCCGCCTCGCCCGCCGCGGCGTGACCGGCCTCACCCCGCCCGAGGCCGCGCCAGGCGAGGCGCAGCTTCTCGCCCGCCTCGCCCCCGATCCGCTCTCTGCCCGCGCCTGGGCGGATCTCGCGCAAAGCCTTGCCGCCCGAGCCCGGCGCGGCAAGGCGGTCAACCTTGACCCCGCCGCGCTTCTGATGGATATGCTTCTCAAGCTCGACGAGACGGCGGGAAGCCTCGCCCAGAGGTAAGCCGGATGCCCCCAACCGACACCGACCTGCCCGATCTGGTGGACAGCCACTGCCACCTGGATTTCCCCGACCTGATCGGCGAAACCGAGGCCATCCTTGCCCGCGCCCGCGCCGCCGGGGTGAACCGGGTGGTGACGATCTGCACGCGGCTCAGGAACGAACCCACCGTCCGCGCCCTTGCCGAGACGCATCCCGGCGTCTTCTACGCCGCAGGCACCCACCCGATGAGCGCGCACGAAGAACCCATGGCCACGGTCGAGGCGCTGGTCGCCCTAGCCCGGCATCCCCGCTTCGTCGGGATCGGCGAAACCGGGCTCGACTACCACTACACGGCCGAGACCAAGGCGATCCAGCAGGTCAGCCTGCGCCTGCACATCGAGGCCGCGCAGGAAACCGGCCTTCCGCTCATCATCCATGCCCGCGATGCGGACGAGGACATGGAACGGATCCTCGGCGAAGGCATGGCGCGCAAACCCTATGCTTGCGTGATGCACTGCTTCTCCTCCGGCCCGCGCCTGGCCGAGGCCGCGCTCGAGATGGGTTTCACCCTCTCGATCTCGGGCATCGCCGCCTTCCCGAAAAGCCAGGCCTTGCGCGACATCTTCGCCCGCGCGCCGCTCGACCGGCTGATCCTGGAAACCGACAGCCCCTATCTCGCCCCGCCCCCCTTCCGCGGCAAGCGGAACGAGCCGGCCTATGTTGCCCACACCGCCCGCGCCCTGGCACCGGTCTTCGGCCTCGGCCTCGGCGAATTCGCAGCGATCACCACGGCGAACTTCGACCGGCTCTTCCCCCGCGCGGCCCGCAGCGCAAAGGCGGCGTGATGGCGAAACTCACCTTCACCGTGCTCGGCTGCGGTTCCTCGGGCGGCGTGCCCCGCCTCGGCGGCATCTGGGGCGACTGCGATCCCTCGAACCCGAAGAACCGCCGCCGCCGCTGCTCGCTCCTCGTCACCCGCGAAGCGGCCGAAGGCACGACGCGCGTGCTGATCGACACCTCGCCCGACATGCGCGACCAGCTTCTGGATGCCGGCGTGGGCGCGCTGGACGGGGTGGTCTATACCCATTCCCACGCCGACCACATGCACGGCATCGACGACCTGCGCCAGGTCGTGTTCAACCAGCGACAGCGCCTGCCGGTCTGGGCCGACGGCCCGACGCAGGAGGCGCTGCTCTCGCGCTTCGGCTATGCCTTCGTCCAGCCCGAGGGCTCGCCCTACCCGCCGATCCTCGACCTGCACACCATCGCCGGCCCCGTCAGCGTGCCGGGCGCGGGCGGCCCCGTCACCCTGATCCCCTTCCGCGCCGACCACGGCAGCATGGACGCGCTCGGCTTCCGCATCGGCCCCCTCGCCTACCTCCCCGACGCCGTCGCGATCCCCGAGGACAGCTGGCCCATCCTCGACGGCCTCGACTGCTGGATCGTCGATGCGCTGCGCCGCAAGCCGCACCCGACGCACGCCCATCTCGACCTGACGCTGTCGTGGATCGCCCGCGCCCGCCCCGCCCGCGCCGTGATCACCAACATGCACATCGACCTCGACTACGACACGCTTCGGGCCGAGCTTCCCCCCCACATCGCACCCGCCTTCGACGGGATGACCCTCACCTACGACAACCAGCCCTGACCTTGGGGCTTGCCCTTTACCCAAATACTCCACGGGGGTCCGGGGGTGTGAAACCCCCGGTCCGACAGCGGCCATGAGCGCACTCCTCGATGTCATCCTCCCCGTCTTCCTGGTGATCGGCTTCGGCTATGCCGCGGTCCACGCCGGCTTGCTCGCGGAAACTGCCATCGACGGGCTGATGCGCTTTGCGCAGAACTTCGCCGTGCCCTGCCTCCTCTTCCGCTCGATCGCCCATCTCGACCTATCGGCCGCCTACGACCCCGGCCTGATGGTCAGCTTCTACGCCGGCGCCTTCGCCGGCTTCTTCGCCTGCTTCGCCGGCGCCATGCTGATCTTCCACCGTGCCATGCCCGATGCCGTGTCCATCGGCTTCGCCGGCCTGTTCTCCAATTCCCTGCTCCTCGGCCTTGCCATCACCGAACGCGCCTACGGCACGGCGGCACTGGAGGGCAACTACGCCATCATCTCGCTGCACGCCCCCATGCTCTACGGCTTCGGCATCGCGCTGATGGAATGGGCGCGGACGCGCGGCCACGGGCTCTCGGGCGCGGCCCTTCTGCGCCAGATCGGCCGTGCAATCCTGTCGCAGTCGCTGGTGATCGGCATCCTGCTCGGCTTTGCGGTCAACCTGGCCGGCAACCCCCTGCCCGAGGTATTCTGGTCCGGCATCGACATGATCGCGCGCTCGGCCATCCCGGTGGCACTCTTCGGCCTCGGCGGCGTCCTCGTGCGCTACCGGATCGAGGGCGACATCGGCCCGGTCCTCATGGTGACGCTCGCCTCGCTGATCCTGCACCCGGCAGTGACCTGGGCGCTTGGCACGCAGGTCTTCCACCTCGGGACCGACGCGCTCCGCTCAGCCGTGGTGACCGCCGCCATGGCCCCCGGGGTCAACGCCTACATGTTCGCCCACATGTATGGGGTGGGCAAACGGGTCAACGCTTCAAGCGTGCTGGTGGCAACCGCCGCCTCGATCCTGACCGCCTGGGGCTGGCTGCACCTCCTGCCCTGACCGCTCGTCGATGACTGCGTCACTCCTCGCTGACCACCCGCGAGGAGAAGCCGCAGGCGCACGACGAGCCCCCCCTCAGCGCCCCGTCACCCCGCGCACCCGGTCCGACCGCCGCCGCAACAGCTCGACCGTGGTCAGAAGTGCCACCGAGATCACCACCAGGATCGTCGCCACCGCCAGGATCGCCGGCGAGATCGCCTCGCGGATCCCGTTGAACATCTGCCGCGGAATCGTCTGCTGGTCGGGCCCCGCGATGAACAGCACCGCCACCACCTCGTCGAACGAGGTGACGAAGGCGAACAGCGCCCCCGAGATCACGCCCGGCAGGATCAGCGGCATGATGACCTTGAAGAAGGTCGTGCGCGGATTCGCCCCCAGCGACTGTGCCGCCCGGATCAGCGACTGGTCAAAGCCCGACAGCGTCGCCGTCACCGTGATGATGACGAAAGGGATCCCCAGCACCGCATGGGCCATGATCACCCCAAGGTGCGAGTTCGCGAGACACCCCTTCTCGGACAGGGCCCAGCCGAACAGCATGCCCATGGCGCTGTCCGGCGCCACGCAGGCCTTGGCGAAGAAGAAGCTCATCCCCACCGCGATGATGATGATCGGCACGATCATCGGGCTGATGAGCAGCGCCATGATCAGCCGTCGGTAGGGCATCTCGGGCCGCGACAGGCCGAGGGCCGCGATCGTGCCCAGCGTCGTCGCGAGGATCGTGGCCCAGATCCCGACCCAGAAGGAATTCTTCGCCGCCTGCACCCAGGTCGCCCGCTCCCACACCGTGGACCACCACTCCGCGTCGCGCGGTGCCTCGGCATTGGGATGGCCGAAGGTCAGCAGTGCGTCGTACCAGCGCAGGCTGTAGCCTTCGGGATCCAGCGTCAGCATCTTCTCGGTGAAGGTGAAATAGGGCTCGACGTTGAACGAGAGCGGGATCACCACCAGGATCGGCGCGATCAGGAACAGGAAGATCAGCGTGCAGATCACGCGGAAGGCGTAGTACCAGATCCGTTCCAGCGGCGTGGCGTAAGTGGGAAGGGCCATGGCGGTGTCCTCAGCCGAACTTCAGGCGGTCGATGCCGATCAGCCGGTCGTAGAGCCAGTAGAGCAACAGGATCGCCGCCAGGAGCATCGCGGCGATGGCGGCGGCCAGCGACCAGTTCGACTTCGTCATGTGGAAGCTGATCAGGTTCGAGATCAGCTGACCGTCCGCGCCGCCGACCAGCGCCGGGGTGATGTAGTAGCCGACTGCCAGGATGAAGACCAGGAGCGACCCGGCGGCGATCCCCGGCAGCGTCTGCGGCAGGTAGATCCGGCGGAATGTGGTCCAGCTGGTCGCCCCCAGCGACCGCGCCGCACGGGCATAGCTCGGCGGGATCACCCGCATCACCGAATACAGGGGCAGGATCATGAACGGCAAGAGCACATGCGTCATCGCGACGATGGTGCCGGTCATGTTGTACATCATCTGCAATCGGCCGTTGGTGTCGATCAGCCCCATGCCGACCAGGAGGCTGTTGACCACCCCCTGCTCCTGCAACAGCACGATCCATGATGTCGTGCGCACCAGCAGCGAGGTCCAGAACGGCAACAGGACCAGGATCATCAAGAGCGAGGACTTCGCCATCGGCAGGGTCGCGAGAAGATGGGCGACCGGAAAGGCCAGCAACAGGCAGAGGACAGTGATGATCGCCGAGATCAGGAAGGTCTTGAAGAACAGGTACAGGTAGATCCGGTCGCGCTCGGGCGCGCGCTGCCAGCCGTCATCGGTCAGCTTCATGTCCGAGGCAACGCGGTAAAACTCGGGCGTGTAGACGTGGCTTGCCGATTCCATGCCGCGCCAGAGGGCCGGCTTCGCCCAGTCGGGGTCGAGCGCGACCAGCGACTCCTTGTAGGGCGGGGAAAGGGTCGCAGCCTCGCGCGCGCCCTTCTTGAACAGGCTGATCGTGCCGGGGACCGAATAGTTTATCCGCGTCCCGGCGGTGCCGGTGGTCTTTTCCACCTGCATCCGCGCCAGGTCCTGCACCAAAGCGGCATAGGCCGCTTCCGGCGGGTCGGCGGGATCGAAATCGGGATTGGCAGCGAACCACTCGACCAGAGCCGGTGCCGAGGCGGCAAAGCCGTCATGTTCGAAGGACCGTTTCAGCATGTAGCCGATCGGGATCAGGAAAGTCAGCAGGACGAATGCCAGCAGCGGCAGAACCAAAAGCAAGGCCCGCCGGCGTGCCCTCGCCTGCGCCGCCGCAAGGGCCTCGCGCAGTGGTCGCCCGTCGGCGGTGGTCAGGGGTTGGGCGGTCTGTTCGGCCATGCCTGCCTCTTCTTGCGGACGTCCGGGCGCGGCGAGATCGCACCGCGCCCGGGACCATCGGTTACTGGCTCAGCCAGGCCTGGAAGCGCTCGTTCAGTTCCGCGTCATGATCGACCCAGAACTCGGAAGAGGTCTCCAGCGCGTTGGTCATGTTCTCGGGCGCGGTCGGCAGATGCGGCGCCATCTCGGTCTTTCCGTCCTTGAAGATGATCGGCTCGGCCATCGACGACTTGCGCGCCGGACCGTAGGAGATCTGCTGGGCCGAGGCGCGCAGGCCTTCGGTCGAGGTGGCGAAGGCGACGAACTCCATCGCATCGGCCAGGTTCGGGGCACCCTTCGGCACGACGAACATCTCGTTCTCGTAGATCTGGCCGTCCCAGACGATCTGGAAGGGCTTGCCCTCGTTCATCGCCGCCGCGAAGATCCGCCCGTTGTAGGCGGTGGTCATTGCGACCTCGCCGTCGGCCAGCAGCTGCGGCGCCTGGGAACCGGCTTCCCACCAGACGACCTGGCTCTTGATCGTGTCGAGCTTGGCAAAGGCGCGATCAACGCCCTCGGGGGTGCTCAGCACGTTGTAGACTTCCGAGGCCGGAACCCCGTCGCCCATCAGCGCCAGTTCCAGCACCGCCTTGGCGCCCTTGCGCAGGCCACGCTTGCCGGGAAACTTCTCGAGATCGAAGAAGTCGGCCACGGTCTTGGGGCCTTCGGGGAACTTGGTGGTGTCATAGGCAAAGACGTTCGACCAGATGTCGGTCGAGACGCCACATTCCGTCACGGCGCCGGGCAGGAAGTCTTCCATCGCCGGGGTGCCATCGGTGCCTGCCGGCAGTTTGGCGGCGTCGATCGGCTCCAGGATGCCTTCGTCGCACAGGCGGATCGCGTCGGCATATTCCAGCGAGGCGACATCGACGGTCACGTTCCCGGCCTCGACCATCGCCTTGATCGCGGGGGCCGGGTTGTCGCTGTCGACCATGACCGTCGGCTTGCCGGTCGCGGCAATGAAGGGCTTCACGAAGGCTTCGGTCTGGGCCTCGCCATAGGCGCCGCCCCAGGACATCACGGTGATGTCGGCATGCGCGGCAAAGCCGAAGCCTGCCAGCGCGGTGGAAAGGATGAGGGTCTTCTTCATGTCTTGCTCCCTGTTCTGGTTCACTGGTCACGGGCCGGGATCACCGGCCCTTCATCAAGGGTCCAGCGCG
Source organism: Tabrizicola flagellatus (assembly GCF_046295235.1). Classification (GTDB taxonomy): domain Bacteria; phylum Pseudomonadota; class Alphaproteobacteria; order Rhodobacterales; family Rhodobacteraceae; genus Tabrizicola; species Tabrizicola flagellata_A. Next base: position 19,649 of record NZ_JBKBLV010000013.1, read on the forward strand.
CGGGCATCCTGGGGATGCCAGCCCACCTTGATCTTCTGGCCGGGGGTCAGCCTGGTCTGCCCCAGCGTGTTGCGCATCTTCATCACGAAGTCGTCCGACCCCGCGACCTTCAGGACCGCGCGCAGGATGTCGCCCATGTAAATGATCTCGACCACCTCGGCATCGATGGTATGGGCGCCCGCAGGCATCATCTCGGGCTTGAACTCAACCCGCTCGGGCCGGATCGAGACAAGCGTCTTGTCACCCTTCTGCTTGACGTTCACGGCCGTCGCGTCGATCAGCTCTCCGGTCGCGAGACGGACCAGCGCCTTGTCGCCGGAAAGCTCCTCTATGGTGCCGAGAAGCTTGTTGTTCTCACCGATGAACTGGGCCACGAAGCTGTTTTCCGGGCGCTCGTACAGGTCGGCGGGCGGGGCAAGCTGCTGGATCCGGCCGTCGTTGAACACGGCCACGCGGTCCGACATGGTCAGCGCCTCGCCCTGGTCATGGGTGACGTAGACCACCGTGATCCCGAGGTTCTCGTGCAGGTGCTTGATCTCGAACTGCATGTGTTCGCGCAGCTGCTTGTCCAGCGCGCCCAGGGGTTCGTCCATCAGCACGAGCTTGGGGTCGAAGACGAGCGCCCGCGCCAGCGCGATCCGCTGCTGCTGGCCGCCCGACAGCTGCGCGGGGCGGCGATTGGCAAACGCGCCCATCTGCACCATGTCCAGTGCGCGCTTGATCTTCACCTCGCGCTCGTCCTTGCCCATGCCGCGCACTTCCAGCGGAAAGGCCAGGTTCTCGCCCACCGTCATGTGCGGGAACAGCGCGTAGTTCTGGAACACCATGCCGATCCCGCGCTTGTGCGGCGGGACCTGGTTGATCGGGCGTCCGTCCAGCCGGATCTCGCCATGCGTCGCGGTCTCGAAGCCGGCAAGCATCATCAGGCAGGTCGTCTTGCCCGAGCCGGACGGGCCGAGCATCGTCAGGAACTCGCCCTTTCCGATGGAAAGGTTCAGATCCTTCACGACCAGCGATACGCCATCATAGCTTTTCTGGACGCGCTCGAAAGCGACGAAAGCGTCGTTGCGGGGCTCAACCGTCACCCGTGTCTCCCTGATGGTTCCGAGGCTTTACGCCTTCTGACTTGATTCGACTAAACCGAAACGCGCCCCCCAATGCAACGCACTTTTTCGACGCCAAACGGCACTTTGGCGACCTGTTTGAGCCGCTTTGCGCCGCTGCGGGAAGTTGGCACAGCATTCGACATCCACGCAGTCGATCTGCCTGCAATCTGCGCAAGAAAAGGAGACAATCCTGCCGCAGCAAGAGGCCTGAAAGGCAAAGGGCGCGAGGTTTCCCCCACGCCCCTGGCTTCGTCCTGCGGACCCTGGTGCGGATGAAAAGACTCGAACTTTCACTCCGGTTAAGGAACAGCGACCTCAACGCTGCGCGTCTACCAATTCCGCCACATCCGCATGTGGGCCCGGTCCGGACGCCCGCTATCTAGCGACTGGCGCGCGGGATGAAAAGGGGCATTTTCATCCCGCGCCCCCGCTACGGATCAGTTGCTGGAAAACAGCATGAACGGCAGCCGCGCCGCCATGATCGCCGCCTGCGCGCCGGTGTTCATGATAGAGGCGTCCGGCGTTGTCGGCAGGGCGACCGGAGCGGCGGCGGCGGTCTCCTCCACCGGAGCGGCCGGCGCGACACCCGCGACATCCGTCGGGGCCGCAGCGTCCCCGGGCGCGGCCGCCTCGGGCACCAGATCGAAGACCGGCAGGGCGGCCTCCTGGATCACCGGCTCGGGCTCCAGCTCGTGGGCCCGGCCGTTGATCGTGTACGAGGCCTTGCGGATCACCGCGTCGCGCCCGGCCATGCCTGGGGCCACGACCATCTGGCCCTGCTCCATCGCGTCGAGCGACATCCGGTACCAGTCCATCGCCAGGTCGGGACGCTCGGTGGCGCCGAAGCCCTGGCTCAGGTGGTGGCCCAGAAACTCGGCATAGCCCCGCTCGCCCATCGCAGCCAGCAGAAGGGCCGAACCGATGGCGACGCCCAGGTCATCCCGCGCATAGCCGACCCCGAGGCAGACTTTCGCCGTCCCCGACAACTGCGCCGGAGACATGCCCGATTCCAGGACAAAGCCCTCCACCCCCTCCAGGACGGCCGCCGCCGGTTTCAGCGACAGCGCCGCGACGTGGTCCTTGAGCGCCGGCCCGAAGGCGGCGCATTGCCCGGCGATCTGGTCGGGCGTGTACCCGGCGATCTGCGCGGTCAGCTCGTCGCTTTTCGAAATGGCGAAACTGCGCGCCAGGCAGAACTGCTCGCCAAGCGCAAAGCTGGCGTCCTGCATCGTCTCGGCGGTGACCATCCCGCCATTGGCCGTGGTCGTCAGGCCGATCCGGTTGCACTCCGACGCCAGCGAGCCCTTGGCCCCGGCCTCGCTCATGAACGAGGGCAGACCCGGCTCGGCGGCGGCTTCCTCGACCTCCGGTTCCACGACCGGGGCCAGGGCCACCGGCTCGACAGGGGCAAGTGTCGGCAGGGCCGCCGCCGCGGCCGCGGCCACCGACCCCGGCGCGGGCACCCCGTTCGCGGCCATGCCGCCCGTTGGCGCGATGCCGGCCAGCTCGTCGCGCTGGGCGACCAGAACCGCCTTCAGGCCATAGGGGCTGCCCGCCACGGTCGAGGCGATCATCGGCCCGCCCGCGACTGCGCGGTGATAGGAGGTGACAAGGATGGTGCGCTCATGCTCGGTCAGCTGGCCGGTCGGCGCGTATCCGAGAAAGGCCTGGTAACTGCTGATCGCCGCGCGCGACTTCGGTCCGATCGCGCCATCCGGCGTGCCGACGTTGTAGCCGAAATAGTTCAGCGCGGTCTGCACCTCGCGGTTTTCCTCGCGCTGGGCGGAACTTATCGAGGATTTAGTGGACTTGGTCTTGGTCCGCGTGGTGGTCGCCACCCGCTTCTTCTTGTTGTTCTCGTTGGCGACCGCTCCGCCGATCAGGCCGCCGATGATGGCGCCGGCAATGAAATCCTTGCCGTCGGCACGGGCGGGCGTCGAAACGGGCGAGATCGGGGAAAGGGCAACCGAGGTCACAAGTGCGGCGGTTGCGAAAGTCCTGGCCTTCATCACATCACCTCAAATGAAATACATTGCGGCTACCAGCCTACCACGGGTTCGGCATATGAGAAGTCGGGATTTCTTCCACAATCGAGCGAACGGAGACCTCAGATGGTCGACTGGACCCACATCCCCGGCCTGGCCCCCTACCCCGAGACTCTCGCGGCGATGGAGGCTCATGTCGCCGCGATGAATGCCGGGACCGCGGGCGAGGCGATCTGGCTGCTGGAGCATCCGCCGCTCTACACCGCAGGCACCTCGGCCAGGCCGGCCGACCTGATCGCACCGGACCGCTTCCCGGTCTTTCCCGTCGGTCGCGGCGGGCAATACACCTATCACGGCCCGGGCCAGCGCGTGATCTACACCATGCTTGACGTGAAGGCGCGCGGGCAGGACGTGCGCTGCTTCGTGCGCGAGCTGGAACGCTGGGTCATCGATACCCTGGCGGAGTTCAACGTGAAGGGCGAGATCCGGCCCGGCCGCGTCGGGGTCTGGGTCACCCGGCCCGACAAGGCGCCGAATCCCGACGGCAGCCCGCGCGAGGACAAGATCGCCGCCATCGGCATCAAGCTGCGCCGCTGGGTCAGCTTCCACGGCATCTCGATCAACGTCGAGCCCGACCTGTCGCATTTCGACGGCATCGTCCCCTGCGGCATCCGCGACCATGGCGTGACCAGCCTTGTGGACCTGGGCCTTCCCGTGACGATGGCCGATCTCGACGCGGCTCTGATGGCCACCTTTCCGCGCCGTTTTCAGGGCCGTTGCGCCGCACAGGATGTCGCATAGCACCAAGATGCTATTGCATATCACGCGCAGCAGGCCCCATGTTCCGGCCGTGGAGGCGCCAGGCAAGGGCGCTCCGGGACACATGAGGACACCATGAAGAAATTCATCCTGCTTGGCTTGAGCGTCGCTTCGCTTGCGGCACCTGCCTTCGCTGGCGACCCTGCCGCAGGCGAGGCGGAATTCAAGAAGTGCAAGGCCTGCCATTCGATCGTCGCGCCGGACGGGACCGAGATCCAGAAGGGCGGCCGCACGGGGCCGAATCTCTATGGCGTCATCGGCCGGGGCATCGCCTCGGACCCGGACTTCAAGTATGGCGAGTCGCTCGCCGCGCTCGGCGCGACCGGGGCCGTTTGGGACGAGGCAAGCCTCGCGGCCTACACCGCGAATCCCGTCGAGTACCTGAAGACAGCGCTTGGCGATCCTGCGGCGAAATCCAAGATGTCGTTCAAGCTGGCCGCGGGCGGCGAGGACGTGGCGGCCTACCTCGCCTCGGTCGCCCAGTAATTCCGCAGCCCTTCGGCAGCCCATTCGGGCGCGGCACCGGTCACGGGCCGCGCCCTTTGCATTTTCCTCGCAATTTCTGCCGCCTGCGGCAAAGTCGTGCATTGCGACCTGTCCCGCGCACCGCTAAAGACTGAAGCATAAGGGAACCGGGCAACCTGCGTGCGGGTCGCTAACGGGAAAACGGAACGACGCAAGCGGAGGACGCCAATGGCAGACGCAGCCATCCATGGCCACGAACACCACAGACCCGGGTTCTTCACCCGCTGGTTCATGTCGACCAACCACAAGGACATCGGGATCCTTTATCTGTTCACGTCGGGCGTGGTCGGCCTGATCTCGGTCATCTTCACCGTCTACATGCGGATGGAGCTGATGGAGCCCGGCGTGCAGTACATGTGCCAGGAAGGCGCGCGCTTCGTCGCCGATTCCGCGGCCACCTGCACCCCGAACGGGCATCTGTGGAACGTGATGATCACCTATCACGGCGTCCTGATGATGTTCTTCGTCGTGATTCCCGCGCTGTTCGGCGGCTTCGGCAACTATTTCATGCCGTTGCAGATCGGCGCGCCGGACATGGCCTTCCCGCGGATGAACAACCTGTCCTACTGGCTTTACGTCGCCGGGACCTCGCTGGGCGTGGCCTCGATGCTCTCGCCGGGCGGTGGCGGCGACCTCGGGCCCGGCTCGGGCGTGGGCTGGGTGCTCTACCCGCCGCTGACGACGACGGCCGAAGGCGGCTATGCGATGGACCTGGCGATCTTCGCCGTCCACCTGTCGGGTGCCTCGTCGATCCTGGGCGCGATCAACATGATCACCACCTTCCTGAACATGCGCGCGCCGGGTATGACCCTGCACAAGGTGCCGCTCTTCGGCTGGTCGATCTTCGTGACCTCGTGGCTGATCCTCCTGTCCCTGCCCGTGCTGGCCGGGGCCATCACCATGCTGCTCACGGACCGCAACTTCGGCACCACCTTCTTCACGCCCTCGGGCGGCGGTGACCCGGTGCTCTACCAGCACATCCTGTGGTTCTTCGGCCACCCGGAAGTCTACATCATCATCATCCCCGCCTTCGGGATCATCTCCCAGGTCATCTCGACCTTCTCGCGCAAGCCGATCTTCGGCTACCTTCCGATGGTCTACGCGATGGTGGCTATCGGCGTCCTCGGCTTCGTCGTCTGGGCGCACCACATGTACACCGCCGGCATGTCGCTGACCCAGCAGTCCTACTTCATGCTGGCGACCATGGTCATCGCGGTGCCTACCGGCATCAAGATCTTTTCGTGGATCGCGACGATCTGGGGCGGGTCGGTGGAGTTCAAGACCCCGATGCTCTGGGCCTTCGGCTTCCTGTTCCTGTTCACCGTCGGCGGCGTGACCGGGATCGTCCTGAGCCAGGCCCCGGTGGACCGTGCCTACCATGACACCTACTATGTCGTCGCGCACTTCCACTATGTGATGTCGCTGGGTGCAGTGTTCGGGATCTTCGCCGGCATCTACTTCTGGATCGGCAAGATGTCGGGCCGGCAGTATCCGGAATGGGCGGGCAAGCTGCACTTCTGGATGATGTTCATCGGCTCGAACCTGACCTTCTTCCCGCAGCACTTCCTGGGCCGCCAGGGCATGCCGCGCCGCTACATCGACTATCCGGAAGCCTTCGCCTACTGGAACTGGTTCTCCTCGGTCGGTGCCTTCATCTCCTTCGCCTCCTTCGTGTTCTTCATCGGTGTCGTCTTCTACACGCTGCGCTTCGGCCAGCGCGTGACCGAGAAGAACTACTGGAACGAATACGCCGACACCCTGGAATGGACCCTGCCCTCGCCGCCGCCCGAGCACACCTTCGAGCAGCTGCCCAAGCAGTCCGACTGGGACAAGAGCCACGCGCACTAGGCGCATGACCTGATCAGGGGGCCCCGGGCTGCAGGCGCACCCGGGGCCCTTTCCTTTCCTGAAGGGGCCTTCCGATGCGAATCGTCGTCTTTCTGGTGGTGCTCGGGCTTGTGGCACTCCTCGGCTATGTGGGCATCACCGGCTACTTCCTCGCCCATGCCGCCGCGGGCCTCCTGAAGGTCGGCCCCGTCGCGGCCGTCCTGGCCACGGCGGAGCCTCCCGGCGACCCGCAGGCGCTGGGATACCGTGGCGACCCGATGCAGGCGCTGTCACTGCCCTTCAGCACCGTGGACATCGAGACGCCCCTCGGCACCGCCGAGGCCTGGCTTGTCCCCGCCGCCGGTCCCGAGACCGGCCGCGCAATCTATGTCCACGGCATCGCCGGCGCGCGCGAGGACGGCTATCGCATCCTCTCCCTTCTGCACGAGGCGGGCTGGTCGGTGCTTCTGATGACCTACCGCAATGACATCGGCGCACCGACCTCGCCCGACGGAAGCTACGGGTTCGGGCTCAGCGAATGGCCCGACCTTCAGGCCGCAGTGGCGCAGATGGCCCCCGACGAGAGCACGCCCGGCCTGTTGGTCGTCGCCGACTCCATGGGGGGCGCGATCCTGGGGCAGTTCCTCGGGCAAAGCCCGCTGGCCGGACGGGTGCGCGCCGTGGCGCTGGACAGCCCGGCGCTCAGTTTCGCGGCGGTTGTCGACCATCTCGCGGCACAGGGGGACAAGCCCCTGCGCAGCGTCATCGCCTGGACGGCCAGGCAGATCCTGCCTTTTCAGTCCCCCCTGCCCCTCGCCCAGGCCGAGGTCGGCGCGACCTTCCAGGCGTTTGCCGGCCCGATGTTCATCGCCCATGGGACGGGCGACCGCATCGTGCCGGTCGGACCGAGCCAGGCGCTCGCCGCCGCGCGGTCGGCTCCGACCGTCAGCCTCTGGACAGAGGCCGGCCACCTCGGCTCATATGCCGGGGATCCGGCTGCCTACCGCGCCGCATTCACCGACTTCCTGAAACGCATCACTCCCTGACGCCCCTTGATCCGCCCATGCCCTACGAATGGCTCCCCGCCGATGGCCCGGAACAGCGCCTGCACCTCTGGCCGTACCGCTCCCTGACCCAGCGCGGCTTCGTCTGGTTCATCGGCGCGACCGCCGCCCTGATCGCCGTCCCGCTGATCGGCACCATCGGCAGCCCGGTGCTCTGGGCGCTCCTGCCCTTCCTCTTGGCGGCGATCTGGGCGATCTGGTTCGCGCTGCGCAAGAACGGCCGCGACCGCGACATCGTCGAGGACCTGGTGCTCGCCCCCGGCCAGGTCACGCTGACCCGCCACGGACCGAGGGGCCGCCGCCAGGACTGGGAGGCCAACCCCTACTGGCTGCGGGTGACGCTGCACAAGACCGGCGGCCCGGTGCCGAACTACCTGACGCTGAAGGGCGAAGGCCGCGAGGTCGAACTGGGCGCCTTCCTGTCGGAAGAGGAACGCATCGCGCTGAAGGAAGAGCTGACAAGCCGGCTTCTGGCCCTGCGTTAGGGTCAGGACCCGTTAATCGTCTTGAGGTCGCCCGGCGCGCGTGATTCATGCTCCCGAACTGACGGGGGTGATGATGACCAACTTGTTCTGGCTGACCGACGAGCAGATGGAGCGGTTGAAGCCGTTCTTCCCGAAAAGCCATGGCAAGCCGCGGGTCGATGACCGACGTGTGCTAAGCGGCATAATCTTTATCAATCGCAATGGGTTGCGGTGGTGTGATGCGCCCCATGAGTATGGTCCACCCAAGAGCCTCTACAACCGCTGGAAGCGGTGGGGCGACATGGGGGTGTTCGCCCGGATGATGGAGGGGCTGGCCTCCGAAGGCGGCGAACAGAAGGTCGTCATGATCGACGCGACCTACCTGAAGGCGCATCGCACGGCCTCGAGCCTGCGGGCGAAAAAAGGGGGGCCGACGATCAGCGCGGGCGCCTGATCGGGCGCACGAAGGGCGGGCTGAACACCAAGCTGCATGCCGTCACCGACGCGAAGGGTCGTCCGCTGAAGTTCTTCATGACCGCAGGCCAGGTGAGCGACTACACCGGCGCGGCGGCCCTGCTGGGCAGTTTGCCCGCAGCGGAATGGCTGATCGCAGATCGGGGCTACGATGCCGACTGGTTCCGGGACGCGTTGAAAGACAAGGGGATACGTCCCTGCATCCCCGGCCGGAAGTCTCGCGGGAAGACTGTCCGCTACGACAAGCGACGTTACAAGCGACGCAACCGGATCGAGATCATGTTCGGTCGTCTGAAGGACTGGCGCCGGATCGCGACCCGCTACGACAGATGCGCAAAGACCTTCCTCTCCGCCGTGGCCCTCGCAGCAACCGTCCTGTTCTGGCTTTGAACATCAATGAGTCTGGAGCCTAGGGGAATTACCTTGCCCCACAAATGTAATGGCGCCTCCAAGCTTTTGCCGCACGGCGGGATCACCGCTATTTGAGCACAACCCATGGAAACGCCATGATCCGACTCGCCCTTGTTGCCGCCGCCTTTCTCTCCCTCGCAGCCCCCGCGACGGCGTTCGAAATCGCCTTCACCTGGGACGGGCTAAAATCCTGCACCTCGGGAAATCCCAATACCGTCGTCAATCCGCGCTTCATCCTGAAGGATGTGCCGGAGGGGACCAAGTTCATCCGCTTCAAGCTGGTCGATACCAATGTGCGCGAATTCGACCACGGAGGAGGAGTAGTTACCTACAATGGCGAAAGCGTGATTGAGCCGGGCGCATTCAAGTACAAGAGCCCATGTCCCCCCAGCGGGTCGCACAAGTACGAGTGGACCGCTACGGCGCAAAGCAAGAAGTCGGGCGGGAAGCTGGGCATCGCCAAAGCGGCGCGGCGCTATCCGGAATAGTGCGCTCAGGCGAACGGGTTGCCGGGGCTGACTGATCAGCCCCGGTCACGCTGGCGGGAGGGCGTCGCCGGTCTACCCCAGCCGCGCCTTGACCAGCGCGCCAACGGCACCGAAGTCCATCTGCCCGGTATGGCGCGCCTTCAGCGCCGCCATCACCTTGCCCACGTCGCGGATGCTCGCGGCGCCCGTCTCGGCCACCGCCGCATCCACCGCCGCGGCGACCTCGGCCTCGTCCATCTGGCGCGGCAGGAATTCCTGGATCACCGCGATTTCCGCCAGTTCCTTCTCGGCCAGCTCCAGCCGCCCGCCTTCCTCGTAGGCCCGGGCCGATTCCTGGCGCTGCTTCACCATCTTGCCCATGATCTGCAGGATCTCGGCCTCGCCCACCTCGCCCGCGTCGCCTTCGCCCCGCAGGGCGATCTCGCGGTCCTTGATGGCGGCGTTGATCAGGCGCAGCGTCGAGAGGCGGTCGGCCTCCTTGGCCTTCATGGCCTCCTTGAGGGCCGTCTGCAGACGGTCGCGCAACAGCATGGCAGGTCTTTCCGATAGTTTCCCCAAGTTGTCCACAATACCCCGAAGCGGCCCCGACCGCAACCTCAGCTGGATTTGTCAAGGCATTGATATAAATACATAATCCTTTTCGCATCCGCCCTTGACCCTGCCCCGCCCACCCCTTAGTTTCCGCGCAATTTCGCCCACAGGAGAGTCGCCCATGCCCGCCCCGCGCGATGCTACCGCCTGCCTCGCCCTGGCCGATGGCACGATTTTCTACGGCAAGGGCTTCGGCGCCACCGGCGAGACGGTCGCGGAACTCGTGTTCAACACCGCGATGACCGGCTACCAGGAGATCATGACGGACCCCTCCTATGCCGGCCAGGTCGTCACCTTCACCTTCCCCCATATCGGCAATGTCGGCGTCACGCCCGAGGATGACGAGACCGGAACCCCCGCCGCCGCCGGCATGGTGGTGAAATGGGACCCGACCGAGCCTTCGAACTGGCGCGCGACCGGGGAACTGACCCAGTGGCTCGCGAAGATCGGCCGCATCGGCGTCGGCGGGATCGACACCCGGCGCCTGACCCGCGCGATCCGGCAGCAGGGCGCGCCGCATGTGACGCTGGCGCATGACCCCGAGGGCAAGTTCGACATCGAGAAGCTCGTGGCCAAGGCCCGGGCCTGGAAGGGCCTCGTCGGCCTCGACCTCGCCAAGGAGGTCACCTGCGCGCAAAGCTATCGCTGGGATGAGAAACGCTGGGCCTGGCCCGAGGGCTATACCCGCCGCGAAGGCCCGGGCTTCAAGGTCGTTGCCGTCGACTACGGCGCGAAGCGCAACATCCTGCGCTGCCTGGCCTCGGTCGGCTGCGACGTTACCGTCTTGCCGGCCACCGCCACCGCTGAGGACGTGCTGGCGCTGAACCCCGAGGGCGTGTTCCTCTCGAACGGCCCCGGCGATCCGGCCGCGACCGGCGCCTATGCCGTGCCGATGATCCAGGGCGTCCTCGCGCGCGACCTGCCGCTCTTCGGCATCTGCCTCGGCCACCAGATGCTGGCGCTGGCGCTCGGGGCCAGGACGCGCAAGATGAACCACGGCCACCACGGCGCGAACCATCCGGTCAAGGACCTGACCACCGGCAAGGTCGAGATCACCTCGATGAACCACGGCTTCACCGTCGACGCAGACACCCTGCCGAAGGGCGTGTCCGAAACCCACGTCTCGCTCTTCGACGGCACTAACTGCGGCATCGCGGTGGATGGCAAGCCTGTCTACTCGGTGCAGTACCATCCCGAAGCCTCACCCGGGCCCCAGGACAGCTTCTACCTGTTCGAACGCTTTGCCGCCGCCATGCAGTCCCGCCGCGCCGCCTGAGACGGAACCGGCAGGATTAACCGCCCTTTAACCAGACGCACGCAGACTGGGCTCCACAAGCTGGGAACCCGGTATGGCGCTTGCCCGACGTGCAATCGAAGATCGCTCCTCCGCCCCGGTCCGGGGACCGCGCCGGTTTGCCGTCGGTGCATCGCTCTTGCGCGAAGGCGTGGTCGCACCCGATGACATGCTGTCCGTCCTGTCGCATCAGGGGCGCGAGGCCGGGCGCCTGCCCGACGTGCTGCGCGCGCGCGGGCTGGTGGTCGAACGCGATCTACTCGGCGTCGATGCCCGCAATCACGGCATCCGGCTCGTCGATCTGGACAGCGCGCTGCCCGATCCCCGCCTGATCGACGCGGTTGGCGTGCAGGACTGCCTGCGCCACGGGCTTGTTCCCTGGCAGCAGGTCGGCGACGTGACCATCGTCGCCACCTCGCGGCCGGCCGAGTTCGAGCGCCTCCGCCCGATGCTCGAGGCGCGGCTCGGCCCTGTCGCCGCCGGCATGGCGTCGGGCAGGTCGATCCTCGACGCGATCCATGCCCGGCGCGGGGACCGGCTGGCGCGCGCCGCCGAAAACCGTGTCGCCGCCGCCGAAAGCTGCCGCTCCTGGCCACGGCTGCACCAGGCACCGCTGGCAATGGCCTGCCTGGGTCTGATCCTCGCCGGGCTGATCTTCGCCCCCCTCGCCACCGGCCTTTTCGCCCTGACCTTCGCGGTCGTGTCGCTGGCCTGCCTGACCGCCCTGAAGATTGCCGCCACCCTGGCCGCGCTGCGCCCCGCCGGTGCGGCACCCGATCCCGCCAGCGATGCGATCCCGCCCGTCGTGTCGATCATCGTGGCGCTCTACCGCGAAGGCGACATCGCGCCGCGCCTCGTCCGCCGCCTCGCCCGGATCGACTACCCGGCCGAGCTGCTGGATGTCATCCTCGCGGTCGAGGCCGAGGATACCGTCACCCTCGACGCGCTGGCGCAGGCCGAGCTGCCGCCCTGGATGCGGGTGGTCGTGGTGCCGGACGGCCAGGTCAAGACCAAGCCGCGCGCGCTGAACCATGCGCTCGACCATGCGCGCGGGGCCATCATCGGGGTCTATGACGCCGAGGACGCGCCCGAGCCCGACCAGCTGCGCAAGGTCGTCGCCCGGTTCCAGCGGTCGGGGCCCGAGGTCGCCTGCCTGCAAGGCGTGCTCGACTATTACAATCCCCGTACCAACTGGCTGTCGCGCTGCTTCACCATCGAATATGCCGGCTGGTTCCGCCTGGTGCTGCCGGGGCTGGCGCGGCTGGGGCTTGTCGTGCCCCTCGGCGGCACCACGCTCTTCTTCCGCCGCGACGTGCTCGACCGTCTCGGCGCCTGGGATGCCCACAACGTGACCGAGGATGCCGATCTCGGCATCCGCCTCGCGCGGCACGGCTACCGGACCGAACTGATCGGCACCGTCACCCACGAAGAGGCGAACTGCCGCCCCCTGCCCTGGATCAAGCAGCGGTCGCGCTGGATCAAGGGCTACATGATGACCTGGGTCGTGCACATGCGCGCGCCCCGGCAGCTCTGGCGGCAACTCGGGCCGCGCGGGTTCCTCGGCTTCCAGGTCCTGTTTCTCGGCACCATCGCGCAGTTCCTGCTGGCACCGCTCCTGTGGTCCTTCCTGCTCCTGTCCTTCGGTCTTGCACACCCGCTGTCGGCCGTCCTGCCCACGGCAGCGATCTGGGCCATCGCCGGGATCTTCTTCCTGTCCGAGGCGACCAACATCTTCGTCGGCGCGCTTGGGCTCAGCCGGACAAGGCATGACCTCAGCCTGCTCTGGGTCCTGACACTCAAGGTCTATTACCCGCTGGCCTCGCTTGCCGCCTACAAGGGCCTTCTGGAACTGGCCACCCGCCCGTTCTACTGGGACAAGACCACGCACGGCCTCTTCGATCATGCGGTCGGCGACAAGGACTGACCCGGTCCGAGGCAGAAACCCGGTTGCCCGACCAGCCGTCCTCTGCCTCAGCGCATGCGCAATTCGCCCGCGTCCACCCGCAGCCGGGTCTCGAAGGCCTGGCTGATATGCGACTTCAGCGCCTGATAGGCCGCCTCGCCATCGCCCGCCTCGATCGCCGCGACGATCTGGGCATGTTCGGCCAGCGCCACCTCGTCGCGGCCCTCGGCAGCAAAGGAGGTGTTCGCCATCAGCGCCATCGACCGATGCACGAGGTCCAGCTGCTGCACCAGAAAGCGGTTGTGGCTCGCGAGGTGGATCTGCTTGTGAAACCGCTTGTTCGCCCGGCTCAGCGCCTTGGGGTCCCCGCCCAGAAGCGCGCGGTCCTCGGCGACCATGCTTTTCAGCACCCGCACCTCCTCGGGCGTGGCATGGCGCGCCGCCAGCCGCGCGGCCAGCCCCTCCAGCTCGGTGCGGACGGCATAAAGCTCGGCCAGCTGGTTATGGTCGAGGCTCGCCACGATCAGGCTCCGCCCGTCGCGCGTCAGCATCGCCTGCGTCTCCAGCCGCTGCAGCGCCTCGCGCACCGGGGTGCGGCTGACCCCCAGCCGCTCGGCCAGCTCGCTTTCGACCAGCCGGTCGCCGGGCTTGTAGACCCCGGCCTCGATCGCTTCCATGATCAGCGTATAGGCGTCTTTCTGCACCAGTTCCGTCCCCCCTGCGCGGCCCGGACCATAAGCCGCGCCGCACCCCGCGATCAACCCTTCCCAATGCCGCAGCCCCGCACTACACCCAGACCCATGCCGAAACAGGATTTCGCCCACGTCACCACCTGGGTCTTCGACCTCGACAACACGCTTTACCCGCCCGAGATGCGGCTCTTCGACCAGATCGAGGTCCGCATGACCGACTGGGTGATGCGGGCGCTGAAAATCGATCGCGCGCGGGCCGACCACCTGCGCGCCTATTACTGGCAGACCTACGGCACCACGCTCGCGGGGCTGATGCGCGAACACGACGTGGACCCCGGCCCCTATCTGACCGAGGTGCATGACATCGACTTCTCGGTCCTGGCGCCCGATCCGCGGCTGGCGCGCGCCATTGCCGGCCTTCCCGGTCGCCGGATCATCTACACCAACGCCTGCGCGCCCTATGCCGAGAAGGTCCTGGCCGCTCGTGGCCTCGCCGGCCTGTTCGACGCGATCTACGGCGTCGAGCATGCCGATTTTCACCCCAAGCCCGATGCGCAGGCCTTCGCCACCGTCTTTGCCCGCGACGGCCTCAACCCCGCGCGCGGCGCGATGTTCGAGGACGACAGCCGCAATCTCGCCGTGCCGCACGGCCTGGGGATGAAGACCGTCCATGTCGCACCGGCACCGCAGCCCGCCGACCACATTCATCACCACACCGACGACCTCGCTGCCTTCCTGGTCCGACTTGCGGGGTGACAACCGGTCACATCCCCTCGCTGTGCGGCTGCCCTAAATAGCAGCTGGATACAACAGCACAGGACGCCCGATGACCCTTGCCACCACCGACCTCGCCCGCCGCCCCTCCCTGCCCGGCCGGATCGCCCGCAGCCTTCCCGTCGTCGGTCCCGTGATCCGCGACATCGAACGCGAGGCCGACAGCCTCTTCTACCTGTTCGTGATCGCCCTGACCGCGCTCGTCCTGGCGATCAAGACCTGGGGCCTGCCCGCGCTGGTGCTGACGGCGGTCGGCTTCGTGCCGGTGATGTTCGTCATCCTCGTGATCCTCGCGCGGCCCTGAGACGACCTGTCCACTGGCCCCCCGCAGCCCGCTGACCTATGCTGTTGACCAGAGGGGGGCCTTCATGCGCGAAACCACCGACATCCTGATTTCCGGCGGCGGCGTGGCCGGCCTGACGGCCGCCTGCGCCTTCGGCTCTGCCGGCTTCCGCGTGATCTGCGTCGATCCCGCGCCCCCGGTGACCGCCGCCGACGACGATGGCGCCGATCTGCGCACCACGGCCTTCCTGCAACCCTCGATCCCGGTGCTGCGCGCCTCGGGGCTCTGGTCGCGCCTCGAACCCCATGCCGCGCCGCTTCAGGTGATGCGCATCATCGACGCCGGCGGCCCCGAGCCCGAGGCGCGCCTGACGCGCGACTTCGACGCCGCCGACATCTCGGACGCGCCCTTCGGATGGAACCTGCCGAACTGGCTTCTCCGGCGCGAGATGGTCGCGCGCCTTGCCGAATTGCCGAATGTCAGCTTCCGTCCCGGTGTCGGTTTCGCCCGCATGCTGCCGCGCGAGGCGGAAGCCCTAGTCACCCTGACCGATGGCACGCAGGTCTCGGCCCGGCTGGTGGTCGGCGCAGACGGCAGAACGTCTCCGGTGCGCGAAGCCCTCGGGATCGCAGCGCAAACCATCCGCTACGGCCAGAAGGCGCTGGCCTTCGCCGTGGCCCACGACCTGCCGCACCAGAACGTCTCGACCGAGGTCCACCGGACCGGCGGCCCCTTCACCCTCGTCCCCCTGCCCGACCGCGACGGCCGCCCGGCCTCGGCCGTCGTCTGGATGGACAGAGGACCGGAGATCGCCCGCCTGGCCACGCTTCCCGTCCCCGCGTTCGAGGCCGAGATGACCGCCCGTTCCGCCCATGTCCTCGGGCCGCTTACCCTGATCTCGCGGCGCTCGGTCTGGCCGATCATCAGCCAGCTGGCCGACCGGCTGTCCGGCCCGCGCGCGGTGCTGATCGCCGAGGCCGCGCATGTCGTCCCGCCGATCGGCGCGCAAGGCTTGAACATGAGCCTCGCCGACCTGGCCGCGCTGCTGGCTCTGGCCGAGTCGCACCGCGAAGATCCGGGCAAGGCCGCGGTCACCGATGCCTACCACCGCCAGCGCCACCTAGAAGTCCGCGCCCGCGTGACCGGAATCGACCTTCTGAACCGCGCCTCGATGGTCGGGGCGCCTGCCCTGCGCGACCTGCGGGCGAAGGCTCTGGAAACGCTGCACTCTGTCCGGCCCGTGCGACAGATCCTGATGCGGGCTGGCCTCGGGGCCGGCCGACCGGGCTAAAGCACCGCGTCGACCGCCCGCTTCAAGCGTGCCACCGTCGCGTCGACGTCCTTCAGCTTGTCCAGCCCGAAAAGCCCCAGCCGGAAGGTCTTGAACTCCGGCCCCTCGCCGACCTGCAAGGGCACCCCGGCCGCGATCTGCAAGCCCTCGCCCCGGAACTTCGCACCGTTCTGGATCTCCGGGTCCGCGGTATAGCTGACGACCACCCCCGGCGCCTGAAAGCCCTCTGCCGCGACCGATGGAACCCCCTTCTCGGCCAGCATGGCCCGGACCGCCCGCCCCAGCGCCCATTGCGCGGCCTTGGCGGCCTCGAACCCCATCGCCTTCGTCTCCACCATCGCGTCGCGGAAGCCCAGGATTGCGTCGGTCGGCATCGTCGCGTGATAGGCATGGCCGCCCTTCTCGTAGGCCTCCATGATCGCGCGCCACTTCTTCAGGTCCAGCGCAAAGCTGTTCGACGCGGTCTCGGCCAGCCGCGCCTCCCCCGCCGGGGACAGCACCACGACCCCCGCGCTGGGAGAGGCCGACCACCCCTTCTGCGGCGCCGAGATCAGCACATCGACCCCCGTCGTGGCCATGTCCACCCAGATGCAGCCCGAGGCGATGCAGTCCAGCACCATCAGCGCACCCACCTCATGCGCGGCCCCCGCCATCTGGGCGATGTAGTCGTCGGGCAGGATGATCCCCGCCGAAGTCTCGACGTGCGGGGCGAAGACCGCCTCGGGGCGGACCTCGCGGATCTTCGCCACAACCTCCTCGATCGGCGGCGGGGCGTAGGGCGCCGTCGCACTGTTCCCGGTCTGCCGGGCCATGACCACCGTCGTCTCGGCGGCGAACCCGCCCGCCTCGAAGATCTGCGTCCAGCGATAGCTGAACCAGCCGTTGCGGACGATCAGCACCCGGCCCTTGCCGAACTGCCGCGCGACGGCCTCCATCGCATAGGTGCCGCCCCCGGGGACCAGCGCAACAGCCGATCCCGCGTAGACCTCTTTCAGCATGCCCGAGACATCGCGCATGACCTGCTGGAACCGCGCCGACATGTGATTGAGCGAGCGGTCGGTGAAGACGACCGAAAACTCCTCCAGCCCCTCGGGGTCGATGTGCGCATGCAGTCCGGGCATCTCAGGTCCTTTCCGAAACCTTGTGGCGGGCGCGGGCCAGCCAGTCGGGGTTGATCTCCACCCCCCAGCCGGGGGCCTCCGTCACCGTGGCATGGCCGTCCTCGATCCGGTAGGGGTCGCCGAGGAACAGGCCGTCCTGCCACGGATAGTAGTCCAGCCCCTCGATGGAAAACTCAAGGTACTTGCCGGGGTTCGGGATCGACCGCAACAGGTGCATGGTGCACAGCGTCACCAGCCCGAGGTTCGCCGCATGGGGCGTGATCGGCAGACCCGCAGCCTCGCCCATCCGGCACACCTCCAGCGTTCGGCAGATGCCGCCGAGATACAGGATGTCCGGTTGCAGGATGTCCACCGCCTTGTGTTCGATCGCCAGCTGCCAGGCGGTAAACTCGCAATCCTGCTCGCCGCCCGCCACGTCAAGGGTCAGCGCGGCGCGGACCTCGGCGGTCTGGTCCACCTCCCAATAGGGACAGGGTTCCTCGAAATGGCCGATGCCGTGATCTTCCAGCATCCGGCCGACCTCGATGGCGCGGGCCGGGGAATAGCAGGAATTGCCATCAACCAGTTTCTCAACTGTCGGCCCGAGCGCCTTGGAAACAATGGGAATTACCGCTTCGGTCCGCCCCGGCCATTCGTCCTGGTCGCGCCCCACTTCCGCCCCCACGCGCCACTTGAAGGCGGTGAAGCCATGCGCGTCGCGCAGACGCCGGAAACGCTCCGCCTCGGCCTCGGGCGTGATGTCGCGCTTCATCGACGACGCATAGGCTCGCACCTTTCCCGGGCTTCCGCCCAGCAGCGAGACCACCGGCTTCTCCGCGACCTTCCCCCGCAAATCCCAGACCGCCGTATCCAGCCCCGCCTGCGCCCGGCGGAGGTAACTGCCGGGGAACTTGTGCTCGCGCTCGAAGATGCGGCGCAGCGTGTCCTCGAGGTCCTCGACCCGAGTGCCAAGCGCATAGGGGGCCACCTGCCGGTGGAAGATTTCCGCCGTGATGTCCGCCTGATAGGTCGAACACTGGCCCCAGCCCACATCGCCGGTATCCGCCGTGACCTTCACGAAGCAGACGTATTGCGTATCGAAGGTTTCCAGCTTCGCGATCTTCATGGCCTCTCCCGGGTTCCGCTCGTCGTGCGCCTTCGGCTTCTCCTCGCCAGCGACGAGCGCATGAAATGCGACGAGGAGCGGCCCCGACCCTAGCCGCCAAAGATCACGCTTTCCCGACCGTTTCCGCCACCCCGAGGGGTCCGGGGCGACGTTCCTCGGTCAGAAGCACGTTGGCCTCGACGTTCCCAACCCCCGGCAGCGTCATGATCCGCCGCCGCAGCACGCGCTCGAAATCCGCGATGTCGCGGGCCGCGACCCGCAGGCGGTAGTCGAACAGTCCCAGCACATGCTGCACCACCTGCACCTCGGGAATCGCCTGCACCGCGCGCTCGAAATCCTCAAGGCTCACCCGGCCCTTGGTGGCAAGCTTGACGCCAAGAAACACCGTGACCCCGAAGCCCAGCGCCGCGCGGTCCACCTCGACCGCCAGCCCCTGCAAGACCCCCGCCTCCTCCAGGCGCCGCACCCGCCGCCAGGCCGCAGGCTGCGACAGGCCGAGCCGCCGCCCCAACTCCCCGGCCGACAGCGTGCCGTCCGCCGCCAGCGCCCGCAGGATCGCCCGGTCGGTGTCGTCGAGATCGATCACAGCGGAAGCCCCCCCGTCTCCTTGATCGTCGCCACCAGCATCAGCGCCTCGACCTCGGCGATATGCGGCAGGGTCAGGATCCGGTCGCGGTAGATGCCGGTCCAGTGGCCCATGTCGCGGGCGATCACGTTCAGCCGCACATCCACCCGGCCGAGGAAGGTCTCGATCCCGATGACCTCGGGCACCTCGCGCGCCGCCGCGATGAATTCGTCGAAGGCGCGCGGGTTGGTCTTGTCCAGCGTGAAGCGAAGCGAGACCTCGACCGCATAGCCCAGGGCCCGCCAGTCGATCCGCGCCCCTTCCGACCGGATCACGCCGCCCGCCCGCAGCCGGTCGAGCCTGCGCCACAGCGTCGCGGGCGTCACGCCCGCGCGCTCGGCCAGCACCGCGCGCTCCAGCCCCGGCTCGGCAAGCCAGTGGCGCAGGATGCGGCGGTCGGTGTCGTCGATCTGCATGAAATTTCCGTCGAATGGCGTTTTCAGGAATGATCCTTCGCACATTCTCCGGTAATCGTCAAAGATTGCACGGGTTGCGCGGCGGAAATCCCTATTGTCGCGCCATCGACACCAAGGAGGACGCCCGATGCGCGTTTACTACGACCGCGACTGCGATGTGAACCTGATCAAGGACAAGAAGGTCGCCATTCTCGGCTACGGCTCCCAGGGCCATGCCCATGCGCTGAACCTGCGCGACAGCGGCGCGAAGAACGTCGTCGTCGCCCTGCGCGAGGGCTCGCCCAGCGCAAAGAAGGCCGAGGCCGAGGGCCTGAAGGTCATGGGCATCGCCGAGGCCGCCAAGTGGTGCGACCTGATCATGTTCACCATGCCGGATGAACTCCAGGCCGCGACCTACAAGCAGTATGTCCACGACAACCTGCGCGAAGGTGCGGCCATCGCCTTCGCCCATGGCCTGAACGTGCACTTCGGCCTGATCGAGCCGAAGAAGGGCGTCGACGTCATCATGATGGCGCCGAAGGGCCCCGGCCACACCGTGCGTGGCGAATATGTCAAGGGCGGCGGCGTGCCCTGCCTTGTCGCCGTCCACCAGGACGCGACCGGCAAGGCCATGGAAATCGGCCTCTCCTACTGCTCGGCCATCGGCGGCGGGCGTTCGGGCATCATCGAGACCAACTTCCGCCAGGAATGCGAAACCGACCTCTTCGGTGAGCAGGCCGTGCTCTGCGGCGGCCTCGTCGAACTCATCCGCATGGGCTTCGAAACCCTGGTCGAGGCCGGCTACGAGCCGGAGATGGCCTATTTCGAATGCCTGCACGAGGTGAAGCTGATCGTGGACCTGATCTACGAAGGCGGCATCGCCAACATGAACTACTCGATCTCGAACACGGCCGAGTATGGCGAATATGTCTCGGGTCCGCGCATCCTGCCGCGCGAAGAAACCAAGCGGCGGATGAAGGAAGTTCTGCACGACATCCAGACCGGCAAGTTCGTCCGCGACTTCATGCAGGAAAACGCCGTCGGCCAGCCCTTCTTCAAGGCGACCCGCCGGCTGAACGACGAACACCAGATCGAGAAGGTGGGCGAAAAGCTCCGCGCCATGATGCCGTGGATCGGCAAGGGCAAGCTGGTGGACAAGGCGCGGAACTGATCCCGGCCTCGCGGCAAGGAAAAGGGCGCCCCGCGGGCGCCCTTTTTCGTTGCCCCCGGCCGCGCGACGGGCTTTACCGGAGCGGAGAGACGGAAGGCCGAAGATGCGCAGATGGATCCCCGTAGCCCTGATCGCCCTGGCGATCCTGTGGTTCGTCCTGACCAATGTCGGGGCCTCGATGGCCCTGAACGACCTCGCCAGCCGCCCGATCACCGGCTTTGCCCGCGAGGGCGCGACCATCCCCGTCCAGCCCAGCGGCCGCGCGCCCTTGCCGGGCGAGGCGCGCGGGGTCGCAGGACAGGGCACGATGTTCGGCCTCAGCCTCGTCTTCGCCCTGCCCGACGGCGGCCTCGTCACCTGCACCCAGCGGTTCACCCGCCTCAGATGCAGCGACGGCTGGCAGGCGCTCCGCTAGACCAGTGGCACGACCCGGCGCCGCAGCATCTCCACCCGCCGCGCCCGCACCTCCAGCGGCAAGAGGAACGCCACGCCGCCATATTTCCCGTCCTTCGCCAGGGTCGAGACCGGCGCATTCGGGTCGCGCATCCGGTCCCTGGTCCGCTCCTTCGAGATCAGCGCCAGCACGGCCACCGCCAGCAGGGTGAACAGCGACAGGAATGGCACGATGGCTCCATCAATCATCTTCGCCTCCATGGGTCAGGGGCACCCCATCGGTGCCCGTCACCGGGTCAACGGCGCCACCGGCTTCGGGTTCCCTCCCCCATCGCGCGCCCATCGTTTGCCCATCGCTTGCCTTGACAAGTCCCGGCCGCGCCGCGAACCCTTGGCCACCCAACGGCGAGCGCCCGACGCATGACCACCCTGATGATCCTGATGCCCACCGGCGGACAGATCGACACCCCCGCCGTCCACAGCCTGCTGGGCCTGTCCCAGGCCTTGCAGCGCCGCGGCATCCCCTTCGCGCTCAAGACCTACGAATGGTCCGACCTGGTGATCTCGCGCAACTACCTCGTCTCCTGCTTCCTCGCCGACAGGCGGTTCACCCATGCGCTGCTTCTCGACAGCGACATGAGCTACCAGCCGCAGCTCTTCTTCGACCTCCTCGACTTCGACGCCGATTTCACCGTCGCCGCCTACCCCCAGCGCCAGATGCGCTGGCGCGAGTTCCGCGCCGCCATCGAACGCGAGGCCGCAAAACCCGAGGCCGAGCGCGCCTCGACCGCCGATCTTCTGGCCGAGACCTTGCGCTACAACGTCTCCGAGGTGTTCGAGACGGGCGAGCCCTGGCCCTACGAGGTCCGGGGCGGCTTCCGCAAGGTGCCGGGCGCGGGCACCGGCTTCATGCTGATCCGCCGCGCCGTGCCGGAACGGATGGTCGCGGCCGGGGTGGCCCTGCCCGTGCCCGGCTTCAACGGCCCGGGCTATCCGGGCGCCGATTTCCACGATTTCTTCAGCCACCTGCGCGGGCGCGGCGGGGCGGTCATGCACGGCGAGGACACCTCGTTCTGCCGCCGCTGGATCGCCGGCTGCGGCGGCGAGATCTGGTGCCACGAAACCGCGCAGATCACCCATCACGGACTGCTCGCCTATCGCGGCGACTACGCGCTGGCCACCAAGCCGAAAGGCTGACCCGGACGGACCGCTCGTCGGCGACTGCGTCCCTCCTCGCTGCACCCGCCCCCCTGGTCAGGGGACGGATGGGGGTCCGCCCCCGACGAGAAGACGCGGTCGCACGAGGAGGCGTCCGCTCGCCGCCCCTCACTCGCCCGACGGGCTGGGCAGCGCCGCCAGCGCCTCGGCGGGCCAGAGGGCGCGGTCGGCCGGCCAGAGCCGCGGTTGCGCCTCGCCCACCACCGCCCAAGCCGCGAACACGCCCTGATCGACAGGATCGAGGTAGAGGACCGCCCAGTCCTCGTCGCAGGAATACTTCAGGCAGGCCTGCCCCAGATAGCCCGTCGCCGTCCGGTCGCCCGACCCGAGGTCCGAGATCCGCTCGGCAAAGGCCGCATAGTCCGGCCCCAGCCCCGCCTGCAACGCCTCCAGCACCGGGGTCAGCTTCAGCGCCTCGACCGGGTGCTGCCCGGCCAGGCTGTCGAAGGCGTCCCAGCCCAGGCTGCCGGAAAAGGCCACCGGCGGCCCCTGCACGAACCCCTCCGCCGGGGTCCAGGTCCAGACCTCGCCGGGCTCCGAGGGCAGCGGTTCGGTGGAAAAGACCAGCGCATCGGGCCTGACCTCCAGCGCGAACTCCCGGCAGCCCTCCAGCGGGCCGTAGAGCCCCGCCTTGCCGCCCTCGGGCAGCGCCAGCACGAAGGGCGCCGCGCCGCAGGCATTGCCACCCGATCCCGCAACCCCGGTCAGCACGCTCAGCCCGCCCAGCGCCTGCGCGGCCTCGTCCAGGAAGATCACGCCGTTCTCGTGCAGGACCTCGCCATCGACGACCAGCGTGGCGCTGCCCATCCCGTCCTCGGCGACCGTCACCCGGTGGCCTGCGACCTGCCGCTCCTCGGCCAGAGCCGCCGTGGCCCAGACCACCGCGACCAGCGCCAGCCCCCCCGCCCGATCATGCAGCATCCGCGCCTCCCGTCGTTGCAAGCCCCCGGACCCTGCCCGCCCCGCCATCCCCGCGCAAGGCCGGAAAGCCGGAGGGTGGCGTCCGCGAACAAAGCTTGAGACCAGGTTAATGGAAAATCACAAAAACTTGATTTTGCTTTGAAATCCGGAAATGTCCACCGTGGACAGACCCGGCTCAGACCGCCGCTTCCACCGCGCCGACGATCTCGTCCACCACCGCGACCAGCAGCGCCTCGTCCTCGCATTCGGCCATCACCCGGATCAGCGGCTCGGTCCCCGACTTGCGGATCAGGATGCGCCCCCGCCCCTCGATCCGCCGCTCGGCGCCCTCGATCACCTGCCGGACCGAGGCAACCTCCAGGGGCCGCGCTCCGGCCGAAAAGCGGACGTTCTTCAGAAGCTGCGGTACCGTCTCGAAGCTGCGGGTCAGCTCCGATGCGCGCCTGCCGGTGCGCACCATCTCGGCCAGGAATTGCAAGCCGGCAACCAGCCCGTCGCCGGTGGTGGCATAGTCGGTCATCACGATGTGGCCCGACTGCTCGCCGCCCAGGTTGAAGCCGCCCTCCCGCATCCGTTCCACCACATAGCGGTCGCCGACCGCCGTCCGCTCCAGCCGAAGGCCGCGGGCCGCGAGGAACCGCTCCAGCCCCAGGTTCGACATCACCGTCGCGACCAGCGCGCCGCCCTGCAAGCGTCCCTCGTCCGCCCAGCGCGCCGCCAGCAACGCCATGATCTGATCCCCGTCCGCCACCCGGCCGGTCTCGTCCAGGATCATGATCCGGTCGGCATCGCCATCCAGCGCCAGGCCCACATGCGCGCCATGGGCCACCACCGCCTCGGCCGCCGTGTCGGTATGGGTGGATCCGCAGCGGTCGTTGATGTTGGTTCCGTTCGGCGCCGTCCCGATCGGGATGACTTCGGCGCCCAGCTCCCACAGCACCTCGGGCGCGGTGCGGTAGGCCGCCCCGTTCGCGCAGTCCACCACCACCTTCAGCCCGTCCAGCCGCAGGCCGGTCGGGAAGCTCGTCTTGACGAACTCCTCGTACCTGCCCCGCCCGTCGTCGATCCGCTTGGCTCGACCGATGTTTTCCGGCTTTGCGGGGGCGATTTCGCCCTCGATCATCGCTTCGATCTCGGCTTCGGCGGCATCCGACAGCTTGAAGCCGTCCGGGCCGAAGAACTTGATCCCGTTGTCCTGGTGCGGGTTGTGGCTGGCCGAGATCATCACGCCGACATCGGCCCGCATCGACTTGGTCAGGAACCCGACCGCCGGCGTGGGCATCGGGCCCAGAAGCAACACGTTCATGCCCGTGGAACAGAATCCAGCCGTCAGCGCGTTTTCCAGCATGTAGCCGGAAAGCCGCGTGTCCTTGCCGATCACCACCCGATGCGCGCCCGACCCGTCACGGCGGAAATAGCGCCCCGCCGCCGCGCCCAGTTTCAAGGCCAGCTCCGCCGTCATCGGCCAGCTGTTGGCCCGGCCCCTCACGCCATCGGTGCCGAAAAGCTTGCGGCTCATGCCTCGTCCTCCAGATGATCGGTGTTCAACGCCTGCCACAGCCGCAGCGCCTGCCGCGTCTCGGCCACGTCATGCACGCGCAGGACCTGCACCCCCTGCGCCACCCCGGCCAGCGCAGTGGCAATCGAGCCCGGCGCGCGAGTCTCGGGCGCCTCGGCCCGGCCGATCGCGCCGATGAAGCGCTTGCGAGACGTTCCCAGCAGGATCGCACAGCCCAGGCCGTGAAACAGCGACAGCCCGCGGATAAGCGCCAGATTGTGGGCCTGCGTCTTGCCGAAGCCGATGCCGGGGTCGAGCACGATCCGCGTCCGGTCGATCCCCAGCGCCTCGGCCCGTGCCAGCCGCTGGGCCAGCGCGTCATAGACATCCAGAAGCACGTCGCCGTAGAGCGGATTGTCCTGCATCGTCGCGGGCACGCCCTGGGCATGCATCAGGACGACCGGCGCCTCCGACCTGGCGACCAGCGGCCCCAGCGCCGGGTCGAAGTCGAAGGCCGAGACATCGTTGACGATGGTCGCCCCCGCCGCCAGCGCCGCCTCGGCCACCGGCGCCTTGCGGGTGTCGATGCTGATGGGGGCGCTCAGACCCCCGTCCCGCAGCGCCCGGATCACCGGGGCGGTGCGGGCGATTTCTTCCTCCACCGGCACCTCGGCGGCGCCGGGGCGGGTGCTTTCGCCCCCCACGTCGATGATCTCGGCCCCCGCGGCCATGGCCTGCGCCTGCGCCAGCGCCGCCTCGGGCGCAAGGAACCGTCCGCCGTCCGAGAAACTGTCCGGCGTCACGTTCAGGATGCCCATCAGCCGCGGGCGGTCCAGCGTCAGCCCGGCAAAGGCGGGGCGCGGCGCGGTCAGCCGGTGCAGGACCGGCGCGGGCACCTGGGCAGCCGGGATCACCCGGCCCTGGGCCGCGCGCGACAGCAACTCGACCCGGTCGAACCAGCACCAGCCGCCGGCCAGCGCGAAGGCCCCGGCAGGCCGGGCCGGATCGGTCATCGCAATCGGGCGAAAGTATTCCATGGCCCCGGAGTGGCCGAAGCCCGCCGGCTTTTCAAGGGGGAAGCCTCAGGCCCGCCGCACCGGAACGCGGCTTCCCGCCGGGACTGCAACCTCTCCGTGAACGACGAGCGCCGTGGCCGACATCGTTTCCGCAAGCCAAAGCGCCAGGCCCACCGGATCGGTCCCCTTCGGCCCATCCACCGCGTCCAACACCAGTTTCGAGGGCGCCCAGACCACCGTCTGCCCGCGCTTCATCGCCCAGTCGATCTCGGTCCGCGTCGCCACCACCACGCAGCGCGGATCGCGCGCGGCGAGCGTCCAGGCGTTCTGCTCGATCGCCAGAAGGTCCACCCGGCGCTGGGTCGGCTTGTGCCCGGTCACCGGGCGGGCGAGGTCCGGCAGGCCCACGGTCAGGATCATTGGCAGCCCCTCGGCCTGCAGCGCATCCAGCTGCGCCGACAGGTCCGGCGCCAGAATCGTGGCATTGTCCAGATGAACGACCAGCGGATGCACCGCCTCCATCCCGTCGCGCCCGGCCCGCTGCACCGGGATCTCGGCGCGCGAGCGGGCGATCTCCACCCCCAGGGCATAGGGGCCGATGTCGAGCTTCTCGATCCGGATGAAGACCCGCATCGCGGCAGGTTCGGCCAGGATCCGTTCCGCCACGCGCTCGGCCAGCGTCTCCAGCAGATTCAACCGCTCGGCGGCGAGTTCCGCGGCGATGGCCTCGGTGATCCGGTCGTAGGACAGGATCCGGTCCACGTCGTCCTCAAGCGGCCCGGTCACCGGGCGCACCTCGACCACCACGTTGAAGCGCAGGCGCTGCTTGTGGCCGCGTTCCTTCTGGAAGGCGCCGATCTCGGCCTCGACGATGTGGTCGCGCAAGCTGATCCGGTCGCGCGGGGCCGCCCCGGCGGACGCTTCGGCCCGATCCTCGGGATGGGCGAAAGCCAGTTCAATGTCGCTCATCGGGGTCCTCCGCCGTTCGGCCCGTCATAGCACGCGCGGCGCGCGGGCCAAGCGGGAAGGCGTCAGGGAAGCCGCGATTGGCGACATCACCCGCGCGAGCCGGGCTGGCGGTAGAACACATGCGCCCCGATCGAGGCGGTGCGGGGAAAGCGCTTGGACCAGCCGGGCCTCACGCCCCTTGTATGGAAATGGGTGGCCCCTTCGGTCAGCAGGCGCGGCGCCCCGTCCAGCATGGCGCGGGCGATCCGGCCGGCAAGGTCCGCCGCCTCGCGTTCGCGCATCTTCGTGCGGCCGTTGCAGACGTACGAGAACTGGCAGTCGCTGCCCACCCGCTGCCTGACCACGCCGCAGACCGTGCGCGGGTAAAGCGGGCTGTCCTTCCGGTTCAGGATCACCTCGGCCACGGCGATCTGGCCTTCCAGGCTTTCGCCGCGCGCCTCGAAATACAGCGCCTCGGTCAGGCATTGCCACTCGGCATCGCCCGAAGGCGCGGGCTGGGCCATCAGCCAGTCCTCGGTGATGCCCCCGGTCAGGGCATCGGCCCGCAGCGTGGCCGAAAGATCGGGGGCCGGCAGGCGCTTCAGCTCGGTGCCGTAAGAGGCCGGAATGGGCGTCAGGCCGAACATGCTGGCCTTCCAGCCGGTTTCCGCCATCGCCGGGCCGATCGCCAGGCCCAGGGCCAGCACCAGCGTCGCTAGGTTGAGATTCATTCTGCTCTTCCGTCTTTGGTTTCCCGGCGGAAGTACCCCCGCCTTGGCAAGCAGCGGGGCAGTTAGGCGAAGCGGCGGGTCGGGTCCACCACTGTTGCAGAATTACAACGGAAATCCATGCTGCATGAGCGAAATACCGCCGAAAACAATCAAGAATTTTCTACAATCAACTGTTTCTAAACGGTTTTCTTTCGATCTGCCAGCGCAAGGTGCGCCGCGGCCAGCCGGGCCATGGGCACCCGGTAGGGCGAGCAGGAGACATAGTCGAACCCGGCACGGCGGCAGAAATCGATGGATTCCGGGTTACCGCCGTGTTCGCCGCAGATCGAAAGTGTCAGGTCTTTCCGTGTCTTGCGCCCGCGCTCGGCCCCGATGTGCAGCAGCTCTCCCACCCCGTCCACGTCGAGGATGTGAAACGGATCCTCGGGGAAGACGCCCTGCCGGACATAGGTGTTCATGAACCGGCCCGCATCGTCGCGGCTCAGGCCATAGGTCATCTGCGTCAGGTCGTTGGTGCCGAAGGAGAGGAAGGCCGCATGCTGGGCGATGTCGCCCGCCCGCAGCGCCGCGCGCGGGGTTTCGACCATCACGCCCAGCTTGAAGTCGAAACCGGCCCCGGCCCTGGTGCGCACCATGGC
The DNA here is from genome assembly GCF_046295235.1 of Tabrizicola flagellatus. GTDB lineage: Bacteria > Pseudomonadota > Alphaproteobacteria > Rhodobacterales > Rhodobacteraceae > Tabrizicola > Tabrizicola flagellata_A. Next base: position 47,420 of record NZ_JBKBLV010000013.1, read on the forward strand.
GGCGACGGCGTCGATCCGGGTCTTGATCAGTTCCACCTCGCGGCGCGCGCTGACCAGCGGGATCATGATCTCGGGCACGACCGGCGCGCCGCGGCGGGCCGATTCCAGCGTCGCCTCGAAGATCGCCTGCGCCTGCATGTCGTAGATTTCCGGCAGCACCACCCCCAGCCGCACGCCGCGCATCCCCAGCATCGGGTTCACTTCGGTCAGCGCCTCGGCCCGGCGGGTGACTTCGGACAGCGGGCGGTCCAGCGCCTCGGCCAACTCGCGCAGGCCCTCGCGCGTCTGGGGCAGGAATTCGTGCAGCGGCGGGTCGAACAGCCGGATGCACACCGGCAATCCCTGCATGATTTCAAACAGTTGCACGAAATCCGCCCGCTGCATCGGCAAAAGCCGCGCCAGCGCCGCCGCCCGGTCGCCCGGCGCATCGGCGAAGATCATCTCGCGCATGACGACCAGGCGGTCCTCGTCGAAGAACATGTGTTCCGTGCGGCACAGGCCGATGCCTTCCGCCTCGAACTTGCGCGCGGTCTCGGCGTCCGAGGGCGTGTCGGCATTGGCGCGCACCCCGATGTCGCGCACCTCGTCGGCCCAGGAGAGGAGCCGGCGGAAACTGTCGTCCAGCGCCGGGGGCAGCATCTCGGCCGCGCCGGCCAGCGCCTCGCCCTTGGAGCCGTCCAGCGTCACCACGTCGCCCTCACGGAAGACCCGCCCGTCCGCCGCGACCATCTTGCGGTCGCGCGCATCCAGCCGCAGGTCCGAGGCCCCCACCACGCAGGGCAGCCCCAACCCGCGCGCGATCACCGCCGCGTGGCTGGTCATGCCGCCGCGTTCCGTCAGCACCGCCACCGCCGAATGCATGCCGCGGATGTCCTCGGGCGCAGTCTCGCGACGGACGAGGATGCAGGCCTCGCCCCGCGCCGCCGCCGCCTGCGCCGCGCTGGAGGAAAAGACCAGAACCCCCGTCGCCGCGCCGGGCGAGGCCGCGATGCCCCGCGCGATCACGTCGCGTTCCCCGCGCGGATCGACCTGGTGGTGGAGAAGCTCGGACAAGGCGCTGGGTTCGACCCGCAGGACGGCCTCTTCCTTCGCGATGATCCCGTCCTCGGCCAGCGCCACGGCGATCCGCAGGCCCGCCCGGGCCGACCTCTGCACCTTCACCGCGTCCAGCACCGCAAGGCGCCCATCCTCGATGGTGAACTCGATCTGCATCTCCTCGCGCAGGCGGGTGCGGCAGATGGCTCCGTATTCGACCAGCGTCGCGAAGATCTCGGGTGCCACGTCCTCCAGCGACGGCCCGCGCGGGTCGCGCGTCAGATACAGCGCCTCGGTGGTCTTCAGCGCGTCGCGGCCCTGGCTTTGCCCCAGGTAGCGCCCGGTGATCTGCGGCAGGCCGGTGACCGGATCGACGAACTGCATCACGCCCGACCCGCTGATCCCCTGCCCGATCCCCTGTGCCATCTCCTGCACGACAAGGCCCAAGGCCGCCTCCTCCGGCGCGCCCTTGGCCTGGCGCAACAGGCGCGCCGATGTCCCCTCCCAGGCCCGCGCCATCGACCGCAGAACCTCGGCCAGTTGCCGCGCAGGATCCTGCGGGAAGGGTTCGTCGGTCTCGACCTCGTATTCCCGCAGGGCCTCCTTCAGCGCCCCCGGCCCCGGCTTCAGCCCGTCGAACACGTCGGGGTCCAGCCGTGCGACATGGATCGCATAGGCCTGGACAAAGCGCAGATACAGCGCGTCCGCCGCCGTCTCGCCATGGGTTTCGGCCAGCCGGGCATGGCGCTTGGCATTCAGCCCGATGTTCAGAATCGTCGCCGGCCCGCCCCAGTCGGGGTTGGCGGGGCTGGGCCGGACGCTGATCAGCGGCCCGTCGCCGAAATGGTCGAGGATCCCCTGCACATCCACCCCGTGCCCCGCCGCGATGGCCCGCACGGTCGAGGCCGGCAGCGCCACCGACTTCGGCACCGGCAGGTCCAGCCGGACCAGCCGCTGCAGGCATTTCGCCCGCCAGCCATGCGTCGCCGTCGCGATCTGCGCCGAGGACGTGATCCGGGCGAATTCGGCGATGGGATCGTATTTCTGCACTGCGGCACCCGATGTTCAGGTGCAGCATACGCCGAAAGGACCGTCACGCAAGCGTGACATGTCAGCCGCGTGACGATTCTTTGGGCAACACGCGAACCGGATAATGCAAGCGCCTCCCCTCCCCCTCGTGGGGAGGGGATGGGGGTGGGGGGACGACGCGACAGGCCCCCCACCCTCTCCCTCCCCCAAGAAGGGGGGAGGGAAGCGCCCCTGCCTGCGGCGTCTTCGCGGAAGATCAGCCCTCGATGCGGCTCAGGTCCGCAACGCCGGAACAGACCGCCCGGATCCGGTGCAGCAGGTTCAGCCGGTTGCGCCGTACCACCGGATTGTCGCTGTTCACCTGCACGGCGGTGAAGAAGGCGTCGATCGGGCCCCGCAGGGCGGCCATCGCGGCCATGGCGGCGGCGAAATCCTCCCGCGCCATGGCCGGGGCAATCGCCGCCTCGGCCTGATCGAGCGCCGCGAACAGCGCGCGCTCCTCATCGGTCTCGGCAAGCTTCACATCTGCGCCGAAGGAGTATTCGACGCCGTCCTTCTGTTCCGCCTGGGCCAGGATGTTGTTCGCCCGCTTGAAGCCCTGCAGCAGGTTCGCCCCGTCCTCAGTCTTTAGAGTCTCGCTCAAGGCCGTCGAGCGCCTGACCAGCAGCAGCAGATCATCGCTGCCCGGCATGGCGAGGCAGGCGTCGATGACATCGTGGCGGATGCCCTGATCCTTTAGATGGACCTTCAGGCGGTCGTGGAAGAAGGAAAGCAGGTCGAGCACGGCCGACATTCCGTGATGTCCTGCGGCGGGGTGACAGGCGATTCCCTGGCCCAGCATGCCGGCCAGCGAGGCCCGCACCCCATTCGCCAGCACCAACCGGATCACCCCCAGCGCCGCGCGGCGGAGCGCGAACGGGTCCTTCGACCCCGTCGGCTTCTCGTCGATGGCCCAGAACCCGGTCAGCGTGTCGATCCTGTCGGCCAGCGCCACGGCGACCGACACGGGCTCGGACGGCACCGAGTCGCTCTCCCCCTTCGGCCGCCAATGGTCGCGCGCGGCATCGGCGATTGCGGATACCCGCCCCGGACTTGATCCGGGGCCTCTCTCTGACCCCGCTACGCCCCGGATCAAGTCCGGGGCGGGGTTTTCCTGCAACGCTGCCTGCGCATAGTAGCGGCCCATCACGCCTTGCAGCTCTGGGAACTCCCCCACCATCGACGACCGCAAGTCCAGCTTGGCAATCCGCGCCGCATAATCCGCATCACCTGCATCCGCGCCCACCAAAGGCGCGATCTTGCGAGCCAGCGCCGCGATGCGCTCGATCCGCTCCGCCTGAGACCCCAGCTTGTTGTGGAAGGTCACGGCCTTCAGCCCTTCCACCCACTCGCCCATGCCCGCCTTCGCCACCCGCAGGTCGTTCTCCCAGAAGAACTTCGCGTCCGACAGGCGGGCGGCCAGCACCTTCTGGTTCCCCTTCAGGATCACCGCGCCGCCGTCCGGGGCCTCGATGTTGGCCACCGTCACGAAGCCCTCGATCCGCCCCGTCTTCGGGTTCCGCACCGAAAAGAACTTCTGATGCTCCTTCATCGAGGTCTGCAAGACCTCGGGCGGCAGCGACAGGAAATCGTCCGCGATCCGCCCCATCAGCGGCACCGGCCATTCCACCAGCCCCGCGACCTCGGTCAGGAGGCCGGGGTCGGGCACGACCTCCATTCCGGCGGCAAAGGCCAGGTTCTGCGCGCCCTGCCAGATCGCCGCCTCGCGCTCGGCGCTGTCGAGCACCACCTTCGCGCGCTTCAGCTTGACCAGATAGTCGTCGAAGCCCGTGACGACGAAGCGCCCGTTGCCCATGAAACGGTGGCCCTCGGTCGTGTTGCCGGCCTTAATGCCATCGACTTCCAGCGGCACCACATGCGCCCCGCCCTCGTCCGACAGGATGCACAGGATCGACTGCAACGGCCGCACCCAGCGCAAGGACCCCGAGCCCCAGCGCATCGACTTCGGCCAGGGGAAACTGCGGATCGTGGCGTCCAGAACCTCGGCCACGATCTCGGGCGCCTTGCGGCCGGGCTTCTCGATCACGGCATAGAAGGTCTCGCCCTTCTTGTCCGCCCGCCGCTCCAGCTGGTCCAGCGTCAGGCCGGTGGACCGCAGGAAGCCCTCGATCGCCTGCTGCGGCGCGGTCGTGGCCGGACCCTTGCGCTCCTCGCGCACCGGGCGGCTTTCGGCCGTCAGCCCCTCGACCGACAGGACCAGCCGGCGCGGAGAGGAGAATGACCCGGCCGAGGCATATGTCAGCCCGGCCTCGACCAGCCCGTCGGTGACCAGCTTGCGCAGATCGTCGCGGGCCTTGCCCTGCATCCGCGCCGGGATTTCCTCGGAGAAAAGCTCGATCAGCAGGTCGGGCATGGTCAGTCCTTCAGAGAGGCGTTGGTCTGCTGCCAGGCATAGGCGCGGCCATCGGGAAAGACCGCGACGACGCGGTCCACGCCGGGGTGGATCTCGGGTTCGGACAGGAAGGCCAGCGCCTCGCCGGTCTCCAGCGCCCGGCCGATGGCGGCGGCGTCGAAACAGGGGAAGTTTGACGGCGCGACCAAGGGCTCGGCGCCCTCGTAGATCCGGTAGGTCTCGCTCAGCATGGCCAGGCTCAGCGGCGTGGTGAAACAGGCGCGGAACTTGATCGGCGAGGAGGCCGCGTCGATCCCCTCGATCCCGTTGACCACGATCGCCTCGGGCGGGCCGCCGGCGACGGGAACCAGCCGGATCTCGGCGCCGGGCTGGAAGGCCACGGGCTCGTAATAGGCGCGTTCGGCGGTGTACCACAGGAACCCGCCGGCGATCAGGGCGACGATCACGATGGCCCCCACGATGATCTTGCCGGCATTCACTGATCCGCCCCCGCCTCGGTCTGCCGGAAAGCATCGGCGCATTTCTTCGCCAAGGCCCGCACCCGGCCGATATAGGCCTGCCGTTCGGTCACGCTGATCACGCCCCGTGCGTCCAGAAGGTTGAACAGGTGGCTGGCCTTGATCGTCTGGTCATAGGCGGGATGGGCCATGACGATGCGCTTGCCGGATTTCGGGTCCTCGGCGGGGAAAGCGAGCAGCCGTTCGCATTCGGCTTCGGCATCCTCGAAGTGACGCAACAGCATCTCGGTCGTTGCGCCGTCGAAGTTGTGGCGGCTGTATTCCTCTTCGGTCTGGCGGAAGATGTCGCCATAGGTCAGCGGGATCGGCGCATCGGGATCGTTGAACGGCATGTCCATCACATGGTCGATGCCCATGACATACATCGCCAGCCGCTCCAGCCCGTAGGTCAGTTCGCCCGAAACAGGCCTGCAATCATGCCCGCCGACCTGCTGGAAATAGGTGAACTGGCTGACCTCCATCCCGTCGCACCAGACCTCCCAGCCCAGGCCCCAGGCGCCGAGGGTCGGGCTTTCCCAGTCGTCCTCGACAAAGCGGATGTCGTGAAGGCCCAGGTCGATGCCGATGGCGGCGAGGCTGCCGAGGTAAAGCTCCTGCAGGTTCGCCGGGCTTGGCTTGATGATGACTTGGTACTGGTAATAGTGCTGAAGGCGGTTCGGGTTCTCGCCATAGCGCCCGTCCGTGGGGCGGCGCGAGGGCTGGACATAGGCCGCGGCCCAGGGCTTCGTGCCAAGGCTTCTCAGCGTGGTGGCCGGGTGGAAGGTGCCCGCGCCGACCTCCATGTCATAGGGTTGCAGCACGGCGCAGCCCTGACCGGCCCAATAGCTCTGGAGCCGCAGGATGATCTCCTGGAAACTTCTGGGCGTGGTCGAGGTGGCGTCGGACATCGGGGACCCCGGGACAGAGGCGAAACTCGCGCCTTCCCTATCCGGCGGGCAAGATAGGGTCAATTCCGGAAAGAACCTGCGCAATCGTGACCTGATCCGCGCCGGTTCGCCCTTGCCGCGGCGCGCTCCATGGCTAATGTCGGCGCGATCCTCTACCGGCTTCGGGACCCGTTCATGTTCAGACCTTTTGCGTTTGTTGCCCTTCTCCTCGCCGCGCTGAGCCTTGCGCCCGCCCGGCACGCCGACGCGCAGGAGGGCCGGGTCTGGGTCCAGGTCGAGGCGCATCCCGACCTTGCCACGGCGCTCGACCGCGCACGCGCCTATGCGTCCGAATTCCCTGAAACCGTCGGCTTTGCGCTCGGGTCGGGCTGGTATGGCATCGCACTCGGCCCCTACCCCGAGGACGAGGCGCCGATCCGTCTGGGACTTCTCAAGCGCGACCGCCGCATCCCGTCCGACAGTTTCGTTGCCGATGGCGCCCGCTATGGCGACCGGTTCTACCCCGAGGACGGGGCGGCCCTCGCGATCCCCGAAGCACTGACCGCTTACGAGCCGGCAGCATCACCTGCCGAGCCCGCCCCCGCACCGGACCCCGTCTCCCTGCCCGACGAGACCCGCCAGGAGGCCCGCGACAGCGAGGCGCTGCTGACACCCGAGGAACGGCGCGAGCTCCAATCCGCGCTGCAATGGTTCGGCTTCTACACCAGCGCCATCGACGGCGCCTTCGGTCCCGGCACCCGCAACTCGATGGCCGCCTGGCAAGAGGCGCAGGGGCTCGAGCCCACCGGCATCCTGACCACCCGCCAGCGCCGGGCACTCCTGGACGCCTGGTCCGCCGAACGCGCGGCCTTCGGCTTCACCGAGGTGGTCGAGGCCGAATCCGGCATCACCGTCACGCTGCCGCTGGGCCTGGTCGAACTCGACCATTACGAGCCGCCCTTCGTTCACTACCGCGGGAAAACCCCGGATGCCCCGAAGATCGTGCTGATATCGCAGCCGGGCGACCAGGCCGCACTATACGGGCTTTACGATGTGCTCCAGACGCTGGAGCAGGTGCCGCTCGACGGCCCGCGCGAGCGCAACGAACGCGGCTTCCGCATCCGCGGCACCTCGGCCAAGGTGGACACCACGATCTCGGCACAGCTGAAGGGCGGGCGGATCAAGGGCTGGATGCTGATCTCCACCCCCGGCAATGCGGCCCGCGACGCCCGGATCGTCAAGGCGATCGAGGACAGCTTCTCGCCCGATGGCGCCTCGGTGCTCGATCCCGGCATGGCGCCGATGGCTGCCGAGACCCGCGCCGGGCTCCTCGCGGGGCTCGAAGTCCGGAAACCGCGGCTCAGCCGGACCGGCTTCTTCGTCACCCCGGACGGCGCGGTCGTCACCACGACCGAGGCGGTCGAGGGCTGCACCCGCGTCACCATCGACCGCACGACCGAGGCGACCGTCAGGCTGTCGGACCCGGCCAGCGGCCTTGCGCTCCTGACCCCGAACGCCGCGCTCTCGCCGCGCGTGGTGGCGGGCCTCGCCACCTCCTCGACCCGGCCGGGGGCCGAGATCGCCGTGCCAGGCTATTCCTACGAGGACCGCCTGCCCGCCCCGGTCATCACCTTCGGCAGCTTTGAGGATGCGACCGGCCTGAACGGCGAGACCGCGATCAGCCGGCTGGCGCTGCAGGCGCTGCCGGGCGATGCCGGCGGCGCGGTGCTGGACGGGTCGGGCAGCGTGATCGGCATGCTTCTGCCTCCGCGCCCCAAGGGCGGCAAGCTGATGCCCGCGGGCGTCGCCTTCGCGCTTTCGGCGGCCGAGATCAACCGCCTCCTCGCCCCGGCAGGGGTCACGCCCGCCCCCACCACCTCGACCGCCCCGCTTACCCCCGCGGCCCTGTCCGAGACCGGCATCGGCATGACCGCGCTCGTCTCCTGCTGGGACTGATCGGGCGCGGGCTGCGGCTCCTCGGTGACCTCGTCCCTCGGCGCGGCGCCCCCCCGACGAGAAGACGCAGTCGCACGAGGAGGGGTGGCCAGCGCACTACCGCCGCCAGAAGCTCGGCAGCACCATTACCAGAATCGCCAACAGGCCCAGCCGGCCCAGGATCATGCACAGCGTCATGATCGCGATGGCGCCGGGCGGAAAGTCGATGAAGGTGCCGGTGCGCTCGACCAGGGGGCCGAAGCCGTAGCCGATGTTGCCCAGCGCGGTCCAGACCGCGAACAGCGCCGAAACCGTGTCCACACCGAGAAGCGTCATCGCCACGCTCATCACTCCGAGGATCAGGATGAAGCTCGATACGAAGAGGATGAGCGCGTTCAGCACGTCGTCCTCGACCGCGCGCCCCTGGTAGCGGATCGGATCGACGCTGGAGGGGCTGCCGATCCGCCGGATCTCGCGGCCGAGGACGGCGATCACCAGCTGCACCCGGAACACCGACAGCCCCGCCGCCGACGAGCCTGAACAGGCCCCGATCACGCCGACCACGAAAGCCACGACCAGCATGAACCCGCCCCAGCCGGCGAAGCTGCCCGCGCCGTAGCCGGTCGAGGACATGATGGAGGCCAGGTTGAACAGGCTTTCGCGGAAGGCCTGCTCGAAGCCGGTGTTCGTCGTCCAGGCCCGCCAGATCGCCACCGCCAGCACCGCCATTCCCAGCCAGCGGGCGTAGGCGCGGACCTGGGCATCCTGCCACAGCGGCAGCGCGGTTCCGTTCATCAGCTGCACATAACGGATGTAGGGCAGGCTGGCGAGGAACATGAACAGCGCCGCCGCATAGTGGATCGGCGGGGCATAGACGGAAAACGAGGCATCGTTGGTGGAAAAGCCGCCCGTCGCGACCGTGGTCATGCCATGCACAACAGCCTCGAAGGCCGGCATGCCGAGCATGGCATAGACGGTCATCGTCACCACCGTCAGCGCCAGATAGACGATCAGAAGCTGCTTGGCGATGTCGGTCGCCCGCGGCAGCACCTTGCCGAATGTGTCGAAGCCTTCGGTCCGGAAGAACTGCATGCCCCCGATCCGCATCAGCGGCAGGAAGATCATCGCGATGAAGGCGATGCCGAGGCCCCCCAGCCAGTTCAGCATTCCGCGCCAGAGGTTCACGCTCTGCGGCTGTTCCGCGAGGCCCGTGATGACCGAGGCCCCGGTGGTGGTGATGCCCGAGACCGCCTCGAAATAGGCGTTCAGGAGGCTCAGCCCCGGCGCGCCGATCCAGAACGGCAGCGCGCCGAAGAAGGGCACGAGGAACCAGATGCCGGCAGTCAGGAGATAGGCCTGCCGCGTGTCCAGCGCCTGACCCAGCGCGTTGCCGGTGGACAGCGTCAGCGCCGCGCCCGTGACGCCGGTCAGCGCGGCCGAGGCAAGGTAGGCATGACCGTTCTCCAGCCCCGCGCGCCAGTCGATGATGGCCGGGGCCAGCATCAGGATCGCCAGCACGATCAGGATGCGGCCGATGACATAGGCGACGGGGCGGAAGTCAACCATGGTCGGGCATGGCTACGCGGCCCCGCGCCTTTGGTCAATCCACCCGTCAGCGGGCGTGGATCAGTGTGCGGAACAGATGCGGGTCCAGGCTTTCGGCTGCGAAGGTCTCGCCCTCGGTCAGAAGGCTGATCGCGTCGTGGCTGTGCAGGCTCTCCTGATGGCTCGCCACCACCCGGAAGTCGCCGATGCGCGGATCGGCCCGCAGCGCCTCGCAGAACAGCCGCGCCGCATCCTCGACGAAGATCGGGTTGGCGGCGTTCAGTTCCGCAAAGGCCTGCTCGTCCTCGCGCTTGACCATGACCTGCGTCTCGGTCACTACCGCGCCGCGCGCGAGGTCCACCAGATCCTCGATCGCCATCTCGCCGGTCAGTTCCACCGACAGCCGCGCCACCGAGCGCTGCGAATGCGGCGTCGCCAGCTGGCCGCGCTCCATCCGGGCATGTTCCGACAGCTCCAGGCTGCACGGGCAGGTCGAGCTGTAGACATAGTCCAGATGCACGATCCGCTTGCGCACACCGGCGGTCTCCACCAGTTCCAGCGCGATGTCGTAATACTGCCAGCCGGTCAGGTCCGATCGCAGGCTGACCATCTGCATCGGGAAGGACAGCCGCATCTGGATGCGCGCGTCGAAGCTGCCGAGATCGGCCTTGTAGTCGTCCAGCGCCGCCTCGATCACGCCGAAGGAGAACTCTTTCTCGGCATGGGCATAGAAGGACCGCATGATGCGGCTCATGTTGATGCCCTTCTTCTCGGCCTCGAGGCTGACCGTGCCGGTCACGCTGGTCTCCAGCACCAGGGGCGCGCCGTCGCGGGTGACAAAGCGGATCGGCAGGCGGAAATTGGAGATGCCGACATGCTGGATCCGCGCCTTCGCGCCCCGGATCAGGCTGGCGGGGCCGTTCTGCAGGTCGGGCATGGCGCGCAGATAGCCTGCATCGGGGCGGAAGGCCTCCGGGTAGATGCGCGACAGCGCCGGATAGCCCTGGCCGGGCAGCAGGAAGCCCACGGCGGAATCCAGCCGGGCGATGTCCTCGTCCGACACCTTGCCTGCCCATTGCCGCAGCACGGCCAGCGCCGCCTCTGCCTCTTCCCGGGTGGGAAGACGGTCGATCTCGGGGGTGTGGATGTTCATGGGCAGGTCCTTTCGGTTCGGGCGCGGCCCTCGGGCAGGCGCCGTCAATTTCCGGAATGTCTTACGAGCAGATCCCGCCTCCGGATCACCCTGGTCCGGGGCAGGCCCCCATCAAATAGGCATTTCCGAGCGCCGCACAAGCGGGGATTGCGACCCGGGCGCCATGATTTCCGTCACGGCGCAGCCGGATGCCGCCCAGGCCGAAGGCGAGACGATGGCAAACATCCGGGATGGTCCGGCACAGCCCCGTCCGTAATGGTCCCGCAGGAAGCGATGCGTGCAGCGTCACCTGCGTTTGCATCTCTCGGATCGCCTGCCGGAAGAGACAACCGCAGCCGGCCTGCACCCGCCCACGCATCTGCGCATGAGACCGGTCTGACGTACGGCAGCGGAGGGATTGCGGTGGCACCGCTGCAATGCGCACCGAGAGGCGCGCTTGCCAGCCATCCTCGGCCTCAACCATAATGAGGGCGTAAATGCCCGCCTTGCGCACTCCATTGCGAACCCGGTCAGCCAATGGAGGTGCATGGTGATCCGGAGTCTCAGTGCCGCGTCCTGGTCCACGCTCGATGGACGGAGTCACCGCTGCTCTCCGATCGACGGAGACATGGACAAGATCGAACTCGATGATACGACGATCGACATCGGGATCTGGCCGATCCCGAGCGTGAGCTATTTCAGGGGCGGTCGCCGCGTCAAAAGCACGGACCTGCCGACGCGGGTCCGAATTGTCGACGGCTCCGGCAGGGCCATTGCGCGCAAGGACATCGACCTGCCCGATCTCATGCGCATGCACATGGCCTATGTCGTTTTGGACCGGTTCAGATCGATTGTGGATAGCTTAGAACCCGGTCTCCATCAGTTCGAAGCCGTCGGCGTGATCTACCCGGGCGGAGAAAGCGAAAGCCGGCCGTTCTACATCCTCGCGGTCGGGCAGCGCGTCGTGACGGCGCTCGATCGGGAAAGAACCAGGCCGCCGATGCGCCAGTTTCCCGAGGTCCCGCAGCTGGTCAGGCCCGATCCTTCCCGGCCGGCCTTCCTGTTCGACAGCGGCTCCACCGACCCCTGGCCCCCGGTTTTGCTGCAAGCTGCGGTCGCGGGCAGGCACTTCTTCTGCGCTGGCGATTTCAACGGCCAGATCTTCGTGTCCGAACCTCTGCATCAGGCATTGACCGAGGGCTGACTGCGAGGACTGCATTTCACGGGGCCTTTCGGCACGACCGAAGACGCCCCCGGACCGGAGCTGAGGTGATCTGCCGCCCTCCGCTACTCCTGTCCGAGAGGACGGTATCCTTTCCTTGTCCGATCAGTGGGTAAAGGCGCAGGGGAAAGGTCAAGCCGGTCTATGTCCGGCAACCCGGCTTCTCGGCGGTCCCCGATGTCTGGATCGACCCGAAGGTAGGCAGAGCGCTGGTCCTGTCGGACCGGCTTCGGGCCGCGCTGAAGGCCGCGCGGTTCGACAAGGCCTTCTCGCTGGTGGCCTGCGCGCCGGGCTGACCGGCCGGACGACCGCTCAGGCCGAGGCCGCCAGCGCGTGCGTCAGGTCGGCGATCAGGTCGTCCGCATCCTCCAGCCCCAGGGACAGGCGGATCAGGCCGGGGGTGATGCCGAGGGCGTCCTTCTGGTCCTGAGGCAGACGCTGGTGCGTGGTGGTGGCGGGGTGGGTGGCGATGGTCTTGGCATCGCCCAGGTTGTTGGAAATCTTGGCGATCGTGAGCGCGTTCATGAAGCGGAAGGCCGCCTCTTTCCCGCCCTTCACCTCGAAGGTGACGAGCGTGCCGCCCGACCCCATCTGCACCATGGCCAGCGCGTGCTGCGGATGGCTCTCGAGCCCCGGATAGATCACCTTCGTCACCTGCGGATGCCCCTCCAGCGCCCGCGCCACGGCCAGCGCGGTATCGGCCATCGCCCGGCAGCGCAGGTCCAGCGTCGCCATGCCGTTGAGATGCATCCAGGCGGTGAAGGGGGACATGCTGCCCCCGGTGTGCTTCATGTAGGGTTCAAGCGTCTTGCGGATGAACTCGCGGCTGCCGCAGACCACCCCGCCCAGCGCGCGGCCCTGCCCGTCGATGTGCTTCGTGGTGGAATAGACCACCACATCGGCGCCCTGCTCGACCGCGCGGGAAAAGATCGGCGTGGCGAAGACGTTGTCGCAGATTACCAGCGCGCCGACGCCATGGGCGATCTCACTCACCCCGCGGATATCCACCAGCTCCAGCGTCGGGTTCGACATCGATTCGAAGAACACCGCCTTCGTCCCCGGCGTGACCGCCGCCCGCCACTGGCCGAGGTCGGCGCCATCGACGAAGGTCACGCGCACGCCGAACTTGCCCAGCACCTCTTCCAGCACATAGAGGCAGGACCCGAACAGCGCCCGCGCGCTGACCACATGGTCCCCCGCCCGCAAGGCCGACATCAGCGCGCCCGAAACCGCCGCCATGCCCGAGGCGGTGGCGAAGGCATCCTCCGTCCCCTCCAGCGCCGCGATGCGGTCCTCGAACATCCGGGTGGTGGGGTTTCCGTAGCGGGCATAGATGAACTCGTCCTCGCCCGCCTTGACGAAACGCACCTCGGCGGCCTCGGCGGTGGGATAGACGAAGCCCTGGGTCAGGAAGATCGCCTCGGCCATCTCGCCGTACTGGCTGCGGCGGCTGCCCTCGTGCACCAGCTGCGTGCGGGTCTTCCAGTCCTTCGTCATCTCGCGGCGGCCCCCCGGCCAAGAAAAAGCCCCGGCAAACCCAAAGGTGCCGGGGCGATCCCCCTCACCTCTTTAGCGGCTTGTTTAACGTGGCCCGCAATCCGGTAACAAAGCGCCACGGGCCGCCTGATACGCCCGCACCCCGCTGTGGTCAAGCTGCCACAGCCGCAGGCTGTCATCTGCCGGTCATCGCTGCGTCACCGCCCCGTTGCCACCCCGCGGCAAAAGGCGGACAAGCGAGCAGTTCGAGACAGGTCATGACCGACGATCCCCGTCCGATCCGAGCCGACATGGGCCCCCGCGGCCTGACCCTCGACCGCGAGCGGCTGGCCCGCAAGCTGGCCGCACTGCCCGCCAGCGCCCCGGTCGTCGTGATGATCCACGGCTGGCGCTATGCCCCGGGCTTTGCCGGGGACTGTCCGCACGGCTCGATCCTGTCGCTCGACCCGCAGCCGGGCGACCGTCGCGCCGTCAGTTGGCCCCGTCACCTCGGCCTTGACGGCTGCTCGGCCCTTGGCATCGCGCTGGGGTGGAGGGCGAAATGCGATCCCTGGCGCGCGCATCTGCGGGCGGGCTGGACCGGCCCCGCGCTGGCCGAGATCGCCCGCACCGTCCATGACCTTTCCGGGCGGCCGATCCAGGTCATCGCCCATTCCATGGGCGCGCGCGTCGCGCTGGCCGCCCTGCCGCTTGTGCCAGCCGGGCACATCCACCGGATGATCCTGCTCGCGGCGGCGGAAACCCGGCGCGTCGCGCTCTCTGCGCTCGACACGCCCGCGGGCCGGTCGGTCGAGGTGATCAACGTCACCACGCGCGAGAACGACCTGTTCGATGCCTGTTTCGAATGGGGCATCCACCTCGGCCTGCGCACTTCGATCGGCCAGGGTCTGGGGCGCAGCCGCCCGAACTGGCACGACCTCTGGATCGACCAGCCCCGCACATTGCAGGCGCTTGCGGGGCTCGGCCATGTGCTGTCCGACCCGCCGCGGCGGATCTGCCACTGGTCGCCCTACCTGCGCCCCGGCACCATCGCGCTTTACCGCGCCCTGATCGAGGGACGGCTCTCGGCCGGGGACTTGCCGCTCCACCGCCCCGGCCGACGCTGGTCGCGCCTCATTCTCGGCGCGCGCGGCATGGATCTGGGCTCGGGCCTGCCCGCCGCCTAGCTTTCGGGCTCAACGGGCGGGTCGATCGAACCGCCCGACCGCGCCCCGCTGACGGAAAAGGAAAGGGCGCCTTGCGGCGCCCCTGATAAAAGTACTTGGGGGAAAAGGTCTTGCGTGGAAATTGCAGGGCCGTCGAGCTCAGGCCCGGTGACCGTTGTCGTCCAGGTTGATGACCGTCAGCACCATGGCGCGCAGGACCGTGTGGCCGATGATCGGCAGCACGGCCCAGAACAGCAGCCAGTAGGACGGATCGGCAACGCGGATCATCGTCTCGTTCATCAGGAGGAAGGCGAAGTTGTAGACCACCATCATACGGGTCAGGTTCGGCAGGTGGTCACGCATTTCCGCGTCGGGCCAGAAGCTGGCTGCGGTCGCCGTGCGGTTGTTCAGGACGTCCTGAAGGAACACGCCGCCGATCACGACATAGAACAGGCTCTGGATCCGCTGGCACCAGAGCGGATCGTCGGCCACGGCCAGCACCAGGAGCGGCAGGCCTGCGAAAGCCAGCGCGAAGGTCACTGCCTGCGCGACCGTGTAGCGGGTCAGAAGCCGCCGCACCATGCCCTCGAAGCCCATCCCGATCCGCACCGCCAGCGCCGCCATGAAGGCCGTAGCGAAGGCCTCGCCGGAATGGTCCGGCCCGTAGGCCACCGAAAGCACCGGATAGGCCACCAGAAGCACCGCACCGGGCAGATAGAGCGACCGCGACAGGGGAGGCAGGTCCTGGAACAGGCTCAGGAACAGGCGGACCAGATCGAACGGTGTGCGGTGCATTGGTCTACTCCCTCTTGCTTGCCGACCGGTCTATCGGTGCATCAAGGCAGCGCTGGGGCAGAACCCGGACCCTTGCGGGGCAATCCTGTGCCGGGCGTCAGGATTTGTCGTCCGGCTCGTCAATCAGGTAGCGTTGCAGCGCCATGAACTGAAGCATGAGGAACAGGAAGAGCGCGGCGGGCATCGCGAAGGTCTCGAGTTTCACCCAAAGCTCGGTGGACTGCGTGCGCCAGATGATTTCGTTGGCGACCGCGAGGGCTGCGAACATCCACATCAGCCGCCGGGTCAGGATCATCCAACCCTCGGGTTTCATTGGCAAAGCCTCGGCCATCACCCATTGCAGGAGACTCTTGCCGCGCAGAAGCCCCGCGCCGAGGATCGCGGCGAAGGTGCCATAGACGATCGTCGTCTTCATCTTGAAGAACCGCTCGTCGTTGAACCAGGCGGTCAGGCCTCCGAAGACCACGACCATCACCGCGACGAAGATCTGCATCCGGCTGATCGTGCCCGTCAACAACCATAGCGCGAAAATTGCGGCAAGAAGCAGCGGAACCAGGATCAGCGCCGCCACAATGAAGCCGGAATAGTCGGTCCCGCCCAGCGTGTAGGTCTGATCCTTGATCCGCATGTAGATCAGGAAGAAGACCAGGGTCGGCCCCAGCTCCAGCACCTGCTTGAGAATCGGGTTGATCTTCTTTTCCGCCATCGCCTCATCCGTCCTTCCTTCGCGCCCGTCGCGCTCATGGCACGATCCCGGGCTGCCAGTCGATCTCCAGCCGGCTGCCCCCGAGGAACCGCGCCAGGGCCTCGGGGCCCGCAGGGTCGCGCGACAGGGCCAGAAGCCCAAGCTCCGCCGCACCGATTCCCCGCTCCGAGACGAGGTCCGCCACCAGCCGCCCCCGCCCCTGCGGCAGGGCTCGCACCGCCGCCTCCAGTTCCGTCCGCCCCGCCTCGGCCAGCGCTGCCTCGGGCAGGGCCGCGACCAGCGCCACGAGAGCGGCCCGCGCCGCCTCCAGTGCCTCGCCTGCCTCGGCGCCCGGCTGCAAGGCCGCGCCCCAGGCCGCCAGCGCCGGGCGCAGGGTCCGCCCGTCGCTGCGCCATTCCAGCCGCAACTGTCGCAGCTTGCCGGAAAGCAGCGACGGGGCCGAAAGCCCGGCGCCCTCAAGCTCGCCCGTCACGCGCAGCGCGCTGCCCCCCGACAGGTCCAGCCGCACGTCTTCAACCAGCAGCCGGTCCTCCCCGGCATCCCGGCGCAGCGCCAGCCGCAGGTCCGCCGTCTGCAACCGCAGAAGATCGCGCAGCCAGCCCGGCAGGTCACGCTCCTGCAGCCCGGGCGCAAGGCGCAGGCCCTGCCCCTCGACCTCCAGCGATACCACCTCCGCCCCCTCGACCCCCGCCCTGGCCCGCAGGCGCGCGGCCGCGACGGTCGGGACACCCGCCCCCGTCAGCCGCGCCCCGTCCAGCACGCACCAGCCGCCCGTCATCGCGGCGGGCGGGGCGCTGACCGTCAGGCCCGAAAGGTCCCGCAGCACCTCGGGCATCCCCGCGCAGGGAACCGGCGTCTCGGCCGCACCCGGCCCCGCCGCCAGCGCGAGGACCAGCGCAAGCCTAAGGCGCATCTGCATGCGTCCAGCTTGCGTCCAGCGCCACGCCCAGAAACAGCGGCGCGGCCTCGGCCAGCGTCGCGGGCATCCCCGTCAGCGCATAGCCGCCGAACCGCACCGGCCCGAGGCCCGGATCGGCCCGCAGCGACAGGTCGAGCACCCCCGCCGGGTTCGGCAGTTCCCCGACCAGCGCCGCCAGAGCCGCCTTGCTTGCCGGCGGAACGCTCGCCTCGGGCAGGTCGGCGACCAGCGCCAGAAGCCCGGCCCGCAGCCGCTCGGCCGCCGCGTCCATGTCGCCCTCGTAGGGCAGCAGGGCCGCCCCCAAGGGCATCAGCAGATAGCCCTCGAACAGCCCGTGCGTCTCGATCCGCAACTCCGCCCCGGTCAGCGCAAAGCCCGTCGCCGACATCTGCATCGCCCCGGTCGAGGAAAGGTCCACCCCCGCCACCGTGGCGCGCAGGTCCAGGGAATTGGCGCCGGGGAAGTCGATGCCCAGCCCCTCCAGCCGCAAGACCCTTGCCGCGGGATCCCAGGCCAGCGAGGCCTCGGCCGCGATCCGGTTCGCCCGCGCCTGCGCCGCGTAAAGCCAGTCGAACTGCGCATTGCCGGTCTGGACAACCAGCCGCAGCCCCTCGACCGCGACCTCAAGCCCCTCGGGCAGGACCGACCCGTCCACCAGCCAGGGCAGCGCGCTGCCGCGGAACCGCAGCCGGTCCATGTGCCAGTCCGGCAGATACTGGCCGTCGAGGTCAAGGACCGGCCGGCCCACCACGCACCAGTCGCCCTCCTGCGCGACGGCCTCCTGCCGGACCGTGCCGAACGGCGAAAGCCCCTCTGCCACCCGCGCCCAGACCTGACCGCACAGCCCCGCCTCGCCCTCGGCGAGGGCCGGCCCGGCCAGCATCAGGGCCAGGGCCGCGCCCCGGATCATGCCTCGGCCCCGACGAGGGCGCGCGCGAACTCCTCGGGGTCGAAGGGGGCCAGGTCGTCGATCTGCTCGCCAACGCCGATTGCGTGGATCGGCAGGCCGAAGCGGTCGGCCAGCGCCACCAGCACGCCACCCTTGGCCGTGCCGTCGAGCTTGGTCATCACGAGGCCCGAGACATCGGCGATCTTGCGGAAGATCTCGACCTGGGTCAGCGCGTTCTGGCCGGTGGTGGCGTCCAGCACCAGCAGGGTATTGTGCGGCGCGGTCGGATCGACCTTGCGGATGACGCGGACGATCTTGGCCAGTTCCTCCATCAGGTCGGCCCGGTTCTGCAACCGCCCCGCCGTGTCGATCATCAGAAGGTCCGCGCCCTCGGTCCGGGCCCTGGTCAGCGCGTCGAAGGCGAGGCTCGCCGGATCGCTGCCCTCGGGCGCGGTCAGCACCGGCACACCCGCGCGCTTGCCCCAGATCTGCAACTGCTCCACCGCCGCCGCGCGGAAGGTGTCGCCGGCGGCGATCACGACCTGCTTGCCCGCCGCCTTGAACTGGCTGGCCAGCTTGCCGATCGTCGTGGTCTTGCCCGATCCGTTCACCCCCACCACCAGCACGACCTGCGGCTTCTGCGGGTAGATCGGCATCGGCCGCGCCACGGGTTCCATGATCCGCGCGACCTCTGCGGCCAGCGCCGCCCGCAACTCGCGGGTGGAGATCTTCCGCCCGAAGCGGCCCTCGGCGATGTTGGCGGTGACGCGCACGGCGGTCTCCACCCCCATGTCGGCCTGGATCAGCAACTCCTCCAGGCTTTCCAGCATGGCATCGTCCAGTACCCGACGCGGCTCCTCGGCCTGGGCGCGCCCGAACAGCCGGCCCAGAAGGCCGGGCTTCGCCTGCGGCGCGGGTTGGGGCGCGGCCGCGGCTCGGGCCCGGTCCATGGGCGCGGGGTCCTCGGGCATCGGCAGCTCGGGTTCGGGCAGGTCGGGTTCGGGCAGTTCCGGCGGCGTGGGCTCGGGCAGGTCCGGTGCGGCGGGCTCGGGCAGTTCCGGCGGCGAAGGCTCGGGCAGTTCGCGCGGCGGGTCCTTCGGGTCCTCGGCCCCCTCGGCGACCAGCGCCTCCAGCCCCTCGCCGATCCGGTTCGAGGACCGGAACATCCGCTCCTTGAGCTTGGTGAAGAACGACATGGGCGGCACCCCCGGGCTGTTTCCCTTCACCTAGTCGCTTTGGCCGGGCTTTGGAAGGCCGGAGGCCGGACCGCGGCTCTTCGTTCGCCTCCGGCTCCTCATCGCAGAGGCGCCCCCCGCGAGGAGCGACGAAGGCGACGACGAGCCGCCGCCCCTCAGCCCGCGTAAAGAACCGCCCCCCACAGGATCAGCGCCTGCCCCGCCCAGTAGGCCGGCCAGAGCGTCAGCGCCAGCCGCCGCCGCCAGCCCGCGCCCTTCACCACGAAGAGTTGCAGGGCCAAAAGCAGGTCCGACAGGATGAACAGCCCCGCCCCCGCCCGCAAGACGACCTGCCCCGCATGCGCGGGCAGCACCAGCGCCGCCGCCCCCATCAGCCCGATCAGCCCGACATAGCCCCTCACCGGCTGCCGCAGGTCCCCCGTGCGCGGCGCGAGCCAGACCTCGGTCGAGACCAGCAGGGCTGCCAGACCCGCCAGCGTCAGCCCCTCCCCCGCCGAGATCCCGTCGAACCCCAGCTCCGCGCCCCGCCAGAGGAACCCGCCGGCATAGGCCAGATGCCCCAGCCCGAAGGCCGCCACCCCGGCCAGGAACCGCCCGATCCCGCCCAGCGCCAGCATCAGGTCGCCCAGTGCCCCCAGCGCCAGCCCGAGGGGCACCAGCCAGAACCACCCGCCCGGCGCCAGCGTCGCCGCCTGTCCCAGCGCCAGCACCGCCAGAAGCCCGGTCGAGGCCGTCTTGACCGCCGCCCCCGTCGCCCCCTTCACCTCGCGCGTGGCGAAGCCAAGCCAGAAGACCACCGCCGCCGCCAGCGACAGGATGGCTGTTGCAATGGCCAGCATTTCGCCCAACTTTTCCGGCATCACTCCCTCCGCGCCACCCGCGCCAGACTTGACCGCCGACCGATCCGATGCAAGCCCGCCCCCTGCCCCTTGCCGCCTTCGCCCTTGCAGCCCTCAGCCCGCTGGCGCTGATCGGGCTCGGCCTCGCGCTCGGGCCGGGCTGGCTCTGGGCGGTGTTCCTCTACATGGCGGTGCTGACCGTGATCCTCGACCAGCTCATCCCGCTGACCGCCGGCCAGGCCGAGGGCGACGAGTTTCCCGCGGCCGACGCCCTGCTGATCGCCACCGGGATCGGCGCGCTCACGCTCTTGCCGCTCGCCACCTGGGGCGTGGCCGGCGCCTCGGGCCTCACGCCCGGCCAGCGGGTGCTCCTGTTCTTCGCGGCGGGCTTCTGGCTCGGCCAGGTCGCGCATCCGGCCGCGCACGAGCTGATCCACCGGCCGCGCCGGGCGCTCTTCCGGCTCGGCGCCACGGTCTATGCCGCCCTCCTCTTCGGCCAGCACGCCAGCGCCCACCGGCTCGTCCACCACCGCCATGTCGCCAGCCGCGACGACCCCAACACCGCCCGCGCCGGGGAAAGCTTCTACCGTTTCGCCCGCCGCGCCTGGATCGGCAGCTTCCGCGACGGCGCCCGCGCGGAAACCGCGCTGCGCAATGGCGCGGCCCGCCCCGGCCTGCACCCCTACGCCGCCTACCTGGCGATCGGGCTGGCCGCGCTGATGCTCGCCACGCTCATCGCCGGCCTGCCGGGACTGCTCGCCTGGACCGGCCTCGCGCTGCATGCGCAAAGCCAGATCCTGCTGTCCGACTACGTCCAGCACTACGGCCTGACCCGCGCCCGCCGTCCCGACGGGCGGCTGGAACCCGTCGGCCCCGCGCACAGCTGGAACACCGCGCACTGGTTCTCCTCGGTCATGATGCTCAACGCCCCGCGCCATTCCGACCACCATGTCCACCCCGCGCGCCCCTTCCCCGCCCTCGCCCTGCCCGCGGCCGAGGACGCCCCCCGCCTGCCCTGGCCCCTGCCGCTCGCCTGCGCTCTTGCACTCGCCCCCCGCGCCTGGCGCCGCGCCATCGCGCCCCATCTCGCCCGCTGGCGGGAAACCCGACCCTCTTCCGCAGCCCCGGACACGGCGGCTTGACTGGTCAAGCCGCGCCGCCTTTGGCACTCTCCCCGCGAAGTCACGGAGCCCGAAATGCGCCCCACCGCCCTTGCCCTGATCCTTGCCGCCACACCGGCGCTGGCCGAAACGCCCCTGAACGCCGATCAGTTCGACGCCGCCACCCGCGGCGACACGATAACCTACGACTACGGCGGCGGGCTCTTCGGCACCGAGGAATACCTCGAAGGCCGCCGCGTCCGCTGGGCCTTCGAGGGCGACCTCTGCATCTACGGCATCTGGTATCAGAAGGACGACCAGATCTGCTTCGAATACGAACGCGACCCGACACCCGCCTGCTGGCTCTACTTCCTGGAGAACGGCAAGATCCGCGGTCGCTACATGGGCGAGGGCGGCGGCTGGGAGATCCTCGAATCCAGACGCGACGGCGGTCCACTGCCCTGCGCCGGGCCGGACGTGGGCGTCTGACGCCATGCGCCGCAGCGCCGCCCTTCTCGCCCTCGTGCTTTCGCCCGCGCTGGCACTCGCGGACACCCCGCCCGCCGGGGAGATGGTCCCATCGCTCGGCACACCAATCTCGGCCGAGGAGTTCGAGGCCCATGTCGTCGGCAAGACCGTGACCTACCACCAGCATGGGCTGCTGTTCGGCATCGAGGAATACCTCCCCGACCGCAAGGTCCGCTGGAGCGTGACCGCCGACACCTGCCAGTATGGCGTCTGGTATCCCTCGGGCCAGGACATCTGCTTTGTCTATGAGGACGATCCCAAGCCCGCCTGCTGGACCTTCTGGCTGAATGACGGAGCCCTTGTCGCGCTTTCGACCGAGGCCGCGCCGGGGCAGGAGCTTTACGAGACCTCCGCCGACACCACGCCCCTGCCCTGCCCCGGCCCGGACGTGGGCGTCTGACCATGCGCGCGGCCCTCGCCTGCCTCATCCTCGCCGCGCCTCTGGCCCAGCCCCTCGTCGCCCGCACCCTGATGACGGCCGAGGAATTCGACCGCTTCTCCCTCGGCAAGACGCTCGACTATGCGACGGACGGGCAGGTCTGGGGGTCCGAGGCCTATTTCGAGGGCCGCCGCGTCCGCGATGCCGATACGGGCGGCCCCTGCCTGGACGGCAGCTGGTTTCCGCAGGGCGATGCGATCTGCTTCGTTTACCCCGCACGCGACGGTCTGCACTGCTGGCACTACTGGCGCGAGGGCGACAGGGTGCTGGCCCAGCCCCTCTCCAGCCCCGACGCGCCCCCGCAAGAGGTGACCGAGGCCGCCTCCCCCCTCGCCTGCCCCGGCCCGGATGTCGGGGTCTAGCATGCGCGCCCTCCTCCTGCCCGCCCTGCTCGCCGCGACCCCGGCCTTCGCCGGGGATCCGGTCACGGCGGACGAATTCGACGCACTCACCCTCGGCCGCAGCATGTCCTGGTCGGAGTCCGGCATGGTCTATGGTCTGGAACAGTATCTGCCCGACCGCCGCGTCCGCTGGGCGGCGGTGGGCGAGGATTGCACCCTGGGCCACTGGTATGCCGAAGGCCCGGCGATCTGCTTCAAGTATGAAACCGATGTCGAGCCCGACTGCTGGATCATCACCCGCAGCGCCACGGGCTTCGACGCGGCCTATACCACGAACCCGCCCGGAACCCCGCCCGTGACCGTCGCCGTTACCCCCGATCCCCCCGCCTGCCCCGGCCCCGAGGTCGGCAGCTGATGCGCCCCGCAGCCCTGCTTGCCGCTGCTCTGCTGCTCGCCCTTCCGGCCCGGGCCGAGCCCGCCGACCCGCCGCTGTCGGCCGAGGCGTTCGAACGTTTCGTGCAGGGCCGCACCTTCGACACCCATGACGAGACCGGCCGCTACGGGGTGGAAACCTTCCTCCCCGGCCGGCGGGCGATCTGGCGCGATGCCGAGCGCTGCCTCGAAGGCCGCTGGCGGCCGCAGGGGCAGCTGATCTGCTTTGACTACCAGGGCATCGACACTCCCTTCTGCTGGACCTACCATGATCGCGGCGGCTCGCTCGAAGCCTGGCTCGACGGCGATCGGACGACGGCGCCGATCCGCCTTTTCCCCTCGCCCGAGGTCGTGACCTGCGAAGGCTGGTTCGGGGTCTGACCGCGCACCCTGGCCCCCGGGGCCACCAAGTTTCTTAAGCAAGAAATCTGCCAAAATCCTAGTTCAAGGATTTTGCCGCCCCCGGTCCGCGCCGGTCGCGTCTTGGCTCACCTTCGTCAACAGAACCTGAACGCCCACGGCCAACCCATTGAGTCTGCGAAGGTCCACCGGCATGTCCCGCATGGACAGGGGCTCAGAACAGGCTGCCCTGCCCGCCGTCGCCCTCGCCCCTCGCCCGCCGCGCGGGACGGTTGCCGACCGCAAGCCGCCCGTCGGCAAATTCGATCTCCAGCGCCGCCGCCCCCTCCGCCGCCGCCTTCGAGGTGACGACCGCCCCATCCCCCCGAACGACCGCATAACCCCGCTTCAGCGTCTCGTGGTAGCCCAGCGTGACCCGGGTCCGGTCCAGCGCCTCCAGCCGGTCCGCCAGCCGCCGGAACCGCTGGTCCAGGGACGCGTCCATGCGCTCGCCCAGCCGCGACAGGTCGCGCCGCCCGTCGGACACCTTCCGCCCCGCCTCGCCCAGAAGCCGCGCCAGCGCGGGCGCCAGCCGCGCCGCGAGGCCCTCCAGCCGCTCGCGCCGCCGCTCCAGTCTGAGAAGGATCGCACGGGCCAGCCGCTCGTCCCTGGCCGACAACTGGTCCCCCTGCCGCGCCAGAAGCCCCCGCAGCGCGCCGGGCTGCAACCGCCCCGCCACCCGGTCGAACTCCCGGTGCTTCTTGGCGACCGCCAGCCCCAGCGCCGACCCAAGCCGCATCGTCCCCGCATCCAGCCGCTGCCGGGGCGAGGCGACCAGCGTCTCCACCCGGGGCAGCGCGCGGCTCAGGTCCCGCAACCGCTGCCGTCGCTGCACAACGCCCTGCCCGACGCCGCGCACCAGCCGCGCACCCAAGGCCTCCAGCACCGCCAGCAGTTCCAGCCGCACCGGCACCGCCAGCTCCGCCGCCGCAGTGGGCGTGGGCGCGCGCAGGTCGGCGGCATGGTCGATCAGCGTCGTGTCCGTCTCGTGCCCCACGGCCGAGATCAGCGGGATGCGGCTCGCTGCCGCCGCGCGCACCACCACTTCCTCGTTGAACCCCCAAAGGTCCTCCAAGGACCCCCCGCCCCGCGCGACGATCAGCACGTCGGGGCGCGGGATCGGCCCCCCGGGCTCGATCGCGTTGAAGCCCCGGATCGCGGCGGCCACCTCGGCCGCGCAGGACTGGCCCTGCACCGCCACCGGCCAGACCAGCACATGCCGGGGAAAGCGGTCGCGCAGACGGTGCAGGATGTCCCGGATCACCGCCCCGCTGGGAGAAGTCACCACCCCGATCACCTGCGGCAGGTAGGGGATCGGCTTCTTCCTGCCTTGGTCGAACAGCCCCTCGGCCCCCAGCGCGGCCTTGCGCTTCTCCAGCATCGCCATCAGCGCGCCGGCGCCGGCAGGGGCCACGTCCTCGACGATCAGCTGATACTTCGACTGGCCCGGAAAGGTGGTCATCCGGCCCGTGGCCACGACCTCCATCCCCTCCTCGGGCCGCACCTGCATCCGCGCGACCTGCCCCTTCCAGCTGACCGCCGCGATCACCGCGCGGTCGTCCTTAAGGTCGAAGTAAAGGTGCCCCGAGGCCGGCCGGCTGACCCGCCCCACCTCGCCCCGCACCCGGACAAGGCCGAACTCCCCCTCGATCACCCGCTTCACCGCGCCCGAAAGCTCCGAGACCGTGTATTCCGGCTGGTTGCCCTGCGGCGCGGGTCCGTCCTCGAAAAGGTCCATACTTGCCCTCCATCGCCCCCGACCCTATGACGCGCCGAGGGAACTTCCAAGCGGGGGCGCGGCCATGAACATCCTGATCCTGGGCTCGGGCGGGCGGGAACATGCGCTGGCCTGGGCGGTGAAGCAGAACCCCAAGACCGACCGGCTGATCGTGGCGCCGGGCAATGCCGGGATCGGAATGCTGGCCGAATGCGCGGACATCGACATCCTCGACGGCGCGGCGGTCGTCGCCTTCTGCGAGGAAAACGCCATCGACTTCGTCATCGTCGGCCCCGAGGCGCCGCTGGCCGCCGGTGTCGCCGACGCAGCCCGTGCCGCGGGCCTCCTGACCTTCGGCCCCTCCGCCGCCGCGGCCCGGCTCGAGGCCTCCAAGGCCTTCACCAAGGAAATCTGCGACGCCTGCCAGGCCCCCACCGCCGCTTACGAACGCTTCACCGAGGCCGCACCTGCCAGGGCCTACATCCGCGCCCAGGGCGCGCCCATCGTGGTCAAGGCCGACGGTCTGGCGGCAGGCAAGGGCGTGATCGTGGCGATGACCGAGGCCGAGGCGCTTGCCGCCATCGACGACATGTTCGGCGGCGAATTCGGCGCGGCCGGCGCCGAGGTGGTGATCGAGGAGTACATGACCGGCGAAGAGGCAAGCTTCTTCGTCCTCACCGACGGCACCCATGCGCTGCCCATCGGCACCGCCCAGGACCACAAGCGGGTGGGCGAGGGCGACACCGGCCCGAACACCGGCGGCATGGGCGCCTATTCCCCGGCCCCCGTCCTGACCGAGGCGATCCAGCGGCAGGCCATGGACCAGATCGTCCTGCCGACAATCCGGGAAATGGCCCGCCGCGGCACGCCCTACCAGGGGGTCCTTTACGCCGGGTTGATGATCCAGAACGGCAAGGCCCGCCTCGTCGAATACAACGCACGTTTCGGCGACCCCGAAGCCCAGGTCCTGATGATGCGCCTCGGCGCTCAGGCGCTGGACCTCATGCTCGCCACCGCCGAGGGGCGGCTCGACGCGGTGCAGGTCAACTGGGCCGAAGACCACGCCCTGACCGTGGTGATGGCCACGCAGGGCTACCCCGGTCATTATGCCAAGGGCAGCCAGATCCGGGGGCTTGAGGAACTGCCCGAGGACAGCCGCCACATGGTCTTCCACGCCGGCACCGCCGAGCGCGACGGCCGGATCATCGCCAGCGGCGGCCGCGTCCTGAACGTCACGGCCCGCGGCGCCTCCCTGCGCGAGGCGCGCGACGCGGCCTACGCCCTGGTCGACCGCATCGACTGGCCCGCAGGCTTCTGCCGGCGCGACATCGGCTGGCGGGCACTGACCGAATAGCGCGGCTGACGCCGCAAGCCTTTTCTCTCGTCGTCGGGGCTTTCGCCCTCCTCCTCGGCGCATGGGGGCGCCGCCCCCACGCCCCCGGAGTATTTGAAAAAGAGCAAATCCATTTGCCCATTCCCAAATACTCCCGCCGGCAGCCCCTGAGGAGGAGGGCGAAAGCCCCGACGACGAGGCAAGGGACTTGCGCGTCAGCGCTCATTTTCGCGCCCGCCGCCACTTGCACCGCCCCTTGGGCTTGCATATGACGCGGCGGGAATTCTGACGGGCCCGAGAGTGCTCTTGGGGAGGGACCATGCCGCTTCTGGTTATGAAATTCGGGGGGACCTCGGTCGCCGACCTCGCGCGGATCGAGAACGCCGCGAAGAAGGTCCAGGCCGAGGTCGAGCGCGGCTATGACGTGATCGTCATCGTCAGCGCCATGTCCGGCAAGACCAACGAACTGGTGGGCTGGGTCGAGCAGACCTCGAAACTCTACGACGCCCGCGAATACGATGCCGTTGTCGCCTCGGGCGAGAACGTGACCGCCGGCCTCATGGCGCTGCGGCTGCAGGAAATGGGCATCCCCGCGCGCAGCTGGCAGGGTTGGCAGGTGCCGATCAACACCACCTCGGCCCATTCCTCGGCCCGTTTCGTCTCGATCCCGCGCGACAACATCGACGCCAAGTTCGCCGAGGGCTTCAAGGTCGCGGTCGTCGCGGGCTTTCAGGGCGTCAGCGCCGAGGGGCGGATCACCACGCTCGGCCGGGGCGGCAGCGACACCACCGCCGTCGCCTTCGCCGCCGCCTTCGGGGCCGAACGCTGCGACATCTACACCGATGTCGATGGCGTCTACACAACCGACCCCCGCATCTGCGCCAAGGCGCGCAAGATGGACAGGATCGCCTTCGAGGAGATGCTGGAGCTCGCCTCGCTCGGCGCCAAGGTCCTGCAGACCCGGTCAGTCGAACTGGCGATGCGCTACAAGGTGCGGCTGCGGGTGCTTTCCTCCTTCGAGGACACCGACGAAAACTCTGGAACCCTGGTCTGCGACGAGGATGAAATCATGGAATCGAAAGTTGTCTCCGGCGTCGCCTACAGCCGTGACGAAGCGAAGATGACGCTCCTCAAGGTCGAGGACCGGCCCGGCGTCGCCGCCGCGATCTTCGGCGCGCTTGCCGACGCGGGCGTGAACGTCGACATGATCGTCCAGAACATCTCGGAACAGGACGACCCCTCGGACAAGCGCGCCCACACGGACATGACCTTCAGCCTGCCGACGAACCAGGTGGACCGCGCGAAGAAGGCCATCGAGGACGCCGCCGCCGCAGGCAAGTTCGTCTGCACCACGCTGGTGACGGATACGGACGTGGCCAAGGTCTCGGTCGTGGGCATCGGGATGCGGTCGCAGGTGGGTGTCGCCGCGCGGATGTTCGCCGCCCTCGCGGCCGAGAACGTGAACATCAAGGTCATCACCACCTCCGAGATCAAGATCTCGGTACTGATCGACCGGAAGTACATGGAACTGGCCGTTCAGGCGCTGCACGACACGTTCGAGCTGGACAAGGCGTAAGGTCCGGTTCGGCCATTCTCGTCGCCACCGGGATCCTTTCGATTGTGGTGGTTGCACCAGGACTGTCCGGGCTCTTCCGGCGCTGACCCGGAGCTGAGCTGCGCATCCTCGGCGCGATCCCCGTTCTGCCCCTTCCCGTCTTCCGGGCCTGGCTCATCCGCAGGCGTGATGGCACCTGACAAATGATCGGGCGGCGCCCGAGCTTGCAGACTCGTTGCGGCCATCCCATGCCCGGATGCCAGACAGGTCGATTGCAGGATCGCGGCGAGGTATCAGCACGGTTCCCCTTGATCGCGTCCTGTGCTCTAAGGGCGGAAACAACCTCAGGGATGCCCGATGCCCGAACGCAGTGAAAGCGAAAGCCGCAAGCTTCTGCGCCGTCTGCGCGACGTGCTGTCCACCCCCGGTGAGGGGCAGGACCGGCTGGACCGCATCACCCACCTGATCGCCGACAGCATGGGGACCGAGGTCTGCTCGATCTACCTCTTCCGCGACCCCGAGACGCTGGAGCTTTGCGCCACCCAGGGCCTGAAGAAGGAAGCCGTCCACCAGACCCGCATGAAGCTGGGCGAGGGTCTTGTCGGCCGTGTCGCCCGCACCGGCCAGCCGGTCAACACCGCCGACGCCCCGAACGAGAGGGGTTTCCGTTACATGCCGGAAACCGGCGAGGAACTCTTCTCCTCCTTCCTCGGCGTGCCCATCCAGCGGGTCGGAGAGAAGCTGGGCGTGCTGGTCGTCCAGTCCAGGACCGCGCGGCAGTTTTCCGAGGACGAGATCTACGCGCTGGACGTGGTGGCCATGGTGCTGGCCGAGATGACCGAGCTTGGCGCTTTCACCTCGGGCGACGGGGCGATGCGGGCCCTGCACAAGCAGCCGGTCATGTTCCGTGCCACTTCCGGCCAGGAAGGCGCGGCCGAGGGGCGGGTCTGGCTGCACGAACCCCGCGTCGTGGTGACGAACCCCGTCGCCGACGATCCCCTGACCGAGATCGACCGCATCCGCGCCGCGGTGGGCGAGTTGCGCGTCTCGATCGACGACCTTCTCGCCGCCGAGCATCTGGACAAGGACCAGAAGCAGGTGCTGGAAGCCTACCGGATGTTCGCCCATTCCCGCGGCTGGCTGCGTCGCATGGAAGAGGACATCATGCGCGGCCTTTCGGCCGAGGCGGCGGTGGAAAAGGAACAATCCGCCGCCCGTGCGCGGATGGAACAGGTGCCGGACCCCTACCTGCGCGAACGGTTGCAGGATCTGGACGACTTGTCGAACCGACTGCTGCGGATCCTGACCGGCCAGGGGCAGGACACCGGGGCCGAGATGCCGGACAACCCGGTTCTCGTTGCGCGCAACATCGGGCCGGCGGAACTCCTGGACTATGGCCGCAAGCTGAAGGGCGTGGTGCTGGAAGAAGGCTCGGTCGGCAGCCATGCCGCCATCGTCGCCCGGGCGCTGGCGATTCCCCTCGTCATCAACGCCCATCGCGTGGTGGCCGAGGCGCTGAACGGCGACCCGATCCTTGTCGATGGCGACCAGGGCATCGTGCACCTGCGCCCCGAGGAGACCGTCGCCCGCGCGTTCCGCGACAAGATCGCCATGCAGGCCGAGGCGCAGAAACGCTATGCCAGCTTGCGCAACCTGCCTGCGACCACGCTCTGCGGCACCACGATCGCGCTGCACATGAACGCGGGCCTCATGGCCGACCTGCCCAGCCTCGAGGGTTCGGGCGCCGACGGGGTGGGCCTTTTCCGCACCGAGCTGCAATTCCTGATCCGTTCGAAGATGCCGCAGCGCGCCGAACTCGCTGCGCTCTATGCCCGCGTGATGGATGCGGCAAAGGGCAAGCGGGTGGCCTTCCGCACGCTCGACATCGGCTCGGACAAGGTGCTGCCCTACATGAAGCCCCCCGAAGAGCCCAACCCCGCGATGGGCTGGCGCGCGGTCCGCGTCGGCCTCGACAAGCCAGGCGTCCTGCGGATGCAGCTTCAGGCGCTGATCCGCGCCGCGAAAGGGCGTCCACTGACCGTGATGTTCCCCCTCATCACGGAGATGAGCGAATTCCAGCAGGCCCGCTCCTACGCCTTGCGCGAGTTGCACCGCGAGAAGTCGCTCGGTCACCCGGTCCCCGAACGGATCGAGATCGGCGCGATGATGGAAACACCCTCACTGGCCTTCGCACCGAAAAGCTTTTTCGAGCTTACCGACTTCATCTCGGTCGGCGGCAACGACCTCAAGCAGTTCTTCTTCGCCGCCGACCGCGAGAACGAACTGGTGCGCCGGCGCTATGACACCCTGAACCTGTCGTTCCTGTCGTTCCTCGAACAGGTCGTCGCCCGTTGCGCCGAGACCGGCACCCCCCTCTCCTTCTGCGGCGAGGACGCGGGCCGGCCGATCGAGGCGCTGGCGCTCGCCGCGATCGGCTTCCGCGCGCTCTCCATGCGGCCGGCCTCGGTCGGGCCGGTCAAGGCGCTCCTGCGCCGGGTCGATCTGACCGAGGCGCGCAAGGTAATCGACCGGGCCCGTGCCGAGGGCGCCGAAAGCGCGAGGCCGCTCCTGATGGACTGGTTGGCGACCGTCGAGACTTGAGACGTTGGCTCAGCCCTTGGCCTCAAGGTCGATCAGGGCTTCCCTCGCCAGCCTCTCGATCAGGTCGCCCAGATCGGCGGCGATCCGTGCGTGCGGCGTGCCAGGAAAAGCCTCGGCCAGATCGGCGGCGATGTCCTCCGGCAGCGCCGGATCGGCCAGGAGCTCCCAGATCAGCGCCGCCATCCCGTCCATCCGGTGGATCGCCAGCCCCTCGGCATCGGCAAGATAGAGGGTGCCGCCGATTTCGGCCGCGACCGTGCCGGCACGCTGCCGGACCCGACCCCGGATGCCGCGATCTGCCATTCCGCGCGCGCTGAACTCTGCCAGCCGGAAGCGGCGGTCCGGGCTGACTGGTTCTGAGGGAAGGTCATCCGGCCAGCCCTCAAAGGCCTGCTCCAGGCAGGCCACGGCTTCGGACAGGTCTTCATAGGTCAGCCGGAACACGGGGCGCAGGGCCAGGACCGAGGCCATCGCCACCAGAACGTCGCCCGAATGGCGGTCGCGGGTGAAGTTCTGATGCAGCAGCGCGTCCATTGCCGCATCCGGCGAAACCGGCTCCAACCGGGGCAAGGTGCGGTCGTCGCGCCGGTCGAGGATCACGAAAGCCCCCAGCGGGCGGACCACGCCATGCGCCGGCTGGTCGGGCAGGCAGAGATACTGATACTGCCGGTTCTTCGGCCCGCCCACGCTGTCCACCCAGGCCCGGAAGAAGGGGTCGATCGTCCCGGGCAGCGGCAGACGCAGGCGCGGGGCGATCCCCATCGCGAGCCCCCAGGCCAGGTCGTCCGTGGTGAAGGACAGGGGCAGCACATCGTCGCTGAACAGCGGATGACCAGCCCGGGCCAGGGCCGAGGACAGCGTGCTTTTCCCCGCCCGCCGGACATTGGGAAAGACCACCAGGCGCCCAGCCATTTCGACCGCGGCCGCATGCAGACAGATCAGCCGGTCGTCCTCGGCCGGCAGCGCGAAGGCGACCGCCGAAACGGCATCGCAGACCGCATTCACGGCATCGAACCGGCGCACGGGGCGATCATCGACATGACTTTCGCAGGCCAGAAGCCCGTCCTCGCCGGCCGTGATCGAAAAGAAGGGCTTTGCCATCGCCCCCGCCGCCCGGGCGTCATAGGGCCAACCCGTGAAAACATCGGGAAGCAGACGCAGCACCGGTTCGGCCTCCTGCAGCCGCAGGGGTGCCTTGAGTCCGCGAAAGGCGATGTCCTGACGCATCGGGGGGAAAATCCGGTTACCCTTGGCACCAAAAGGCGCCAAGGGGTCTTGCAGGGAAATATCAGGGGGACGGACTGCGATCAGCCGCAGCCGGTATCGTCGTCGTTCGGACCCGAGCAGGTGCTGGGCGAGGTCGAGGATCCGGATCCGCTGGTGCCCCCGGATTTGCTCGGCCCGCTGGACCCGCTGGACCCGCTGGAGCCGCTGGACCCGCTGGAGCCGCTGGACCCGCTGCTCGCCTGGGCCACGCTCAACGTGGTCATCGCGGGCACTGCGTAGGCGCCGAGGGCAAGAGCCGCGATCCGTGTCAGGGCCTTGCGGCGCGACAGGATGTCTTCTTTCGTCTTCGGTGTCATCGTCTGTTCCTCTTTGCTTCGTATGCTTTGTGTCCCGGAGGTCACGATCGCGTAACAGCCGGAATACGATATCGAATGCGCAAGTCTTGTCGGCAGGCCAGTTGCCAGAGGTTTATTCCGGGGAATTAAACCAAAGGTATAAGCGAATTCCCGCAGACGCCTGCCAAGCGGGAGGCGCTCTAAGATCCCGGGCGCCCCCTGGCAGACCGCCGACATACAAGTTCAAACCAATGATCGGCTTAGGTCATTCCCGGGTTGCCGCGGCAGACACCCTGCTGCTCACCCTGCCTCGAACAGCCCGGCATGCGCGCGCCGCAGCTCGGCCTTCTGGACCTTGCCCATTGCATTGCGGGGCAGTTCGTCCAGCACCAGCACCCGTTTCGGGATCTTGAAAGCCGCCAACCTGTCCCGCAGCGTCACTCGGATTCGCTCCTCGTCCAGTTCCGCACCGCGCGCGGGCACCAGGCACGCCACGACCGCCTCGCCGAAATCGGGATGCGGCACCCCGATCACTGCCGAGGCCGCAACGCCTGGCAGATCGTCGAGCGTCGCCTCGACCTCGGCCGGATAGACGTTCAGCCCGCCCGTGATCACGAGGTCCTTGGCGCGACCAAGGATCGACAGGTAGCCGTCCGCATCGAAGGCCCCCATGTCGCCGGTGACGAACCAGCCGTCGCGGAACTCTTCGGCGGTCTTTTCCGGCAGCCGCCAGTAGCCCTTGAAAACGTTGGGGCCCCTGACCTCGATCGCCCCGGCCTCTCCCTGCGGCAGTACGGCGCCATCCGGCCCGGTGATCCGCACCTGCACCCCCGGCAGCGGCATCCCCACCGTCCCGGCCCGCCGCGCGCCCTCGTACGGGTTCGAAGTGATCATGTTGGTCTCGGTCATCCCGTAGCGTTCCAGGATCGCATGCCCGGTGCGGGCCTGCCACTCGGCATGGGTCGCGGGCGACAGGGGGGCCGAGCCGGAGATGAAAAGCCGCATGTGCGCGGTTGCCTCGCGCGTCAGGCCGGGGTCGGCCAGGAGGCGCGTATAGAAGGTCGGCACGCCCATCATCACCGTGGCCCGCGGCAGGTCGGCCAGCACGGCGGCGGGCTGGAAGGCATGGTGGAAGATCATGCTGCCGCCAGAATAGAGGACGCAGTTGGTGGCCACGAACAGCCCGTGCGTGTGGAATACCGGCAGCGCATGCAGAAGCACGTCGGATTCGCTGAACCGCCACAGCCCCACCAGCGCCTCGGCGTTCGATGCCAGGTTCTCGCGGCTCAGCATCACGCCTTTCGACCGGCCCGTGGTGCCCGAGGTATAGAGGATCGCCGCCAGGTCATCCGGCCCAAGCACCGGATCGTCGAAGCCGGTCCCCTGCCCCGCAGCCAGCGCCAGAAGGTCGGGCAAGGCCATGACCCGCGCGCCAAGGCCGGCCAGATCGGCGACCCGTCCCGGTTCGGTGACGGCCAGGGCCGGTTCGGCATCGGTCAGGAAATGCGCGGTCTCGGCGACGGTGTAGCCGGGGTTTACCGGCAGGAACACCACTCCCGCCCGCAGGCAGGCAAGGTAAAGCGACAGCACAGCCTCGCACTTCTCGACCTGAAGGAGCAGCCGATCGCCCCGCCGCAGCCCGAGCGACAGAAGCGCGTTCGCCAGCCGCCCCGTCTCGGCCAGCAGGCCCGCATAGGTGGCGCCCCCGACAATCCAGACCCGGCCCGGATCGGCGGCCATTTCCTTCAGCCTGACGATGACATCTGTGCTCATGCTCCCCCTCCCCTTGCGTCGCGGGCATTTATTCGCAACGCCGGAGGAAACCCAAGATCCTTCGCATGGAAATCGTAGCCTGCTCAGGCCCGGATCACTTTGGGCGGCGCGGCCGCAAGCCGGAACTCGGCCTCGACGGCCTCGGTCCCATGCACCTCGGCCAGCTTCAGCAGGGCAAAGCGCACCCGCGCCACCTCGCGGTAGAAGGCCAGGTAGGCCGCGTTCAGCGTGGCGCCCGATACCGCACCCAGGACCGGGATCGCCTGGGCGGCCAGCTTCTGGCCCAGCACCGCCGCAAGCTTCGGCGCGATGGCGGCAATCAGGTTCCGGACCGCCGAACCCGTAAGGGCCAGCCGCGAGCCGATGAACGAGGTGTTGACCCCGTCATCCTGCTTCAGCAGGCTTCCGGCCGAGAACACCTGCAGACATTCGGCACGCACCCAGTCCTCGTTCGGATCAAGGCCCGCCGCCCGGGCCTCGGCCCGGATCGCGTTCAGGAACAGCGTCACCGTCACCGGCAGTTCGGCCACCGCCGTCGGCAGCCCCCCCGCCCCGCCGGCGGCCCCGCTTGCGATCACGGCGGCAATCGGCCCGCGCGGCCCCAGGTCCGGCGTCCGGGCGGCGACGCCGTAGGACGCCTCCAGCGCCTGGGCCGTCACCCGCTCGATCTGGCTGCGGACCGACTCCGGCAAGGCCGAGAGCTGTGCCTCGAAGGCGCCGCCCAGCCGGTTGACCAGCCGGATCACCGGCCCGTTCGCGCGCCTGTAGCGGCGGGCAAGCTCGGCCACCTCGGCAGCAAGGTCGGATGTCGGTTCGGTCAGGTCACGGTCCATGACCCTGATATGGGGCCGCTGGCGCCCCGCGCAATGCCCACCGCGGCCGGGTCGCTCAGGTTGCCTTCGTGACCTTTCCGCGCACGCCCTCCCAGGCCCCAGCCTTCAGTTCCAGCCCCAGGACCCGGTCGGGGTTGGTGGGCGGCGGCATCTCCACCCCTTCCAGCTTGCGAAAGCCGAAGCGGCTGTAATACGGCGCGTCGCCGACCAGCATGACCCGCTCCCAGCCCAGCCGCCGCGCCTCGGCCAGGCTTTCGTTGATGAGAAGCGCCCCCAACCCCTCGCCCTGATGGGTCGGGTGGACGGCAACCGGGCCCAGAAGCAGCACGTCATGCTCGCCGATCAGCGCGGGCCAGTAGCGGATGACGGCCACCAGCGCGCCCTCCTCGTCGCGCAGCGTCAGGCAAAGCGGCGCCACGGTCGGCACACCGTCGCGCAGCCGGTACGAGGACAAGGCCGTCCGTCCGGGGGCAAAACACAGGTCATACAGCGCCTCGACTTCCCACCAGTCGTCCTCGGTCTCTTCCTCAAGCCGGTACACGCGTCATGGTCCCCCGAAGGCCTTGCCGAATCCACTGGCCCGAAATCACTGGAATCGCGCCGTAACATGCCGCAGGGTCACGATCAATTTGTGAAAGGCACCTCGATGTTCTACCGCCCCGCCGAAGGCCATAGCCTGCCGCACAGCCCGTTCCCGGCCATCGTCGCCCCCCGGCCCATCGGCTGGATTTCCACCCGCGCCAGCACCGGGGACAACCTGGCCCCCTATTCCTTCTTCAACGCCGTCGGCTACACGCCCCCGCAGGTGATGTTCGCCGGCGACTACCGCGACAGCATGGCCAACGCCGTGGAAAGCGGCGTATTTGCCGTGAACATCGTGGCCGAAGCGGCGCTCGAGGCGATGAACGCGACCTCGGCGCGCTATCCACGCGGGACGGACGAATTCGTGGCAGCCGGCGTGGCCAAGGCGGACTGTGTCGTAATCGACTGCCCCCGGGTGGCCGATGCGCCCGCGACGCTGGAATGCCGGGTGGTGAAACTGGTCGAGCTTCTGGGTCCCGAACGCATGGTGATCGGCGAGGTGGTGGGCGTCCACATCCGCGACGACGTCCTGCGGGACGGCCGCCTTGACCCGACCCGCTACCGCCCCGCCGCCCGGCTGGGGTATCACGACTACACCTTCGTCCGCGAAGTCTTAGAACTGCGGCGACCGAAGGATCCCGCCTGACCCCTGATGCCACCCACCCGCCGCAAGATCGTCTATGCCGTCACGTTCGAGGCGCTGGGAACGCTGGTCGCCTCGCTCTACCTGTGGCTCGTGTCAGAGGCGAGCCCCACATCCTCCATGGCGCTGGCGATCCTGACCGCGACCATCGCCCTGTGCTGGAGCTACGTCTTCAACACCCTGTTCGAGACCTGGGAATCGCGGCAGTCTGAGAAGGGCCGTTCCTTCAGTCGCCGCACCGTTCATGCGCTCTTGTTCGAGGGCGGTCTGGTGCTGATCTGCGTCCCCATCATGACCTGGTGGCTTGCGGTGAGCCTGGTCGAGGCCGTCGCCTACGAGACCGGGCTGATCCTGGTGTTCATCGCCTACACCTACCTGTTCACCTGGGGCTTCGACCGCATCTTCGGCCTGCCCGCATCGGCCAGGCAGCACCAAAGGCAACCGGGGCCGCATGCGACCCCGGCGCTCTTTCAGGATGTCAAGGATCAGCGGTCGCGCGAGACCTCGGCGAGAAGGCGCTCGGTGCGGGCTTCCTCCAGCTTGTTGTGCAGGCGGTCGGATTCCTCCTTGTCGCGGACGGCCTTGGTGATGCCCACCGTGGACGAGACCAGCATCAGCGCGGCCATGGCGTAGAAGCCCTTGGCGGCAAAGCTTGCCTCGAGGAAGTAGATGCCGCCCGCCATCATCACGGCGGCCACCGCGAAGTTGACATAGCTGAACATGGTGTAAGCTTGCGAGGTGCGGATCGTCGGCTGGATCATGTCGGTCATCTGTGGGTCTCCTTGGGTTTGAGGTTCTGGGGATCAGGCGGATTTCTGTTTCAGCCGCTCCAGGACGGCCGCTGCATCGGGACGGATCGAGGGGCCGCAGCCCGCCGCCGCCAGCCGGGCTGAGATCGCTTCGGCGGACTGACCGGCGGACAGTTCCACCACGGCAACGGCGGTCGCCTCGGCATGCAGTTGCCGCGATTGCAGCCGCGTCAGGGTTGCCTCGGCCTCGGCCAGGGACGCGGTCATCGGACGGCTGACAGCGCCGCGCACGGCCTGGGATTTCTGCGCCGCATCTGCCAGCTGCAACCCGCGCTGCAACTCGCGCAGGCGCAGTTCAGAGGTGCCGAGTTCCTCCTGCAGGCGGGCAATCTCGACCTCATAGGTGGCCAGCGCGCGTTCCGAAGTGGCGCGTTCGGCTTCAAGCTGGGCGATCGCGGCGGCGGCTTCGGTCGCCAGGTCCTCGCGCCCCTGCGCCAGAGCGGCGACGGCCCTGCCCTCCAGATCGGCGATCTGGGCGTTGATCCGCGGCAGCGATTTCCGGTCGCGCTCGGCATAGGCCATGACGACCGCGACCGACCGCCGCGCCGCCTCGACGCCAGCCGCAGAATCGCGCAACTGCTGGCGCAGGATAGACAGCGCGTTGGCATCCGCCACCGCCTGGGCGGCATCGTGGCTTCGTCCCCTGACCAGCGTGATGATCGTGTTGAACATCTGGAACTCCCGGTGCATGAACACTGTTCAAAGCCTGCCAAATTCATGAACACTGTTCAAGAAATTCTCTGAACAACGTTCATGTGACGTGAGGTCACAGATGGAAAAGTCGCCCGACAAGGACCGCAAGGCCGATCTCAGAACGCGCCTGATCGAGGCCGCCGAGGCCGAGATTGCCGAAAAGGGCCTTCTGGGCCTGAAGGCTCGGAACGTGACGCAGCGGGCAGGCTGCGCGCTTGGGGCGATCTACAATGCCGTGGCCGACCTGGACGAACTGGTGATGCGGGTCAATTCGCGCACCCTGGAACGTCTGGGCAAGGCCCTGGCCCCGGCCTCCGACGCCGGAGGACCCGAGGCGGTGACACTCGCGCTCGCCGACGCCTATGCCGTCTTTGCCCTGGAAAACCGACGCCTCTGGTCCGCCCTGTTCGAACACCGCCTGCCCGAGGGGGTCGAGATGCCGGACTGGCACCGGCAGGAGCATGAGGTGCTGATCGCAAGGATCGTCGCACCCTTGCGAACGTTGCGCCCCGACCTGGCGGATGCGGATGTGCGCCTGCGGGTTCGCACCCTGTTCGGCGCGGTGCATGGCGTGGTGCATCTGGCGCTCCAGGGCAGGCTGGTCGGTGTGCCCGAACCGCTGCTCCGCCAGGAAGTGGCGGCCCTGGTCGGCGCCTTGGTGCTGGGGGCCAGGATGGCGCGTCCCGACCCCGCGTAAGCCGCCGCCGATTCGCCTTGCGCCAGGGCGCGCAATCTGTATAAGGCCGCATCCTTTCCGCTTATCCATGAACCGGCGATGCCTCTCGTGGACGGGCTGCGGAAAAGGCCATCGCCCGTCCTATGAAGCCGCCCGAGACAAAAGGAAGCCCGCATGCCTCTTTACGAGCATGTCTTCATCGCGCGCCAGGACCTGTCCAACGCGCAGGCCGAAGGTCTGATCGAACATTTCTCCACCGTCCTCGCGGACAACGGCGGCAAGGTCGTTGAGAACGAGTACTGGGGCGTCAAGACGATGGCCTACAAGATCAACAAGAACCGCAAGGGGCACTATGCCTTCCTGAAGTCGGACGCACCCGCCGCGGCCGTGCAGGAAATGGAACGCCTGATGCGGCTCCATGACGACGTGATGCGCGTGCTGACCATCAAGGTGGACAAGCATGCCGAAGGCCCGTCGGTCCAGATGCAGAAGCGCGAAGAGCGTGACGGCGACCGTGGCGACCGCGGCGGTTTTGGCGGCGAACGCCGTGAACGCCCGTCGTTCGGCGACCGTCCCGACCGTGGCGCCGATCGTGGCGACCGTCCGTCGTTCGGCGCTCCGCGCCGTTGATCCGAGGAAAGGAATAGACCATGGCGAACAAGCCGTTTTTCCGCCGCCGCAAGGTTTGCCCCTTCTCGGGCGACAACGCTCCGGCCATCGACTACAAGGACACCCGTCTTCTCCAGCGCTACATCTCCGAGCGTGGCAAGATCGTCCCGTCCCGCATCACCGCAGTCTCGGCGAAGAAGCAGCGTGAACTGGCCCAGGCCATCAAGCGCGCCCGCTTCCTGGCCCTGCTGCCCTATGCCGTGAAATAAGGAGCGACGCACATGCAAGTCATCCTTCTGGAACGTGTGGCCAAGCTTGGCCAGATGGGCGAGGTCGTGAACGTCAAGGACGGTTACGCCCGCAACTTCCTCCTGCCCCAGGGCAAGGCGCTGCGCGCGAACGAGGCCAACATCAAGTCGTTCGAGGCGAAGAAGGCCCAGCTCGAAGCGCAGAACCTGGAAACGAAGAAAGAGGCCGAGGCCGTGGCTGCCAAGCTCGACGGCCAGACCTTCATCGTGATCCGCTCGGCGTCCGACGCCGGGGCGCTCTACGGCTCGGTCACGCCGCGCGATGCGGCGGAAGCCGCGACCGAGGCGGGCTTCACCGTCAATCGGTCGCAGGTCGTTCTGGACAAGCCGATCAAGGAACTGGGCCTGCACACGGTTTCCGTGCGCCTGCACCCGGAGGTTGCGGTCAAGATCAAGCTGAACGTCGCCCGTTCGCCCGAAGAGGCCGAACTGCAGGCCTCGGGCAAGTCTGTCGCCGAACTCGCTGCCGAAGCCGAAGCCCAGGCCGAGTTCGAGATCGCCGAGCTTTTCGACGAAATGGGCGCGGCCGCGTCCGAAGAATAAGCCTTTCCCTTCAGGGATTTGCAAGCCGCGTCCGGGTAGCCCCGGGCGCGGTTTTTCTTTGCTCCGCATTTGTACTACATCTGAATTCTATTGTAGTACATAGATCTTGCACCTTCACCGCCCCTTATGTACTACACTGACAATCAGACGCAGTACATCACCATGCAGAGACTGAGCGCGATTGCACATTCGGCCTATCTAGACCTCCGCACCGCGCTGGAGGACGAACAGGCAAGCGACATCATTGGCACACCGCGACTGGAGAAGCGCGGAGCCAAGTCCTACTGGTATGACATGTACCGGGTCGGAAGTGACGTGAGAAAGCGCTACATCGGCGAAGATACCCCCGAAATGGCGGAAAGGATCGCCCGGCACCAGGACCTCAAGGCCGCCCGAAAAGCTCGCGCAGCCGACCGCACCCGCTTGATCCGCGTCCTGCGCGCCGAGGGGGTACGGACGGTTGATCCGGCGACCGGCTCGCTGCTCTCGGCGCTGGAACAGACGGGGGCCTTCCGCCTTGGCGGCACCATCGTCGGCACGAATGCCTTTCGCCTTTATGAGTGCGAACTCGGCATCCGCATCCAAGGCACTGAAATCATGCAGACCGGCGATCTCGACATCGCCCAGTTCGAGCGCCTCTCCCTCGCCCTTGGCGATACCGTCGAGACACCCCTCAACGAAACCTTCAAGACGCTGGACTTTGCCCCGATCCCTTCCATCAACCATCGTTCAATCTGGCGCTGGCGGCAAACCAAGTCGAACACTCTGGTCGAATTCCTGACCCCCTCCTTCCGCCCCGAGGAAGACACCCGCGACCTGCCCGCCCTCGGCGTCGCGGCCCAATCCCTGCACTTCCTCAACTACCTCATCGCCGAACCGATCAAGGCCGCCGCCATCTACCGCGCGGGCGTCCTAGTCCAGATCCCCCGGCCCGAGGCCTATGCGATCCACAAGCTGATCGTCGCCGATCGCCGCCAAGGCCCCGACCGGCTGAAGGCGCGCAAGGACATGGCCCAGGCCGCCCTCCTGATCGAGGCGCTCGCCGAGGACCGGCCCGACGAGTTGCGCGAGGCCTACGAGGACGCGCTGGACCGCGGCCCCCAGTGGCGGGCGCATATCGGCGCGACGCTGAAACGCATGCCTGAGACCGCGGCAAGGCTGGCCGCGCTTTGACCTGCAATCATCTGGTCCAGGTCATGGCCGGATGAAAGGCCGGTGGCAGGTCAGCTCCGGATCAGAATCTCCCTTGGAAACATGGAGTGGCGCTTCAGCCCGTCTTCAAGAGCATCCCTCTTGATTTCCGCGCCATCAGATCCCGCAATTCTGCGCGACCAGGGCAGGCTTTCGATGACCGACAGGTGCTGATCGACATAGATCACGGAAGCTTTCATCGGGTCGTTCGTGGCAGCTAACGAATTGCGCAGCATTCTGGGGTGAAACGAAACATAGGCGGTCACCAAGGGGTCAGCGATGATGTCGCCGATCGCGGGCAGCAACTCGTATTCGCCACCCTCGATGTCGATCTTGATGAACACCGGCTGGCCGGGTTGCCGTTCGGTTGCCAACACATCATGAAGCCGCCTTGCTTCGACCGTCCATCGGCTTGTCCGGTTGGGAAACAGGGCACTCGACATCGAATCCCCGCCCTCGCCGCGGCCGCCAAGAATGAAGGATCGTCCATCGCTGTTGATGGCGCACTGATGGAGTTCAAGCTTCTCGACCCAGACCTGGCCCCGGTTGGCGGCAACGTTTGCCTCAAGCTCGGCGAAGGCGAGCGGATCGGGTTCGAAGGCGATGCAGCGGGCGGCGCGCTGAACGCCATAGAGAGCGGTCGGGCCGATCCAGGCGCCGACATCGAGAAACAGGGACTCCCCTCCAATGAATTCATCGAAGATCGCAAAGGTCTCAGGCTCCCACACGCCACTGTTGACCCGTTTCCAGAAGCGCCGGTGGGCACCCTCTTCGACAGCGTAACTGCAATTTCCGATCGCAATCGTTCTCGGCAAGACGCCCGTCCCCTCGCTGAAGCCTTCGGGCCATCTTGCCAAGGCGCATGATGAGTGCAAGTGGCGGCGTCCGTCGCACTTCGGACGTTGCACAGTTGACCTGAGGACAGGCCGCACCCGAAGGCAGGTCCCTGGCGCGGCGTGCAGGAAAAGACGGATGCCGGAGACCGCCGCAAGGCTTGCCGCGCTTTGACCGGCCCGTGTCGGCGGCAGGCAAGCCGCGCGCCCGGCCCCGGCTAGCGTGGCCCCATGCAGCTTTCAGCCACCCAGCGCGGCATCCTTGCCCTTGTCGTCGGGATCGCGGTCTTCTCGCTTCAGGACGTGATCCTGAAGCGGCTTTCCGGCGATTATCCGCTCTATCAGGCCATGGTGATCCGCAGCCTGACGGCCGTGCCGCTGCTTCTGATCATCGTGCGCCTCATGGACGGGCGGCTGACCACCATCACCACCCCGAACTGGGCCCTGATGCTGGCGCGCGGCTTCCTCAACTTCACCGCCTATACCGCCTATTACCTGGGCCTTGCCGCCATGCCCATGGCCGACACCGTGGCGCTGTTCTTCACCGCGCCGCTTTTCATCACCATCGCCGCCGCCCTGATCTTCAAGGAGCGTATCGGCCCCTTGAACCTGATCGCGCTGGCCGCCGGATTCCTCGGCATGGTGATGATCTTCAACCCCAGCGCCAGCGTCTTCGACCCTGCGGCCCTTCTCCCCGTCCTCGGCGCCTTCGGCTATGCGCTGACCCAGCTTGCCACCCGCGTCCTCGGCCGGACGGAAACCGCGGGCGCCATGACCTTCTGGGGCAACCTGTCCTTCCTTGCCGCGGCACTCGCGCTGACCGTCGTCTTTGGATCGGGCGCGCATGACGGCGCAACGCACCCCTCGCTCGCCTTCCTGACCCGCGGCTGGCAAGAGATGCCGACCAACGACCTTCTCCTTTTCATGGCCTGCGGGCTGATCGCCTCCATCGGCCTGTCGCTCTTGACCTATGCCTACCGGGTCGCGCCGTCCTCCTCGGTCGCGCCTTTCGAGTACAGCTTCATCATCTGGGGGGTGCTCTGGGGCTGGCTCTTCTGGGCGCAGCTTCCGACCGCGCTCGCCTGGGCCGGCATCGCGCTGCTCATCGGCGCGGGGCTACTGGTCATCCGGGCCGAAGCCGCGCGGGCCTAGCCCTGCGCCAGCGCCATCCGCGCCACCCTGGCGGTCGCCGCAAAGCGGGACAGGCCGTCCGGCGGCAATCCCGGCAGGCCGGCGACCACCGCTTCGGCCCAATCGACATAGGCAGACCGGCGGGCCTGATCCCAGTGAACGGGCGGGCTCTTCGCCAGCGAGGCCACGTTGGAGATCTTGTCGCACAGCTTGACCAGCGCCGCATCCGCGTCCTTGCCCGGGGCATGCAGCACCTGCAGGCGCTTGCGTTCTGCCTTGGGCAGCGACTTGTCGTCGGTCAGGGCCGCGACGATCCGGGCAACATCCGCACCGAACTCCCGCAGGAGCGTCTCGGGCTGGACGCCGCAATCCTCGACCGTGTCATGCAGCCAGGCGGCGGCGATGGCCTCGTCGCTGCCGCCGAAGGTGCGGGTCAGGTTCGCGACCTCGGCAAGATGGGTGACATAGGGTTCCTGTGCGACCCCTTTGCGGACCTGGCCGGCGTGGGCAGACTCGGCAAACCGGTGTGCGGCATCGATCAACATATCATACCTCTCGAACGCCCTTGAAGCCGCGCAGGAGGCGCGGCCGACGGGCATGGCAATGTCAGGGAAATGGGGGCGTTTTCTTCCCCCGATGCAACAGTGCCCCGATCCGCGAGACCTGTCAATGAAAAGGCCGCACCCGAAGGCGCGG
Organism: Tabrizicola flagellatus; assembly: GCF_046295235.1. Lineage (GTDB taxonomy): Bacteria > Pseudomonadota > Alphaproteobacteria > Rhodobacterales > Rhodobacteraceae > Tabrizicola > Tabrizicola flagellata_A. Next base: position 90,428 of record NZ_JBKBLV010000013.1, read on the forward strand.
CCTGATCCTCCCCGTCGGACCCGGGTCCGCTTCTTACATCTCGTCCAGCGCCTCGACGGCCTTCTGGAGCTTTTCCTTCGAGACTTCCTTCTCGGTCACCATGGCCAGGCCCACGAGGTGATCGACCACCTTGTCCTCGAACACCGGGGCGCGCAGTTGCTGCTGCATCTGCTGGTTCTTCTGAACGAATTCGAAGAACTGCCGCTCCTGCCCCGGATACTGGCGGGCAGCGGCCAGCACGGCCTGCGTCATCTCGGCATCGCTTACCGTGATCTCGGCCTTGCGGCCGATCTCGGCCAGCAAGAGGCCCAGGCGGACGCGACGCTCTGCCAGCTTCTTGTGCTCGTCCGTGGTCTCGATGGCCCCATGGTTGTGGCCGTGCTCGTGCGGATGCTCTTCATGCCACAGCTGGTGGGCAATCTGGTTGGCTTCCGCCTCGACCAGGTTCGCGGGCAGGTCGAACTTGACCATGCCGTCCAGCTGGTCGAGCAGCGACCGCTTCAGCACCGCGCGGGCCGCACCCTTGTATTCGGCCTCCAGACGTTCGGCGATCTGCGCCTTCAGGGCCGCCAGGTCATCCGCACCGAACTTCTTCGCCAGCTCGTCGTCGATCTCGGCCGGCTTCGGTTCCTTCACCGCCTTCACGGTGCAGGCAAAGACCGCGGACTTGCCCGCCAGATGCGCGGCACCATAGTTTTCCGGGAACGACACGTTCACCGACACTTCGTCGCCGACCTTGGCACCGACCAGCTGGTCCTCGAAGCCCGGGATGAAGGATTTGGAGCCCAGGACCAGCGGATAGTCCTCGGCCGAGCCGCCATCGAACAGCTCGCCATCGACCGAGCCCTTGAAGTCGATCACCACCTGGTCGCCGTCCTTGGCCTTTGCGCCCTTCTTGCGGTCCTCGAAGGACTGGGCCGACTTCGCCAGGTTCTCCAGCGCCTCGGCGATGGCCTTGTCGTCGGCCTTCACGATCAGCCGTTCAAGCTTCAGCTTGGAGGCATCGACCTCCGGGATCGGGGGCAGAGCGTCATAGGTCATCTCGACCACGACATCCTGGCCCTCTTTCCAGGTCTCGCCGCCGACCATCTTCACTTCCGGTTGCAAGGCGGGGCGGTCGCCGGTCTTGTCGAAATGGTCCTTCATCGCCGCGTCGATGGCGTCCTGCATCGCGTCGCCCAGAAGACGCGTGCCGAACTGCTTCTTCAGGATCGCCAGCGGCACCTTGCCCTTGCGGAAGCCCTTGATCTCGACCTCGGGCTGGGCTTCCAGCAGCTTTTCCTGGACCTTCGCGTCCAGTTCGGCCGCCGTCACCGTGATGGTGTAGCCGCGCTTGAGGCCTTCGTTCAGGGTCTCGGTGACCTGCATGGGGGACGTCCTTCCTAAGATCATTCGGGCGCTTTCGCGCAATAGCTCACCCGCGCAGGGCGGAAGCCCGACGCTGTTTCCCGGGCCTCATAGCAAAGCTTGCGCGGGGACGTAAGGGGTAATCCATTGCCGGAATGCGCGGCCTGGGACGCGACATTTTGCCAGCAGAGGCAGAAAAACCCGGGTTTTGCCGCTCAGGATGCAATTTCCGTTAAGACATGGTTTGCACTTTTGCGTTAACCGACAGGCGACAAGAAGCCAAGCAGGAGCAGCCGCATGCCTGTGTATACCGTCTGGATGCTGGAAAAACAGAACATCACCGTTTCCGGTGGTGGCAGTCTGGACGGCATCACGCAGGGCGACGGATCGCATCTTGTCGGCCAGACGATCACACTGAACAACGCCAACTGGCTGCAAACCTCGATCCTCGACAACGATACCGACTTCGAGGACAACGATGGCACCCAGCAGACGCTCAGCGGCGCGCAGACGATCAACGGTGTCACCTATGCCTCGGGCACCCGGGTCGAGGCGGAGTACCACATCGTCCTGACCGATCCCGACACCGGCAAAAGCTGGACCGCCTATGCCTACAACGTGAACAACTCCTCACCGGCCTATGCGACGATCGAAGGCCTGATCCTGCGGCCCGATGTGGACGGAACCTATCCGCCTGTCGGCAAGGCGCTGACGGTCACATTTGCATCCGAGGGGCGCCGCGGGGTCGGATCAAACCTCTACGACCTGTATGACACCCCGCCTTGTTTCGTGCCGGGAACCCTGATTGACACCCCCGACGGCCCTCGCCGGATCGAGACATTGCGGGCCGGCGATCTGGTGACGGCACTCGACCACGGTCCCCGGCCCCTGCGCTGGCTGGGCCGGGCCCGGCTGACCTCGGCCGATCTTGCCGCACGGCCACAACACGTTCCGGTCCGCATCGCATCCGGATCGCTCGGGGACGTTCTGCCGCGCCGAACGCTGACCCTGTCGCCCCAGCACCGCGTCATGGTCTGCGGCTGGAGGGCAGAACTCATGTTCGGCGCGCCAGAGGTTCTGGTTCCGGCTGTCGCCTTCCTCGGGGATCGGGCGGCACGCTTGGATACGGACGGCAAGGACGTGGAGTATCTGCATCTTCTGTTCGACCGGCACGAGATCGTTATTGCCGAAGGGGTGCCGGTGGAAAGCCTGCTGCCCGACTGGCTTGCCGCGACGGACCTGCCGCCTGCGTTGCGGGCCGAACTGGGGGACCTTTTCCCCCAAGGCCCGGGGCCTGCGGATCGCCAGGCCGCGCGGCCCTGCCTCACACCTCGCGAGGCGCGGCTGGTCATCTGAGAGCTGGTGCGGGTGAAGGGACTTGAACCCCCACGCCTTGCGGCGCCGGAACCTAAATCCGGTGCGTCTGCCAGTTCCGCCACACCCGCACGCCGCGCCCTTCTAGCAAAGCCTTGCCCGGGGCGCGAGAGCCAATCGCCCCATTTGCGCCACAACCGCAGCGAGATCAGGCCACATCTGCCCAGAAATGACCGAACGAGGATCGAAAGCGGACCACAAAGCCCTGCGACTGATCGGCAAACAGGTTGGGAAAGGCCGAACCTTGGACGCCGAAGCACCATTCTCTCGATCCGCAGGCGGGGCCGGAACGCCCCCGGCACAGGGCATGCTGGCGGGAACCATGGTGCGCACGCTGGACGGGCTGATCCCGGTCGATTTCCTGACCCCCGGCGACCGCGTCGTCACCCGGGCCGGCGCGCGGCGACTGACCTCGGTCTCGGTCGTGGCGCGCAAGCAGGTCGATCTGGTGCGCATCAAGGCCTCGACCATGGGCCATGACCGGCCCGACCAGGACCTGCTCCTCTCTCCCGGCCAGCCGGTGCTGATCCGCGACTGGCGGGCCAGGGCGCTCTATGGCCAGCCCGTCGCCGCGATCCCCGCCGTGCGGCTCGCGGACGGCGAATTCGTCTGCCTCGAGACCCACCGCAACGTCCGTCTCTTCACGCTGCGCTTCGACGAGGACGAGGTGATCTATGCCGAGGGGCTGGAACTCGCCTGCCCCGCCTTCCTGGCCGAGCTTGCCTGACGCAACGTCGCGCTATGCCCTCAATGCAAAGCGGGTCAGGATCGCGCCATGTCCGGCGCCTGTCCCTGCCCTGTCCCCGTTCCTGCCGCCCGCCGGTGGCCGTCATGACCGCCTTTCACTACATCATCGTCGGCGCCGGTTCCGCCGGCTGTGTGCTGGCCAACCGCCTGTCCGCCGATCCCGCCACCCGAGTCTGCCTGGTCGAGGCCGGCCCGCCCGACCGCAACCCGATGATCCACATGCCCTTCGGCCTGGCCGCACTCGCCCACATGTGCTGGCTGAACTGGGGCTACGCGACCGATCCCGAACCGCAGCTGGCAGGCCGCCGCCTCTACTGGCCGCGCGGTCGGGTGCTGGGCGGATCGTCCTCGATCAACGCGATGATCTACATGCGCGGCCATCCTCAGGATTATCGCGACTGGGCGCGGGCGGCAGGCGATCTCTGGGACTGGCCCCGGGTCAGCCGCATCTTCCGCGAGATGGAGGACAACCGGACCCTTGCCGGCGACCTCCACGGCCGGGGCGGGCCGCTGACGGTTTCGGACCTCTGCCAGCCGAACCCGCTCAGCCGCGCCTTCGTGGCCGCCGGCGTCGCCTGCGGACTGCCCGAGTCGCGCGACTTCAACGGCCCCGCGCAAGAGGGCGTCGGGCTCTACCAGGTCACCCAGCGCGACGGCCGCCGCTTCAGCGCGGCGCGCGCCTTCCTCGACCCCGCGCGCGGGCGGCCGAACCTCACGATCCTGACCCGCGCGCAGGTGCGGCGCGTGCTGTTCGACGGCCGCCGCGCAACCGGAGTTGACCTCGGCGACCGCGGCCTGACGCTGGCCGAGGGCGGCGAGGTGATCCTGTCGGGCGGGGCGATCAACTCGCCGCAGCTTCTCATGCTGTCGGGCATCGGTCCCGGCGCGGAGTTGCAGGCCCTGGGCATCCCCGTCCTGCACCACGCGCCCGAGGTCGGGGCCAACCTCGCCGATCACCTCGACATCGCGGTGCAGGCCGCTCTGAATGGCCGCGAGGCGATCGGCATCGCGCCCTCCTTCCTGCCCCGCGCGGTCCGCGCCGCCTGGGCCTGGCTGCGCCACGGGACGGGCGAGTTCACCTCGAACGTGGCCGAGGCCGGTGGATTCGCGGCCTCCCACCCCGACCGCGACCGGCCGAACCTGCAATTCCACTTCATTCCCGCCTATCTCCACGACCACGGCCGCCGGCTGTCGCTCGGCTACGGGCTGACGCTGCATGTCTGCGACCTGTTGCCGAAAAGCCGGGGCCGCATCCGGCTTGCCAGCCCCGACCCGCTGGCCGCCCCCCGGATCGCGGCCAACTACCTGTCGCATCCCGACGACCTGCCGACGCTCCTCGCCGGCCTGAAACTTGCCCGCCGCATCACCGGGGCGCCGCCGCTGGCCCGCTTCATCGCCCGGGAAACCCTGCCCGGCCCGGATGCGAGCTCGGACGCGGCGCTGACGGACTTCATCCGCACCCGGGCCGAGACGATCTACCACCCGGTCGGCACCTGCCGCATGGGGCGCGACCCCGCTTCGGTCACCGATCCCGAAGGCCGCGTGCGCGGGGTCGAGGGGCTGCGCGTCGTCGATGCCTCGCTGATGCCGCAGATCATCGCGGGCAACACCAACGCCCCCACGATGATGATCGCCGAAACCATCGCGCGGGCCATGCGCGGACCGGCGCACGCCATCTGACTGTCATCCAGTTTTTACACTCCTGCAATCTAAGCGTCATGCGACCGGACTACAGCCGACATACGCTGCCAACCACGGCCGCACGTTTTGCAGGAGCGCATCCATGAAAACCATCCACCTGTCCGCTTCGGTCCTGGCGCTTGCCGCCATGGCCACGATGGCCGAAGCCCGCGACCAGATCCGCATCGTCGGGTCCTCGACCGTGTTCCCCTACACCCAGGCGGTCGCCGAAGAGTTCGCCAACCAGGGCGGCGCTGCCCCGGTGGTCGAATCGACCGGCACCGGCGGCGGAATGCAGATCTTCTGTGGCGGTGTCGGCGCGGATCACCCCGACATCACCGGTGCCTCGCGCGCGATGAAGAAGTCGGAATACGAACTCTGTGCCCAGAACGGCGTGACCGACATCACCGAAGCCCTGATCGGTTACGATGGCCTGGCCATCGCCATCAGCCGCGCGAACGAGACCGACTGGAACCTGACGCTCGAGCAGGTCTACAAGGCGCTTGCCGCGAAGGTTCCGGTTGACGGCGCCCTCGTGGACAACCCCTACAAGAAGTGGTCGGACGTCGATGCTTCGCTGCCCGACACGCCGATCCTCGCCTACGGCCCGCCGCCCACCTCGGGCACCCGTGACGCCTTCGTCGAACTGGCGATGCACAAGGGCTGCGAGTCCACCGACTACGCCAAGAAGCTGAAGGAAACCGCTTCCGAAGACGACTACAAAAAATTCGTCGAGGAAGACTGCTCTCGCATGCGTCAGGACGGCCTGTTCGTCGAAGCGGGCGAGAACGACAACCTGATCGTGCAGCGACTGGAAGCCGACCCGAACGCTGTCGGCATCTTTGGCTACTCGTTCCTCTACGAGAACCTGGACAAGCTGAAGGACGTCAAGATCAACGGCGTCGAGGCCAACCAGGACACGATCGCCACGTTCGAATACCCGATCTCGCGTCCGCTGTTCATCTACGTCAAGAACGCGCACCGCGGCGTGATCCCGGGGCTGAACGAGTTCCTGGCCACCTATGCCTCGGACGCGGCCATGGGTGCCGGCGGCTATCTGGAAGAGCGCGGCCTGGTGGTTCTGGCCGATGACAAGATCAAGGAAGTCCAGGACGCCCTGACGAACGCCGTCAATATGGCGGCGCCCGAGAAGTAATCTCGGCATTAAGAACCGGCCCGGGGGATGCGTCTCCCGGGCCTATTCCCTTTCCAGACGGGGATCGTCGTGACCGGTCTTGCCTTCCTCATCCTATTCGTCGCCGTGCTCGCGGGATATGTGTTGAACCGCATGGCGGCCTCGCAGATCCGCGCCGGCGGTGGCAAGCTCCACTCGCTGACCGGCTTTCATGGCCTCTATTCCGCCCTCATCGTCGGCGTGCCCGGTCTGATCGTGATCCTCCTGTGGCTTGCTTTCCAGGGTCCGGTGATCGACCGCTCGGTCATGGCCGGCCTGCCTGCCGACAAGCTCTCGGGCCTCGACAGCGGCGCCGTTTCGCTGGTTCTGGCCGAGATCAAGTCCATCGCGCGCGGCCAGGTCTTCGGCACGCCCGAGGACTGGAAGCTTGCCGCCGCCCGGACCATGGCAGAGCGCACCGCCTCGGCGCGGCTGGCGCTGGTCGTGGTGATCGCGGTCCTCTGCACCGCCCTGATCGCCTTCTCCCGCTCCCGCGTGTCGGCCGAATTCCGGGCCCGCCACGGGGTCGAGCGGATCGTGCTGGGGCTGATGATCTTCTGTTCCACCATCGCGATCTTCACGACGCTGGGGATCGTCCTGTCGCTGGTCTTCGAAAGCATCAAGTTCTTCCGCATGGTGCCGGTCAGCGAATTCCTCTTCGGCCTGCGCTGGGAGCCGCAGATCGCGATCCGGGCCGACCAGGTGGCCGGCCAGGGCGCATTCGGGGTGATCCCGGTGGTTCTCGGTTCAGTCGTCATCATGATGATCGCGCTGATCGTCGCTGTGCCGACGGGGTTGTTCTCGGCGATCTACCTGAACGAATTCGCCTCGCCCCGCGCCCGCAACATCATCAAGCCGCTGCTCGAGATCCTCGCCGGCGTGCCGACCATCGTCTATGGCTTCTTCGCGATCCTCGTGGTCGCTCCCTTCCTGCGCTCGGCCGGGGCGTCCTCCGGGCTGGACGTGTCGCCCAACACCGCGCTGGCGGCGGGCATCTGCATGGCGATCATGCTGATCCCGTTCATCTCCTCCTTCACCGACGACGCGCTGTCGGCGGTGCCGCGGTCGCTGTCGGACGGCTCGCTTGCGCTGGGGGCGACGCGGGGCGAGACGATGATGAAGGTGCTGTTCCCTGCCGCGATCCCCGGCATCGTCGGCGGCATCCTCCTGGCCGTCAGCCGCGCCATCGGCGAGACGATGATCGTGGTCATGGCCGCCGGCATCATCGCCAAGCTGACGATCAACCCGCTCGACTCGGTCACCACCGTGACCGTGCAGATCGTGACCCTGCTGATCGGCGACACCGAGTTCGACAACCCCAAGACGCTCGCCGCCTTCGCGCTCGGCTCGCTCCTCTTCGTCATCACGCTCGGTATCAACATCCTCGCGCTCCGCGTCGTGCGGAAGTACCGCGAACTCTACGACTAGGGGCCGGACATGTCGGACATCACCAATACCCCCGCCTCGCCCGCCCGGGCCTTCGACTGGAAGGCACCCGACTATCAGGACCGGATCCGCCGCCGCCGCCGCAGCGAACTGTGGCTGCGCAATGCGGGGCTGGTGTCGATCACCCTCGCGCTGGGGTTCCTCGCGCTGATGCTGGCCGCGCTGACGGTCACCGGCTACAAGGCCTTTACCCAGACCCATGTCCAGCTGAACGTGCCGATCCCGGCCGACCTGGTTGATGCCAACGACATTGCAGGCAGCAACTGGCGCCGGGTCATGCAGGGCGCCATTTCGGCCGAGTTCCCGGATCTGGAAGGCCGCGCCCTGCGCGACATCACGGCCATGCTGTCGGACGGCGCGCAATTCCGTGTGCGGGACATGGTGATCGCCGACCCCTCGCTGATCGGCAAGTCCGTTGCCGTCACCGTTCCGATGTCCGACCCCTTCGACCAGCTCGCCAAGGGCCTGGTCGATCGCGCGACGCCCGAGGCAAACCGCCGCGTCAGCGACGCCCAGATCGCCGCCTTTGACAAGCTGGCGGCCGAGGGCCGGATCTCGCGCCCCTTCAACACCGCCCTCTTCACCAACGCCGACTCGCGCTTTCCCGAACTCGCCGGCCTGAAGGGCGCCTTCGTCGGCACCTTCTACCTGCTCCTCGTCTGCTTCGGCATCGCCCTGCCCGTCGGCATCGGCGCCGCGATCTACCTGGAGGAGTTCGCGCCCAAGACCCGGCTCAGCGACCTGATCGAGGTGAACATCAACAACCTCGCCGCCGTGCCCTCGGTCGTCTTCGGCCTCCTGGCGCTGTCGGTCTTCCTGAACTGGTTCGGGCTGATGCGCGGCTCGCCGCTGGTCGGGGGCATGACGCTGGCGCTGATGTCGCTGCCCACCATCATCATCGCTACCCGCGCCGCGCTGAAGGCCGTGCCGCCCTCGATCCGCGAGGCCGCGCTCGGCATCGGCGCCTCGCGCCAGCAGGTCGTCTTCCACCACGTCCTGCCCCTGGCCATGCCCGGCATCATGACCGGCACGATCATCGCCATGGCCCAGGCCATCGGCGAGACGGCGCCGCTCCTGCTGATCGGGATGAACGCCTTCATGACCTCGGCGCCGGCAACTCCGTTCGAAAGCGCGACGACGCTGCCCACCCAGATCTACATCTGGGCCGACAGCCCGGAACGGGGCTTCGTCAGCCGCACCTCGGCCGCGATCCTGGTGCTCCTGGCCATTCTTGTCCTGATGAACGGCCTGGCCATCTGGCTGCGCCGCAAGTTCGAACGTCGCTGGTAAGGATATGGACGCCATGAACGACATGACCCGCACAGGGCTGCACACCGACACCGCGACGGCGAAGATCTCGGCGCGGGGGGTGCAGGTCTATTACGGCCAGAACCACGCGCTGAAGGACGTGGACGTGGACATCCGGGACCGGGCGGTTACGGCCTTCATCGGGCCTTCGGGCT
>NZ_JBKBLV010000014.1:0-99644 GCF_046295235.1 Tabrizicola flagellatus
GCCCGGCCAAGCGCGCGCAGGTCGAAGGGCGGACGCTGCCCGCCCGAGGCCCAGATCTCGGGTCGTCCCCTTTCCCCGCGCCTGTCCGAGGGTTCCCGTGCCATCGCCGTCCCGCCTGCTTCCGCGCCGCAGGTTAGCCGTGCCGAACCTGCTTTCCAAGCCGTTAATGTCCGCACAATAATCCAGACTTTGCAATTATTTGGTCTGGGTGTCCCGCTTGGACGCACATGAAAAAGGGCGCCCTCGGGGGCGCCCTTTTCCCTTCACTGTCCCCAGGTCTCAGCAGGAATAGTACAGCTGATACTCGACCGGGTGGGGGGTATGCTCGTAGGCATAGACCTCTTCCCATTTCAGGGCCATGTAGGCCTCCAGCTGGTCGCGGTCGAACACGTCGCCGGCCAGGAGGAAGTCCATGTCCTTCTCCAGCTCTTCCAGCGCCTCGCGCAGGCTGCCGCAGACGGTCGGGATCTGCGCCAGCTCTTCCGGGGGCAGGTCGTAGAGGTCCTTGTCCGAGGCCGGGCCCGGGTCGATCTTGTTCTTGATGCCGTCAAGGCCGGCCATCAAGAGCGCCGCGAAGGCCAGGTAGGGGTTCGCCGACGGATCGGGGAAACGGGCCTCGACGCGCTTGGCCTTCGGGCTTTCGGTCCACGGGATCCGGACGCAGCCCGACCGGTTGCGGGCCGAATAGGCGCGCAGAACCGGCGCCTCGAAGCCCGGGATCAGGCGCTTGTAGCTGTTGGTGCCGGGGTTCGTCAGCGCGTTCAGCGCCTTCGCGTGCTTCAGGATGCCGCCGATGAACCACAAGGCCTCCTGGCTCAGGTCGGCATACTTGTCGCCGGCGAACAAGGGCTTGCCGCCCTTCCAGATCGACATGTTGACGTGCATGCCGCTGCCGTTGTCGCCCTTCATCGGCTTCGGCATGAAGGTCACGGTCTTGCCGTAGGCATGGGCCACGTTGTGGATGACGTACTTGTACTTCTGGATGTTGTCGGCCTGTTCGACCAGCCCGCCGAAGACCATGCCCAGCTCGTGCTGGCAGGTCGCGACCTCGTGGTGGTGCTTGTCGACCTTCATGCCCATCCGCTTCATGGTCGAGAGCATCTCGCCGCGGATGTCCTGGGCCTCGTCGATCGGGTTGACCGGGAAATAGCCGCCCTTGTGGCCCGCGCGGTGGCCGTAGTTGCCGCCCTCGGTCACCGTGTCGGTGTTCCAGGCGGCGGCCTCGGCGTCGATCTCGTAGGCCACCTTGCGCGGCGTCACCGAGTAGCGCACGTCGTCGAAGATGAAGAATTCGGCCTCGGGCCCGAAATAGGCCGCGTCACCGATGCCGGAGGACTTCAGGTAGGCTTCCGCCTTCAGCGCGGTCTGGCGCGGGCAGCGGCTGTAGGCCTCGCCGGTGTCGGGCTCGACGACGTTGCAGTGCACGGCCATGGTCTTTTCGGCGTAGAACGGGTCGATGTAGACCGAAGCCGCATCCGGGATCAGCTTCATGTCGGACTGGTCGATCGACTTCCAGCCCGCGATCGACGAGCCGTCGAACATGAAGCCTTCCTCGAAGAAGTCCTCGTCCACCAGGTCGGCGACCAGCGTGACGTGCTGGAGCTTGCCCTTCGGGTCGGTAAAGCGGATGTCGACGTATTCGACTTCCTCGTCCTTCATCAGTTTCAGAGCTTTGCTTACTGCGCTCATCATGCTGCCTTTCGGTTGGGTTTCGGTTTGGACCTTGCGGCCCGATTCTGGTCAAGCCCAGGAATTTTCGAAGAAAATTCCTGGGCCGTCGCGTCAGACGGCATCGTCTCCGGTCTCGCCGGTGCGGATGCGGATGGCTTGTTCGACGGGCGTGACGAAGATCTTGCCGTCGCCGATCTTGTCGGTGCGGGCGGCTGCGATGATCGCCTGGACGGCGGTGTCGACCATGTCGTCGGTCAGGACGACCTCGATCTTCACCTTGGGCAGGAAGTCCACGACATATTCGGCGCCGCGGTAAAGCTCCGTGTGGCCCTTCTGCCGCCCGAAGCCCTTGACCTCGGTCACCGAAAGACCCTGGATGCCCGCCTCCTGAAGCGCCTCCTTCACCTCGTCAAGCTTGAACGGCTTGATGATCGCTTCGACTTTCTTCATGGGCTGGCTCCCCCGGTACGTCCTTGCCCCTCTGACCACTTCCCCATGAGAGGGGCAATGTGACAGGGTTTCCTTGCGGGCGGATCCACGGGGAATCCCGGGGTGCTGCCTAAAATTTGTGCAATACGCCTGTTGTATGGGCAGTTTGAAATCCGGGATGCGCAAGAAATGACCGAACTCCTGACCGCCGCGCAGATGCGGGCCATCGAACAGGCGGCGATTGCCACGGGTGAGGTCACGGGCCTGGAGTTGATGGAGCGCGCCGGGCGGGGCGTGGTCGAGGCGATCTTCGAGGAATGGCCGGAGCTGAGGGCCACCTCGCACCGAGCGGTGGTCCTCTGCGGGCCGGGCAACAACGGCGGCGACGGGTTCGTCGTGGCGCGGCTGCTCAGGGAATGGGGCTGGGAGGTGGAGGTCTTCCTCTACGGCGACCCGGAGCGGCTGCCGCCGGACGCAAGGGTGAATTGCGAGCGATGGCGGGGGATGGGGGAGGTGCGGCCGCTGCAGAACGATTCGCTGCCCCCATGGGCCGAAGGCACGGCTCTCGTGGTGGATGCCCTGTTCGGCATCGGTCTGACGCGCCCCTTCGAGGATCTGGATGCGGTTCAGGGCGAACTGAACTGGTGGCGATCGGCCAGACGCACGGGGGAAACCCCGCGTGTCGTGGCGGTGGATGTTCCAAGCGGTCTTTGCGCCGACAGCGGGCGCTATCCGGCCAGCGCGGCTGGCAATCCGCTGGACGACCGGGTCCTGGCGAACCTGACGGTGACATTCCAGACACCGAAGCCCGGCCACTACCTCGGGGTCGGCCCCAGGGCCTGCGAGCGGTTGCGGGTGGTGCCCCTGGGCCTCGCCGCTGATGCAGGCGTGACGCTGATCGAGCGGCCGACGGCGACCGCGCGGCTGGGCAAGGCAACCGGGCACAAATATGCCTACGGCCACGCCCTCGTCCTCTCCGGCCCCTCCGGTCGTGGCGGGGCGGCGCGGCTGGCGGCGCGGGGGGCGCTTCGGATCGGGGCAGGACTGGTGACGGTGGGGTGTCCTCCCGAGGCCATACCGGAGAACGCCGCGCGGCTGGATGCGGTGATGCTGCGGGCGGTTGCGGATGGGCTGATGCTGGAGGAGGCGCTGGAGGACAAGCGGATCAATGCGCTGTGCGTAGGGCCGGGGTTGGGGATCGATGCGCGTGCCAGGGAGGTGGTGGCGGTTGCGCTGAGTATTCCGGCCGGGAGCCCCCCACCCCTCTCCCCTCCCCACGGGGGGGAGGGGAGCGGCGAAGGTCAGGCGTCCCGCACAGACGGTGACGGTGACTCGCTTCCCCTCCCCCCCGTGGGGAGGGGAGAGGGGAGGGGGGCCCCGACCTCCGAAAGACGCCATCTGGTCCTAGATGCCGATGCACTCACCATCCTGTCCCAACACCCCGAGTTCTTCGACGCCCTGCACGACGGATGCGTCCTGACCCCCCATGCCGGGGAGTTCGCTCGCCTCTTCCCCGACATCACCGAAAAGCTTAACCAGCCCGCCACCAAAGGCCCCGCCTATTCCAAGGTCGACGCCACGCGCGAGGCGGCAAAGCGGGCGGGCTGCGTGGTCCTGTACAAAGGCCCGGACACGGTGATCGCCGACCCTACGGGCCGCTGCGCCATCAACTCCGCCCACTACGGCCGCGCCGTGCCGTGGCTGGCGACGGCGGGGTCGGGGGATGTGCTGGCGGGGTTCATCACCGGGCTACTGGCGCGGGGGGGTTCACCCTTCGAAGCTGCCTGCACCGGGGCCTGGCTGCATGTGGAATGTGCGCTGTCCTTCGGGCCAGGGCTGATCGCCGAGGACCTGCCGGAAGAACTGCCGAAGGTGTTCCGGGCTTTGGGGGTGTGACGGTGCGTTGTAGCACACCCTACGCCTAAACCGCCCGGTCGATCTTGGTCGAGAGGTGGATCAGGCTCTCCGACGCCCTGACCCCGGTCATCGCGCCGATCTGGTCCAGCACCGAATCGAGCACCTGGGTGTTGGGGCAGGCGACCTGCACCAGAAAGTCGAAGCGGCCGGAGGTGGTGAACACCCGCTCGATCTCGGCAATCGACTTCAGCCGCGCCAGAACTGCGGCCTGCGAGCGGGGTTCGATGGTCAGCAGGACCGAGGCGCGCAGCCGCCCCTCCCGTGCGGCCTCTCCCAGTTTCAGCGTGTAGCCCGCGATCACGCCCGAGGTCTCCAGCCGCTCCAGCCGCGCCTGGATCGTCGACCGGGCGACCTTCAACCGGCGCGAGAGGGTCGCCACCGAAACCCGCGCGTCGGCCGAGAGCAGCCCGATGATGTTGCGATCCAGTTCGTCCATGCAATCTGCCGTCCTTTTCGTCATTATAACGACAGAATGGCGCATTTATATAGTTTTGTTCGGTGAGTTTGTAACCCATATGCGGCATCCTCGATTGCAGGAAAAGGGCGGCTCATACGCACCTGGCCTGGTTCACTTGAAACCACGCTGGTGCCCGGTCCCATAGCTGCACGGGGAAGGGCGAAGCGTCTTGTTGGCAAAGGGAAATACGCCGATGGGACTCTCCAAGACAATCTGGACAAACCCGACTGACTTTCTGAAGAAGCAGGCGCCGGAAAACCCCGTGCTGTTCTTCGCGCCCTCGGCCGCACAGGCAGCTGCGCGCCGGTTCATCGACGGCTTCCCGGGCATGGTGACCTATGCCGTCAAGTCGAACCCCGGCGAGGAAATGATCGAAAACCTGGCGGCGGCGGGCGTGCGCGGCTTCGATTGCGCTTCGCCCTTTGAGATCGACCTCATCCGCCGCCTCGTGCCGGACGCGGCGATCCACTATAACAACCCGGTGCGTGCGCGGCACGAGATCGCCCATGCGGTGACGCGGGGCGTGAAGTCCTACAGCGTCGATTCGAAGTCGGAACTGCAGAAGCTGATCGAGATGGTCCCGGTCGAGGGCACCGAGATCAGCGTGCGCTTCAAGCTGCCGGTGGCGGGCGCGGCCTACAACTTCGGCGCCAAGTTCGGTGCGACGGTGGAACTGGCGACTGAACTCCTCAAGACCGTGGTCGAGGCGGGCTACATCCCCTCGATCACATTCCACCCGGGCACCCAGTGCATCGATCCCCACGCCTGGGAATCCTACATCCGCGAGGCCGCGAACATCGCGCGCGGCGCCGGCGTGAAGATCGCGCGGCTGAACGTGGGCGGGGGCTTCCCCTCGCACCGGCTGGCCGCGGTGGTGCCGCAACTGGAAGAGACCTTCCAGCTGATCGACCGGGTGACGTCCGAGGCCTTCGGCGCCGACCGTCCCGCGCTGGTCTGCGAACCCGGCCGGGCGCTCTGCGGCGACGCCTTCGCGCTGGCCGCCCGCGTAAAGGCGCTGCGCGACGGGACGCATGTCTTCCTGAACGACGGCGTCTATGGCTCCCTGACCGAACTGCCGATGATCGGCGTGATCGACCGGATCGAGGTGCTGTCGCCCACCGGAGAAAAGCGCACGGGCGAGGCGATCCCCCGCATCGTTTTCGGGCCGACCTGCGATTCGGTGGACCGGCTTCCGGGGGAAATCCCGCTGCCCGCCGACCTTCAGGAAGGCGATTTCGTCGTCTGGCAGGGTATGGGGTCCTATTCGACGGTCACCAACACCCGCTTCAACGGCTTTGGCGAGTTGCAGATGGCAACGGTCCTCAGCCTGAAGCTCTGACTGTTTGAAATTCCTGTGAAATCCTGACGCTCGGCTGGACAGGAACCGCCGGGCGTCTAGCATTGCGGTCAGGGAATCTTTACCCGCGCTGCGCGACGATGCCCCAGCGCCGAACCGAAGGAGACCCGCCACGCGCCTTCTGGACCGCCTCCGCAGCTTTTTCCGCCGCACGGTCGAGCCCGAGGTGGAACCGGCCCCCGCGCCTGCGCCGGGAAGGCAGAGGGGCGTGGTCGATCATGTGGTCATCCTCGATGGCACCATGTCCAGCCTGGAGCCGGGGCGCGAGGCGAACCCTGGTATCCTGTTCCGGCTGTTGCAGGAGATGGGCACCCATGCCAACCGGCGGCTCTATTACGAACCGGGGATGCAATGGGAGGGCTGGTTGCGCGGCGTGGCGATCCTCGAGGGACGCGGAATCGCCCCGCAGATCCGCCGCGCCTATGGCTGGCTGGCCTCCGGCTATCGCCCTGGCGACAGGATTTTTCTGTTCGGATATTCGCGCGGGGCCTTCGCGGTCCGCTCGCTTGCGGGGGTGATCGACCGGGTGGGCCTGCTGCGCCGGGAACATGCCACTGAACGCGCGGTGCGCCTGGCCTGGCGGCATTACGAACGCGGCGCGGACAGCCCGGCCGCCGAGGCCTTCGCGCGGCGCTTTTGCCATGGCGAGGCGCCGATCCAGATGGTCGGGGTATGGGACACCGTGAAGGCACTGGGCCTGCGGCTGCCGTTCTTCTGGATGTTTGCGGCGGACCGCCATGCCTTCCACAGCCATCAGCTCGGCCCCTCGATCCGTCACGGCTATCACGCCCTGGCCCTGCACGAGACGCGCGAGGCCTTTGCGCCGGTGCTCTGGGAGTGTCCCCCCGGCTGGGAAGGCAACGTGGAACAGGTCTGGTTCCGCGGCGCGCATGGCGACATCGGCGGACAGATCGGGGACTTTCAGGCCGCGCGGCCCCTGGCGAACATCCCGCTGGTCTGGATGCTGGACCGGGCCGAGGCCCTTGGGCTGGCGCTACCCGATGGCTGGCGCGAGCGGTTTCCCTGCGATCCAGAGGCGCCGATGGTCGGCACCCTGCGCAGTTGGGGCAAGGCGTTCCTGTTGCGGCGCAGGCGCCGGGTCGGCCGCGACCGGTCGGAACGCCTGCATCCCACGGCAGTCGCGACCGCAGGCAAGCGTTGGCCTGTCCAGAGTGGAATCGGGCTTCAAGCCGCCCCGCCAGAGACTTAGGGTAAGACGCATCTGCCCGGAGGACACCCCATGCGTCACGTTACCCTTGCCGCCACCCAGTTCGCCTGCAGCTGGGATCTGCCCCTGAACCTCGAGTCTGCCGAACGTGCGATCCGCGCGGCCGCCGCGAAGGGCGCGCAGGTCATCCTGGTGCAGGAACTGTTCGAAGCGCCCTACTTCTGCATCGAGGAGCGGCCGGAATACTTTCGCCTGGCCCGCCCGGCCGAGGGCCACCCGCTGATCGCGCATTTCAGCGCGCTCGCGCGCGAGTTTGGCGTGGTGCTGCCGTGTTCGTTCTTCGAGAAGGCGGGGCAGTCGCATTTCAACTCCTGCGCCATGATCGACGCGGACGGTCGCGTGTTGGGGGTCTACCGGAAAAGCCACATCCCGCAGGGGCCGGGCTACGAGGAAAAGTTCTACTTCTCGCCCGGCGATACCGGCTTTCGGGTCTGGGACACGGCCTTCGGTCGGATCGGGGTGGGCATCTGCTGGGACCAGTGGTTCCCGGAAGCCGCGCGCGCCATGGCGCTGATGGGGGCCGAGATGCTGCTTTACCCCACCGCCATCGGGTCCGAGCCGCCCGCTCCCGATCACGACAGCCAGCCGCACTGGGAAGCGGTGATGCGCGGCCACGCCGGGGCGAACATCATGCCGGTCGTGGCATCGAACCGCATCGGCCGCGAGGTCGCACCGGGGGGCCGGGAAGTGACCTTCTATGGCTCGAGCTTCATCGCCGGACACATGGGGCAAATTCTGGCCCGGGCCTCGCGCGACCGGGAAGAGGTGCTGACCGCCACCGTGGATCTGGAGGCGATCGCCGAGCTTCGCGCCAGTTGGGGCCTGTTCCGCGACCGGCGGCCCGAACTTTACCGGGCCGTCGGGACGCTGGACGGGCGGGGCTAGGCTCCTCGCTCCGCTTTCGCCTCGCTCCTCGCCAGCGAAGAGCGAAGAGCGAAGCGCAGGCGAAGGCGAAGGGACGAGCGGTCAGGCGGCCTTCAGTTCGTCGGCCATCTGGTGATTGCGGTCGCGGTGCCCAGCCTCGTCGGCGCGGACGGCGATGACCACGTCGCGCAGCCGCGCGCCTTTGCCGAGGTTCCAGTAGTCGATGGCGATCTGTGGGGCGGGGACGTTCTCCACCTTGCCGGCGTCGATCTGTTCCAGATACTGGGTGTAGCTGACCACCGCCTCCTCTTCGAGATAGCCGACGATCCGGTGCGCGATGCGTGGAGTGAAGAGATACAGCCAGAAATAGGCGTTATAGAAGATTGCCTGCCCCAGCATGATGATCCCGCGTTCCAGCCGCGAGGGCTGCGCGACGTGAATGAAGGTCATCAGGTGCATGCGTTCGTTGTCGGCCTCGTCCAGAAGCTCCTTGATCCAGCCCTGGTCGTCGCGGATGTGCCGCAGCGCCTTCAGGTGCTGGAGCAGGCCGCCGACCATGCCGGGAACGGCGGCGACGGTTTCCAGCACGACCGCGCGGTGGCCATAGCGTTTCGAGAAGAAGGCGTCGGCGAACAGGCGCATGAACTTGACGGTCCGCAGCGCGACCCGGTCGCCAAAGGTGACGGGCGCATGGTGCGCGGTCAGGTCCGGGTAGGTGTCTTTCATGGCAAAACTCCGCAGGGAAAGAACCCCCCAGATGTGGGTCGTTCCTGACGGAAATCATCAGTCATGCCCTGCGACCTGTCGGCGCACGAAAAGGCCGCCCGAAGGCGGCCTCTCTGTCCGTCGCTGTCCTGCGCCTCAGCGGTGGCGCAGGTCGACGTAGTCGCGCTTTTCCGGGCCGATGTAGAGCTGCCGCGGACGACCGATCTTCTGGTTCTTGTCGGCGATCATTTCTTTCCACTGGCTGATCCAGCCCACCGTGCGGCTGATCGCGAAGATCGGAGTGAACATCGAGGTCGGGAAGCCCATCGCCTCGAGGATGATGCCCGAATAGAAATCGACGTTCGGGTAGAGCTTCTTGGAGACGAAGTATTCGTCCTCCAGCGCGATGCGCTCCAGTTCCTTGGCGACCTGGAGAAGCGGGTTGTTCTCGATGCCGAGCAGTCCGAGCACCTCGTCGGCGCTCTCCTTCATCACCTTGGCGCGCGGGTCGAAATTCTTGTAGACCCGGTGGCCGAAACCCATCAGCCGGAAGCCGGAATTCTTGTCCTTGGCCTTGGCGATGTATTCCGGGATGCGATCGACGGTGCCGATCTCCTTCAGCATCTCCAGGCAGGCCTGGTTCGCCCCGCCATGCGCCGGGCCCCAGAGACAGGCGATGCCGGCTGCGATGCAGGCGAAGGGGTTCGCGCCCGACGACCCCGCCAGCCGCACCGTCGAGGTCGAGGCGTTCTGTTCGTGGTCGGCATGGAGCATCATGATGCGATCCATCGCCTTTTCCAGCACGGGGCTGACCACATAATCCTCGGCCGGGACGGCAAAGCACATGTGCAGGAAGTTGCCCGCGTAGGACAGCGCGTTCTTGGGATAGACGAAGGGCTGGCCGACCGAATACTTGTAGGCCATCGCGGCGATGGTTGGCAGTTTCGCGATCATGCGGATCGCGGCCACCTCGCGCTGCCAGGGATCGTTGATGTCGGTCGAATCGTGGTAGAAGGCCGCCATCGCGCCCACCACGCCCACCATCGTGGCCATCGGATGCGCGTCGCGGCGGAAGCCGCGGAAGAAATAGTGCATCTGTTCGTGCACCATCGTGTGCTTGGTCACGCGCTGCGTGAAGTCGGCAAGCTGGGCGGCGGTCGGCAGTTCGCCGTAGAGCAGCAGATAGCAGACCTCGAGATGGGTCGATTTCTCGGCAAGCTGTTCGATGGGGTAGCCGCGATACAGCAGTTCACCCAGATCACCGTCGATATAGGTGATGGCGCTTTCGCAGGATGCCGTCGAGGTGAAGCCGGGATCGAAGGTGAAGACGCCCGCCTCGCCGTAAAGCTTGCGGATGTCCAGCACGTCGGGGCCCAGGGTGGGTTTGTGGACCGGAAGGTCGTAGGTCTTCCCGTCCAGTTCCAGTTTTGCAACTTTGTCCGACATGGTTCTCCCCGGTGATGAAGGTCGCACCCGGCACCGGGCGCGGCCATTGGCAATCCTGCACCCCGGTCGGGGCGGCTTCAAGGCCGGGGGGCGGGGTCAGCCCGCCGCATCCTCCAGCCGGTGAACGGTTTCATCACGACCGATGACGAGCATCATGTCGTAAACCGACGGTGTAACAGTTCTCCCCGCAAGTGCGGCCCGCAACGGCGCTGCCAGCTTGCCGAAACCGATGCCGTTCTCCTCGGCAACCGCGGTCAGGATCGGCTCCAGCGCGTCCTTTGTCCAGCTAGCATTTTGCAGTCGCGGCGTCAACGATTTCAGTATACCACGGGATACCGTATCCAGCGCCTCGGCCGCCTTGGGATCGGGTCGGATGGGACGCTCTGCCAGAAGAAAAGCAGCCTTTTCCATGAGTTCCGGGAAGGTCTTCACGGATTTCTTCAGGAAGGGCAGCGCGGCCATCATCCGGGCTTCCTGTATCGCCGATAGAGGCGCGCGCCCCGAGACGGAGAGGAAGGCCTTCAGTTCATGCAGCAGTGCGGCATCGTCGGCCATCGCCATGTGATGCCCGCAGGTGTTCTCCAGCTTCTTGAAATCCAGCCGGGCGGGCGCGCGACCGATGCCCTTCAGGTCGAACATCTTCATTGCCTCTTCCGAGGTGAAGATTTCGGCATCGCCATGCGCCCAGCCGAGCCTTGTGAGGTAATTGCGCATTCCCGCGGCCGGGTAGCCCATCGCCTGATACTCCTCGACGCCCGTCGCGCCGTGGCGCTTGGACAGCTTCTTGCCGTCCGGCCCGTGGATCAGCGGGATATGCGCCCAGACCGGCACCTGCCAGCCCATCGCGTCATAGACCATCTGCTGCCGCGCCGCATTGTTCAGGTGGTCGTCGCCCCGGATCACATGGGTCACGCCCATGTCGTGATCGTCCACCACCACCGCCAGCATGTAGACGGGCGTCCCGTCGCTGCGCAGCACGATCATGTCGTCCAGCGTCGCGTTCTGGATCACCACGCGGCCCTGCACCTGGTCGTCGATCACCGTCTCGCCGGTGCGGGGGGCCTTCATGCGGATGACATAGGGCGCGCCTTCGGGATGCGTGGCGGGATCGGCGTCGCGCCAGGGCGACAGGAACACGGGATACCGCCCCGCGGCCTCTTCCGCCGCGCGGAAGGCCGCGATTTCCTCCTGCGTCGAGAAGCACTTGTAGGCCGTTCCTCGCGCAAGCATCTCGTGCGCGACCTCGGCGTGCCGGTCGCGGCGGGCGAACTGGCTCACCACCTCGCCGTCCCAGTCGAGCCCCAGCCAGTTCAGCCCGCGCAGGATGGCGGCGGTTGCTTCGGGGGTTGAACGTTCGCGGTCGGTGTCCTCGATCCGCAGGAGGAACTTGCCGCCTCGCCCGCGCGCATAAAGCCAGTTGAACAGCGCCGTCCGCCCGCCGCCGATGTGCAGGTAGCCCGTGGGCGAAGGCGCAAAGCGGGTGACGACCTGAGACATGACGGGATTAACCTTTCGGAAACCATGGCGGGCGTAGGATCGCTGCCGGGTTTAGGCAATCGCGGGGTGGGAGACAAGGTGGTGGCGCGGCTCCTCCTGGCACCGCTTGGGGCGCTGCAGGCGGCGCGGGGGACGCTGTTCCCCTGGATCGCCGTGCTGATCGGCTGCGGCATCGGGGCCTGGTTCTCGGTTCCCGAAGAGCCGGGGGCGGTGGGCTACGCGCTTGCCGCGCTGGCCCTTGTCGCGGGCGCGGTCCTCGGCTGGAGGTCCGACCTGGCGCGGCCGCTCGGCCTCGGCCTTGCCGCGCTTGCGGCGGGCTGGATCGCCGCCGGGATCCGCGCCCATGCGCTGGACGCGCCGATGCTGACCTTCCGCTACTACGGCCCGGTCGAGGGCCGGATCGTCGAGATCGACCGCTCGCAGTCCGATGCGCTTCGGCTCACGCTGGATCAGGTGGTGCTGCGGGAGGTCACGCCTGAAAGGACGCCTGTCCGGGTCCGCATCTCGTTGCAGGAGGACCAGGAGTGGCTGGTGCCGATCCCGGGCCAGGTGGTGATCCTGACCGCGAACCTTGCCGCCCCGGACGGGCCGGTGGAGCCCGGGGCCTTCGATTTCCGCCGCATGGCCTTTTTCGACCAGCTGGGCGCGGTGGGATATACCCGCACCCCGGTCCTTCTGCTGGAGGAGCCCTCGGGCGCTGCGCTGCCCATCGATCGGCTGCGGATCTGGCTGACACAAGGCATGTTGGCCCACATGGACGGGCAGGCCGGGGCCTTTGCGGCGGGGGCGATGACGGGGGACCGCTCGGCCATCACCGAGGACACGGTGCAGGCGCTGCGGGACTCTTCGCTTGCTCACCTGCTTGCGATTTCGGGGATGAACATGGCGTTCCTAACCGGCTTCGTCTTCGCGCTGTTCCGCTATGGGCTGGCGCTGATCCCCTTTGTCGCGCTGCGGGTGAACACCAGGAAGGTTGCGGCCGTGGTCAGCCTGGGCGTGGCGCTGTTTTACCTGCTTCTGTCTGGTGCCAACGTGGCGACGGAGCGCGCGTTCATCATGATCTCGGTGGTTCTGGGCGCGGTGCTACTGGACCGGCGCGCGCTGTCGCTTCGGTCGGTCGCCGTGGCGGCGCTGATCCTGATGCTCATGAAGCCCGAAAGCCTGCTGGAACCCGGCTTCCAGATGTCATTTGCGGCGACCATCGCGCTGATCTTGGGATTTCAGGCGCTGGACGGCAGCATCTATCGCCAGCAGGTGCCGCGCTGGCTGATGCCGGTCTTCACGCTGGTGCTGAGTTCGCTGATCGGGGGGCTGTCGACCGCGCCCTACGCGGCGGCGCATTTCAACCGGTTCACCGATTACGGGCTTCTGGCAAACCTGCTGACCGTCCCGGTCATGGGCGCGGTCATCATGCCCGCGGGGGCCGTCGCTGCGTTGCTTGCGCCCTTCGGCCTCGCCTGGCTGCCGCTTTGGTTCATGGAGCAGGGCGCGCGCTGGATCCTGTTCATCGCGCACGAGATTTCGTCCTGGGAAGGCTCGGTCACCGCGATCCCCGCGCCGGGGCCATGGGTGATCCCGATGCTTACGCTTGGGGCGATCTGGCTGATCCTATTGCGGGGAAGAGTGCAGGCGGTGGGACTGGTTCCGGTGGTGGCGGCCTTCGTGCTCTGGGCCCTGGCCGAACGTCCCTTGCTGCTCATCTCGGGCGACGGGCGCCTGGTCGGGCTGGCGGGCGCCGAGGGGCGGGCCCTGTCGGCCGCCAAGGGCGGGGGCTTCGCGGCGGAGAACTGGTTGCAGAACGACGGCGACCTTACGCCGCAGGACGCAGCCGCTGCGCGCCCGGGGTTCGAGGGCAACAAGGGCGAGCGCTGGTTCGACCTTGGGGGCCTGAGGGCGGTGGCGCTTTCGGGCAAGGGGGCGCAGGAGAGGCTGGCCGGGATTTGTGCGCGGGCCGATCTGGTGATCCTTGCGGCGAGGGCAGAGGCTGCGCCCGCCGGGTGCCCGCTGATCGACGAACGCGTGCTGCGCGAGACCGGGCCGCTTGCAATCTGGCAGGATGGGGCAGGGCTGCGGTTTCAGAAAACGAAGGGGGCGCACCGTCTCTGGTCAGCCCCGTCTGGCGGCGTTGACTTGCCCGACCTGCGGTCGCGGCGGGCGCAACTCGCCCGTCAGTAGCTGCGGATCAGGCCCACGAGGCGACCCTGCACCTTGACCAGATGGTCGGGGAAGACCCGCGTCTCGTAGGCCGGGTTGGCGGCTTCAAGCGCGATCATGTTGCCGCGGCGGCGGTAGCGCTTCAGCGTCGCCTCGTGGTCTTCCACCAGCGCCACGACGATATCTCCGTTGTCCGCCGTGGACTGTTCGCGGATCACCACGATGTCGCCATCGTTGATCCCGGCCTCGATCATGGAATCGCCTTTGACTTCAAGGGCGTAGTGCTGCCCCTTGCCCGACAACATCGACCCCGGCACGGCCACATGGTGCGACACCTCGGAAATCGCCTCGATCGGCACGCCGGCGGCGATGCGGCCCATGACGGGCAGTTCCAGCGCATGCACGGCCGAGACCTCCATCGCCTCGCGCGGTGGATCGCTGCGGTCGCCCTGGATCACCTTGGGGCTGAAGCCGGGTTTCTCCATTGCCTCGGGCAGCTTGACAATCTCCAGCGCGCGGGCGCGGTGGGCGAGGCGGCGGATGAACCCCCGTTCCTCAAGCGCGGTGATGAGCCGGTGGATCCCCGACTTCGAGCGCAGGTCCAGCGCATCCTTCATCTCGTCGAAGGAGGGCGGCACCCCGTCGCGGTCCATCCGCGTCTTGATGAAGTCCAGAAGTTCCAACTGCTTGCGTGTCAGCACGGGGACAACCTCCACATCATGCGTTTTCATAATGTTCTGCCCGTGTTCCCGGTTTGTGTCAAGAGATATCCACAAGGGGTCAGAGCGGCAGGTAGGGCACCGTGTCCCCGGCGCGACAGGCGGGGGCGTCGATGGGCCGGATCAGCAGCGCATCGGCCTGGCCGAGGATCGACAGGAGCGCCGAGTCCTGCCGGTCGAAGGGGGCGATTTCCGGCAGGCCGTCGGTCTGCACAAGCCGCGCCCGCATGTAATGCGCCCGCGGGCCGTTCGCGGGCAGGTCCACCGTCAGGCGGGCCTTGCGGGGAAGGGGCGCAGGCGCGGGGTCGCCCAGCATGGCCCGGACCATCGGCAGAAGGAACAGATGCCCGCAGACGATGGCGCTGACCGGGTTGCCCGGCAGGCCCAGCATCGGCACGCCGTTCAGCCGCCCCGCCATCAGCGGCTTGCCGGGGCGCAGCGCCAGCTTCCAGAAGCTGTGCTCCAGCCCCGCCACCTTGCCGACCAGGTCGTGATCGCCGACCGAGGCCCCGCCGATGGTGACGACCAGGTCCGCGCCCTGGGTCAGGTCGAGGACGGTGAGGAGTTCGACCTCGTTGTCCCGGGCGATCGGCAAAAGGCGGGCCTCGCCGCCCGCGGCCTCGACCATCGCCTTCAGGGCAAAGCCGTTCGAGGCGATGATCTGGTCCGGGCGCGGGTCTTCGCCCGGCATCACCAGCTCGTCGCCGGTGGCGACAAGGGCGACCACCGGCTTGCGCGTGGCCTGCACGACGGGGATGTTCATGGCGGCCAGAAGCGCCAGGTCGGTCGGGCGCAGGCGGCGGGGGGAAATGCTCTCTCCGGCCCGGAAATCCTGGCCGCGGGGGCGGATATGGGTGGCGGTGTCGAGCCCCTCCTTCAGCAGGATGCGGTCGTCCAGCCGGACCACATCCTCCTGGATGATGACCCGGGTCGCGCCCTCGGGCACCGGGGCACCGGTGAAGATGCGCACCGCCTGGCCGGGGCCGACGGTCCCCTCGAAGGCATGGCCGGCGCCGGCCTCGCCGATCACCAGGAAATTGTCGTCCGGCCCGGGGTTGCCCTGCACCGCATAGCCGTCCATCGCCGAGGCCGCGAAGGGCGGCTGGTCGCGGGTGGCCACGGCAGGGGCGCACATCCAGCGACCGGCGGCCTGGGCCAGCGGCACGGTTTCCGGCTGGAGCGGCGCGACAAGCGCCAGGCAGCGGGTCAGCGCCTCTTCGACCGTTATCATCAGGTCGCCTCGTAACGGCCTGATTTTCCGCCGTCTTTCAGGATCAGCCGGATGCCGTCGATCACCATGGACTTCTCGACCGCCTTGACCATGTCATAGACCGTCAGCGCCGCGACCGAGACGGCGGTCAGCGCCTCCATCTCGACCCCGGTCTGGCCCGAGGTCTTGACGGTCGCCTCGATTCTGACACCCGGCAGTGCGGGGTCCGGGGTCAGGTCCAGTGCGACCTTGGTGATGGGCAGGGGGTGGCAGAGCGGGATCAGGTCCGACGTCTTCTTGGCCGCCATGATTCCGGCCAGCCGCGCGACGGACAGGACATCGCCCTTCTTCGCCCGGCCCTCGGTGATCAGCGCCAGCGTCTCGGCCGTCATCCGCACCGCGCCCGCCGCGACGGCCATGCGGTCGGTCACCGGCTTGTCCGAGACATCGACCATATGGGCCTGGCCCCGGTCGTCGAAATGCGACAGCCCGCTCATAGCCCGCCCTGCGCGGTCAGGGGGCGGGCGAGGATCGCCCGCGTCGCAGCGGTCACGTCGGCCTGCCGCATCAAGCTTTCGCCGATGAGGAAGCAGCGCGCCCCGTATTGCGCGAGGTCGGCCAGGTCGTCCGGGGTGTAAAGCCCGCTTTCGGCGACGATCATCCGGTCCTCGGGCACACGCCGCGCGAGTTTCCGGGTGGTGTCCAGCGTCACCTCGAAGGTGTGCAGGTTGCGGTTGTTGATCCCGATGAGCGGCGACTTGAGCAGCGCCGCGCGCTCCAGTTCCGCCTGGTCGTGGACCTCGATCAGCACGTCCATGCCCCAGTCCATCGCGGCGGCCTCAAGCTCGGCGGCCTGGGCATCGTCCAGCGAGGCCATGATCAGCAGGATGCAATCGGCATTCAGCGCGCGGGACTGGGCGACCTGGTAGGTATCGTAGAGGAAATCCTTGCGCAGGCAGGGCAGCGAGACGGCGTCATGGGCGGCCACCAGGTAGTCGTCGGCCCCCTGGAAAGAGGGCGCGTCGGTCAGGACCGACAGGCAGGTGGCGCCCCCGGCCTCATAGGCCCTGGCCAGCGCCGGCGGGTCGAAATCCGGGCGGATCAGTCCCTTGGAGGGGCTGGCCTTCTTGATCTCGGCGATCAGGCCATAGCCGGTGAGTGTGGCCTCGCGCAGGGCGCGGGCAAAGCCGCGCGGCGCGGCGGCGGCGCGGGCCGCGGCTACGACCTCGGACAGGGGGACAGCGGCCTTGGCCCTGGCCACTTCCTCCAGCTTGTAGGCCTTGATGCGGTCGAGAATGGTGGACATGTGGCCTCTCAGGCGTTCGTCAGGCGGCGGAGCGCGTCAACCTTGGCCCTTGCCGCGCCGGAGTCGATCGCCTCACGGGCCAACGCCACGCCCTCGGTCAGGGTTCCCGCCTTGTCGGCCACCACAAGAGCGGCAGCGGCGTTCAGAAGGACGGCATCGCGATAGGCCCCGGGCGCGCCGTCGAGCAGGGCGCGCAAGGCCGCCGCGTTATCGGCCGGGGTGCCGCCAAGGATCGCCTCGAACGGATGGGGGGCAAGGCCCGCATCCTCGGGATGCACCGTGAAATCCCGCACCGCGCCGTTTTCCACCGCCGAGACCGAGGTCGGGCCGCAGATGGTCAGCTCGTCGGTGCCGTCCGAGCCATGGACGAGCCAGGCCTTTTCCGAGCCCAGGGCAAGGAGCGTCTCGGCCATCGGCCGGATCAGCGCGTCCGAGAAGGCGCCGGTCAGCTGGCGTTTCACCCCGGCGGGGTTGGTGAGGGGCCCGAGGATGTTGAAGATCGTCCGGGTGCCGAGTTCCGCGCGCACCGGCATGACATGGCGGATCGCGGGATGGTGCATCGGCGCCATCATGAAGCCGATGCCGGCCTCGCTGAGGCATTTCTCGACCACGTCGGGGCCGACCATCACGTTGAGGCCAAGCTCGGTCAGCGCATCCGCCGCGCCGGACTTGGACGACAGGTTGCGGTTGCCGTGCTTGGCCACGGTGACGCCCGCGCCGGCCACGACGAAGGCGGTGGCGGTCGAGATGTTCAGCGTCCCCTTGCCGTCGCCCCCGGTGCCGACGATGTCCATGGCCCCCGCCGGGGCCTTCACGGCATTGCACTTCGACCGCATGACCGAGGCGGCGGCGGCGTATTCGTCCACCGTCTCGCCCCTTGTGCGGAGCGCCATCAGGAAGCCGCCCATCTGGGCGGGGGTGCCTTCGCCTTCGAACAGCGCATTGAACGCGGCTTCGGCCTCGGCCCGCGTGAGGGGGCGGTTCGCGGCGGTGCCGATCAGGGGCTTCAGGACATCGCTCATGCCGGGACCTTCGCCTTCGCCTCGTCGAGGAAGTTCCGCAAGAGCTGGTGGCCGTGTTCCGAGGCGATGGATTCCGGGTGGAACTGGACGCCCTCGATCAGGTGGTGCTTGTGGCGGAGCCCCATGATCGTGCCGTCTTCCAGCCAGGCGGTGACCTCAAGCTCGGCGGGGAGCGTGGCGCGGTCCACGACCAGCGAGTGATACCGCGTTGCCTGGAAGGGCGAGGGCAGGCCACGGAACACGCCTTTCCCGGAATGGTGCATGGTCCCCATCTTGCCGTGGACGATCTCGTGGCAGCGGACGACCTTGCCGCCGAAGGCCTCGCCGATGGTCTGGTGGCCGAGGCAGACGCCGAGGAGCGGGATGCCGGCGGCCGCGGCAGCGCGGGTCAGGGGCAGGCAGATCCCGGCCTGCGCCGGGTCGCAGGGGCCGGGGGAGAGGACGATGACCTCGGGCGCCATGCCGATCACGTCCTGGACTTCCAGCGCGTCGTTCCGTTTCACGACCACCTCCGCGCCAAGCTCGCCCAGGTAGTGGACGAGGTTGTAGGTAAAGCTGTCGTAGTTGTCGATCAGGAGGAGCATCGGTCGGACCCAGGCGGCTACCGGCCGGTTATCGCCGATGCGGGGGGCCGTGTAAACCGGGGTTTCCGTCGCCTGTCCACGCCGGACGACTTTGCGGGTCTTTGAAAATCAAGGGCTTGGCTGCGGGCATTCAGGGTGCGTTTACCAGACCGGCCGGCTCCTCGCTTCCTTCGGTCGCTCCTCGCGATGGGCCTCCGACGAGCGACCGAAGGAAGCGAGGAGGCGTCAGTCGTGCCGGATCACGTCGTCATCGGCAAGGTAGCAGCCCGAGTCGACCGCGATGATCAGAACCGGCAGCCGCCCCGGATTCTCCAGACGGTGCGCCTGGCCGAGGGGGATGTGCACCGCATCGCCTTCCTGCACCAGGCGCGCGAGGACGCCCACGGTGATTTCGGCCGTGCCCTCGACCACGACCCAGTGTTCCGAGCGGTGGAGATGCGATTGCAGCGAGGTCGCTTCGCCCGGGGCAAGGCGCAGGGCGCGGACCCGGAAGCGGGCGCCCGTGGCCAGGGTGGTGGCCGGCGCCGGAAGGGCCGCGCCCTCGGCCTGGAAGGCCGCAGCGGGTGCCTCGGCAAAACCTGTCGGTCGCGATCCGTCCATCATCTCATGTCCCTTCGCCATGGCGAAAGCAAAGCAGGGCAATGGTGAACGGGCGATTAACGCTGCAAGGCCATTTCGCGGCATTTCCACGGCACGGCCGCCAGCCCCGCGCATCGGTCGCGGGCGGCGACCGGTCAGGTCCAGTCGAGCACCACCTTGCCCGACAGCCCCGACCGCATCGCGGCGAAGCCGTCCTGGAACTCGGCCACCTTGAAGCGGTGGGTGATGACGCGGCGGATGTCGAGCCCGTTCTCCAGCATGGCGATCATCTTGTACCAGGTCTCGAAGATCTCGCGGCCGTAGACGCCCTTGATGGTGATGGCCTTGAAGACGATGCGGCTCCAGTCCACCGGCGACTTGCCGGGCGGGATGCCGAGCATGGCGATGCGCCCGCCCATCACCATGTGCTCGACCATCTGGTCGAGCGCGGCCTGGCTGCCCGACATCTCCATCCCGACGTCGAAGCCCTGCGTCATGTGCAGGCCCGCGTAGACCGACTTCAGCTCGGTGGTGGCGACGTTCACCGGGATCACGTCGGCCACCTGACCGGCCAGGTCGAGCCGCGCCTGGTTGATGTCGGTGATGACGACGTGGCGGGCGCCCACATGGCGGGCGACGGCGGCGGCCATGATGCCGATGGGGCCGGCGCCGGTGATGAGGACATCCTCGCCGATCAGGTCGAAGGAAAGCGCGGTGTGGACGGCGTTACCCAGGGGATCGAGGATCGCGCCGATCTCGTCGTCGATGGCATCGGGTAGGGGGACGACATTGAAGGCCGGAAGCCGCAGGTACTGGGCGAAGGCGCCCGGTTCGTTGACGCCGATTCCGCGGGTTTCGGGGTCGAGGTGAAAGCGCCCCGACCGGCTTTGCCGCGAGGTCTTGCCGATCAGGTGGCCCTCGCCCGAGCAGCGCTGCCCGATCTCCAGCCCTTCGACATTGCGGCCCTTCTCGACGATGATCCCCGCGAATTCGTGGCCCGTCACCAGCGGCACCGGGACAGTCCTTTGCGCCCAGTCGTCCCAGTTCCAGATATGGATGTCGGTGCCGCAGATCCCGGTCTTGTGGATCTTGATGAGCACGTCGTCGGGGCCGATGTCGGGGACGGGACGGGTTTCCATCCAGAGTCCGGGCTCGGGGCGGGCCTTGACCAGAGCCTTCATTTCATTCGTCATTCCAGCACTCCCGTGGCTTTGCCGGCGGCGGTGAAGGCGTCCAGCGCGAAGTCGAGATCCTCGCGGGTCAGGGCCGCGCTCATCTGGGTGCGGATGCGGGCGGCGCCTTTCGGGACGACGGGGAAGAAGAAGGGCGCGACGTGGACGCCGCGGGTGTTGAGATCGGCGGCCATGGCTTGCGCGAGCCTTGCGTCGCCCAGCATGACCGGGATGATCGGGTGGTCGCCGGGCAGGAGGGTGAAGCCCGCGGCGGTGAGGCCCGCGCGCCAGTAGCGGGCGTTGTCGGCAAGGCGCGCGCGCAGGTCGTCCGCCTGCTCCACGATGTCGAGCGCGGCAAGCGCCGCGCCGACCACGGCGGGGGGCAGGGCGTTCGAGAAGAGATAGGGCCGCGCCCGCTGGCGAAGAAGGTCGATCACGGGCTGTGGGCCCGCGACATAGCCGCCGAGGGCCCCGCCAAGCGCCTTGCCGAGGGTGCCGGTCAGGATATCGACGCGAACGCCCGCGCGGGCTGGTGTACCGGCGCCCTTCGGGCCGGTGAAGCCGGTGGCATGGCAGTCATCGACCATGACCAGTGCCCCGTAAGCGTCTGCAAGGGCACGGATTTCCGGCAGCCTCGCATAGTAGCCGTCCATCGAGAAGACGCCGTCCGTCGCGATCAGGATGAACCGCGCGCCATCCGCCTTCGCCGCCTTCAACTGGGCTTCGAGGTCGGTCATGTCGCTGTTGGCGTAGCGGTAGCGCTTCGCTTTGCAGAGCCTGATGCCGTCGATGATCGAGGCATGGTTCAGCGCGTCGGAGATGACCGCGTCCTCGGGGCCGAGAAGCGGCTCGAACAGCCCGCCGTTGGCGTCGAAGCAGGCGGCGAAGAGGATGGAGTCGTCGTGGCCGAGATACCGCGCAAGGCGGCTCTCCAGCCGCCGGTGCAGGTCCTGCGTGCCGCAGATGAAGCGGACGCTCGCCATGCCGAAACCATGGTCGTCCATCGCGGCCTTGGCGGCGGCGATCAGGCGGGGGTCGTCCGCGAGACCGAGGTAGTTGTTCGCGCAGAGGTTCAGCATCTCGCGCCCCGCCATCCGCACATGCGCGCCCTGCGCCCCGGTGATGAGGCGTTCGCGTTTCATCAGCCCCTCCGCATCGATCTGGGCGAGGGTGGCGGCGATGTGGCTCAGGAAGGCCGTTTCCGTCATGGCAGAACCCTTTCCGGTTTGGCGGAATGTGCATCGAGCTGCGTCATGTGTCAACTTGACGGATAAGAATCCTTCATAACGGAGATCGATTTGCTCTTTCCCAAATACTCCACGGGGGTCCGGGGGTGTGAAACCCCCGGGGCCGGTCAACTGTCCTGGACGATCAGGATGGCGCGTGCGGCACCCTTGGCCGCGATCTGGTGCGGGCGGTCGGCGGGGTAGCGGGCGACATCGCCGGGGGTGAGGCTGTCGCTGGCTTCGCCCGAGGTCACGGTCAGGTGTCCTTCGAGGACGGTCAGGTGCTCGCGGCAGCCGGGGGAATGGGGGTCGGAGGTGAGGTGGGCGTCGGGGGCGAAGGCGAGCTCATAGACCTCGTGCTGGCCGACGCTTTCGGGGGCCGAGAGGATGCGGATGGTGACGCCACCCCGCTGGATCACCGGGGCAGAGCCGGCGCGGATGACCTCGATGCCGGGGGCGGGGCGGCCTTCGAGGAGGCCCGCGAAGTCCAGCTGCAGGGCCTGGGTCAGCGCCCAGAGCGTCGCGACCGTGGGCGAGGATTCGCCGCGTTCGATCTGGCTGACCATCGAGCGGGAGACGCCGGAGAGTTTAGCGATGGCGTCGAGCGACAGCCCGCGCGCCTTGCGCGCCGTGCGGAGCGAGGCGGCGAGGCGGTCGTGGATGTCGGAGCGGTCGGCCATGACGGCATGGTGGCGGGGAAGGGCGGGGGCGTCAATCTGCGGGGCGCGCTCGTCGTTGACTTCGTCACTCCTCGCTCGCGACGAGGCGACGAAGTCGAACGAGGAGCCCACTGTCAGGTGCCGCAGAAGGTGACGTAGGGGCCAAAGCCGGTCGGGGCAGGCAGGATGAAGGGTTCGGCCTCGACGAAGGGCTGCCGGATCGCGGCGAGAAGGGCGTGGAACGGGGCCAGGTCACCCGCGGTGGCGGCGGAAAGGGCCTCCTCGACCTTGTGGTTCCTCGGGATCACGGCGGGGTTCGCCCGGGCAATCCGGCCTTCTGCCCCGTCTCCGGCCCGGGCGCGCCAGCGGGGCAGCCAGGCTTCCATCCGCGAGAAGTCCGGAACGATGGGGCGGAGCGCAGCCTCGTCGGCGAGGCGCCGGAAGGTCAGCGTCCAGTCGGCGCCCTCCATCGCGGCCAGCAGGTCGTCTGCCAGTGCCGCATCGCCCGGCTCCTCGCCGACAAGTCCCAGCTTGCGCCGCATGACCCCGATCCATTCGGCCCGGTAGCGGTCGGCGATGCCCGCAAGGCGGTCGTTGGCGATCTCGACCGCCCGGTCCGGCACGGGATCGAAGAGCGGAAGCAGCGTCTCGGCCAGCCGCGCCAGGTTCCAGCCCAGGATCAGCGGCTGGTTGGCATAGGCGTAACGGCCCTGGTGGTCGATCGAGGAAAAGACGGCGCCCGGCGCATAGGCTTCCATGAAGGCGCAGGGGCCGTAGTCGATCGTCTCGCCGCTGATCGCCATGTTGTCGGTGTTCATCACGCCATGGATGAAGCCGAGGCCCATCCATTCGGCGATCAGCCGGGCCTGGCGGGCCGCCACGGCGTCGAACAGCGCGAGATAGGGGGGCTCGGCCCCGGCGAGATCCGGGTAGTGGCGGGCGATGGCATGGTCGGCCAGCGCCCGGACCTTGGCCGTCTCTCCGCGCGCGGCGAAGAACTGGAAGGTGCCCACGCGCAGGTGGCTGGCCGCAACCCTCGCCAGAACCGCGCCGGGCAGCTTCGTCTCGCGCCAGATCTCCTCTCCGGTGGCCACGACGGCCAGCGCTCGGGTGGTGGGCACGCCCATGGCGGACATGAACTCCGAGATGAGGAATTCGCGCAGCATCGGGCCGACCGCCGCCTTGCCGTCGCCGCCGCGCGAGAAGGGCGTGCGGCCGGAGCCTTTCAGCTGAATGTCGAACCGGCCCCGCGGGGTGACGACCTCGCCCAGGAGATGCGCGCGACCATCGCCGAGCTGCGGCGAGAAGCCGCCGAACTGGTGGCCGGCATAGGCCTGGGCGATGGGATCGGCCCCGGGCGGAAGCGCCGCGCCCGAGAACCAGGCCGTGGCCTCGGCTTCGGTGATGTCCAGACCAAGTTCTGCGGCCAGTGGAGTGTTCAGGGCCAGAAGCCGTGGAGCGGGCGCGGGATCAGGCGCCACGCGCAGGTAGGTGCCGGGCAGATCGCGGGCATAGGAGTGGTCGAAGGCAATGGACATCTGGGTCCCCTTTCCCGAGGGATATGCGCCTTGCATCGCCGCACGGCAAGGCTGCACCGGGCCTGACCGGAGCCGGCGCGCCCGGCCGGACGGGCCGGGGCCTCCGGCGGGAGTATTTGGGAAAAGGGCAAGTGCAGGGTCGGGGGGTGGTCGGGGCGGCGGGATTCGAACTCGCGACCTACGGTACCCAAAACCGTCGCGCTACCAGACTGCGCTACGCCCCGACAGCGTCACCCTTAACTGCATCGACCGGGAAAGAAAAGGCTTAGCCGTCGCAGGGCCAGGCGGCCGAGGCGGCCGGGATCGAGGGATGGCGCAGGATCGCGCCGGGGGCGATGCCGAGCCTGGCGGACAGCCCCGCGTTGATTTCCAGCACGAACATCACCCCGGGGCCACCATCGATCGGGGTGAGGTCGCCGGGAACGGCATTGGCATGCACGCGGGTCACCGTTCCGGTCGGATCGGCGAAGATCATGTCCAGTGGGATCAGCGTGTTCTTCATCCAGAAGGACGGTCGCCCTGGGGCGTCATAGACGAAGAGCATCCCCTGGAATGCGGGCAGGTTCTCGCGGAACATCAGGCCCTGCGCACGTTCCGCCGGATCGTCAGCCAGTTCGACGGCAAAGCTTTCGCGGCCGTCGTGCCAGCGGATGTCCAGACGGTCGGGCGCGCAGGCCGCCTCGGCCCAGGCCACCCCAGGCAGGGCCGCAAGGACCAGCGAGAGGACCAGCCGCCCTCTTGTCAAGGCTTGTCCCGGCTTGCGACTTCCCAGGAAACGACCTGGACCGCCATACGGCCACGTCGTCCCTCGATCACCCGCAGGGCGACCGCTTCTCCGGCGCCGAGATCGGCGAAACCCGAAACGCGCAGCACCTCGGCATGGATGAAGATATCCTCGGGGCGTCCGAACACGTTGGCAAAGCCGAAACCCTTGCCCTTGTCGAACCATTTCACTCGCGCGGGTTCCAGCGGCAAGGCCAGGATATCGGCGCTGACCAGTTGCGCGGCATCCTCGCCGAATGGCAGGACAACGCCTTCGGGCGGGTCAATCCTGGTGACTTCGATCGCCTGCACGCCGCGTTGCGTGCGCTGGATGCGCACCTCGATTCCGGCGCCGTCCGCGACGGAACCCTGACCATAGTTCCTCAGTACGTTGGCGTGCAGCAGGATGTCCGCTTCCGTCTGGTCCGATATGATGAACCCGAAACCCTTGGATGGATCAAACCACTTTACGCGACCATGCACGATCTGCACGGTCTCATCTTCTTCCGTCATCGACAGAGCCTTCTCCCCAGAATGAGCCCTAGACCGCACTGATGGCGGAAATGCCCGGCCGGGATCAAGGGCAATTCAACAGATGGACGATTATTTTTGCGCTGCGGTGAACACGTCTACGGGTTCAGGCGGGTGATGTCCCAAGCCGATCCTTGATCAATCCTGCGCCAGCGGAAGCGGTCGTGCAACCGGAATGCGCCGTCGGCCCAGAACTCTATCTCGACCGGCGTGATGCGGAAGCCGCCCCAGAAGGGCGGGCGGGGGGGATTGGGCCCCTTCGTCACGGCGACGCGCGCCGCCTCTGCCAGCAGCGCCTCGCGCGAGCTGAGGGGTTCGGATTGCCGGCTGGCCCAGGCCCCGAGACGGGATTTCAGGCTGCGGCTGGCGAAATAGGCGTCCGCCTTCGGGCCATCCTCGCGGGTGACGCTGCCGCGGACGCGGATCTGGCGGCGCAGCGATTTCCAGTGCAGCACGAAGGCCGCCTTGCCCGAGGCCGCGATTTCCTGGCCCTTGGCCGAGCCGTAGTTGGTGTAGAAGACGAAGGCGTCGTCCTCGATCTCCTTCAGAAGCACCATGCGGACATTCGGCATGCCCTGCGGATCGACCGTGGCCAGCGCGATGGCGTTCGGGTCGTTCGGCTCCTGCGCCTCGGCCTCGGTCAGCCAGGCGCGCGCGATGGCGAAGGGGTCGTCGCCTTCGAAGATGCCGGACCGGTCCATGGAAGCTCCTTTCCCTGGCTTGCGGACCTGCCTTGAAGGAAGGACCCGCTTCGCCTACACGTCAATGTCACCGAAAAGTGGGCGAGGGGCCGGGAATGTCAACGGGACTGATGCAGGGCAAGCGCGGGCTGATCATGGGTCTGGCCAATGACAAGTCGATTGCCTGGGGCATCGCGCAGGCCGTTGCGGCCCAGGGGGCGGAACTTGCGTTCAGCTACCAGGGCGAGGCGCTGAAGAAGCGGGTGGAACCCCTGGCCGAGACGCTGGGCAAGCCGCTCCTGTTCGAATGCGACGTGGCCAGCGACGACAGCATCGACGCGCTGTTCTCCGCGCTGAAGGCGGAATGGGGTCAACTGGACTTCCTCGTCCATGCCATCGGTTTCGCCGACAAGAACGAATTGCGCGGCCGCTATGTGGACACCAGCCGCGCCGGCTTTGCGCTGGCGATGGACATCTCGGTCTATTCCTTCACCGCCGTCTGCCAGCGCGCCGCGGCGATGATGGGGCAGGGCGGCAGCCTGCTGACGCTCACCTACTACGGCGCGGAAAAGGTCATGCCGCATTACAACGTGATGGGCGTGGCGAAGGCGGGGCTGGAGGCGTCCGTGAAGTATCTGGCCGAGGATCTGGGCAAGGACGGCATCCGGGTCAACGCGATCAGCGCGGGGCCGATCAAGACGCTGGCCGCCAGCGGGATCGGCGATTTCCGCTACATCATGAAATGGAACGAGCTGAACTCGCCGCTCCGCCGCAACGTGACGCAGGAAGAGGTGGGCAAGGCGGCGCTGTATCTTCTGTCCGACCTCGGGTCCGGCACCACGGGCGAGAACCTGCATGTGGATGCGGGCTACCATGCCATCGGCATGAAGGCGATCGAGGCGCCGGACATCGATCTGCTGGCGGGCCGGAAAGAGGGCGGCCAGTGAGCCGGGCCAACCCATGACGCTTGCGGCCTTCCTCGCCTTTTCGGGCCTGGTTCTGTTCGCCGTGGTTTCGCCGGGACCGGCGGTGCTCATGTCGGCACGCACCGGCCTCGCCGAAGGTTTCCGGACCGGGGTGATGCTGGCGCTGGGCATCGCCACCGGGGCGGCCTTCTGGGCGCTGGCGGCGATGTTCGGGCTGCACCTGATCTTCGACGCCGCTCCCTCGCTCCTCTGGGCGCTGAAGATCGGCGGGGCGGGATACCTGATGTGGATGGCCTGGCACCTCTGGCGCGACGCGAAAACGCCTTTCATCGCCGAGGACGCGCGGCCCGTGCCTCGGACCCCCTTCGCGGCCTACCGGCTGGGCCTGTGGACCAACCTGTCGAACCCCAAGGCCGTGGTGATCTATTCCTCGATCTTCCTTGGCACGATCCGTCCGGAAACGCCGGTCTGGATCCTGGCCGGCCTGATCGCGATGATCCTGGTCCTGGAGACCGCCTGGAACAGCCTTGTCGCCC
This sequence comes from Tabrizicola flagellatus, assembly GCF_046295235.1. GTDB lineage: Bacteria > Pseudomonadota > Alphaproteobacteria > Rhodobacterales > Rhodobacteraceae > Tabrizicola > Tabrizicola flagellata_A. The sequence goes on from NZ_JBKBLV010000014.1 coordinate 27,176, forward strand.
GAATCTTCTCGCTGGACCGCACGCGGGCCGCCTATATCAGTCTGAAAACCGTGATCGACCGCTCGTTCGGGGCCATGCTGGCCCTTCTGGGCGTCAAGATCGTCGCCACCTGAAGGAGGAACCCATGTCCGCCGACCGCCTGCCGCATGAAAAGGGGTTTCATGTCAGCTGGGACCAGATCCACCGCGATGCCCGCGCGCTAGCCTGGCGGCTGGACGGCAAGGGGCCGGGCGAGGGGGGGACCTGGAAGGCGGTGGTCGGGATCACGCGCGGCGGGCTGGTGCCGGCGATGATCGTCAGCCGCGAGCTGGACATCCGGGTGGTGGATTCGATCAGCGTGAAGTCCTACCATTCGGGCGGCGGCAAGCAGGACCAGCGGCGCGAGGCCCAGGTCATCAAGGCGCCGAACCCGGAGGTGATGGGGACGGACGGCGCGGGAGTGCTGATCGTCGATGACCTGGTGGATTCGGGCAAGACGCTGGAGCTGATCCGCCGGCTTTATCCCAAGGCGCATTTCGCCTGCGTCTATGCCAAGCCCGAGGGCGAGAAACAGGCCGACACCTACATCACCAGCGTGAGCCAGGACACCTGGATCTTCTTCCCCTGGGACATGGCGCTGCAATACGTCCAGCCGATGCGCGGGTCGGACTGAAAGCTCCTCGTCGCATTGCATGCGCTCGTCGCCGGGCGCCCCACGACGAGAAGCGCAGCGCATGAGGAGTTTGCCCGTGATCCATCCCCTGAACCCTGCCTTCGCCGCGACCGAGCCGCCCCCGGTGATGGAGGCCCGGCGCTGGATCGAGGGCGTCAGCTTCCCCGCCGACCGCCCGCTGATCAACGTCAGCCAGGCCGCGCCGGTGGAGAGCCCCCCGCTCGCCCTGCGCCAGGCGCTGGCCGAGGCCGCGCTGAACGATCCGCAGGCCCATCTCTACGGCCCGGTCCTCGGCCTGCCGGCGCTGCGGGAAGAGATCGCCCGGCAATGGTCCGTGGCCTACGGCGGCAGCGTCTCGCCGGCCCAGGTCGCCATCACCCAGGGCTGCAACCAGGCCTTCTGCACGGTCCTGGCCACCCTCGCCGGACCGGGGGACGAGGTGATCCTGCCCACGCCCTGGTATTTCAATCACAGGATGTGGCTCGACATGGCCGCGGTGCGGACCGTGCCGCTCGACACCGGGCCGACGCTGATCCCCTCGGCCGAGGCCGCCGCGGCGCTTGTCACCGACCGGACGCGGGCGATCGTGCTGGTCAGTCCGAACAACCCCGGCGGGGTGGAATACCCGGCCGAAACGCTTTCCGCCTTCCGCGACCTCTGCCGGTCCCGGGGCCTCGCGCTCATCGTGGACGAGACCTACCGCGACTTCGACAGCCGGACAGGCGCGCCGCACGACCTCTTCGCCGATCCCGACTGGTCCGATACGCTGATCCAGCTTTACAGCTTTTCCAAGGCCTACCGGCTGACCGGCCACCGCGTCGGGGCCATCGTCGCGAGCGCCGCGCGGCTGGCCGAGGCGGAAAAGTTCCTCGACACCGTCGCCATCTGCCCCAGCCAGCTGGGCCAGATCGGCGCGCTCTGGGGGATGCGGAACCTGGCGCAATGGGTGGCGGGGGAACGGGACGAGATCCTCGCCCGCCGCGCCGCGATGGTCGCGGGTTTCGCCGCCCTGCCGGGCTGGAAACTCCTCGGCTGTGGCGCCTATTTCGCCTATGTCGAACATCCCTTCGACCTCGCCTCGGACGCGCTGTGCAAGCGGCTGGTGACCGAAGCCTCGCTCCTGATGCTGCCCGGCACGATGTTCCAGCCCGAAGGGGCCGAGGCAGGCCGGCGCCAGATCCGCATCGCCTTCGCCAACGTCGACGCCGCAGGCATCGGGGAGGTGGTCCTGCGGCTGGCGGCCTTCCGGCCCTGACGGGCCCGTGACCGGGCGCGCGCCCGGGCGATCTTGACCTTGCCCCCCGGGGGGCTTCCAACTATTCACCTCGCACGAAGCAGACGAAGGCGGACCCATGGCCAGGACCCAGACCGAAGAAGGCAAGCGCCCGCGCGGCAAGGCGCAGGAAGTTGCAGTCTGGATCCTGATGGGGATGCTGATCCTCGGCCTCGGCGGCTTTGGCGTCACCAGCTTTTCCGGCGGCGTGACCAAGGTCGGCAGCGTCGGCCGGATCGACATCACCACCGACGACTACGCCCGCGCCTTGCAGACCCAGGTCAACGCCTTCTCGCAGCAGATCGGCCAGCGGATTTCGGTTCAGGAGGCGCTGGCCTTCGGCATCGACAAGCAGGTTGTGCAGGGCCTGATCGCGCGGGCCGCTCTGGACAACGAGGCCGAACGGGTCGGCCTGTCGGTCGGCGACGAAGTGGTGGCCTCGGAACTGATGCGGATGGATGCGTTCAAGGGGGCTACCGGCGGTTTCGACCGCGAGGCCTACCGCTATACCCTGAACCGCGAGAACCTGACCGAGGCGCAGTTCGAGACCAACCTGCGCCGCGACGTCTCGCGCAGCCTGTTGCAGGGCGCGGTCAGCGGTGGCTTCGTCGCGCCGAAGGCGCTGACCGATACGCTCTATGCCTGGGCCGGGGAGCGGCGCGGGTTTTCCATGCTGCGACTGGCCGAGGCGGACCTGCCCGCCCCCGTGGCCGAGCCGACCGAGGCCGAGCTGAAGGCGCATTACGAGGCACATCTCGACCGCTTCACCAAAGCAGAAGCCAAACGGATCACCTATGCCGCTCTGCTGCCCGAGGCCATCGCCAAGGATCAGCCGGTCGATGACGCGATGCTGAAGAAGCTTTACCAGGACCGGATCGACGAATTCGTGATCCCCGAGCGGCGTATCGTCGATCGGCTGGTCTATCCCGACCAGGCCGCGGCCGAGGCCGCCAGGGCCAAGCTGGACTCGGGGACGTCCTTCGAGGACCTGGTGGCCGAACGGGGGCTCACGCTGGAGGCGGTTGACCTCGGCGATGTCGAGGAGGAGGAACTGGATGCAGCCGGTCCGGCGGTCTTTGCCGCCGCCGAGGGCGAGGTGGTCGGGCCGCTCGACTCGAGCCTCGGTCCGGCCCTGTTCCGGGTCGCAACCGTTCTTGCCGCCCAGGAAACCACCTTCGAGGCCGCGCGCGAGACGCTTGCGGCCGAGTTCCAGACCGATGCCGCCCGTCGCCTGATCGCGGATCGCGTGGAAGAGATCGACGACCTGCTGGCCGGGGGCGCGACGCTCGAGGATCTGGCGAAAGAGGCCGGGCTGACGCTGGCGACGCTCGACTATGTGCCGGGCCAGCCGGGCGATACGCTGATCGAGGGCTATCCGGCCTTCAGGCAGGCGGCCGAGGCGGTGAAGGCGGACGACTTCCCCGAGGCCATCCTGCTGGACGATGGCGGCCTCGTCGCCCTGCGCCTGGACGAGATCGTGCCGGCCGCGCCGATCCCGTTCGACGAGGCGCAGGAGAAGGTGGCCGAGGACTGGCGCAAGGAGGCCCTGGCCAAGGCGCTGGCCGCGCGGGCGAGCGAGATCAAGGCGGCGCTGGAGGGTGGCGCCTCGATCGGCAGCTTCGGCATCGTGGACGTGACCCCCGAGATCGACCGCAACGGCTTTGTCCCCGATGCGCCGGACAGTCTGGTGGGCGATGTGTTCCGCATGAAGGAGGGCGATGTCCGGGTGATCGAGGCTGACGGCTTCGTGGCCGTGGTCCGGCTGGACCGCATCCTGCCCGCCGCGACCGAGGGCGAGGAGGCCGAGGCGATGCAGGCCTCGCTGGCCGCCCAGGCGCAGCGGGCCATCGCCGGCGACGCCTTCGCCGCCTTCACCAATGCGCTGACCGCCGAGGCCGGCATCACGTTGGACCAGGCCGCGATCAACGCCGTGCATGTGAGCCTGCCCTGATGCAGTTGTCGCCCGGTTTTGCCGAGTTTGAAGCGGGCTGGAACGCCGGCAGGAACCAGATCGTCTGGGCGCGGCTCGCGGCTGACCTGGACACGCCCGTCAGCCTGATGCTGAAGCTGGGCGATGCCCGCGCCGATACCTTCATGCTGGAGTCGGTCACCGGCGGCGAGGTGCGGGGACGCTACTCCATCGTCGGCATGAAGCCCGACCTCGTCTGGCGCTGCCGCGGCACGCAAGCCTCGATCAACCGCGAGGCGCGCTTCGACCGGCAGGCCTTCACCGACCTGCCGGGCCACCCGTTGCAGACGCTCCGCGACCTCCTGGCCGAATGCCGGATCGAGATGCCCGAAGGCCTGCCTGCCGTCTCGGCCGGGCTCTTCGGCTATCTCGGCTACGACATGATCCGGCTGGTCGAACATCTGCCCCAGGTCAACCCCGATCCGCTCGGCCTGCCGGATGCCGAACTGATCCGGCCCTCGGTCGTGGCGGTGCTCGACGGGGTCAAGGGCGAGGTGACGGTGGTCGCCCCGGCCTGGGTCGCCTCGGGCCTCTCGGCGCGGGCGGCCTATGCCCAGGCGGCGGAACGGGTGATGGACGCGCTGCGCGATCTCGACCGGGCGCCCTCGGCCGCGCGCGACCTCGGCGACAGCGCGCCGGTCGGCCCGGCTGTGTCGAACTTCACGCACGAGGGCTACAAGGCCGCGGTCGAGAAGGCCAAGGAATACATCCGCGCGGGCGACATCTTCCAGGTCGTGCCCTCGCAGCGCTGGTCGCAGCGGTTCACCCTGCCGCCCTTCGCGCTCTACCGCTCGCTCAGGCGGACCAACCCTTCGCCCTTCATGTTCTTCTTCAACTTCGGCGGCTTCCAGGTGATCGGCGCCTCGCCGGAGATCCTCGTGCGGCTCCGCGACGGCGAAGTGACGGTCCGTCCCATTGCAGGCACCCGCAAGCGGGGGGCGACCCCGGAAGAGGACAAGGCGCTCGAGGCCGACCTGCTGGCCGACCCCAAGGAACGGGCCGAGCATCTGATGCTTCTCGACCTCGGCCGCAACGACGTGGGCCGGGTGGCGAAGGTGGGCACGGTGCGGCCGACCGAGACCTTCGTCATCGAACGCTACAGCCACGTCATGCACATCGTCTCGAACGTGGTGGGCGAGATCGCGGAGGGCGAGGACGCGCTGTCGGCGCTTCTGGCCGGGCTGCCGGCGGGGACGGTCTCGGGCGCGCCAAAGGTGCGCGCGATGGAGATCATCGACGAGCTCGAGCCGGAAAAGCGCGGCATCTACGGCGGCGGGGTCGGCTATTTCGCCGCCAACGGCGAGATGGACTTCTGCATCGCGCTGCGCACGGCGGTGGTGAAGGACGAGACGCTCTACATCCAGGCCGGCGGCGGAGTGGTCTTCGACAGCGACCCCGAGGCCGAATACCAGGAAACCGTCAACAAATCCAACGCGCTGCGCCGCGCGGCCGAGGATGCGGGCCGCTTCGCGGGCCGGGGGAACGCCTAGCGCCGCCTCCTCGTTCGACTGCGTCTCCTCGTCGGGAGACAGGCGAGGAGTGACGCAGTCATCGACGAGCCGGGGCCTGCCGGCCCCTCAGTCCACCTTCAGGACCGCCGTCACCGGCGCCAGCGCCACCATCGCGCCGCGCCCTTCGACCGTCCATTCCAGAAGCGCCGCCGCCAGTTCGGGCGAGGCGGTGCCCACCACCGCCACCCGGCCATCCTGTCCGGCCTTGAACACCGCCCGGTCCATCAGCCGGCGCAGGGCGGCGCGGTCGGTCCCGGCGGTGTCGAGATCGCGGAACACCACCGCGGCCTCGACATCCTCGCGCCGCGCCAGCTGGTCGGCGGCGTTCAGCCCCCCGTCGCGGGTCAGGAGGCCGCGCCCCCCCGCCTTGAGGATCGGCACCACGGCGCCCGCCAGTCCCCGGTTGCTCTGGAAGGTCGGTTCGGCCAGGTCCATCACCGCCACGGCTTCGGGCAGGCCCTGTTCCATGCTCTGGAACGCCACCTCGACATCCGAGGCCTGCGCGCCGGGGGCGATGCCGGTAACGAGCATCACCACCTCGCGGCCGGCGGCCCGGTAGATTGCCGCGCGCTCTGGCGTGGCGGGGTCCAGCGGATCCAGCGCGAAACTGACCGGGAAGGGCAGGGCGGCGAGGCCCGCACGATCAAGATCGGCGGCGCCGTCGTCGATCAGGACGATGGCCAGGGGCGGCTTGGCGGCAGGGTTCTCGAAGGTCGCGGCAAAGCGGGCGATCGGACGCGGATCCTCGGGCACGGGCGCCGCGGCCGCTGCCGGGTCGGTGGCGGGGTCGGCGACCGCCTCGGGTCCGGCCTCCTCGGCGGCGCGCCCGATGATCACGCCTTCACCCCTGCGCACCAGGCGGGGGGCCGGGGTGAAGGTCGAGCCGTTGGCCTCCCCGGTCGCGGCATCCGGCGTTTCGGGCGTGCCGGGCATCGAATCGGGCTGGACGCCGGGAAGTCGGGGCGCCGGATCCTCGACCGCCGTCTCGGGCATGGCATCCATTCCGGAAGGCGCGCCTGTCCCCGCCTCGGCCATGTCCGCCTCGGGGGACGCTTCGGGCGGCAGGGTGGCCTCGGGCGACGCTTCGGGCGCGTCTTCCTCCACGGGTGCGGCCGGCGATTCCGGTGCGGGCTCCGTTTCAGCCAGTGCGGCGGGGGCAGGGTCCGACCCGGTTGCGGCCTCCGGCGCGACCGCGGGAGGCGTGGGTTCCGCGCTGGCCGAATCCGCCGTCGCGGTCTCTGCCGGTGTGGCAGAACCGGGTTCGGCGGCCGCATCGGGGGCGGCGTCGGCCAGCAGCGTTGCGTCGGCCTCAGGCGCGGCTGGCGGTGCGGCTGGCGGTTCGGGCGAGGCTAGGTCGGGCGTCGCCGCCGCATCGGCCAGTGTTTCGGCGGGGCGGTCCGGGGGCACGGCGGTTTGCGGTGCCGTGACCTCGGTCGCGGCAGGACCGGCAGGGTCGGCGAGCGCCGCGGCATCGGCGCCGGGGGGCTCGGGCGCGGCAAGACCGCTGTCGGCCCCGGGGATGTCTGGCAGGACCGGGGCGGGCGCCGGCGCTTCAGCGGTCTCGGTCGCGGTGCCCGGTGCATCCGACCCGGTCACGGCGACGGTCGGCGTGCCCGTGTCGGGCGGCACGGCCCCGCCCTCCGCCCCGGCCTCTGGCATGGGGTCCGGCAGGGCGCTTTCAGCCTTGTCCGGGTTGGACGGCGCACCTGCATCCGCGGCAGCAGGCTCGGGCGCCGTGATCGGAGTGTCCATCGCGTCTGGCGGCTTGGACGGTCTCTGCGTCGGGGCGACAACCGACCCGACCACCAGGCCCCCGGCGACTAGAAGGCCGCCAGACATCATGCCGAGAACGAATTTGCCGACCACCTGTGCCTCCTGCTCTCTCGCCGCGCGGATCCCAACAGGCTTGCCTTGCCTGGCTTCGATCCTTGGCCGCCGCCAGTTGCCCCAGCGGCATTCCCAAGTCGCCACACAGTATAGCGTGCGGCTGCGGAGGGTTCACCTCTTTTTGTGCCTGCGTCAACATCTTGCGCGGAAGTTCACGCGCAGCCGGCCAACCTGTAGTTCACACGGAAAGGGGAATGGAGGCGGGTACCGGAATCGAACCGGTCTACACGGATTTGCAATCCGCTGCGTAACCTCTCCGCCAACCCGCCGCGAAGGTGGGGTTGGGATAGCGGAACCCGACGGCGGCTGCAAGGGCAATGGCAAGAGGTTGCGCCCGCGCGGCTTGACTTGTCCGAGGGGGGCGGGGATTGTCCGCCGCAGGCAGGAAGGGAAGGCTCGGGTGCAGAAGGTCCTCATCACCGGGACGGCCGGTTTCATCGGCTTCCACCTCGCCCGCCACCTTCTGGCGGCGGGGCACAGGGTGCATGGCTACGATGGCATGACCCCCTATTACGATGTCGCCTTGAAGCGGCAGCGCCATGCGCTGTTGGGCGGGATGTCGGGGTTTTCCGCCACCGAGGCGATGCTGGAGGACATGGCGACGCTGGAGCGGGTGGCCGCGGATTTCGCGCCCGATGCCATCATCCACCTCGCCGCCCAGGCCGGGGTGCGCTACAGCCTGACGCATCCCCGCTCGTATATCGAGACCAATTTCACCGGCAGTTTCAACGTGCTGGAGGTCGCGCACCAGCTGGGCGTCCGGCACCTGATGATGGCCTCCACCTCCTCGGTCTATGGCGCCAACCCCGAGATGCCCTTCCGCGAGACCGACCGCACCGACCACCCGCTAACCGTCTATGCCGCCACCAAGAAGGCGGTCGAGGCGCTGTCACATTCCTATGCCCATCTCTGGGGCCTGCCTGTGACGCAGTTCCGCTTCTTCACCGTCTATGGTGCCTGGGGCCGGCCAGACCTCGCCTATTTCAAGTTCGCCAGGGCCATCCTGCAGGGCGAGCCGATCGACGTCTACAACCACGGTGAGCTCTGGCGCGACTTCACGGCAGTCGAAGACCTGGTCGAGGGCGTCGCCCGCCTCCTGCCGCTGGCCCCGCCCGCACCGGGCGCGCGCGGCGCGCCGGTGGAGGGCGACAGCCTCAGCCCCGTCGCGCCCTGGCGGATCGTCAACATCGGCAACTCCGACAAGGTGCATCTGATGGACTTCATCCGCACCCTGGAATGGCTCCTCGGCCGCAAGGCGGTGCTGAACCTGATGCCCATGCAGCAAGGCGACGTGCCCGCGACCTGGGCGGATTGCGCGCTTCTGGAACGCCTGACCGGCTTTCGCCCGCAGACCGACCTTGCCACCGGCCTTGCCCGTTTCGTAGACTGGTACCGCGACTACACCCGCGCCTGACTGGCCCTATCGGCGTCCGGTCTCTGGTCCTAAAGCCCGGCCCCGACCCCGCCTATACTGGCGCGCGAAACCATTCGAAAGGACGCCCCCCGTGGAAGACTATGCAGGCATGAACGACATCGGCGCCGTGGTCGAGGCCGACCGCGCCCATGTCTGGCACCATCTGTCGCAGCACAAGCAGTATGAAACCGTCGATCCCCGCGTCATCGTCGAGGGCAAGGGGATGCGGGTCTGGGATGCCAAGGGCAAGGAACACATCGACGCGGTGTCCGGCGGTGTGTGGACCGTGAACGTGGGCTACGGCCGCGAAAGGATCGCCAATGCCGTCCGCGACCAGCTCCTGAAGCTGAACTATTTCGCGGGCTCCGCCGGCTCGATCCCGGGTGCGATGTTCTCCAAGGCCCTGATCGAGAAGATGCCGGGCATGTCGCGGGTCTACTACAACAACTCCGGCTCCGAGGCGAACGAGAAGGTCTACAAGATGGTGCGCCAGATCGCGCACCGGCACCACGGCGGCAAGAAGTGGAAGATCCTGTATCGTGACCGCGATTACCACGGCACGACCATCGCCGCGCTTGCCACCTCGGGTCAGGACCAGCGCGCGATGCAGTACGGGCCGTTCCCCGACGGCTTTGTCCGCGTGCCGCACTGCCTGGAATACCGCAAGCAGTGGGACGTGGAGAACTACGGCGAGCGTGCTGCCGACGCGATCGAGGAGGTGATCCTCCGCGAGGGCCCCGACACCGTCGGCTGCCTGATCCTGGAACCCGTGACCGCCGGCGGCGGCGTCATCGTCCCGCCTGAAGGGTATTGGGAGCGTGTGCAGGAAATCTGCAAGAAATACAACATCCTCCTCGCCATTGACGAGGTCGTCTGCGGCGTGGGCCGCACCGGCACCTGGTTCGGCTACCAGCATTACGGCATCAAGCCCGACTTCGTGACCATGGCCAAGGGCGTGGCCTCGGGCTATGCCGCGATCAGCTGCACCGTGACCACCGAGGCCGTCTTCGAGATGTTCAAGGACGACGCCGCCGACCCGCTCAGCTACTTCCGCGACATCTCCACCTTCGGCGGCTGCACCTCCGGCCCCGCGGCGGCGCTCGAGAACATGAAGATAATCGAGGAAGAGGGCTTGCTGCAGAACACGCTCGACATGGGCGACTACTGCCTGTCGAGCCTCAAGGCGCTGATGGACAAGCACAAGATCATCGGCGACGTGCGCGGCAAGGGCCTCTTCCTAGGGGCGGAACTGGTGACCGACCGCGCCACCAAGGAACCCGCGCCCGAGAAGATGGTCCAAGCCGTCGTCGCCGACTGCATGGCGCAGGGCGTCATCATCGGCGCCACGAACCGGAGCCTGCCGGGGCTGAACAACACGCTGTGCCTCAGCCCCGCGTTGATCGCGACGAAGGACGATATCGACGAGATCACCACTGCCATCGACGGCGCGCTGACGCGGGTGTTCGGCTGAGTTTGATCTCATTGAGTGTAGCAAGGGTGCCCACGTTGGGCACTCTTTTGCTTTCAAGAGGAGTAAGCTCTTTGGCATGTGTGCCTCAGGGTCAGGACTCGTTGTTGTATCAGGGCCAGAAGAGGACGGTTGCGGCGAGGACGATCGCCGAGAGGAAGACCTTCGGGCATCTGTCGTGGCGGGTGGCGACCCTGAGCCGATCCTTCAGGCGCCCAAACATGATCTCGGTCCTGTAGCGGCGTTTGTGGCGGCGCTTGTCATGCTTGATGGGCTTGCCACGCGACTTCCGGCCAGGAATGCAGGGCTTTATCCCCTTGTCTTTCAACGCTTCTCGGAACCAGTCGGCATCATAGCTGCGGTCGGCCAGCAGCCACTCCGCCTTTGACGGGCTGCCCAGAAGCGCGGCCGCTCCCATGCAATCGCTGAGATGGCCTTAGGTCATCAAGAACCGGATCGGGCGACCGTCTGCGTCGGTGACGGCGTCCAGTTTGGTGTTAATGCCGCCCTTTGTGCGGCCAATCAGACGGCCCCTTCGGTCGCCTGGCCCCCCTTTTTCGACCGCGGGCTGGTCGCCGTGCGGTGCACCTTGAGATACCCTCGCCAGTGGTTCTCGGACCAATGGCGAACCACTGGCTCGACGTCGATCATCACCGTCTTCGGCACAACGGCCTCGGCAGCCAACCCAACCATCATGCGGGCGAAGATGCCCTTCTCGCTCCATCTTTTCCAACGGTTGTAGAGGGTCTTGGGCGGGCCATATTTCCTGGGCGCATCACGTCACCGCAAGCCATTGCGATTGACGAAGAATATGTCGCTCAGCACACGCCGGCCATCGACGCGCGGCTTGCCAGGGATCGTGGGAAAGAACGGTTCCAGACGCGCAATCTGCGCCTCGGTCAGGAAGAAAGGATTGCGCATCGCTCAGTCTCCTTGCGGAGGCTTAGTTGCGCCGCCAGAGCAAAATCAATGGGTCCTGACCCCAGGGCTAGTGGCCGAGGGAACGGGTCTGACGTCTGACCTTCTCCATAATGAGTAAGTGACTTGTTTTTATGTGTTGTTGAGTGTGATCAGTTACTTGCCGTTGCCGAAGGTTCAAGAGCGGTCACGTCATGCTGCGACCGGGACGGCGGCGATGTAACCGCTCAGCCGCCCCCGCAGGGTGAGGATCAACCGGCCGGTACCCTCTTCCCCCGATCAGCCGGGCCGCATCGGCGAGCGTCAGGAGCGGCGGCAGCGCCGAGGGCGCGGCCAGGTAGCGCGGTCGCCAGTCGGGGTGGAACTTGTCCTTGAAGGCGCGTAGGCCCTCGAAGTTGTAGAAGTTGCCACCGTGGCGGTAGATCAGCGCGCCGAAGCGGTCCCACAGCCGGCGGCTGCGCTCGGGCGCCAGTCCGGACAGGGGCGCCATGCCCAGCGAGAAGTCGCGGTAGCCCTGCGCCTTGAGTTGCAGCATGAGCTCGGTGAACAGGAATTCCATCGTCGTGCCGGGGGCCGCGTCGACATGGCGCATCAGGTCGATGGTGGCCATGGCGCGGGTGTGCGTGGTCAGGATGTTGGCGAAGGCGACGATGCGGCCCTGGTGGCGCACCAGCGCGAGCGGCCAGCGGTCCAGCCAGGCCGGGTCGAAACGTCCGACCGAAAAGCCCTTCTCGCGCGAGTGTTTGGCCCTCAGCCAGTCGTCCGAGATGGTGCGCAGTTCGGCGATCAGCGCCGGATCGTGCGGGGGCTGCACGATGTCGAGCGTGAGGCCGTCGCGCCCCGCCCGGGCGTGAGCCGCCCGCAGCTTCTTGCGCTCGGGCCCGTCGAGGGAAAAGCCGGTCAGATCCACCACCGCCTCCTCGCCCATCTTGTGCAGGACAAGGCCCAGTTCCAGCAACAGGGGTACGTCCTCGACCCCCACTTCGTAGAACACCGGCCGTGCTCCCGCCTGCCGGGCGGCATCCACGAAGGCCAGCGCTGCTTCGGCAGCGGCCTCGCCAGGGCCAACCGGGCCGCCGTAGGCGATCCAGGACCGGCCCGCGACACCGTACATCACCAAGCCGCCCCCGTCGTCCGAAAAGATCAGCGCCTTGTCGCCGGTCAGGGCGAAGCCCGCATCCGGCCGGTCGCTGGCCTCGGCGACCGAAGCGGCGCGGGAAAGCTCGCCGGCCTCCGGCAGCGCAAAACGATGTCGCGGCGCGTGCAACAGCATCCAGAACGCAGCCAGCCCGACGATCAGGCTGGCCACCAGCCCCGCCCGCAGCGCGCGCGGCGCACGCTCGTCCACCGCGAACTGCCACCAGAGCTCGTTCGCATAGGGCGTGCCCTTGTGGGCGAAGAAGAGCACAAAGCTGAAGGCGGCGATGGTGGTGGAGACCAGAACGATCCAGCCGGGGCCCAGCGCGGCATGGGTCAGCCTGGTCCGGCGGTGAAACGCGCGCCGGAATGGCAAGAGGATCAGGACGGCCAGCGCGAGGAAGCCGGGCCGCTCCCAGTCGAGGCCGTGGAGCAGTGCCACCAGAACCCCGGCTGCCATCGCCGCAAGCGTCAGCCAATAGGCCCCGAGACTGCGTCGCATGATCCCCAGCGCAAGCACGATGAGTCCGGCGCCGAGCGCCGAGGACAGAAGCGCCGAGCCTTCGACGAAGGCCAGCGGGAACAGCGCCTCTGCCACTTCCGCTGCTTCGGTCGTGGGCGGGATCAGGGCCGACAGGCTCATCCACAGGCCGGAGCCGAAGACCATGACCGCCAGCACCAGCGGCGCAAGCGGTGCGACCGCACGCAGGGCGGGGTCCATCGCGGCCATGGCGCGGCCGAAGGCCGTGGTGCGCACCCGCGCGCCGGTCGCGTGCCAGGCCTCGTAGAGCGCGAGCAGGATCAGCGCCAGCACGAAGGGGACAAGGTAATAGACCAGACGGTAGAGCAAGAGCGCCGCCGCCACCTTGTCCACCGGCGTGCCGGCGGGCATGGCAACGATCACGACGGTCTCGAACACGCCGATGCCGCCCGGAACGTGGCTGACGATGCCCGCCATCGTGGCCGCCGCGAAAACCGCAAGGAACGTCAGGAAGCCGAGATCGGCGGTCGGCAGCAGAAGGTAGAGCGTCAGCCCGGAAAATCCGATGTCGCCCAGGCTAATCAGCACCTGCATGCCCAGGATCGGCAACGAGGGCGCGCGGATCGTGAAGCGGCCTACTGTCAGGCTGCGCCCCGAGGCCGAGGCCCAGACCAGCGGCAGGACGATGGCGAGGATCGTGCCGATGGCCGCGAGCCGGATCGTGGCAGGCGCGAAGGGCAGGACCGGGGCCAGCGCGTCCGGATGCAGCGCCAGCGCGCCGAGGCCCACGACGGTTGCCGCCACCCCGAAGGCCACCGACGCGAAGGTGGAGACGGCCGCCACGTCATAGCCGTCAAGCCCGAGGCCCGAATAGACCCTCCAGCGCACCGCGCCGCCCGAAAGGGCGGTCAGCCCGATCGTGTTGCCGAAGGCATAGGCCATCAGCCCGCCGGTGAGCACCACAGGGACGGGCAGCGGCTTGCCGATGTGGCGAAGGGCCGACCAGTCGTAGCCCGCAAGCGCGAGATAGCCGCAGAGCGTGGCCGTCAGCGCCAGCGCCAGGGTGGTCCAGGGTGTCGCCCGCACCTGCGCCGCGACTTCGGCCAGGTTGACCGGTGCCAGCAGCCGGTAGAGCGCCCAGAGGCCCACGGCGAAAAGTCCTGCCGCAAGGACATAGGGCAGTGCCGCCCGCACGCGGGGCCAGGAGCCCGAACTGTAGGCAGAATCTCCGGGGTCGTTGGCCATGAGTGGTCCGTTTTTCTTGGGCATGCCCGTCGTCGATCTTTATGTTAGGCAGATGAATTTGCGGCAACGGAAAAGGAATACGCGGTGGTGGGCCTTCTGAAACGGATCTGGCACAGCGGCGTGATCGGCAGCTTCCTGACCGGATTGGCGGTTCTGGCGCCGCTGATCCTGACGCTGATGATCCTGCAATGGATCATGGCCCGTCTTGCTGGGGCCTTCGGACCCGGCACCTGGGCAGGCGAGTTGTTGGCCCGCGCAGGTTCGGCCTTGGTCGGGCAGAACCACGGCATCGTCGCCTTCCTGCTTGGCCTTCTGGCCGTCCTAGCCGGAATCTGGGCACTCGGGGTGCTGGTCCGAGGCCGGGCGCGCAAGGGGATCGAGGCCTGGCTTGACGCTCTGTTCTCGCGCGTGCCGCTTCTGCGGCTGGTCTATCGCCCGGTGGCGCAGGTCTTCCGCCTCATGGCAGGCGGCAGCGGCGACGAGATCAAGGCGATGCGCGTGGTCGTGGTGCGGTTCGGAGGCGCCGGAGGGGCCGATGTCCTGGCGCTTCAGGCAAGCACGCAGGTCTATGACAGGCCCGGCGGCGACCGGCGGGTGATGGTCTATCTGCCGACCTCGCCCCTGCCGATGTCCGGGGGTCTGGTGCTGGTGCCCGAGGCCAGCGTCGCCCCCGTGCCGGGCATGAGTGCCGACGACCTCTTGCGCGTCTATGTCTCGCTCGGGGCGCTGACGCCGGCGCGGCCGAACGCCTTCACCGGGGCGGAACCGATCGGGGCCTCGAAGGCATGAGCCAGATCGCCCCGGCCTTCACGGCCTTCTTGGAACAGCACGCGAATCTGGCGGCCGTGCTGGTCTTTCTTCTTGCCGCCTCGGAATCCCTGGTCGTCGTCGGCGCCTTCATCCCCGGCACGGCGATCCTTCTGGGGCTGAGCGCGATGATCGGCATGGGGCATCTGCCGCTCTGGCCGGTGCTGATCGCGGCGGCCCTGGGGGCAATCGCGGGGGACGGCTTTTCGTGGTGGGTGGGCCATCGCTGGCGCGAAAGGATCGCCGGACTCTGGCCTTTCAGCCGTCACCCCCGGCTCATCGCGGACGGGCAGCGGTTCTTCGACCGCCATGGCGGCAAGAGCATCCTGATCGCGCGCTTCACGCCGGGCGTCCGTGCAATCGTGCCGGTCGTTGCCGGCGCCTCGGGAATGCCGGCTCGGCGCTTCCTTGCGGCCAACATCGGCTCGGCCCTGCTCTGGGCGCCGGCGCATGTGCTGCCGGGGGCGCTGGCCGGCCTGGGTCTGGGGCTGGTCGGACATGTCAGCGCGCGGCTTCTTGTGCTTGCCTTGGGCCTGATCGTCGCAGTCGTGGCTTCGCTGTTTCTGCTGCGGATGCTGTTGCGCTGGCTTCTACCTCGGGCGGATGGGCTGCGTGCCCGAACTGCCGCGCGCCTGCGCACCCTTCCGGCCACGCCCTGGCGGCGCGCGGCGCTGGCGGTTCTGAGCCCCGATGACGACCTGCGCCCGATGATCCTTCTCGGCCTGCCGCTTGTCCTCGTCGCGCTGGCGCTGGCGGGACTGGCCGAGGAGGTCGCCGACCGCGCGGGCCTTGCCCGGGCCGATGCGGCGCTGAGCCGGGCAGTGACAGGGCTGCGCAGCGAACCGGGGGATGAGGCGATGGCCTTCGTCACCAACCTGGGCGATGCGCCGGTGATCATGGCAGCGACGGCGGCTGCGGTGCTGTGGCTTCTGATCCGCCGCCGCTGGCATCTGGCAGCGGGGGTGGCGGTTGCGATGGGGCTGTCGACCGCCTTTGCCACGGCGATGAAGCTGGCATTCGCCATCCCGCGCCCGACCGCGCTTTACGAGGGAGCCCAGGTCTTCGGATTTCCCAGCGGGCACGCGACCGGCGCGGCGGCGCTGTTCGGCCTCCTGATCTGGTTCTCATGGCGCGGCCTGGCACAGCCCTGGGGCTTGCGGCTGGCCGGGTTACTGGCCGCGCTGGTCGCCCTCATTGCCGCGTCGCGCATCTATCTGGCCGCGCATTGGCCCTCGGATGTGGCGGGGGGGATGCTGCTGGGCGCGGGTCTGACGCTGATCTTCGCGCTGGCCTTTCGCCGGGCCGACCCGAAGCCGGTCGCCGGCGGCACCCTTGGCGCGGCGATGGCCGTCTTCGCGGGCTTCGGCCTCTGGCATGCCGCCACGACCCTCCCGGAGGCGCTGGCCCGCTATGCTCCGGTCGCCGCCCCGGTGCAGGCGATCCCGCGCGCGGACTGGCTGGCCGGGGACTGGGCGACGCTGCCCTTGCGGCGCATCGACCTTCTGGGCGAGACGGAAGAACCCTTTGTCCTGCAATGGGCCGGAGACCCGGCAGCCCTGCAGGCCCTGCTCGCTGCCGAGGGCTGGCGCGTGCCGCCTCCCTTGTCCTCGGCCCTTGGAACCTTCCTGTCGCCCGCCTCTGGCCCCGAGGCGCTCCCGGTCCTGCCCCGACTGAACGACGGCGCCTATCCGGTGCTGACCATGATCCGCCCCGGCCCGGACGGTGCTTCGCGTGAGGTTCTGCGCGTCTTTGCCTCGGGCCATACGGTCGAAGCGGCCGGCATGACGCACCCCATCCTGTTCGGCGCGGTGGAGGGCGAGAGCCTGCAGCGACCGCTTGGCTTCCTGACCATTGCGGTTGCCGACGACGGGATTGCCCGTTCGGCAGTTCCGGCAGTCTCGCAGCTGATCCGGGTGGCGTCGGGCGACAGGAGCGTCCTGTTGGGGCCTGCAAGCTAGGCCCTGTCCGTCCTAAGCCGACCGTTCGGGAGGCGACGGCCTATGGCCCCGTCATCCCCGGCATCATCCGCTGGCCGAGATCGCCGAGCACCCAGACGGTGCCGCCGACCACGATCAGAAGGACCAGGGCCGAGAACAGGATCAGCTGCAGATCCTCGCGTTTCTGCCGGCTGAGGTCGATGTGCAGGAAATACCTGAACTGCACCACCACCTGCACCAGCGCTGCGACCCCGATCACCACAAGGACCGCCGCCCGCGGAAGCGCGCCCGTCCAGACCAGCGCGAAGGGCAGTGCCGACAGCAGAGCCGCGAGAACCAGGCCGGTGCGGGAGGACCGCGCCTCGCGGCGTTCCTCGTCCCCGTTCTCAATGTCGTCGCGGATCATGCCAGGCCCCCCAGGAAGACGACCGAGAAGATCCCGATCCACACGATGTCGAGGAAATGCCAGAACAGCGCCAGCCGCAGGAACCGGGTCTTGACGGCATCTGTGGGCCCGAAAATGCGCAGCTGCGCCAGCATCACCACGGCCCAGATACATGCGGCCGCCACATGCAGCCCGTGCAGTCCGACCAGCGCGAAGAAGGACGACAGCCAGCCGCTGCGCGCGGGCCCGGCGCCGGCTGCGACCATGCCCGACAGGTCACGCAGTTCCAGCACGAGAAAGCCCAGCGCCAGCACCAGCGCCGCAAGCGTCCAGGGCACCAGCCGCTCCGGCCGGTGTTTCAGCGCGATGCCGGCCATGCCCATCGCGTAGCTCGACGCCAGAAGAAGCCCGGTCTGCGCGGCGACGGAGGCCAGGCTGAACAGCTCCTGCGGACCCGGTCCGCCCGCCCGGCCCATCGGATTGGCCATAGAGGCATAGGTGCCGAGGAACAGCCCGAACAGGATCAGGTCCGACATCAGGAAGACCCAGAAGCCGAACAGGACGGTTTCCGCCTTCTCATGCGCCGCGCCGTGGCGCGGGCCGAGGTTCAGGCCGGGATGCAGGGGCGCGCGGTCGGTCATGCCGCGGCCTCCACCAGCGCGCGGCCTCGGTTCTGGGGACCCGTTTCCTCCATCCGGCCGATTGGCGGCGTGGCCGCACGCAGCGCGCGGAGGGCTTGGTCGGCGCGGGCGATCTCCTCGGCCGGGACAATGCGCGTGGTCCCGACCTGGAAGCTGCGCCCGATCATCAGCGCGATGCAGGCGACAAGCGATGCCGCCGCCAGCCACCAGATGTGCCAGACGAGGCCGAAACCAAGCATCGTACCGAAGACGGCATAACCCATGCCCTGCGCGCTGTTCTGCGGCAGTTCGATGTCCTCGTAGCTCGGGGCTTCGGGATCGAGCCGGCCGGTCTCCTTCAGCCGGGTGAAGTCGTCGCGGTCCTCGACCTGCGGCAACAGGGCGAAGTTCCATTCGGGCGTCGGGGCGGGGATCGACCATTCGAGGCTGCGCCCGTCCCAGGGGTCGCCCGCCGGAACGGCCAGCGCCGCGCGGTTCCTGATCGAGACGGCAAGCTGCACGGCCAGCGCCGCCACCGCCGCGAGCACCAGCCCGCCGCCGAGGGCCGAGACGATCATCCAGGGCTGATAGGCCGCGATGTCGTAGGCATAGGTGCGCCGCATCATGCCCATCAGTCCCACGGCATAGAGCGGCAGGAACACCAGCGAGAAGCCGACGATCCAGCACAGTGCAGCGATGGTGCCCCAGCGTTCGTCGAGGCGAAAGCCGAAGACCTTGGGGAACCAGAAGCTGTAGCCCGCCAGCATCCCGAACAGCACCCCCGGCACCAGCACGTTGTGGAAATGCGCGACCAGGAACAGGGTGTTGTGCACCTGGAAGCTGATCGTCGGATTGGCCAGCTGGATCCCGGTCAGCCCGCCGATCACGAAGAGGAACAGGAAGCCGATCCCGTAGATCATCGGCACCCCGAACCGGATGCGGCCGCGGAACAGGGTGGCCATCCAGTCGTAGACCTTCACCCCCGTCGGCACCGCGATCAAGAGCGTCGCCGCGCCGAAGACGGCGTTCAGGAAGGGGCTGCCGCCCATGGTGAAGAAGTGGTGCACCCAGACGGTGAAGGCCAGCACCGCGATCGCCATGGTCGCCCAGACCAGTGAGCGGTAGCCGTAGAGCCGCTTGCCCGAGAAGGTCGAGAACACCTCGGAGAACACGCCATAGGCCGGCAGCACCAGCAGATAGACCTCGGGATGGCCGAACAGCCAGAAGAGGTTGGCGAAGTTCATCATGTTGCCGCCGAGATCGTTGGTGAAGAAGCGGAACTCGGCATAGCGGTCGAGCGCCAGCATGATCGTCGCGGCGGTGATCGGCGGCAGGGCGAAGATCATCAGGATCGCGGAGCACAGCACGGTCCAGACGAACATCGGCATGCGCATGAAGGTCATGCCTGGCCCGCGTTCCTTGTAGATGGTGGCGGCGAAGTTGATGCCCGACAGCGTCGTGCCCACCGACGATATGGCGATTGCCCAGATCCAGTAGTCGGGTCCGACCCCGGGGCTGAAGACGATGCCGGTATAGGGGGGATAGCCGCTCCACCCGCCGGTCGAGAACTCGCCCACCACCAGCGAGATCATCATCAGCGCCGCCCCCGCCGCCGTCAGCCCGAGGCTGATGGAATTGAGGAGCGGAAAGCTCACGTCCCGCGCGCCGATCTGCAGGGGCATGACGATGTTGATGATCCCGGTGACGAAGGGCATCGCCACGAAGAAGATCATGATCGTGCCGTGGGTCGAGAACAGCTCGGCATAGTGGTTGGCGCTGAGGAACCCGCCGCCGTCCAGCGCGAAGGCGTGGTGCAGGCGCATCAGGGCACCTTCGATCACGGCTCGGGCCAGCATGACCAGCGCCAGGACGACGTACATCACCCCGATCCGCTTGTGGTCGAGACTGGTCAGCCAGTCCGACCAGAGCGGCCCGAGGCTGCGCGTCAGGACCAGGCCGGCCAGCACCGCGACGGCGGCCACGACGACCAGTCCCGCCGCGCCGGCGCCGATCAGGTTGCTGGCCGTGGGGTCGGCCAGCGCCTTGGCGAAGGGCAGCGCCTCCCAGGACAGGCGGCCGAGCAGATCGGTCATGGCGCGGCTCCTCCATGGTCATGCCCGGCCATGGCCCCGGCGAAGGCGGGCGCACCCGGCTGGTCGGACGCCGCGACGCCGGTGGGGGCCATGTAGCGGTGCAGGATCCCCTCGTAGAGACCCGGCTCGACGGTTGCGAAGCCGAGCGGCAGCGGCCGGTCAAGTGCCGCAGCAGCGGCCGCGCCGGTCGATGGCGCGGCAAGGACGGCATAGGCCGCCGCATCGAGGGTGCCGCCGCCGGCGCGAAGATCGGCCACCCAGGCCTCGAAGGCTGCGGGTTCGACGGCGCTCAGCACGAAGCTCTGTCCGGCGAAACCTGGGCCGTTGTATTGCGTGTTGCGCCCGACGTAGTCGCCGGCCGCATCGGCGCGCAGGAATTGCCGCGTCTCCATGCCCGGCATGGCGTAGATCTGCCCGGCCAGCGCGCTGACCATGAAGGACTGCATCACGCTGTCCGAGGTCAGGCGGAATTCGACCGGCACGCCCCGTGGCACCGTCAGGTGATCGACGGTGGCCACGCCCTGATCGGGCAGGATGAACAGCCATTTCCAGTTCAGCGCGACCGCCTGCACGCGCAGCGGCGCGGTGCCGGGATCGATCGGCCGGTAGGGATCGAGGTCGAAGGCGTTGCGCACCAGCTGGAAGCCGAGGAAGCCCACGATTGCGAAGGGGATGCCCCACATCAACAGTTCCAGCGCGCGGGATTCGTCCCAGCGCGGCGCATAGCGCCCGCGTCCGCCGCGAAAGCGGTAGCGCCACAGAAGGACCGGGACCAGGACGAAGACCGGCAGGATGGCGATCAGCGCAATCAGCGTGATCGTCACGAAATGCGACAGTTCCGATTGCGCCGCCGGCCCGCCGGGGGCGAGGAACGACACGCCCGGCGGCGCGCATCCCGTCAGAAACAGAATGACCAAAGTGGGCGTTGCAGGACGGGCCATCGGATCACACCCTGTCGTGCTGGCGGTGGGCATGCTCGGCCCGGTGCCGCAGCGCCGCGGCCTCGCCCTTGCGCAGCGCGGTCAGGCTGAGCGCGGCGATCATCAGGACGGCCGCCATGGCCCAGAAGGCGGCCGGGAAATGTGCCAGTTGCGGCGGGGCTTCGGGGGCGGGATTGCCGCCCATCTGCAGCACGAAGGCCGAGAGCGAGATGCCCGCCGTCAGCCCCACCTGCTGCGAGACTGCGGAAAGGCCGGTGGCGCGGCCCATCTCCTCCTCCGTCGCATCGACGAAGACGATGCCGTTCAGCCCCGTGAACACCAGCGCCTGCGCGAAGCCCGCCAGGATCACCAGCGGCACGATGACCGCGTAGTTCACGCTCTGGATCGTGCCGAGGCCGAGGAAGGCCGCCGTGCTGACCAGCGTGCCCGCGATCAGCGTGCGGCGAAAGCCGAAACGGTCGAGAATCCGCGGCGCAAGGGCGCGCATCGTCAACCCTCCCAGCGCGAAGAGCCCGCTGAGCAGGCCAGAGACCAGGATCGACAGCCCCAGCCCGACCTGGAACAGGAGCGGCAGGAGGAAGGCCGCCGCCCCGCCGCTCATGCGGAAGATCGTGCCCGAGACGATGCCGACGGTAAAGGTGTGATGCCGGAACAGACGCGGATCGACCAGCGCATCGCTTCGCCCCCGCGCGCGGATCGTGTAGAGCGCCATCACCGCCAGACCCGCCGCCATGGCCCCGAGGGCGACGGGCGTCGAGACCAGATGTTCGCCGAGGCAGGACAGGCCGAACAGCCCGGCGCCGAGGCCGAGGGCGGAAAGGACGAAGCCGGTGCGGTCGAGGGGCGCGACCGGCTCGGGCGGCAGGCGCGGAATCAGCGCCACGGCCAGCGCAATGGCGATCAGACCGATTGGCAGGTTGACGAGGAAGATCCAGCGCCAGCCCAACGTCTGGGTTACGGTCGCGCCCACGAGCGGCCCCAGCGCCGGACCCATCAGCGCAGGCACCGTGATCCAGGCCAGCGCCTGCACCATCTCGTCCTTGGCCACGCCGCGCAGCACGATCAGACGGCCCACCGGCACCATCATCGCGCCGCCCGCGCCCTGCACCGCGCGCGACAGGACCAGCCCCGTGAGCGTCGATTGCGCGGCGCAAAGGGCTGATCCGGTCAGGAACACCACCATCGCCGCGACGAAGACCCGTCGCGCCCCGAAGCTGTCGGCCAGCCAGCCCGACACCGGCACCATCGCCGCGAAGGCGATCAGGTAGGTGGACAGCGCCAGTTTCAGGGACAGGACGGGGACCGACAGGTCTTTCGACAGGACCGGCAGCGCGGTGGCCAGCACGGTGGCGTCCGTCGTCTCCATCAGCATGGCCAGCGCCACGATCAGCGGCACGACCACGCGCGCCCGGAAGTCCTGTGTCGCGGTCAATGCGCCATCCCTGCCTTGGCGCCGGTCTTCGGCTTCTGCATCAGCGCCACGAAGGGCAGCATGGCGAAGGCCGCCCAGCCGGTCAACGCGAAGGCGTCCTGGAAGGCCAGCATCTGCGCCTGCCGGGCGATCACGCCCGACAGCTGCGCGGCCGCCGCCGGGTCGGTCGGGGATAACCCCAGCGGCGCCAGCCAGGCCGCGACCTCGGGGCGGAACGGGGTGATGTCCTGCACGAGGACGCTCCAGTGGAACTGGGTGCGGGTGGCCACCTGCCAGCCCACCACGGCGATGCCCACCGACGACCCGATGGATCGTGCGACGCCGTAGATGCCCGAGGCCTCGTCCTGCCGGTCGCGCCCTACGTTCTGGAAGGCCAGCGTGGACATGGGCACGAAAAAGAGTCCCATGCCAAGGCCCGAGACCATGCCGGGCAGCGCGATGTCCCAGAAGCCGGCGTCGAGGTTCAACCGCGCAAGGCCCAGATTGCCAAGGCCCAGCGCGCACAGCCCCAGCACCAGAAGGACGCGCGGATCGACCCGGCCCATCAGCACCGCCCCGGTCAGCACCATCGAGGCCCCGGCGGCAAGGCCCCGCGGCATGAACAGAAGGCCCGCATCCACCACCGGATAGCCCAAGAGCCCCTGCACGAAGAGAGGCAGCACCGCGATCGTGCCGAACATGGCAAGCCCGAAGCCCAGCATCGTCGCGTTCGCGGCGGCGAAACTGCGGTCGCGCAGAAGCGCGAAGTCGATGATCCCGTCCCGCATCCGCCAGCCGCGCGCGACGAAGACGGTGCCCGCGAACAGCGCGACCAGCGCGGCAACCTGGATCAGGCGCGAGGCGAACCAGTCGCGCGTCTCGCCCAGGTCCAGCACCATCTGCACCGCGCCGATCGCCGTGACCATCAGCGCAAGGCCGAGCCAGTCGATATGGACGCGCCGCACGTCCTCATGCGGCAGTTCGCCCGCCATCATCATCAGGGCGAAGGCGGCAACCGGCAGGTTGACGTAGAACACGGCGCGCCAGCTGAAATATTCGGTCAAGAGCGCCCCCAGCGTCGGCCCCAGCACCGGGGCCACGACCACGCCGAGGCCGAACAAGGCCATGGCCTGGCCGCGCTTTTCCTTGGGAAAGGCGTCGAACAGGATCGACTGCGACAGGGGGATCAGGAAGGCCCCCGCCAGCCCCTGGCCCAGGCGGAAGGCCACCATCATCTGCACGTTCTGCGCCAGCCCGCAGAGCATCGAGAAGCCGGCAAAGGCGAGGATCGCCCAGGTGATCAGCCGCCGCCGCCCGAACCGGCGCACGAAAAGCCCGGTCAGCGGCATCACGGCGACCGAGGCGACGATGTAGCTGGTCAGGATCCAGACCGTCTGGTCCGAGGTGATGCCGAAGGCCGCCTTGATATGCGGCAGCGCCACGTTGACGATGGTCGAGTCGAGCACCTCGAGCACCGCCGTCAGCACCACGGCCAGGATCACCGTCCAGCGCACGGCGGGCGGCGCGGCGGTGTCGGCCGGGGCGGTGTCGGCGGCAGCGGCGGTCATGGCGCGGGCGCTGCGGTGGTGTCCACGGTGACGGTGCTGGACGAGCCTACGCGCAAGGGCATGGTGGCATCGCCCGAGCCTGCGTCCAGCGCGATGCGGACCGGAAAACGCTGTGTGACCTTGACCCAGTTGCCGGTCGCGTTCTGCGGCGGCAAGAGCGAGAAGACCGCCCCCGATCCCGCCCCGATGCTGTCCACCCGGCCCGTGAGCCTCATCCCCGGATACATGTCGATGGTGACGCTGGCCTTCTGGCCGGGGCGCAGGCGGGCAATGTCGGTTTCCTTGAAATTCGCATCCACCCACCACTCGCCGTCCTCGACGATGGAAAACAGCGGCTGGCCGGCCGAAACCATCGCGCCCGGCCGCAGCGAGAGATTGGCCACCCAGCCGGTGACGGGGCTGCGCAGCACCGCATCGTCGAGAGCAATCCGCGCCTGTTCCAGCAGCGCCATCGCGGCGCGCACGGCGGCGTTCTCGGTGCCCTGCGCGCCCAGCTGATCCTGCGCGGCCTTCAGCGCCGCGGCAGCCGCGTCGCGCGCCGCCTGCGCCCCGTCGCGCGCCGTGCGGGCATTGTCCAGTGCCGCCTGGGCCAGATCGCCGCGCGCATGCAAGGTCTCGGCCCGGTCGAAGGCGGTCTGCGCCTGGTCGAGCGCGGCCTCGGCCTGGGCGAGCTGCGCCTCGGCCGCGGCGACCTGCGCCGCGCCCGCCCCAGCGCTCTGGGCAGCCTGTTCGAAGGCGGCCTGCGCCGCACCGAGTTCCGCGCGCAGGATGTCGTCCTGCAGGCGCAAGAGCACCTGGCCCTTGCGAACATGCTGATGCTCCTGCACCTCGACCTCGCCGACCCTGCCGCCGACGCGCGCCGCCACCGTCAGCACATTGGCGCCGACATAGGCGTCGTCGGTCGACGGGAAAAGCTCCTGGTGGCGCCACCACCAGGCCAACCCGCCCCCGGCCCCGGCAAGGACCACGATCAGCAGAAGAATCTTGAACGATTTCATTGCAATCCCGCAGTGCTGTGGACCCTGCGACGCGGTCTTGTGCCGCAGGGTCGGATGGTGGCTTCGGGGCAGGGCAGGGGCCTCAGGGCCCCATCGGGCCGCCCATCAGCGCCGGAAAGAGGCCCGCAAGCCCGATCAGGATCAGGTATATCGCCACGATGTAGTTCAGCAACCGCGGCATGACCAGGATCAGGATGCCCGCGATCAGCGCCGCGAGCGGCCCCAGCACCAGGTGCATCTGCATCCCCATCATCCCGCGGCCGCCTTCTTCTGCGCCTCGACGAAATGCGCCCGCAGCTTGGCTTCGTCGGTCGAGGACAGGTTGGTGCGCAGCACCGTGCCGCCGAGTTCCGCCAGATGCCCGATGACCCGGTCCGAGGTCACGTTGCGCGCCATCATGAACAGCGCCGCCTTGCCGGGCGACAGGGTCCTGGCCACGTCCTTCATGAAGTCGTCGCGGATCCCGAAATCGCTGAGCGCCCCGGCCACGGCACCCGCCGCCGCCCCGGTGACCAGCCCGATCAGCGGGTTCAGGAACAGGACCCCGATCAGCAGCCCCCAGAACGAGCCCGACATCGCCCCCAGCGACCAGGGGTTCACCATCTGGCGCAGATGCACCTTGCCGCTTTCGTCGGCCACCGCCACCACGGCATCGCCCACGTCGGCGTAGTATTCGCTCGACAGCTCGAACAGCTTCTTGCGCGCAGCTTCCGCCGTTTCGGCGTTGTCGTAACCGATCACCACCAGTTCAGCCATTTTCCGTCTCCTTCTTCCTTGCGGTTACAGGTTCACATGTTCGGCCGACCACTCGGCGAGCGGCAGGCCCCAGTTCGGCACGCGGCCGTGGTTGCGGAAGAACATCTCCTTGTAGGCCAGCTTCTGCGCATAGGGCAGGCGACCCATGCGCAGCTCCTGGATGTCGCCGCCGAACCAGCTTGTCGCGTGAATGTAAAAGGCCTTGCCGCCCCCCATGTCGCCGATGCAGACGACCTCGGGCATCCAGGGCGCGTCGGCCTTCGCCGGCTCCATCATGCCCACATCCCTGGCGATCTGCCGCCCGACGATCTCGCATTCCTGATGCCCGATGGCGCCGAGCTTCGGCACCGTCAGCGCCGCGGCGTCGCCGCAGGCGAAGACCTCGGGCCGGTCGGGGTTGCGCATGCGCATGTCGGTGATGACGAAGCCCACCTCGTCGCAGATCGGCAGCCCGCGCAGGAAGTCGTGCGGCTTCCAGTTCGGGAACACGATCTTGACCTCGGCCTTCAGCGTCCGGCCGTCGAGGAACTCGATCCCCTCGGCGGTCAGGCGGCGGATTCCTCGCGTCTCGTTCATGTAGCCGAAGCCCATCTTGCCGGCCGCGTCCAGAAGCTGCGCCACGACCTTTTCGCCCGCGTCCTCGGCAATCAGCTTCGCGGGGGTGAAGATGGTGATGTTCTTCGCGCCACCCTTGCCGTGGGCCTCCAGCCAGTGGGAGAGAGACAGCGACACCTCCACGGGCGGGCCCTCGCAGGCGGCGAGCGCGGTGGGCAGCCAGTCGGGGCGGCCCTTCGTCCCCTGTTCGAACCGCTGCGAGCCCACGGCGATCGGCCCGCCCTTGTAGTGATGGGTCAGGTAGTCGATCAGCCGGTTGGCGTGGAAGGCGTCCGACACGGTATGGCCGTGTTCGGCAAAGCCCTCGATCTCGTCATAGGCCAGCCGCGCCCCCAGCGCGATCACCACATAATCGTAGTCCAGCCGGTATTCCGGCGCGCCGGGGCGTTCGGCGGGGCGCACCCGCACCTGGCGGGCGTCGAGGTCGAGGCCCAGCACCTCGGCCTGCTGAAAACGGATCCGGTCGCGGGCCAGAGTCTCGACCAGCGGCATGTGCATGGTCACGGCCGGGTCGCGGCCCTCGAAGATCTCCAGCGGGATGTTGGGGATGTAGTCGAGATAGGCCTTGCGGTCGATCACGGTGATGTCCACCGCGTCCTTCGCGTGGTCGCGGATCTTCTGCGCCGCCCCGAGCCCGGCGAAGTTCCCGCCGAGGATCAGGACCTGGGGTTTGCCGGTCATGTCGGCTCTCCATCCTTGATGCGGCCCGGTTCCGCCGGGTCGGCGGCCTGCGCGGGCGGGGCCCGGTGCAGGATGATGTTCTGGTAGGCGTAGGGGATCTCGATCCCCTCGGCGTCGAAACGCAGCTTGATGTCTTCCAGCAGGTCGGCCTTCACGGTCGCGGCGACGCCCGCATCCGCGCACCAGGCGCGCAGCGTGAGGTCAACGCTCGAGGCCGACAGCGCCACGACCGGGCAGCCCGTCACCTCGCTGACGCCCGGATGGCCGGCGGCCAGTGCCACCGCGATGCGGCGGGCCTTGCCGATGTCGGCGCCGTAGCCGATGGAAAAGGGCACCTGCGCCATCACGCGGGGATCGACCGTGGTCAGGTTGATCGTCGTGGCCTGGGCGATCACCGAATTGGGCAGGACGACACGGCGGTTGTCCCAGGTCTTGAGCACCGTGTAGCCGAGGCTGACGCTTTCGACCGTCCCGGTCTCGAGCCCCGTCGGCGCGGTCACCTGCAGCCGGTCGCCGAGGCGGAAGGGGCGGTAGAAGATCAGCCCGATCCCGGCCACCAGGTTGGACAGAGTGGACTGCACCGCCAGGCCCACCACCACCGCCGCGATCGAGACCGAGGCCAGAAGCGCCGTCGCAAGCCGGTTCAGCACCGGCACCGCATGGGCGAAGATCATCAGCACCACCGCCCAGATGAAGACATGCCCCGCCTGCCGCAGGAAGCCCGCGCTCATCCGGTCGATCCGGCCGTCGCGGTCGCGTTCCATGAGCGCCCGCACCCCGCGCGACCAGAGCCGCGACAGGACGAAGCCCGCGGCAAACAGCACCGCCGCATAGGCCGCGACCCCGGTCGGAGTGTCGCCCTGAAGATGCGCGAGCCAGCCGGTCATCGTCGTGCCCCCGGCGTCAGAGCGAGCCGACGGCCCGCGCAAGCCGGGCGCGGACCTCCTCGGCGATCCCGGCCAGTTCGGGGCGTCCCGCCCGGCCCAGCGAGGCGACGGGATCGACCGCCGACACCTCGACCGCGCCGCCCTTGTCCTGCACGATCACGTTGCAGGGCAGAAGCGCGCCGATCTTGTCCTCGACCTGCAGCGCCTGGTGGGCTAAGCCCGGGTTGCAGGCGCCGAGGATCCGGTAGGCCGGACGCTCGGCGCCAAGCTTGGCCCGGAAGGTCGCCGCGATGTCGATGTCGGTCAGGACGCCGAAGCCTTCCTTCGCCAGCGCCGCCCGGACCGCCTCGATCGTCGCGTCGAAATCGGCGCCCGGCAGCGCGCGGGTGATGTGGAACGTGTCGCTCATCGCGTCTTCTCCTCAGGCCATGTTCCAGCCGTGGCTGACGTTCAGCGCCTGCCCGGTCAGGGCGTTGGTCGGGAAGGCCGCGAAGACGAAGGCCACTTCGGCCACATCCTCGACCGTGGTGAACTCCTTGTCCACCGTCTCGCCCAGCATGACGCGCTCGATCACCTCCTTCTCGGAGATGCCGAGTTCGGCCGCCTGCTCGGGGATCTGCTTTTCCACCAGCGGCGTGCGCACGAAGCCGGGGCAGATCACGTTGGCGCGGATGCCGTGCTTGCCGCCCTCCTTGGCGATGACGCGGGCAAGGCCCAGAAGCCCGTGCTTGGCCGTGACATAGGCCGATTTCAGGGGCGAGGCCTCGCGCGAATGGACCGAGCCCATGAAGACGATGGCCCCGCCGCCCCGCGCCTTCATGTGCGGGATGCAGGCCTTCGAGGTCAGGAAGGCGCCGTCGAGGTGGATCGCCAGCAGTTTCTTCCAGTCGGCGAAGGGGAACTCCTCGACCGGGTGGACGATCTGGATGCCCGCGTTCGAGACCAGCACGTCCACGCCGCCGAAGGCCGCGACGACCCTGCCCACGCCGGCGTTCACCTGACCCTCGTCGGTCACATCCATAGCGACCCCGATGGCGCGGCCCGGGCCCTTCGCCGTCAGCTCGGCCGCAACGGCATCGGCGGCCTCCTGTTTCAGGTCGGCGATGGCCACAAGGCCGCCCGCGCGGACGTAGCGTTCGGCGATGGCCCGCCCGATGCCGCTGGCGGCCCCGGTGACGATGCAGGACTTGCCCTTGAGATCCATGGTCATTCTCCTTGCTGGCGGCCGCAGGGCGACCGCATTTCCGTGCGCGGGTCCGAAACCTGCAGGCCAGGGGATCGCGCGATGGCCGCGGTCATCGTACGCTTCCCAGATAGTCGTGGACGACCGACCCCAGGCCCAGCGTCAGGTCGGTCAGGATATGGACGGCCGAGACGACCTCGCGCACCGGCAGGTCGGCCACCGGGGCAAGGGCGTGGTGGAAGAGCTCCAGCCGCGCCGGGCCCTCCCAGGCGCCCTTGATCGTCACGTCCTCGCAGGCATAGCGCACCAGTTCGCAGATGCGGGGGCTGCAATCGACATGGGGGATGATCTTCAGCAGGAAGGCCGGCGCTTCGACCGCGGCCTTCGCCTTTGCCGCATCGAAGGGGCGGTGCTTGTAGCCCATGGTCGCATTGGCGATGCGCAGCGAGCCCACGTCCAGCGTGCCGACCAGGGCGTCCTTCTCGACCCTGAGGCGCGGCTGGGCCAGCTTCTTCGGAAAGCCCCAGATCTCGCGCCCGCCGGCGATGGGGCTTTCGTCGTCGAGATACATCGCATGGACATAGCCGCCCGCCTGCCCACGGAAGCGGACCGGGATCACCTGGCCGCTTTCGGTGTAGTCGCCGAAGCCGGTGCTGTCGGGCATGCGGATGAACTCGAACTTCACCAACGGCTCGGCAATTTCCAGGGGCGCGGGGACGACGGCGCGCAGGGCCTCGGGGTCGGTGCGGTAGGTGATGACCAGGAACTCGCGGTTGACGAAGCGGTAGGGGCCGGGCGGGAAGGCCGGGCTGGTCAGGGGCATGGCGAAGGCGCGGGCGCGCACGTCATCCTCGGTCATGGATCGGCTCCTTCGCTTCGGGATCGGCGGCATCAAAGACGTGCATCCCGGCCTCGGCCGGATCGTGCGAGGACAGTTTCGGATGCGACAGGCTGCGCGCGACATCCGCGACGCCGGCCGCCCAGTGTGCCCGCATCGCCTCGCGCGAGAAGTCGTAATCCTTGGCGCCCGTCTCGTAGGGCTTGGCGCGGTAGATCAGATGGATGAGCGTCAGGGGCGCGCGCGCCGGCGGGGCCAGGAGGCGGGCGACGGCCGGATCGGCCCTCAGCGCGGGGGGCAGCGCGGCCTCCTCGGCATGCAGGGCCCGCGCAAGGGCGTGTTCGGCGCGCATCCGGTCGGTCACGGCGCGGGTGCGGCTGGAAAATCGGATGTCCTTCTCGCGCGCCTCGACCGTCCAGATCGTGCGTGGCACCGGACCGCGGGCCGGGAAGAGATCCATCTGCCAGACCACGAGCGGACGATCGTCGGCGCGCGTCTCGATCACGCGGGCAAGGGGTGTGTTCATCACCAGGCCCCCGTCCCAGTAATATTCGCCCTCGATCTCGACCGGGGGGAAGCCCGGGGGCAGGGCGCCCGAGGCCATGATATGCTCGGGCCCGATGCGGCGTTCGGCGCTGTCGAACCAGACGAAATTGCCGCTGGCCACGTTCACCGACCCCACGACCAGCCGCACCGGCCCGGCGTTCAGGAGGTCGAAGTCCACCAGCTCCTCAAGCGTGTGGCGCAGCGGCGCGGTGTCGTAGAAACCCGCATGGCCTGGCAGGCCGGAGGCATCGAGCGCGGCCGGCCAGGGGCGCGGCGCGAAGAAGCCCGGCGCGCCCGCGGTCAGCGCGATCCCCGCGCCCAGAAACCGCAGCCCCGGCCAAGACGCGGCGCCGCTCACCCGTTCCCAGAAAGCCGTCAGCCGCTCGGCGCGGCGGTCTGGCGGGTTGCCGGCGATCAACGCCGCGTTGATCGCTCCGATCGAGATGCCGGCCACCAGATCGGGCAGGATGCCGGCTTCGGCCAGACGGCAGACGGCGCCCGCCTGATAGGCGCCAAGCGCACCGCCCCCCTGCAGGACGAAGGCGGTGCGGTGCCGGATGGTCCGTTTCATTCCTTCGTCCCCCCCTCGGCAGGGACGCGCAGGTCGAGCACCGTCCATTGCCCCTCGATGACCGGGCCGCCCATGGCTTCGGCTCGCATCCGGTCCAGCCTCCGGCGTGACGGCCCGGCAAGCAGCAGGGCCAAGGCGGCGGCGGCCAGAATCGGCAGGGCGATCAGGGCGGTGAGCCCGATCATCAGGATGCTCATCGACGTTCCGATGACGATCAACCCGGAATTGCGCAGGCGAGGCAGCATGTCGGTCTTCCCTTCAATGACAACAACCTGCCCGGCCCGCATTGCCATGCGCTGCCGGGCAGATTGAATCGCTGTAATCTTTGAAGCGCGCCCGCGGATCCGGGGGCGCGGTGCGGGGCGCGGGATTGCGGATCAGCCTTCCTGCTGCTCGCCGCTTTCGCCGTCCTCGTCGCCGTTCTGGTCCTGGTCGCCGACCATGACCTTCCCGGTCGCGGCATCCACCATCACCTCGGCCAGCTTGCCCGAGGCATCGGCGACCTTTAGCTCGATCCCCAGCGCGCTGTCCTCCTGCGCATATTCGGCCGAGAGCACCTTGCCGCCCTGCGCCTCGGCGCCCGAGATGGCCTGCAGAAGGCCGGTCTTCGCCCCCTGGATCGCGGCGAGTTCGTCTGCCTCGGAGGCATCGTTGTCGCCGTCCGATCCGGGCTTCTCGCTGTCCGGGGTGCTGGCAAGGATCGCGCCGGTCATCGGGTCGATGCGGTGATCGATCTCGGTCGTGCCGTTCTGCGTGGTCACGTCAAAATACGCCCCGTCCTTCTTCACCTCGAACTCGGCGCCGGTCACGATGCCCTGGTTCGCAGCCTCGGCGGCGCGGATGGCGTCGGCCAGCGTCAGCTTGGCGCCCGCCAGCGCCTGAACCGCGGCGGCCTCCTTGCCGCCGGTTTCGGCCCGGGCCATGGTGCTGACGGCACCACCGAGGGCAAGGCTGCCGGCAAGCGTGGCCGCAACAATGCGCGAGAACGGGGATTTCGGTTTCATCTGCATGGATCACTCCTTTGGCTGTCGGCAGCGACCGCCGCTGCCATGAGGCCAATCTGGCGATCCGCTCTCGCGGTGACCTGTCTTGAGAATTGAAACTCTGTTATGCGGCAAGAAACCGAAGGTCCGGACTCGTTTGCCGCATGCCGCATCCACGTTTCGTCGTCTTTCTCCTCGTCTTCCTTTGCACGACGGTCGGAGCCACGTTGTTCCTTCCCATCGAAGAGGCGACGATCCTTGGTTTCGACCTTGCTGCGGCTGTGTTCATTGCATTGGCTGTGCCGCTCTGGACGAAGGATGTCCCCGAAGGCGCCCGGGCTCGCGCGGCGCGTGACGACGGCGGGCGGGTTCTGCTGATCCTGACGGCGGCGGCTGCACTGGCGGCGATCCTGCTCGCGCTCGGGCGGATGGTCGAGGGGCGCAGCCACCTGACCACCGGCGATTTCGCCATCGTCGCGGGCACGCTGGTGCTGGCCTGGCTGTTCTCGAACCTGGTCTATGCCTTCCACTACGCGCATCTCTACTACGACCAGATCGAGGCGGGAGATGCGGGCGGGATCATCTTTCCCGAGGGCGGGGAACCGGTCTTCGCGGATTTCGTCTATTTTGCCTTCGTGATCGGCATGACCTGCCAGACGGCCGACCTGGATATTGCATCGCGGCCGATCCGGCGCGTGGTCACGCTGCACGGCCTCTTCGCCTTCTTCTTCAATCTCGGCGTTCTGGCCCTGACGATAAATGTGCTCTCGGGCGTCCTGTGACGCCCGAGAGCCAAGCCTGTTGCAACTGAGCGCCGAGGGCGATCAGGCGGGCTGTTCGCCGCGCTGGCCCAGGGTCACGGCCAGTTCGGTCGGCTTGCCGGCGCGCAGGAAGTCCAGTTTCACCTCGGCACCGGGCCGGGCCGTGGCGATCAGCCGCGTCAGGTCACGCGGGCTTTCGACCGCCTGGCCATCGACCGCCGTCACCACGTCGCCGCGCTTCAGCCCGGCCTTGGCCGCCGGAGTGTCGGCATTGACATCCGCGATCAGTGCCCCCTTGGCCGCATCAAGACCCAGCGCCGCCGCGATGTCGTCGGTGACCGGCTGGATCGAGACGCCGAGCCAGCCGCGCTCGACCTTCCCGTCGCCGGCCAGATCGGCGATCACCTGCTTTGCCGTCTCGGAAGGCACGGCGAAGCCGATCCCGACCGACCCGCCCGAGGGCGAGAAGATCGCGGTGTTGATCCCCACCACGCGGCCCTCGGCATCGAACAGCGGCCCGCCCGAGTTGCCGCGGTTGATGGCGGCGTCGGTCTGGATGTAGTTGTCGAACGGCCCCGAGTTGATGTCGCGCCCCAGCGCCGAGACGATGCCGGCCGTCACCGTGTTGCCGAGGCCGAAGGGGTTGCCGATCGCCACTACGTCCTGGCCCACGCGCAAGGCGCCGCTGTCGCCCCATTCGACGAAGGGCAGGTCATGGCCGGCCTCGACGCGGATCAGCGCAAGATCGGTGGCCGGATCGGTGCCCACCACCTTGGCGTCAAGGCTGGTGCCGTCGGAAAGCTTGACCGTCACCTTGTCGGCGCCATCGACGACATGGTTGTTGGTCACGATATCGCCCGAGGCCGAGATGACGAAGCCCGTGCCCACGCCCTGCATCTGCGGGGCCTCGCCCTGCGGGCCGCCGGGCTGGCCGGGCATCGGCATGCCGAAGCGGCGGGCGAAGTCCTCGAAGCCGGGCGGCAGGTCGGCAGGGTTGAAGTCGGCCGCCTCGGCCTTCTTCGTCACCTCGATGTAGACGACGGCGGGCGAGACGCGCGCGACGAGGTCGGCATAGCCGCCGGGCTGCACGGAATAGGCGTAGGCGGGGGTGAGGGTCGGCGCAAGCGCGCCCACGGCGGTCGCCCCCATCAGCGCGCCCAGCACCAGAGCGGGCCAGCGGCGGGAATTCGGTCGGGTCTGCATGTCGGTTTCTCCTGGATCATTTCCCCGGGGTGTTACGAAGCCGGGGTCTCGATGCTGCCAAGATCGGCGGGCTTCCTTGCAGCCAGACCTCGCGCGGATTGCAAATGCGCAATCTTCCTCGCGGCATGGTCACGCCGGCTCACAAGACGGAGATTGCGAAATTGTAATCTGACAGACAGCGCCCTGTCGGCTGCCGCCCGCATATCCGCTGCATCGAAACCGACAGACCAAGGAGACGAAGGATGATCCGGAAACTGAAGATGTGGGGCGCGCGCGGACTGTTCCTGTTCGCGGTGGCAGCGGCTCTCGGCTTTGGCGTCATCGCTGCGGCCATGGCGGCGGTGATCGGCGGACTTCTGGTGCTGGGGGTGCGCCTTGCGGAGGGTCTCGACCAGACCGGGCGCGCCGAGCGGCCCTCCGCGCCAGACGCGACCACCGACCAGCCAGCGTGAGCCATGAAACGGACCGGCCCGCCGTCCGCCTCTTGCGCGGCGGGTTCCGGTCGCAAGCCGTTTCGGGTTAGACAGGAAAGGCGCGTCGGGGGTGGCGCGTATCGCGCATGGACCGCAACATGAAGCTTCTGGTGATCGAGGACGACCGCACCACGGCCGACTATATCGTGAACGGCCTTCGGCAGGAGGGCCATGTCGTCGATCACCTCGCCGACGGGCGCGAGGCGCTGCCACAGGCGATGTCGGGCGGCTATGACGTGATGGTGGTGGACCGGATGCTGCCGGGCCTCGACGGCCTGTCGCTGGTCAAGGCACTGCGCGCGGCGAAAGTCCCGACGCCGGCGATCTTCCTGACGGCCGTGGGCGGGGTGGACGACCGGATCGAGGGCTTGCAGGCGGGCGGCGACGACTATCTGGTGAAACCGTTCGCCTTCGGCGAGCTTTCCGCCCGCATCCAGGCGCTGGCCCGCCGCCCGCAGGCGGCGGTGCAGGAAACCGTGCTGACCGCGGGCGACCTGACCATGGACCTGATCCGCCGCAAGGTGATCCGCGCGGGCGTCGAGATCGACCTTCTGCCCCGCGAATTCGCGCTGCTCGAGCATCTTCTGCGCCGCAAGGGCCGGGTGCAGACCCGCACCATGCTGCTGGAAGCGGTCTGGGATATCAGCTTCGATCCCCAGACCAATGTCGTGGAAACCCACATCAGCCGCCTGAGGTCGAAGATCGACAAGCCCTTCGACCGCGAGCTGCTGAAGACCGTCCGCGGCGCGGGCTACCGGATCGAGGGCTGACGCCGTGGCCGCGCCCGCCGCGATCGTCGCCGGGGTCGGACGGCTGGCCCGCTCGACCCCTGTGCGGCTGGCGCTGGGACTGGTGGCGCTGTTCTCGCTGGTCAGCATGGCGACCCTCGGCGTCGCCTATGTGCAGATCCGCGGCAACCTGGTCGAACAGATCTCGGCGACTCTGGATCAGCATGTCGCAGGCTTCCGCGTGACCAATGATCCCGCTGCGCTGGCCGCGCTGGTCACCGCCGAGGCCGCGGCGGCCGATCCCGAGCAACGGATCTTCGTCTTCATCGCTCCGGATGGCACCAGCGTCGGCAACGCCCGGGCCGAGGTCCGGGGCGACAAGGTGGGCCTGGCGCCGCTGAAGAATGGCCGCAAGCTGGGCACGGACGGCTACGAACACCGGATCGCCCCGATGGCAGGCGGGTTGCTGATCGTTGCGGAAAGTCTCGAGCCGACGAAGGAACTGCGCGAGACCTTTCTTGACCTCGTGGCCTTCAACCTGATCCCGACGATCCTGTTGTCGCTTGCCGCCGGCGTCTGGCTCGCGGCCGCCTCGGCCCGCCGCGTCGGCCGGATCGAGACCGCCCTCGGCCGCATGGCGGAAGGAGACCTGAGCGCCCGGGTGGACGGGCCTGACCGCGGCGACGACCTCTCCCGCATCGGGACCGGCATAGACCGCATGGCCGAGGCGCAGGAGACGGCGACCACCGCCCTGCGCCAGGTCTCGGCCGACATCGCACATGACCTCAAGACCCCGGTCCAGCGGCTGGCCCTCATGCTGTCGGACCTGCGCGACCGTCTGCCCGAGGAGGGGCCCGAGGCCGACCTCGCCGCCCGCGCCGCCGAGGAGGCCGACCGCGCCGTGGCCGTTTTCCAGTCGCTGCTGCAGATCGCCCAGATCGAAGGCGGCAGCCCGAAGGCGCGGTTCGGGTCCGTCGATCTGGCGGCGGTGGTCCGCACCTTCATCGAGATCTACGAACCCGCCGCCGAAGATTCCGGCCATGTCCTGCACCTCGAGCCCTTGCCCGAGGGCCCGGCGACGGTGACGGGCGACCGCAACCTGCTGGGCCAGGCGGTGGCAAACCTGATCGAGAACGCCCTGCGCCACACGCCCCCCGGCACGCTCATCCGGGTTTCGCTGACCCGCGAGCCGGGCCGCGTCGTCCTGACAGTCGCCGATACCGGCCCCGGTATCCCCGAGGCCGAACGCGACAAGGTGCGCCGTCGCCTCTACAGGCTGGAACGGTCGCGCACCACGCCCGGCCATGGCCTCGGCCTGTCGCTGGTCGAGGCCATCGCCCAGGCCCACGGCGCCGAGCTTGGCCTTTCCGACAACGCGCCCGGCCTGCGGGTCCGGCTGACCTTCACCGAAACGGCTGCCCGCGCAGCCCAGACCAGGGGATCACCATGACACGTCTTCGCAAGGTGCTGCGCCTCGTCGCCCTGGTCCTGGCCACGGTTGTCGCGCTTGGCGGCTATCTGGGCTGGCGGCAATGGACCGGAAACTTCGCCACGGTCGTCGCGGGCGAGGTCTACCGGTCGAACCAGCCCACGCCCGACCGGCTTGCGAGCTATGCGCGCGACCACCGCATCCGGACGGTGCTGAACCTGCGCGGGGCCTCCCCCGGAACCGACTGGTACGAGGCCGAACGAAAGGCCGCCGCCGATCTGGGACTCACGCTGATCGACCTGCCGCTCTCGGCCGGTCACGAACTGACCCGCGATCAGGCCGAAACCCTGCTGGCCACGCTGCGCGAAGCGCCCAAACCGCTTCTGATTCACTGCCGCTCCGGCTCGGACCGGACCGGGCTTGCGGCGGTGGTCTATCAGGCGATGGTGGCCGGGATCGACGAAGAGACGGCCGAGCAGCAGTTGTCGATCCGCTATGGCCATTTCTCGGTTCCGGTCCTGTCCGCCGCCTGGCCGATGGATGCAAGCTGGGAACAGATGGAGCAATGGTGGGGCATCGACGATCGTGCCGCTACACTGCCGGCGCCAGAAAGCGCCACTTGATTTGTAACCATCGTTACAGTATGAACGAGCCATGAATAACGAAGCCTGGCTCATCCTCTCCTACAAGGTCCCGCCCGAACCGACCGCGCGGCGCGTTGCGCTGTGGCGCAAGCTGAAGGGACTGGGTGCCGTCTATCTGCAGAACGGCGTCTGCCTCTTGCCCGAGACCGACGACCACCTTCGCCGGCTGAAGATCGTCGAGAACGACGTGACCGCGGCGGGGGGCGAGGCGGTCCTCCTTCGCGGGCTTCCGCTCGAGACGGGACAGTCGGCCAAGGTAACCGCCCGCTTCAAGGCCGACCGCGACGAGGCCTATGCCGAGTTCATCGACAAGTGCGACGACTTCGAGCGCGAGGTCGCCAAGGAAATCGCCGCCAGCCACTACACCTATGCCGAGCTCGAGGAGAACGACGTCGATCTCAAGAAGCTCCAGGGCTGGCTCGAGAAGATCCGCAAGCTCGACTTCTACGGCGCCCCCCGCGCCGCCGAGGCCGCCGACCGGCTGAAGCAGTGCGAGGCGGTACTGGACGACTATGCCCGCCGCGTATTCGACGCGCATGACGAGAACAAGTGAGGCTACCATGTCAAACCTGCATCGGCCGAACCTGCCCCTGTCCCGACCGACGACCGGACTTGCGGTCGGAAGCGTGACGCTGATCGACCGCTTCCACGCCCGGGACGACCGCCAGCGCCAGCGCGCCGGGCTGGCCGGGCTTGACGACGCGGGTCTGGCCGACCTCGGTCTGAGCCGCGCCGAGGCGCTGGCCGAAGCACGCCGGCACGACTGATGCTGTCGTACTCGCACGCCTGGCCCGCCGTGGCCTCGGCCTTCCTCGCCTCGATCGTCGAGGTGGTGGAGGCCTTCACCATCGTTCTCGTTGTCGCCACCCTGCGCGGCTGGCGGCCGGCGGTGTTCGGCACCGGGGCGGCCCTCGCTACGCTGGCCGCCATCGTGGCGCTGCTCGGGCCGCTCCTGGACCGCGTGCCGCTGCATCTGCTGCAACTGGTCGTCGGGGTGATGCTCTTGCTGTTCGGGGCGGGCTGGCTGCGCAAGGCGGCGCTTCGCGCCGGCGGCGTGATCCCGCTGCACGACGAGGCGGCGATCTTTGCCCGCGAACAGGCCGAACTGTCGGGCGAACTCGCCCGCTCGGGCCGCACGCAGGACTGGATCGCCGGCATCGCCGCCTACAAGGCGGTTCTGCTCGAGGGGCTCGAGGTCGTGTTCATCGTGGTCGCGGTGGGCGCCGGGCGCGGCCTCCTCGGCCCCGCGGCGATGGGCGCGGCGTTGGCCTGCGCGCTGGTTCTGGTGGCCGGCGCCATCGCGCACCGGCCGCTGGCCCGCGTGCCCGAGAACACGCTGAAGTTCGGTGTGGGCGTGATGCTGACGGCCTTCGGGGTATTCTGGGCGGGAGAGGGGCTTGGCATCGAATGGCCGGGCGGCGATCTGATGCTGCTTGCGCTGGCGGCGCTGTTCCTTGCCACCGGTCTTGCCGGGGCGGCTCTGGCGCGCAACACGAAGGGGGCAATGGCATGAACATCCTGAAGGACGTGAGCCGCGAACTCTGGTCGATGTTTGTTGCCGATGCCCGGCTGACCCTGGCGCTGCTGGCGCTGGTCGCAGCAACGGGGACGGGGATCCGGTTGTCGCTTCTTCCCCCGTTTGCGGCCGGCATCGTCTTGACGTTCGGGACTGTGACCGTCCTCCTTCTGGCGATCCGTCGCTTTGCACGGTCGATCCCTCGACGATAAGTCCTTGCGCCTCTTCAGGTTCGAGGTCGCGATGCGCCGGTGCCGGCGCGACAAGGCGCGTATCGGCCTGTTCCGCAGGGATTTGGAGGGGATGGGTCTTTTATCCAACCTTCTTTTGAGGATGCCGCTCGGTTTGCAAGGAATATCTTATCGGCGAGACGGGTGATCGAGTGCGGTCTTTTGTCAGGCCTGTTCGTCCGGCCGACTGGCGCCGGAGGCCGGGATGGTGATGCGCGGAGCGGGGCCACCTCTCCAAGAGCGAGCTTGAGGCTCGGAGAAGGTTTCTGGATTGCCCGATCCGGATCATGTCGATCATATGCCCATGCTGATCATGCCTTCCTCACAATTCGGTGGCCCGGTTGT
The DNA here is from genome assembly GCF_046295235.1 of Tabrizicola flagellatus. Lineage (GTDB taxonomy): Bacteria > Pseudomonadota > Alphaproteobacteria > Rhodobacterales > Rhodobacteraceae > Tabrizicola > Tabrizicola flagellata_A. The sequence continues at coordinate 66,280 of NZ_JBKBLV010000014.1, forward strand.
CCGCTCGTCGCCCGGTCAGGCGCCGATCAGCATCGGGCCGCGATAGCTTTCGCCGCGCGTCAGCATCGCCCAGATGCCGCGCGCCATCTTGTTCGCCAGCGCCGTGGCTTCGACCGGCACCGGCTTGCGATCCAGCATCCGCGCCAGCCATGACCCCCTCGGCGATCCTCGCCGCGATGCCCAGCGGATCACGGCGGTCGCCCCGATGACCGGCAGCCGCAGGATATCGTGCTGCCCCATCTTCGAAGTTTTCTCCAGCTTCTGCTTGCCGCCGCTGGAGTGCTTCCGCAGGGCCAACCCGAGCCGGGATGCAAAATCACGTCCGCGCCGGGACTGCTCCAACGGCGGAGCGAAGGTCTCGACCGCGAGTGCGGTGATCGGACCGACACTCGGCGTCGTCTGGAACTGGCGCGGCAGGTCTGCTTCCTGCGACATGGCCGCCATCCGCCCTTTCATTGCATTGATCCGCGCGTTGACCAGGGCAATCTGCTCAGGGAACATGCGGCAGATGTCCCGGGCCAGTTCGGGCACGCCGCTGCCGGGATCGTCGACGACCTTGGCCAGGTGCGGCAGGTATCACCGCCGAAGCCGCGCCGAGACGAAGATGCATTGCGTCAAGCTGCTGGCTTAGCGCCTGTCCACGCGCAACTTCGATCGTCTGGTCGCCGAGTTCCAGGTTCACGTCGCCGTCCCGAACGGATCCACCGCGCTCGGCACGCCCATCACAGAGGTCGCAGGACAGGTCTGTCCACGGAAGGGGAACGTCCGGCCGACAGACGATTTGTGCAACAGAGCCCCGGGAACTGGCCAAATTGCTGGCCTAGGCGCGAGCCGGGGCAAAGGCGCTCGGAAGGCAATAGTCAAACAAGTGTTTTCTCTTTTTTGGGCTTGATGTGGGGTCCGTGAAATCGAGTTTCGAAAAACGCAATGAAATCAATGGTAAATGGCGGAAGCGGTGGGATTCGAACCCACGGTGGGGTTCCCCCCACGCTGGTTTTCAAGACCAGAGCCTTAAACCACTCGGCCACACTTCCTTGCGCCCCGCGGCTGGTTCGGGTCGTGGCGCGGGCATATCCTGCCCAGCTCGATTCTGAAAGGCCGTCAGTCACGCGCTCCAGCGGCGAATTCCGCTGATCGTGAGCGCAGCAGATCGCCTCCGCCCTTCCCACCGCTTGCGCAAGGCAGTATGCTGGCCACAAATTGCAGGCAGACCCTGTGGAAAAGCGGCGACACAAGCCTCGGGCAAAAGCGCCCGGACACGGGGAGACTTCATCGGTAAAGCGCGGCGCGCAGACCGCGCGCACTTGAGGGCGGAAGATGGCAAGAGCGGGGCTTCGGTTCACGATCATCGGTCTGGCGGCAGCGGGTCTGCTTGCGGGCTGCGTCGAAGGCGGCGGAGATGCCGGCGGTGGTGGCGGTGCGACCTTCGCCGCGGCGCCGGGCGGCAAGAAGGCCGGGACCCGGGATGTCGAGGCGCCCGAGGTCTTTCAGGCGACCGAAAAGGCGCTGTGGGACGGGCGGCCCTCGCTTGGCGGAATATGGGTCGCGGCGCCCGATGTGACGAACCCGGAACGCGCGCTGATCGTCAACCAGGCAACCGGGCAGTCGGTAACCGGGGCGCTGTTCCGGCGCGAGCGGGAAAATCCCGGCCCCCGGCTTCAACTGTCGTCCGATGCGGCCGAAGCGCTGGGAATCCTGGCGGGTCAGCCGACCGAGATCCGGGTGATTGCGCTGCGCAAGGAAGAGGTCAAGGCCGCGGCCGCGCCGGCACCTGCCTCGGTCGCGCCACCGACCCAAGATGCAAAACCGGGCGACGCCAAGCCGGGCGAGGCCGCTGCCATCGCCTCCGCCGCGCTTGCGGCTGTCGATGCCGGTAAATCGGCTGGCGCGGCTCCGGCCGCAGCGAAGCCGGGCGCTGCGCCGCCTGCCGCGGGCGAGGTCGCGGCGGATGCCACGGTCGCCGGCGCTACCGCGGCCGGTGCCGCCTTGGCTGCGGTGGACGAGACGCCGAAGCGCAAGACCTGGAAAGAGCGCCGGGCCGAGGCCAAGGCAGCGCGCGAGGCCAAGAGACGCGCCGCGGCCGAGGCCAAGGCCGCAGCCTCCGCCGCCGAGGCCGATGCCGCGATGGCGTCTGGTGGCGAGACTGCGGCCGGCGCGGCCCCGACGGCCACCGCCGCGACGGCGGCCGTAGCCCCGATCGAAGCCGCCCCGCTCGATGCCCGCAAGCCCGAGGTCGTGGCCGGCAAGCCCGAAGCGGCCGGCAAGCGCAAGGTCGTCGGCGCAGCCCCGGCCCCCGCGGCCAAGCCTGCGGCCCCCGCCGATACGGCGGCCGCTCCCGCAGTGGCCAGCGGTCCGGTCCGGCCGATCCAGGTTGCCTCGTTCTCGAAGGAGGACAATGCCAGGCGCGCTGCCGATGCTCTGGCCAAGATCGGCCTGACCGCGACGCCGCAGAAATCCGAAAAAGGCGGCCAGGCGGTCTGGGGCGTGGTCGTCCAGGGCGACGAGGCCGCGCTGAAGAAGATCAAGGCCGCCGGTTTCGCCGACGCCTATTTCCTGAAGTGAGCAGGGACCGCCCGCCATGCTGAACCGTCTGCGCCTTGTCCTGACCCTGATTGCCCTTGCGCTTGCCGCCTTGCCGGCGCGCGCCTTCGAGACCGCGGCGACCGCCGCCTGGGTCTATGACATGACGACGGGCACGGTGCTGATGGACAAGAACGCCGACCAGCCCGTGCCCCCGGCCTCGATGTCCAAGCTGATGACCATTAACATGCTGTTCGAGGCGCTGAAGGACGGGCGCGTCACGATGGACACGCCCTTCGCGGTCTCGTCGCGCGCCAAGGCCATGGGCGGCTCCACCATGTTCCTCCAGGAAACCGACCGCCCGACCGTCAACGAGCTGATCCACGGCATGATCGTGAACTCGGGCAACGATGCCTGCGTCGTGGTCGCCGAAGGGCTTGCCGGCACCGAAGAGGCCTTTGCCCGGCAGATGACCGAACGCGGCCGCGCGCTCGGGATGACGGCATCGACCTTCGCCAATGCGAGCGGCTGGCCCGATCCGAACCACCGCATGTCGATGCGCGACCTTGGCATCCTGGCCCGGCGACTGATTCAGGACTTTCCCGAATACTATCCGATCTTCGCCGAGACCGAGTTCAACTACAAGAACCGCGCGCCCGCCAACGCCCGCAACCGGAACCCCCTGCTGGAACTTGGCGTCGGCGCCGACGGGCTGAAGACCGGGCACACGCAGGAGGCCGGATACGGTCTGGTCGGATCGGCAAAGCAGGGCGACCGGCGCATCATCTTCGTCATCACCGGCCTGCCCAGCGAGAAGGCGCGCGCCGAAGAGGCCGAACGTATTGTCGGCTGGGCCTTCCGGCAATTCTCGGAAAAGACCATCGCCAAGTCCGGTGTCCGGGTCGCCGAGGCCGAGGTTCACATGGGCGCGGCCCCGACTGTCGGCCTCGTTCCGGCCGAGGACATCCGCCTTCTGGTGCCGGCTCTGGTGCAGGAAAGCCTGACCGCCGAGGTCGTCTACAACGGCCCGTTGATCGCCCCGATCGCCAAAGGGACGCCGGTCGCGGAACTGATCGTCCATGCCCCGGATCTTCCCGACCGCAAGGTGCCGCTGGTGGCCGAGGCCGATGTCGGCAGGGCCGGGTTCCTCGGGCGGCTGACCACGGCGGCCAGCGCGCTCTACGCCCGCTATCTCGGGGCGCCGGCCAGCTGAATGGCGGGGCTCTTCCTTTCTCTGGAAGGCATCGACGGCTCGGGCAAGTCCACCCAGGGGCGGCTTCTGGCCGAGACCCTCCGCCAGCGCGGACACACGGTCACTCTGACGCGCGAACCCGGCGGCAGCCCTGGCGCCGAGGAGATCCGCCGTCTGGTCCTCGAAGGCGCCACCGACCGCTGGTCGCCGGAAACCGAGATCCTGCTCTTCACCGCCGCGCGGCGCGACCATCTGGAAAAGACGATCCGTCCCGCACTGGCGCGCGGCGAGATCGTCATCACCGACCGCTTCGCCGATTCCACCCGGATCTTCCAGGGCATCACCCGGGGCGACCTGGCCCGGGTGGTCGACCGCCTGCACGCGCTGATGATCGGGGTCGAGCCTGACCTCACGCTCCTGTTCGACATCGACCCCGCCCTGGGCCTCGCGCGGGCCCAGGCCCGCGCCGGCGCCGAATTGCGCTTCGAGGACATGGGGCTGGCCTTCCAGCAGAAGGCCCGCGCCGGGTTCCTGGCCCTGGCTGGCCGCCATGCACGATTCCGCGTCATAGATGCAAACGGTGCCCCCGAGACCGTCGCCGCCCGTGTCGAGGCGGCCGTGGCCCCGCATCTGCCTCGGCCCTGACCACCGGATCCTGCCGGAATCCCGTGGATCATGTGCACAAAACTTGTGCAACTGGTGATGCTGCGGGCGCTATCCTTCCGGTAATGCTTTTCCCCTCGCGCGGCCTCTGCTCTAGTCGGGGCAAGACGTTCAGGGGGACGTGGTGAGCCAGTTCAACGAGATGTACCAGGGCACCGAGGTCAGGGCACCCTATGCGCGGTTGCAGGACTGGGTAGCGACGATGCCCGAAGAACTCCGCAGCCTGAAGCAGGCCGAGGCCGAGGCCCTGTTCCGCCGTATCGGCATTACCTTCGCGGTCTATGGCGAGGGCGGCGACCCGGACCGTCTGATCCCCTTCGACATGTTCCCGCGCGTCTTTTCCGGCACCGAATGGGCGCGGCTGGAGCGCGGGATCAAGCAGCGGGCCCGGGCGCTGAACGCCTTTCTCGTCGATGTCTATGGTCGCGGCGAGATCATCCGCGCCGGCCGCATTCCCGCCCATCTCGTCTATCGCAACGAGGCCTACGAAAAGGCCGTCGTCGGCTTCGTGCCGCCCAAGGGCGTCTATTCCCACATCGTCGGCGTCGATATCGTCCGCACCGGCCCCGACCAATTCTACGTCCTCGAGGACAACTGCCGCACGCCCTCGGGGGTCAGCTACATGCTGGAAAGCCGCGAGATCATGATGCGGATGTTCCCCGACCTCTTCCGCGAGAACCGTATCGAGCCGGTGGATACCTATTCCGAAAAGCTGCGCCGCACCCTGGCCAGCGTCGCGCCGGCCAAGTGCAAGGGCGAGCCGACGGTGGTGATCCTCACCCCCGGCCATTTCAACAGTGCCTATTACGAACATTCGCTCCTGGCCGACCTGATGGGGGTGGAACTGGTCGAGGGGCAGGACCTGTTCGTGGAAGGCGAATACGTCTGGATGCGCACGACCGAAGGCCCGCAGCGGGTGGACGTGATCTATCGCCGCATCGACGACGCCTTCCTCGACCCGCTGTGCTTCCGCCCCGACTCGATGCTCGGGATTCCCGGCCTGATGGATGTCTACCGCTCTGGCGGCGTGTCGATCTGTTCGGCGCCCGGGGCAGGGGTGGCCGACGACAAGGCGGTTTACACCTATGTGCCCGACATGGTGCGCTTCTACCTCGGCGAAGAGCCGATCCTGCAGAACGTGCCGACCTGGCAATGCGGCCGGGAAGAGGATCTGAAACACGTCCTCGCCAACTTGCCCGACCTCGTGGTGAAGGAGGTTCACGGTTCGGGCGGCTATGGCATGCTCGTCGGACCCAGGGCGTCGAAGGACGAGATCGAACGCTTCCGGGCGAAACTGGTCGAGGATCCCGCGAACTACATCGCCCAGCCGACGCTGGCGCTGTCCACCGTGCCCACCTTCGTCGAAGAGGGCGTGGCCCCGCGCCATGTCGATCTGCGTCCCTATTGCCTCGTGGGCGAACGCATCGAACTGGTGCCCGGCGGCTTGACGCGGGTGGCGCTGAAGGAAGGGTCGCTCGTGGTGAACTCCAGCCAGGGCGGCGGGGTCAAGGATACCTGGGTGCTGGCGGAATGACCGGACAACGCGACCACAGCGCAAGATTCTTCGCCGAAGAATTTTGCGGCACCACTGACAAGGCCCAGGATCCTTCGACGAAAGATCCTGGGGAACAGGCCTGACATGCTGAGCCGGACCGCAGACAACCTCTACTGGATCGCCCGCTACATGGAACGCGCCGACACGGTCGCGCGGCTTCTGGAGGTGGGAAGCCGGATCAGCCTTCTGCCGTCGGCACAGGGCTACCGCAGCGAATGGGACAGCCTGTTGCAGGCCACCGGCATGGCCCATGCCTTCGCGGCCAAGTACGGCGATCCGGTCCAGCGCAACATCGAAAGCTTCCTGTTCTTCGACCGCGACAATCCCTCGTCCGTGGCCAGCTGCATCACCGCCGCGCGCGAGAACGGCCGCATCGTCCGCACCGCGCTGACGACCCAGGTCTGGGACGCGCTGAACACCGCCTTCCAGGAGCTGCGCCAGCTGGAACGGGCCGAACGCTCGACGCTGGAACTGTCGCGGCTGACCGACTGGACCATGCGCCACGCCGCCATGCTGCGCGGGGCGATCGACGCCACGCTCCTGCGCGACGACGGGTTCAACTTCCTCAACATCGGCTATTATCTCGAACGCGGCGACAACACCGCGCGGCTGATGGACGTCAAGTACTATGTCCTTCTCCCGCGCGTCGATTTCGTGGGGTCCGGCCTCGACAACTACCAGTGGTCCACGCTCTTGCGCGCCATGGGGGCGCAGCGCGCCTTCCACTGGGCCTACGGCGGCGAGGTGACCTCGGCGAAGATCGCCGACTTCCTGATCCGCAACCCGCAGTCGCCCCGCTCGCTGGCCACCTGCACCGCGGGGCTCGTCAACCACCTCGGCCGCATAGCCAAGGCCTATGGCCGCGAAACCCGGGCCCAGGACTGCGCCCGCGCCCTTCTGGCAGGGATCGAGGGCACGACCGTCGACATGATCTTCGAGGAGGGCCTGCACGAGTTCCTGACCCGCTACATCACCGAATCCGCCACGCTGGCCACGGCGATTCATGACAGCTACCTCAGCGGAGAGATGCGCTGATGCGCCTGACCGTCGATCACCTGACCAGCTATCGTTACGATGTCCCCGTGCGTTCGGTCGTTCAAAGCCACCGCCTGACCCCGTCCGCCTTCGCCGGACAGAAGGTCATCGACTGGGAGGTGACGGTGACCGGCGGTATCCGGGGGGCACGTCACCGCGACGGGGCAGGGGATGTCGTGCAGGGCTGGACCATCGCCGGGCCGGTCGACGGGGTTGCCGTCCAGGTCCGCGGAACGGTCGAGACCGAGGACATGGCCGGCGTCCTGCGCGGCCACCGCGAGAGCGTGGCCCCCGATTGCTACCTGCGCGAGACCGCGCCTACCCGGATCGACGTGGCCCTCGCCGCCCTTGCGGCCTCGGCCTCCGGGTCCGACTGCCTGGCGATTGCGCACGCGATGTCGCTGGCCGTATCCGACGCCATCGCCTATCGCCCCGGCGTCACCCATGCGCATACCACCGCCGCCGAGGCGCTGGCCCTCGGCGAAGGCGTCTGCCAGGACCATGCCCATGTGCTGATCGCCCTTGCCCGCGCCCGCGGGGTCCCGGCGCGCTATGTCTCGGGCTATCTCTTCGCCACCGAGGACGGCACCCCGCACGAGGCCGCCCATGCCTGGGCGGAGCTGCACATCCCTGGACTCGGCTGGGTGGGCTTCGACCCCGCCAACCGCTGCTGCCCTGACGACCGCTACATCCGGTTGGGTTCCGGCTTCGACGCGCAGGACGCGGCGCCGATCCGCGGTGTTGCCCGTGGGGCGGCGGTAGAGGAGATGGATGTGACGGTTGCGGTTCTCCAATCGGCCCAATAGGCTCGGCGCGGACGGGGAGAACGGACCAGAATGACCTATTGCGTGGGGCTGCTACTGAACGACGGCATGGTGCTTCTGTCCGACACGCGCACCAATGCCGGACTCGACAACATCTCGACCTACCGCAAGATGTTCACCTTCGAGGACCCGGGCGAGCGCGTCATCGTCATCATGACCGCCGGCAGCCTGTCGGTCACCCAGACCACGATCGCCCAGCTGCGCGAGGCGGTCGAGGATCCCGAGGCCACGCCCGAAACCTCGATCATGCTGGCGCCCACGCTGCTGAAGGTGGCCGAGATCGTCGGCGACCGGTTGGCGCGGGTGCGGGCCGAGGTGGACGAAAAGCTGTCGGCCATGCAGGGCGCCTCGGCCTCGATGATCGTCGCCGGCCAGCGCCGGGGCGGGGCGATGCGGCTGTTCCTCATCTATCCGGAAGGCAATTTCATCGAGGCGACCGAGGATACGCCCTTCCTTCAGATCGGCGAGCACAAGTACGGCAAGCCGATCCTCGACCGGGTGGTGCGCCCGACGACCAGCCTGTCCGACGCGACCAAGGCGGTGCTCCTGTCGATGGATTCGACCCTGCGCTCGAACCTCTCGGTCGGCATGCCGCTGGACCTGGCGGTGATCGAGCGCGATGCCTGCCGCGTCACCCATGCGCGGCGGATCGAGGCCGGGGACCCCGCCTTCCGCGCCATGTCCGAGGCCTGGTCGCATGCCCTGCGCGACGGTTTCGCCAGGATCACGATCTGAGGGCTAAAGCGCCTGTCCCGCGGCCCAGCCGCTCGACCAGGCCCACTGGAAGTTGTAGCCGCCCAGCCAGCCGGTGACATCCACCACCTCGCCGATGAAGAAGAGGCCCGGCACGCCCTTGGCCTCCATCGTGCGCCCGTCCAGCGCCCGGGTGTCCACCCCGCCCAGCGTCACCTCGGCGGTGCGATAGCCCTCCGATCCGACCGGCACCAGCCGCCAGCCGTTCACCTGCGCCGCGATCCGGTCGAGCGTGGCGCCCGGCAGTTCCGCCATCGGCCCGGAGATCCCCGCCGCCTCTTCCAGATGCCGGGCCAACCGTTCGGGCAGCCAGCGCCCCAGCACCGTGCGCAACGCGGTCTTGCCCTGCGCCGCCTTCGCCGCGCGCAAGGCCCCCGCCATGTCCTGCCCCGGCGCGAGGTCCACCAGGATCGGGTCGCCCTCGCGCCAGTAGGACGAGGCCTGCAGGATCGCCGGGCCCGACAGGCCGCGGTGGGTGAACAGCACCGCCTCGTCGAACCGCGCCCGTCCCGCCGCGACCCGCGCCGCGACCGACACCCCGGCCAGGGGCCGCATCCAGGCCAGCTCCTGCTCGGCGAAGGTCAGGGGCACCAGCGCGGGGCGCGTCTCGACCACCGGCAGGCCGAACTGTCCGGCGATCTGGTAGCCCAGGCCCGTCGCCCCAATCTTCGGGATCGACTTGCCGCCCGTGGCCACGACCAGCGCCCGCGCCCTCTGCGCCCCCCGCGGGGTTTCCAGCGCAAATCCCTTGTCGTCCTGCCGGATGGCGCCCGGCGCGCAGTCAAGCCACAGCGTGACGCCCGCACGCTCCATGTCGCGCAGCAGCATGGCGACGACCTGGGTCGCCGGCCCGTCGCAGAACAGCTGCCCCAGGGTCTTTTCGTGCCAGGCGATGCCCGCCGCGTTGATCCGGGCGATGAAATCCCACTGTGTGAACCGCTTCAGCGCCGACAAGGCAAAGCGAGGGTTCTGCGACAGGAACCGTTCGGGCGCGATGCCGAGGTTGGTGAAGTTGCAGCGCCCGCCGCCCGAGATGCGGATCTTCTCGCCCGCGGCCCGTGCGTGGTCGATGACCAGCACCTTGCGTCCGCGCCGCCCGGCCTCGATCGCCGCCATCATGCCGGCCGCCCCGGCGCCCAGGATGATCGCGTCCCATGCCATGCCCCGTCCTAGCCGCGCGCCGCGTCGCGGGCAAGCCGTGAGGGCGGGCGGAAAAATTCGATGCGGGGCCTTGCACGCCCCAAGACCCTTCGCTAAACACCGCCGCACGGTTGGGGCGTCGCCAAGTGGTAAGGCAGCGGTTTTTGGTACCGCCATACCTAGGTTCGAATCCTAGCGCCCCAGCCAGCCTTTCCCCCTCGCGCAACGTCTCCTACTCGAGCACTGCGTGCACTCGTCGGAACGCACCCTTCGGTCAGGCATGCATGACCTGCGACCAGCGTCACATGGCGTCGATCCAGACCTGGATCCGGCACGGCGGAACCGTGTGGCGCCCGGAAGCCCGGTTTCAAACCCGCAACGGATGGGCCTTGGCCAGCCGGTCGAAGGCCATCAGGCTGTCCACCAGCGCCGGCATCTGGTCCAGCGGAATCATGTTCGGGCCGTCCGAGGGCGCGCGGTCGGGCGCCTCGTGCGTCTCGATGAAGACGCCGGCGATGCCCAGCGACACGGCGGCGCGCGCCATGACCGGGGCGAATTCGCGCTGCCCGCCCGAGGACGTGCCCTGGCCGCCCGGTTGCTGCACCGAATGGGTGGCGTCCATTACGACCGGCCAGCCGGTCCGCGCCATGATCGGCAGGGACCGCATGTCGGCCACCAGCGTGTTGTAGCCGAAGCTCACCCCGCGCTCGGTCAACAGGATGCGCGCGTTGCCGGTCGATGCGACCTTCGCGGCCACGTTCGCCATGTCCCAGGGCGCCAGGAACTGGCCCTTCTTGATGTTGACCACGGCCCCGGTTTCGCCGGCGGCCAGCAGGAGGTCGGTCTGGCGGCAGAGGAAGGCGGGGATCTGGATCACGTCCACCACGACCGCCGCCTCGCGCGCCTGGCCCGCGTCGTGGACATCGGTCAGGACCGGCATCCCCATGTCGCGTACCGCGGCCAGGATCTTCAGCCCCGCCTCCATGCCCAGCCCGCGCTTGCCCGACAGCGAGGTGCGGTTCGCCTTGTCGTAGCTGGCCTTGAACACATACTGCGCGCCCGCGGCCCGGCAGGCCTCGGCCATCCGGCCCGCGATCATCTGCGCATGGTCCAGGCTTTCCAGCTGGCAGGGCCCCGCGATCACCAGAAGCGGGCGGTCGTTGCCGACGGTCAGCCCGCCGATCGTCACATCCTTCATGCGCTGTCCCTACGACGAGACCTGTTCCCGCAGGATCGCGGCGGTCATCGAGACCATGAGGTAAATCCCCAGAAGGATCAACATGGTGACCAGCGTGTTCTCGAAGGCGCGCGGATAGGCGGGTTCGTCCGGCGGGATCGGGCTGACCGACAGCGACAGATAGCGCACCTGGCGGTTGGCCTCGATCCGCGCGGTCTCCATCGACTGCAGCGCCTGGGCCAGCAGCATCTGCCGGGTCTGCATGTCGGCCTGCGCCACGAGCAGTTCGCCCTGAACCTCGGCCAGGCTGGTCGCGCCGCCGGTGTTCTCGGTCAGCCTGGCGCGCAGCGCGGCGACCTCGCTTTCCAGCGTGGCGATCCGGCGCTTGACCGGTTCCATCCGCGCCTGGTTCGGATTGGGGTTGGCTTCCATCTGTGCCAGCGACAGACGCTCCTGCGTGAGCTGGCTTTCCAGCCCGCTGATCTGACCGACGATCAGCCCGACCTCGGAGTCGGTGGAGAGGATCTTGAACTTCTCCTGCAACTCGATCAGCCGCTTCTGCGAGGCGACCAGGGCCTCCTGCGCCGCATCATAGCCGGCCTGGGCGTCGCGCATCTGGTCCTCGCGCAACCGTTGCGTCAGGTGATCGACCTGACCTTCGGCGTAACTGACAAGCTGGCGCGACCAATCGGCCGCGATCTGCGGATCGGCCGCCATCACGTCCATCCGGATCACGCCCTCGGTCGTGTCGAACGAGATCTTCAGGAACTTGCGATAGACCTTGTAGGCCGCCTCCAGCGAGGCATCCGGTGCCAGTCGCTGCAAGGGGTCGAAACGCGCGTCCTGGAAATGCGCGCGGAAGCCGAGATCCGCATCCAGCCTGGTCATCGCCTCGCGCGATTGCAGATAACCCTGCACGGCGATGGAATCCTGCGAGGTCGCGAAGGCGGTGCCTGAAAACAGCCCGCCCAACGAGCCCCCGGACGAAGTCGGACCGGCCTGCTGGATCACGAACTCGGTGCGCACCGAATAGATCGGCGTTGCGATCGCATAGAAATACCAGCCGGCAACGAGGGTCGGCAGCAGCACGAAGGCGAACAGCCGCGCCCCGAGCAGCGCCAGCCGGCGGCGGCGGCGGCGGGCAATGTCCTGCTGCATCCGCAGGATCTCGGCGGCCTGGTTGATCTCGGCGCGCTGCTCGGTGGAGGGAACCGAGATCGGCTTGACCTTCTTGGGCAGCTGCACCTGGTCGCCCGGAAGCCGGGTCAGCGCCCGGCTGTCCGGGCCGGGCGGGCGGGCGCCGCCGCCGGCCGCTTCGCCGTTGGAACTGACGACGCGCAAGAGCGAGGCCCGCGAGAAGGGATCGATCCCGGCCTCGCGCAGCTGGCGGACCGCGTCGAACTCCGAGGTCGGCTTCATGCCGTGCTTCTCGGCGATCGCCAGCGCGCGCCGCAACTGGCGGCCGGTCAGCCCCTCGGCCGCGATTGCCGCCAGGGCGGCCTCGATCTCTTCCGGTGTCTCGGCGCGCGGGACAGACTGCTGCGTCCCGGCGGCCAGCGGCTCCGCGGGGCCGGGCGCGGCGCCGGCTTCCTGCGATGCGGGCGCCGGACGATCGGCGTCGCGCCGGAAGTCCAGGTTGCCAAATCCGTCGTCATGGTTGTCGAACACGCCTGCGTCGCCGGTGCCCGCATCGGATGGCACGGGCCGCTCGACCCTGCGGATGTGATAGCGCGAGGCCTTAGGATTGGTAGTCATAGAGCCGTTTCGCTTCTTCAAGGGTCTCGAACTGGTACAGCTTGCCGTCCTTCAGCACCGCCGCGGAACGGCAGAACCGTTCCAGCGTCTTGGCCGAGTGCGACACGATCACCACCGTGGAGTTCTTCAGCCTTTCCTGAAGGAGGTTGCCAGCCTTGCGGTTGAACTCGACATCCGAAGTTGCGGGCATGCCCTCGTCGATCAGGTAGATGTCGAACTCGATCGCCAACAGCAGCGAAAAGGAAAAGCGCGAGCGCATGCCCGAGGAATAGGTGGACAGCGGCATCTCGAAATATTCGCCCAGCCCGCAGACCCAGCGGCAGAAGCTTTCGACGTAATCGGGGTCGAGGCCGTAGAGCCGCGCGATGTAGCGACAGTTTTCCTTGGCCGAGTGCTTGCCGTTCACTCCGCCCATGAAGCCCAGCGGAAAGGACACGCGCGAGGTCTTGCGGATCGAGCCTTCGTCGGGTTTTTCCAGGCCCGCCATCATGTTGATGATCGTGGTCTTGCCGGTGCCGTTCGCGGCCAGGATGCCAAGCGAGTTGCCGAGTTCGACCCGGAACGAGGCGCGGTCAAGGATCACCTTGCGCTGCGTTCCCGTCCAGAAGGATTTCGACACGTTTTGGAACTCGATCATCACGGCCTCGGCGCCCGTGGGTCGGACGTCTGCGCTCTTGCCTACGGCCATATCGTTAACATCGCGTTTGTGGCCTTAAAAGGGCCGCGGGCGGGCCAGAGGCGCTTGCCTGCGGGGAATGGCGCCCGGTTCACGCATCCGTGCGCCGATCCGGCCGCCTGCCTGCCGGCAGCAGGAGGGCCAGCGCGCCGGCCAGAAGGCTGATGGCCAGCCCGAGCCGTGCCGCCTCCTGCATCGCTCCCCCCGGCAGCGCGCTGTCCAGGGCCAGGACCGGAACGGTGAAGCCAGGCGCAAGAACCACGACCACGCGCAGGATGTCGCGCAGGCTGATGCCGGGCGGCAGCTTCAGGCCCAGCACCGCGATCGTTCCGAGGCCGAGGACCAGCATGCCCAGGGGTTTTCCGATCCACAGGGCGGCCAGCGTCGTGACGGTGGTCGGCGCGAAGGCCGCAAGATCGACGCCGCCGCGCGTCAGGCCGAACAGGAAAAGGGTCGCGGTCAGCGGCCAGGACAGGGCATGGGCCAGCCGGTTCAGCGGGTCGTGCAGCAGTTCCTCGGCCTCGGCGAAGGGGCCGAAGCTGCGGTCGGCATGGGCGATCGCCGGGATCACCGGCAAGAGGCCCAGCACCGGCGGCAGGCCGGCGGCGGCCATGCCGATCCAGGACAGGACCCCGGCCAGGACATAGGGCCAAAGGCGGCTGCGGGCCTGGCGGAGCCGTTCGGGCGCCTCCGCCGGCAGCGCGCGCCCGTAGACCCCCCAGACCGCCAGCGCGGCAAGGGCCGGCAGGGCCAGCCACACCAGCCTCAGCGAGACGAGGGGCTGCGACAGGCCGAGGACCAGCAGCGCCAGGATGTCGGTCGCGACAGCCAGAAGCAGCAGCAGGTGCAGCGCCGGGTGCCCCTGGCCGAAGACGGCGCGCCCGATCAGGTAGCACAGCACCACATCCGACCCCAGCGGCACCTGCCAGCCGGTGGCAAAGCCCGCCTCCTCGGCGGTCTCGATCAGGCTTGCACTCAGGATCCAGACCAGGGCCGCGCCGGCCAGGCCACCCAGCACCATGCCCGCAGGCAGGGCCGCCTGCCGGCCGCGCAGCGACCCGTGCTCGGCCACCAGCGCCTCCCACAGCTCCTTGCCCACGATGAACAGGAACAGGGCCATCAGCCCGTCCGAGACCAGCGTCATCGGCGTCAGGCTGATCGGCAGCGGGGCCATCCAGCGCGGCAGGTCCAGATCGAGAAGCCGCCATTCGATCGCGTCGTAATAGCTTGCCGGCGCCAGGTTGACCCAGAGCGTCGCAAGGATGACGCCGGCCAGTAGCGCAAGCGCGAAACGGGGCAGGACGGAGGAGACACGATACATCAGACAGGGTCCGGCTGGAGGGTCGGACCATTTGACCCGGAATGGTCCTGCCCGCAATGGCCCGGGTGACGGATGGGCGGGGATTGCCGGGCAGGGCGGCCTTCCGGTGGGGCAGGGTACCAGTAGTCTTGCATCTCGGGCGCCGGACCCACAGGTTGCCCCCATGACCCTTTCTGCCGAGATCCTGGCTTGTCGCCGCTGTGCCGACCGCTTTGCCGCGGCGGCGACCGCCCATGCGCCGCGCCCGGTGGTCTGGTTCCGCCCCGGCGCGCGGATCCTGATCGCCGGTCAGGCGCCCGGCGCGCGGGTGCATGCCAGCGGACGGCCCTTCACCGACCCCTCGGGCGACCGCTTGCGGCAGTGGCTGGCGCTGACCGAGGACGAGTTCTACGACCGGTCCCGCATCGCCATCGTCCCGATGGCCTTCTGCTTTCCCGGCTACGACGGCAAGGGGGCGGACCTGCCGCCGCCGCCGCTCTGTGCCGCCACCTGGCGGCAGCGGGTCATGGATGCGCTTGGGCCCCCGCGCCTGACGCTTCTGGTCGGTGGTGCCGCGATCCGCTGGCATCTCGGCCCGCGCGCGGTGACGGCCGCCGTGGCGGATTGGCGCGGGCCGGCCGCGCAGGGCGTCTTTCCCTTGCCGCATCCTTCCTGGCGGAATACGGGGTGGCTGAAGCGCAATCCCTGGTTCGAGGCCGACATCCTGCCGGCCCTGCGCGCCCGGGTGCGGGAGGTGATGGATGACTGAGCTTGTGACGCTGCTGGATGCCGCCCATGCCGCCGTCTCGGCCGAGCCCGAGAACGAGGCCTTGCGCCTGCGCTTCTTCGAGCGGCTGGCCGATGGCGAGCTGGTCGTGCTGCTGGCGAAAGAGGCCGAGGGCGAGACGCTGGAGCCGCAGGTCTTCGACCTCGAGGACGGGCCGGTCGTGCTGGTCTTTGACCGGGAAGAGCGGCTCGCGGCCTTCACCGGTGGCATCGCGCCTTACGCGGCGCTGCCGGGACGGGTGATCGCGGGGCTTCTGAAGGGGCAGGGGATCGGCATGGGGGTGAACCTTGGCGTCGCGCCCTCGTCGATGCTTCTGCCTTCCGAGGCGATGGACTGGCTGGCCGAGACGCTGCAAGATGCTCCCGAGGAGGTCGAGGCGCTGCCCGAAGAATTCCACGCCCCCGCGGTTCCCGAGGCGGTGATCGCGGCGCTGGATGCCAAGCTGGCGCGGGCCGGAGGGCTTGCGGTCGCGGCGCTGCTGGCCGGCGTGACCTACCGCGATGGCCGGCGCGGGCATCTTCTTGCGCTGATCGATGCGGCTCCCGGGGCAGAGGGGGCGCTGGCGCGGGCGATGAACGAGGCGCTGGTCTTTTCGGGCGTCGAGGCGGGCGAGCTGGACGTGGTGTTCCTCGCTGCCGCCTCGTCCGCGGCGACGGCGATGGCGAAGGTCGGCCTGCGCTTCGACCTGCCGGAGCCGCAGGTGCAGGACCTGTCACCTGCGGCCCCGGGGATGGATCCGTCGCGCCCGCCGAAGCTGCGCTAGCCGGATCGCGCGCCTGCGGCGCAAGACCGAATCTCGCCTCTGGCCGTTCCGGCCAACCGGCTCGCGATGCCTTCGGCGAGAGTATTTCGGAAAGGGGCAAGTCCATACGGATTGGGGTAATAAGATACCTTTAATTTAAGTGCCTGTTATCATGCAGAAAAAAGTCATGTATGGTGCTTGACGCTGCAATCCGGTTCGGCGATAAGCCCGCATCCGAGATCCCGGGGGCAGTGGTGCCCCCTTCTTCATTGGAAATAACGATGAAAACCTTCACCGCTACCCCGGCGGACATCGAGAAGAAGTGGATCCTGATCGACGCCGAGGGCGTCGTTCTGGGCCGCCTTGCCACGATCGTCGCCAACATCCTGCGCGGCAAGAACAAGCCGACCTTCACCCCCCACATGGACATGGGTGACAACGTCATCGTCATCAACGCCGACAAGGTGCAGATGACCGGCAACAAGCGCAACGACAAGGTCTATTACTGGCACACCGGCCATCCGGGCGGCATCAAGCAGCGGACCGCGCGCCAGGTGCTGGAAGGCGCCCATCCCGAGCGCGTGGTGATCAAGGCGGTCGAACGCATGATCACCCGCAACCGTCTGGGCCGTCAGCAGATGACCAACCTGCGCGTCTATGCGGGCAGCCAGCACCCGCACGAGGCGCAGCAGCCGACCGTTCTGGACGTCAAGTCCATGAACCCGAAGAACACCCGGAGCGCGTGATCATGGCCGACATCAAATCCCTCGATGACCTGAAATCGGCCGTGGGTTCCGCGCCCGCCGCCGTCGAGGCCGCCCCCCGCCAGCCCGTGCGTGACAAGCTCGGCCGGTCCTACGCCACCGGCAAGCGCAAGGACGCGGTCGCCCGCGTCTGGGTCAAGCCCGGTTCGGGCAAGGTCGTGGTCAACGGCAAGGAGATGGCCGTCTACTTCGCCCGTCCCGTGCTGCAGATGATCCTGAAGCAGCCATTCACCGTGGCGAACGTGGAAGGCCAGTTCGACGTCTATGCGACCGTCGCCGGTGGCGGGCTTTCGGGCCAGGCCGGTGCGGTCAAGCACGGCATCTCGAAGGCGCTGCAGCTTTACGAACCCAGCCTGCGCGGCGCGCTGAAGGCTGCGGGCTTCCTGACCCGCGACAGCCGCGTCGTTGAACGGAAGAAGTACGGCAAGCCGAAGGCCCGCCGCTCCTTCCAGTTCTCGAAGCGCTGATCGCTCGACTTTCCGGTTCGAAAGGCCTGCCCCGGTGGCGGGCCTTTTGCTTTGCGCTCAGGCCTTTGCGGCCAGAAGTTCGGCGGTGCGCTTGGTGTTGTGGTAGATGCCGAGGAAGAGATACAGCATCCCGCCCATCATGATGACGTATAGACCACCCATGACCAGGATCGTCAGACCTTGCAGGAAGCCACCCTTTGGGCTTCCCATGGCCATGACGGCGAAAATCAGGACGGCAATCATCATCAGCACGACGATGACGGCAATGAGCTTCTCCAGAGCCAGGATGAAAAAGTCACGCATGAACGCGGTTCCCTTGTCGTTATGGTTGAGCCCTTCTTGGACGCGTGCAACCTGAAGCAAGGCGGGACTTCACGCAAGCGTGAGCGCTCCGACATGAAAAAAGGGCCGGGAAGACCCGGCCCAGTTCAGGGGTAAGAGCGTCGGGACGCTCGGGGAACTGGCACTCAGGGCTGCCAGAAGGGTTTCGCGATTTCGCGGCGGACTTCCTGCGCGTCAAGACCGATGTCGCGCAAGAGATGCGCGTCGAGGTGGGACAGGCGCTGGCGGTCGCGGCGGCGGGCGGTCGCGGCGGAAAATGCGGTCAGGAAGCGCGCGAAAAGGCCCCGCGGGGCGCGCAGCGGAAGGGTCTGGATCCGGGTCTGGGGCATTGCTGCCTCCTCCGATTTGTATTGATACAAAAGCCTCAATGAGGTAGAAACAATCTATGCCTGCCCCGCAATGAGTCGCCAGAGGATTATTGTGACTGATACAAATTGGGCGCCTGATCTGAGTCAATTTCCCGGTCCGAAGTATCTGGCCCTGTCCCGCGCCCTGCGGGATGCGATCCGCAGCGGCGTCTTGCCGGCCAATTCGCAGCTGCCGACGGTGCGCGATCTGGCCTGGCGGCTGCACCTGACGCCGGGAACCGTGGCGCGGGCCTACCAGCTTGCGACGCAGGAGGGGCTGCTGGCGGCCACGGTCGGGCGCGGCACCTTTGTTGCGGCACAATCGCCGCGGCTGGGGCCGACCCAGCCGCTCTACACCGAGCGGATCACCGGAGGGGCGACCGGGCTGGTCGATCTCCGCCCGCCCCAGGTGCCCGAGGTCGGCCAGGCCGAGGCGTTCCGGCGGGCGCTCCTCGACATGGCGGGGACGACGGGGCAGGGCTGGCTCGACTATACCAGCCAGATGGGCGAGGCCGCCCTGCGCGCCGAGGTCGTCGGCTGGATGGGCGACCGCATCCTCGGCCCCGTCGGGCCCGAGGACGTGGCGCTTACCCATGGCGGGCAGAACGCGATTTCCCTGATCTTCGACTGCTGCCTGCGCGGCGAGCGGCCCGTGGTGCTGATCGAGGAACTGGCCTATCCGGGCTTCCGCTATGCCGCCCGCGCCTCGCGCGCCGAGGTCGTCCCGGTCGAGATCGACGAAGAGGGCATCGTCCCGGCGGCGCTCGAGGCGGCCTGTCGCCGCCATGGTGCCCAGGTCCTGTGCCTGACGACCGAGGCGCAGAACCCCACCACCGGCCGCATGCCCGTGAAACGCCGGCAGGAAATCGCCGAGATCGCGCGGCGTTACGACCTCCAGATCCTCGAGGACGACTGCTATTCGGTCGCCGTTTCGGATGTCCCGTCCTTGCGGGCCCTGGCGCCCGAACGGGTCTGGCTGGTGGGTTCGGTGTCCAAGACCGTCTCGGCCGCCCTGCGCTTCGGCTATGTGATCTGCCCCGCGGGCATGGGCGAGGCCGGGCGGCTGACCGCGCAGCACGGGTTCTTCGCCCTGTCGCGCCCGGTGGCCGACCTGATGCTGCACCTCTTCCGCTCGGGCGACGCGCAGCGCATCCGCGAGGCGGTCCAGGCCGAGTTCGCCGCCCGCCAGCAAATCCTCGTCAACCACCTCGGCGCCTTCGACCTCGGCTGGCAGCCGGGCGTGCCCTTCGTCTGGCTGCGCCTGCCGCAGGGCTGGCGCGCCTCGACCTTCCTGCGCACCGCCGAGGCGCGCGGTGTGCTGGTCCGCTCGGCCGACGAATATGCCCTCGTCCACGGCCGCGCCCCGAATGCGGTGCGCGTCGCCATCGCCGCCGCCCTCCCGCGCGAGGCGTTCGAGACCGCGATGCAGACCCTTGCCGATCTCCTCGCCCGTCCGCCCTCGGACCTCCTGGTCTGAAAATCCCGACCTGTTGCATAAGGGACTCGCTCACGCGGATTTGCCCGGAAGCCCGATTGACCGGCCGGCCGTCCTTGCCGCACCCTTCGCGCACGAGCAGATAAGAAGCGAGCCCGAACAATGGGACTTCAACATACCTTCCACGCGCCGCATGGCGGCGCGGATTTCCTTGGTTTGCGCAAGAACCGGCACGGCAGCACCGAGATCGTCTATGACGACGGTGTCGCCCGGCGCATGATCTGGCGCGTGGCCTCCGACGACCCCTCCGAAGCGCGCATCAGCGAAGCCCTCCGCGTCGCGGTCGGCTCGATCCGGGTGGTGCCGACGCTTTACGACGAGCTGAAGAAACGGGCGATCGCGATCGAACGTGTCGCCTCCTGAGGCGCGGCCGGGTCCCCCGCGACCCGGCCGATCCCGCCCCTTGAGACGGGTTGATTTCGGCGCCGGATGATGGCCCTCTTGCCTAGACGCGGTCATCCGGTCTAGGTTTGATCAAATCACAAGGCCGCCGAAGCGCGGCCGGACAGGGGGAAGCATGGCCGCAACGCCGCGTTCCGAGGCCCGGGCGGGCCTCAAGCTGATCAGTCCGACGGCGATCTACGTGATTCTCCTCCTGGCCCTGCCGCTGGCCACGGTGCTGATCTATTCGGTGATGACCGGCGGGCGCGGCAACGTCTCCTTGCCCCTGACCATCGACAACTATGCCGAGCTCTGGTCCAAGCCGGTCTATGGCTACATCCTGCTGAAGTCGCTTCTCGTCGCGCTCACCGTCACCTTCATCACGGTGGTGCTGGCCTATCCGGTGGCCTATTTCGTCAGCTTCCACGTCAAGCCAGACCGCAAGAGCCTCTGGCTGTTCCTGATCACCATCCCGTTCTGGACCAGCTACATCATCCGCGTCAGCCTCTGGTTCGTGATCCTCGGCTATGACGGGCTTCTCGACAAGACGCTGATGTCGCTGGGCATCATGGACAGCCAGCTCAACTTCTCCAGCTACGGCATCCCGGCGATCATCTTCGTCCTAGCCCATGCTTATGCGCCCTTCGCGGTGCTGCCGATCTTCGTCAGCCTGGAAAAGGTGGACCGCTCGCTCCTCGAGGCGGGGCAGGACCTCGGCGAAAGCCGCTGGGTCACCTTCCTGCGCGTCACGCTGCCCCTGTCGATGCCCGGGGTGATCGCCGCGGCGCTGATCGTCTTCATCCCCACCGTGGGCGACTATGTCACCCCGAAACTCGTCGGCGACGGGCGCGAACCGATGATCGCCAACTTCATCGAGACGGCACTCCTGAAACTGCGCAACTACCCGCAGGGTTCGGCCTTCGCCGTGGCCTCGATGCTGATGGTCGGCATCGTCAGCGTGGTCTTCGTGCTCCTGAACCGCCGCTTCATCGGAGGCTCGAAATGAAGGCTCCCTGGCTGCGCGGCTTCACCTTCATTTACCTGCTGTTCCTCTACAGCCCGATCCTCCTCTTGCCGATCTTCGCCTTCAACGCCTCGAAGGTGGTATCCTTCCCGCTCTCGGGCTTCACCACCGACTGGTTCGTCGAGATGTGGAACGACCAGAACCTGCGGATCGCGGCCAAGAACAGCCTCATCATCGCGCTGTCGGTGGCGACGCTCTCGACCATCCTCGGCATCTTCGCCGCCCGTGCCTCGGTGCGCTACCGCTTCCCCGGCAAGGCGCCGATCATGGGCCTGATCATGTTGCCGCTTGTCCTGCCCGAGATGATCGTGGCCATGTCGCTTCTGGTCGTGCTTCTGTCCATGGGCGTGCCCCTGTCGCTGCTGACCGTCATCATGGGCCAGGTGCTGATCTGCACGCCCTTCGCCGTGGCGATCCTGACCTCGGCCTTCCAGTCGCTCGACCGCTCGCTGGAAGAGGCGGCGATGGACCTGGGCGAGACCCAGTGGTCCACCTTCCGCCTCATCATCCTGCCGCTGGTGATGCCGGGGATCCTGGCCAGTTTCCTCATCTGCTTCACCATCTCGTTCGACGAATTCATCATCGCGAACTTCCTCGGCTCGGGTCAGCCGATCCTGTCGGTCTACATCTTCGGCCAGTTCCGCTTCCCCTCCAAGGTGCCCTCGATGCTGGCGCTCGGGACGGTGCTGGTCTGCATGTCCATCATCCTGCTCGGCTTTGCCGAGTACATGCGCCGCCGCGGCATCGCCAAGGCGGGCGGCCAAGCTTCCGGAGGCATCCTGTGACCTTTTCCGACGACCGCCCGACGATGATTGAGTTCAAGGACGTCCACAAATACTACGGCGACTACCACGCGCTGCGGGGCATCAACGGCACGATCAAGGCCGGAGAGTTCTTCTCGCTGCTCGGTCCCTCGGGCTGCGGCAAGACCACGCTCCTGCGCACCATCGCCGGGTTCGAGGACATCTCCTCGGGCGTCATCATGATCGACGGCAAGGACATGGCCGGGGTGGCCGCCAACGTGCGCCCGACAAACATGGTGTTCCAGTCCTACGCCATCTTCCCGCACATGTCGGTGGCCGAGAACGTGGGCTTCGGCCTGCGCAAGGATCCGCGGTCGAAGGAAGAGAAGGCAAAGGCCGTGGCCGAGGCGCTCGAGATGGTGGGCCTCAAGGGCTATGGCAACCGCGCCGCGCATGCGCTGTCGGGCGGCCAGCGGCAACGGGTGGCGCTGGCCCGCGCGCTGATCCTGAAGCCCAAGGTGCTGCTCCTGGACGAACCCCTGTCCGCGCTCGACAAGAAGATGCGCGAACACATGCAGGTCGAACTGATCAAACTGCAACGCCAGGTCGGCATCACCTTCATCCTGGTGACACATGACCAGGAAGAGGCGCTGGTCATGTCCGACCGCATCGCCGTGATGTTCGAAGGCGAGATCGCCCAGCTGGCCGATCCCGAGACGCTGTATCGCCGGCCGAACTCCAAGAAGGTGGCGGATTTCATCGGCACGATGAACTTCATCCCCGCAACCGTGCTGTCGGAAAGCAACGGGTCGGTCGAGGTCGAGGCCAAGGGGCTGGGCCGGGCGACGCTCGATGCCTCGATGGCGCCACCGGCGAAGGGGGAAAGCCCGGTGGTCGGCCTTCGGCCCGAGACGCTGACGCTGCTCTACGACGACCAGAAGGCGACCGAGCGCGAGACGGACGGGGTGATCGACGAGGTGATCTACTTCGGCGACATGACCTATTACGATGTCTATCTCGGCGGCACGGATATCGAGGTGCGGCTCTCGATGCGCAACGTGCCCGGCCGCCCGGTGCTCGAGGTCGGCGACAAGGTCCGCGTCGCCTGGAGCCCCTCTGCCCTGGTCCTGTTCCGCTAGCAGAAACTCCTCGTTCGACTTCGTCTCCTCGTCGTGTGACGCCGCAGCGAGGAGCGACGAAGTCGAACGACGAGCGGTGCCGCAGGCCCTGCCGACCGGGGTTAAGAAACCGCTAACGTCCGCCAGCAACATTTTGATCTGAAGCGATAATCGGCGATTGTCCACCGTGGACACATCGGCTCAGCGATCGGGCGACAAGAGCCCCAGGCCCCGCAGGTAGATCCCGATCCCGGTCTCCAGGAGGTCTTCGGGAGGCCAGGGCTGAGGGCCGCCGTTCCCGCGCAGGAACAGCTCCACCACCCCGTGGCTGACTGCCCAGACATGGGCCGAGACCATGCTCGCCGGCGGCCTGCGGGCCTCGGGCAGGCCCCGGACCAGCCCCTCCGCCGCCCGGTCCATCGTCGCCCGCGCCTTGGCCGCGACCTGGGCAAGGTCCGGATGCTGCCCCGGCTGCAACCCGCTCTCGAACATCGCCTGGTAGTGGCCGGGATATTTCCGCGCGAAGGCCAGGTAAGCCCGCCCCGTCGCCTCGAAGGCGGCAAGGGGCGTGGGCCGCCCGCCGTCGTAGGCGTATTCCAGGAGCGCCGCGAAGATGTCGAACCCCTGCCGCGCGACCTCGGCCAGCAGGTCGTCCCGCCCCGCGAAGTGCCGATAGACCGCCGCCGGCGTCACGTCCGCCGCCTTCGCGGCCTCGGACAGCGTGAACCCCTGCGGCCCCTTCTCGGCGATCAGCGCCAGCGCCGCCTCGACCAGCGCCTGCCGCAGGTTGCCGTGGTGATACCCGCGCTTCATTCCCGAAGCTTCGGCCCGCCACAGATCTTCCCGTCGATCTGGCCGATCGCGCCGACATCCTTGCCCGGATAGTCCACCGAGGCGAGGATCGTCTGGATCGCCGCGATTCGCGCGCGCTTCTTGTCGTCGGATAGGATCACCGTCCAGGGCGCATGCTTGAAATGGGACCGCTCCATCGTCTCGTCGATGGCCTTGCAATAATCGTCCCACTTCGCCAGCCCGTCCACATCGATCTGGGACAGCTTCCACTGCTTCAGAAGATCCCCCTCGCGGTCGAGGAACCGCTTCAGCTGCTCGGCCCGCCCGACCTCCAGCCAGATCTTGCGCAGGATGATGCCCTCCTCGACGATCATCTGCTCGAACTCGGGCAGCTGGCGGAAGAACTTCTCGCGCTGTTCGGGGGTGCAGAAGCCGAAGACATGCTCGATCATGGCCCGGTTGTACCAGCTGCGGTCAAAGAGCGCGATCTCGCCCCGGGCAGGGAACCAGTCCACATAGCGCTGGAAATACCATTGCTGGCTTTCGCGTTCCGTGGGCTTGGACAGCGCCACGACATAGGCCTGGCGGGGATTGAGATTCTCGGTCGTGACCTTGATCGTGCCGCCCTTGCCGGCCGCGTCGCGGCCCTCAAAGACCACGATCAGCCGTTGCCCGGAAGCCCTGATCCCGGCCTGCATCTTCGCCAGCTCGATCTGCAGCGCCGCCATGTGGCGGTCGTAGTCCTTGCCCTTCATCTCCTCCCGGTAGGGGTAGGAGGACGTCAGGATATCGTCCTTGTCCGCCGCTTCGATCGCCTTGCGCACCTCTTTCGGCGCGCCTTCGCGGAAATAGCGGCTGATGGCGCCGTCAAAGGGAAGCTGGGTCATGGGTAGGTCCTCCTGCGCGGCAGAGTAGAGGGATTGCCGGGCAGAAGGAAGCAGGCACGATCAACCGGGAGGGGCGACCATGCCGATCCCGTGCCGGGCCATCGCGGCGCCGATTGCGGGAAAGTCGGGCGCCTCGCCCGGGGCAAGGGGGGTGTCGCGGCCGATGTCGCGGAAGAAGGCGATCATGCTGTCGTCCAGCATCACCAGAAAGCGGACCGGCGCATCGCTTTCGTTGGCATAGTTGTGCGGTTCCATGCTGCTGATCGCCGCACTTTCGCCGGGGTTCAGGCGGATCGTCGTCACGCCCTGGGGGCCAAAGCTGCGGACGGTCAGGGTGCCCTCGACCACGGCAAACAGTTCGGGCGAAGCATGGGTGTGCGGCGGGGTGCCGGAACCGGGAGGCGCCTCGACCTCGATCAGGTGGTTCGCGGTGCCGGGCAGCTGGCCCAGAAAGCGCAGGTGGTCGGTGACGACCCAATGGGTCTCAATCCGCTCGCGCGGGGTAATCGTGATCGTCATGGTCATGTCCTTCAGGTGGTGATCAGTCCGCGTCACTGGCGGGGCTGGCGGCAGCGGACAGAAGCCGTTCCAGCGCCCAGGCTGCGGTCTGGCCGGCTTCCGCGCCGGTCAGACCGCCATAGTCCTTCAGCACCTCCCAGGCGGCGGCGCTGTAGAGAAGATGGGCCAGAGCCTCGATCCGCGCCTTTTCGGCCGGGGACAGGTTGGCCGTCACCGGCGCCAGGCTGGCCGAGAAGGCCGCGCGACGACGGGGAAGCTGCGACAGGCGCATGTCGCGGCCCGCCCGGCTGTGCAGGCCGGCCCGGACCGCGCCTTCCAGGCTGTCCATCCGGGCAAAGCCTTCGCGGATCGCCTGGGCCAGCGCCGCCGGGTCGCCGGGCGCGATGGTGACGCCCAGCCGGTCATTCAGCCACTGGAAGGCTTCGGCCAGCAGCGCCTCGCGGGTTTCGAAGTGGCGAAAGACGGTGCGGCGTTCCACCCCGGCTGCCCTGGCGATGGCGTCCATCGAGGCGTCTTCCTCGGCCTGCATGAGGTCGATGGTCGCCGCCAGGATCCGCTCGCGCGTCGCCTTGGCCTGCTCTTCGCGCAGCGCGGATCTGTAGGGTCGGGGGGAACCGGACATCGTCGCCTCTCATTTGATGACATCATATGTGACATCAAACTAGCAGCCTGTCAATTAGCGTAACTTATAGTGTCACCAATTTTCGCTGGCGCGGTCGATGGCCTCGATCACCCTGTCGGGGTGGGAATGGTGCGGCATGTGCCCGGCACCCTCGATCACCGCCAGGCGCGCGTTGGGCAAGAGGTCCGAGACCGGGCCGGAATGGATGGAGAGCGGCACGATGGTGTCGGCGGTGCCGTGCACCAGTTCCACCGGCAGGGTCAGCGCGGGATAGCGGGGCTCCATCGTCACCAGCTCGGCGCGCAGCGCGTTGACCTGTGCGGTGTTGGCGGCCAGCGTCTCGCGCCGCAGGGTCAGCGCCGCGCCCAGCCAGGCGTCATAGCCGGGCGGCACCGGGTCCGGGGCAAAGACTGCGGCGGTCGCCTGCCGCACATAGCTGTCCGGTACCCAGGCCGAGGCCAGCGGCACCGCCAGCGCCCGGCCGATCGCCGTCGAGGTCACCCGGTACCAGGGGTCGAGCTTGCCCGGCCAGGGCATCGAGGGGCTTGCGACCAGCACCAGCGCCCGCGGCCCGCCCTCGAGCGCCCAGGCCAGGGCGACAGAGCCGCCGTAGCTTTGGCCCAGAACCACCGGATCGACGATCCCCAGCTGCGCGAGGCCCGCCTTGATGTGTCGCGCCTGCGCGCGCAGGCTGGTCTCGGGCAGGTGGTCGGAATGGCCCAGGCCGGGCCGGTCCACCACGGTGACCCGGTAGCGGTCGGTCAGCCGGTCGCGCAGGGCGAAGGTCAGGTCGCGCAAGGACCCCGAGGCGCCGTGGATCAGCACCAGATCGGGGCCGCTGCCGGCCGTCTCGTAGTGCAGCCGCAGGCCATCCACGGTCACGAACTGTCCGCTGGGCGGAAAGGCGGCCTCGGCGGCGGCCTCGCGCGCCGCGGCCCGCCAGTGGGTGACACCGGCGAGGCCCAGGGCAGCGATGAGGAAACTAGCGGCCAATCGCTTCGATATCATATGGCGTGGACTGGTAGATCTCGTTGATCCAGTTGCCATATAGAAGATGTGCGTGGCTCCGCCAACGGTTCAGCGGCGGGCGCGACGGGTCGTCATCGGGATAGTAGTTGACCGGCACGTTGATCGGCGTGCCATTGGCCACGTCGCGGTCGTATTCCTGTTTCAGCGTATCGCTGTCGTATTCGAAGTGGTTGAAGATGTAGAGCGCCCGGTGCGCCGCATCCTCGACCAGGCAGGGGCCGACCTCGTCGCTGCCAAGCAGGGTCTTCAGGCCGGGGGCGGCGTCGATCTCGGCCTGCTTCATCTCGGTCCAGCGGCTGACGGGGATGACGAAATCGTCCGAGAACCCGCGCAGGTAGGGGGAAGTCGGCGCAAGATTCTGGTGGCGGAAGCAGCCGAAGGCCTTTGCCGGCAGCATGTGCTTCTGCACGCCGTGGAAATGGTAGATCATCGCCATGCCGCCCCAGCAGACGCCGAAGGTGGACTGCACGTTGGTCTGGGTCCAGTCGAAGACCTCGCACAGTTCATCCCAGTAGGTGACTTCCTCGAAGGGCAGATGCTCGATCGGCGCGCCGGTGATGATGAGGCCGTCGAACTTTTCGCCCTTCACCGCCTGGAAGGGGCGGTAGAAGGTTGCCATGTGCTCGGCCGCGGTGTTCCGCGTCTCGTGGCTGGTCATGCGGATCAGGTGCAGGTCGATCTGCAGGGGCGTGGCGCCGATCAGCCGGGCGAACTGGTTCTCGGTCTGGATCTTCTTCGGCATCAGGTTCAGGAGGCCGATCTTCAGGGGCCGGATATCCTGATGCGCCGCGCGGTCGGGGGTCATGACCATGACGCCCTCGGACCTCAGCACGTCGAAGGCGGGCAGGGTTTCGGGCAGGGTGATCGGCATGGTCTGGTTCCGGTGAAGAAGGCAGGAAGCTAGAGGCGCTCGGCGGCGAGTTCAAGGGCCCGCCCGGTCGATCGCCAAGGCCATGAGCCGGTCGAAATCTGCGGCGCTTTGCACTTCGCCCACCTCTTCGGCCGTCACCGTCACCCCCCAGCGCGCCATGGCGGCATAGCGCGGCTGGCGGTGGGCGAGGGCCCGGGCATAGGTCCAGCGCACGAAATGGTCGGGATCGCAGCTTTCCTCGGAAACAGAATGGGTTGCGCGGTATTCTTCCCACGCCGCATGAAGGAAGTGCGGCTGGTAGTACATCGGCTTCGGCGCGCGGTCGAACCGGCGGACCAATTCTGCGGTATGCGCGTCCGACCCCTTGATCCAGACCATCAGCAGCGTCTCGGCCAGCTGGCGCATCACCGGGTCGTCGGGGTTGTCCGGCTCCACCACCTCGCAGATCGAGCCGGAGGTGTCGCAGACGAAATGCGGATAGCCGTAGATGTCCTCGGCGCGCTCCATGAACCGGGCGGTGTCCAGCGTCGCTGCGATCTCGGCCTGGCGGTGCTGATCCTGCCGCTTCATGTATTCGGCGAAGGGCAGGCCGCCCCGGGCCGGATCGCCGGGCTTGCCGAGGTAGGTGGACAGGGGCGCGAGGTTGTCGAATGTGATGTTCGAGGCGATATAGACGCTGTCGGTCATCAGAAGCTCGCGCAGGAGCGGCACCTTCATCGCTTCGCGCTTGAAGTTGTCGGCGATGTATTCGCCCATGTAGCGGGTGCCGATCCGGTAATCGACCGAGTAGTGGAACCAGTCGCCGTGGTCGCGCAAGAGGTTGGAAAGCCGGGTCTTTCCCAGCCCCGACATGCCGAACAAGAGGATCCGCTTGCGCGGAGCCGCCAGATAGTCCTGTCCCGAACGGTAGATCATCGCGTCACCCCCGGCGCCGGTCTTAGCGCCCGTGCGGCGGCTTCACAATGCAAAACCCCGCCCGGAAGGGGCGGGGTTCGCGCATGGCTTGGGCTGGCTCAGAAGGACCAGCCGACCTTGATCCCGACGCCGACGACCGAGTTCCCGGTCATCGAGGCGCGGGCGGTGTCCGGCGTGCCGGTCTCGGGGCGCGCATCGCCCAGTTTCGTATAGTTGATCCCGGCGGTGATCTTCATGTTGTCCATGGTATAGACCGCGCCGATCGTGGCGCCGATACGCCCGTTGGTGGGCGCGAGCGGCGAGACCAGGTCGTCGGTGCCCTTGCCCTCGTAGTTGATCGAGAAGGACCCGGCCCAGTTCTCGTTGAACCGGCGCGCCACGCCAAGGGTATAGGTCACGGTATCCTCAAGCTCCACCAGGCCGTTGCCGGGGAAGTTCACCGGGTCGATCAGGAAGTTCGACCAATCTGCCCAACGAATCTGGCCAAAGACCAGCGTGTCCTTGGCGACACCCGTCTGGAAGTCGAGGTTGACGGTCTGCGGCGTCTCGACCTCGGTCACGGTCCCGGTGGCCGGCGGGATGATGGTCTGGGTGGTGCCCATCTCGTGCTTGATCGCCGAATTGTAGGTCAGCGCGATGCGCAGGGCGATCTCGGGCTTCTCGTAGGCGACGCCGATCAGGTAGCCCGGTGCCCAGTCGCCGGCGAGTTGCACGTCATAGCCCGACAGCGGACCATAGGCCAAACCCTGAAGCCGGATGTTGCCCTTGGCGTGCTGCATGCGCAGGCCGCCATGGACCGAGAATGCCTCGTTGAACTTGTAGCGCAGGATGCCCGTGACGGCATAGGTCTCTGCCTGGGCCGTGGTTCCGCCCAGCAGCGGCGAGGTCAGGGCATACTGGATGTCGGCGCCGAAGGGCTGATCGACATTCAGCGCCATCGAAAGCTGGTCGTTGATGTCGTACTTGTAGCTGAAGCCGAGCTGCGTGTAGGTGCCGGCCACGTCCCCGGTCGGCGCCGTGGCCACGTCCCGGCCTTCGATGGTAGGCGAGGCCAGGCCGAAGGACAGTTCCAGGTAGCGGCCCTTCTCGAACAGCGCGCCAAGGCCCTGGCCCGAACGGTCGATCCCCCCGGCCGTCGCGCCCGATGCTGCCCCAAGGACGGCGACAGACGCCATGAGAATTCGTTTCATTGTGCTCTTCCCTCGAACTGATGTCCCGCACCGGGACTCTCCCCGGGGAAAACGCTATGCGCCCGCGGAGAACGGGTCAATCAATGACGCCACGTCACGGTTTTGTGACCATCTGCCCCTGTGGCGCGGGGGCCCCACTCGCCCCGTTTCGTTTCAGCGTCAGCCAGATTCCCGCGAAGATCAGCCCGGCGCCAAGGAACAGCGTCGGCTCGATCGGCTCGGCATAGAACAAGGCGCCGACCGCCGCGATGATCGGCAGGCGCGCGAAATCCACCGGGACGACCACGCTTGCCGGCGCAAGGCTGAGCGCAGTCGTCAGGCAGAGATGTGCGCTGATCCCTGCCACCGCGATCAGCCCCAGCCAGGGCAGCGTCGCCGCGGTCGGAAGCGCCACCGGCCCCATCAGCACCATCGCCACTGTGCCCAGCACCGCCTGCATCAGCGTCAGCCAGAACAGGATCGAGATGATTGCCTCGCCTCGGGTCAGCGCCTTGGTCATCATCGTGGTCGCCGCGAAGAACACGGCCGCCGCCGCCGCCGCTAGCACCCCGGGTTCCAGGGTACCGAACCCGGGACGCGCGACGATCAGCACGCCGGCGAACCCAAGCGCCGCGGCGGCAAGCTTTCGCCGGGTCAGGCGCTCTCCCAGAAAGAGCGGCGACAAGAGGATCACCCAGATCGGCGAGGTGAACTCCAGCGCGAAGACCTGGGCCAGCGGGATCAGGGTGATCGCCCAGAACCACAGCGACTGGCCGGTGAAGTGAAAGAGGTTGCGCAGCACATGGCTGCCCAGCCGGTCGGTGCGGATCCTGCCTGTCTGGCCAAGCATCAGGCCGACTGCGACGACGATCACCCAGCCGATCATCGACCGGAAGGCCAGGATCTCGAACGTATCATGTGCGCCCTTGATCTGCCGTGTGGCGATGGCCATGGCGGTGAAGGCGGCGATGGCACCGGTCATCCAGGCGGCAGCGGCAAGCGGGCGGTAGGTGCTGGTCATCGCGGCACAGTCGCCGCGGCTTCGGCAATTGTCCAGCCCGAGCCGGAGGAACCGGGGCAGCTGTGCAGCGAGGCACAGATGCAGGCAATGGAGGGCGGTTGTCCGTCCTGTGGGCGCGCCCTATTTGCAAGCGCATGCCACAGGAGAATTCGACGATGAGCCTCGATGCGATCCATGCCCGCCAGCCCGACCACCCGGTCGCGGCGCAGTTTACCGACCGCTGGTCGCCGCGGTCCTTTACCGGCCGGGCGCTGTCCGAGGCCGAGGTGATGTCGCTCCTCGAAGCCGCCCGCTGGGCGCCCTCGG
This sequence comes from Tabrizicola flagellatus, assembly GCF_046295235.1. Lineage (GTDB taxonomy): Bacteria > Pseudomonadota > Alphaproteobacteria > Rhodobacterales > Rhodobacteraceae > Tabrizicola > Tabrizicola flagellata_A. Next base: position 97,211 of record NZ_JBKBLV010000014.1, read on the forward strand.
CCTCGAACCACCAGCCCTGGCGCTTCGTCTGGGCCAGAGCCGGAGAGCCCGCCTTCGCGGCGATCCACCAGGCATTGACCGGGAACAACCTGGTGTGGGCCGGGCGCGCGGGCGCGCTGATCGTGGTGGCCTCGAAGGACGCCGTCACCAACCGCGAGGGAGCGGAGGTGGCGAACCGAACCGCCGGCTTCGACACCGGGGCGGCCTGGATGAGCCTCGCCTTGCAGGCCCATGCGATGGGACTTGTCGCCCATGCCATGGGCGGGTTCGACAGGGACAGGCTGGCCCAGGCGGTCGGCTTGCCTGCGGGCCACACGCTGCAATGTGTTGTGGCGGTGGGCGAACAGGGCGCGGCCGAGGCTCTGCCTGAAGACCTGCAAGCCCGCGAAAAGCCGAGTTCACGCAGGCCCGTGGCAGAAATCAGCCGCCATGGGCGGTTCTAGCGCCTGCTCCTCGTGCGACTTCGTCTTCTCGTCGCGGGACCGCCCGGCCGACGAGGGACGAAGTCATCGAGGAGGCATCATTCCAGTTCGATCGTTCCCGGCGGCTTCGAGGTGCAGTCGTAGAAGACCCGGTTGATCCCCTTGACCTCGTTGATGATCCGCGTAGCGGTCTCGCCAAGAAAGTCGTGGGTGAACGGATAGTAATCGGCAGTCATGCCATCGACGCTGGTCACCGCCCGCAGGGCCAGCGCGTAGTCGTAGGTCCGGCCGTCGCCCATCACGCCCACGGTCCGCATCGGCAGGATCGCGGCGAAGGCCTGCCAGATCTCGTCGTAAAGCCCATGCTTGCGGATCTGATCGATATAGACCGCATCGGCCCGGCGCAGGATGTCCAGCTTCTCGCGGGTGATCTCGCCCGGGCAGCGGATGGCAAGGCCGGGGCCGGGGAAGGGGTGACGGCCGATGAACGTCTGCGGCAGGCCAAGCTCGCGGCCAAGCGCGCGGACCTCGTCCTTGAAAAGCTCGCGCAGGGGTTCGACCAGTTTCAGCCCCATCTTCTCCGGCAACCCGCCGACGTTGTGGTGCGACTTGATCGTGACCGAAGGCCCACCCGAGAAGCTGACCGATTCGATCACATCGGGGTAGAGCGTGCCCTGCGCCAGGAACTCCGCGCCGCCCACCGCCTTCGCGTGCTTCTGGAACACGTCGATGAACAGCTTGCCGATGGTCTTGCGCTTGACCTCGGGGTCGGAAACCCCCTCCAGCGCGCCGAGGAACAGCTCGCTCTCGTCGGCATGGATCAAGGGCATGTTGTAGTGGTCGCGGAACATGCTGACGACCTGCTCCGCCTCACCCAGCCGCAGAAGCCCATGATCGACGAAGACGCAGGTCAACTGGTCGCCGATCGCTTCGTGGATCAGGACCGCCGCCACGGACGAATCCACGCCCCCGGACAACCCGCAGATGACCTTGGCGCCGCCGACCTGTTCCCGGATCCTGCGGATCGCCTCCTCGCGGTAGGCGCCCATGGTCCAGTCGCCCTTGAAGCCCGCCAGCCTGACGAAGTTCTCGTAGAGCTTCGCGCCCTTGGGGGTGTGGTGCACCTCGGGGTGGAACTGGACGGCGTAGAAATGCCGCTCGGGGTCGGCGGTGATGGCGAAGGGCGCGTTGGGCGAGGTGCCGAGGACCTGGAAGCCGGGCGCGAGTTTCGAGACATGGTCGCCGTGGCTCATCCAGACCTGCTCGCGCGCCTGGGAGCCGTCCTCGGGCGGGAACCAGCCGGCGAGGATCGGATGCGTCAGGTCGGTGGGTGTCACGAAGGCGCGGCCAAACTCGGCGGTGCCGTGGCCGCCTTCGACCTGGCCACCAAGGCAATGCATCATCACCTGCTGGCCATAGCAGATCCCAAGGATCGGCACGCCAAGGTCGAACACGCCCTTCGGGGGCATCGGCGCGTTCTCCCAGTAGACCGAAGCCGGGCCGCCGGAGAAGATCACCGCCTTCGGCGCGAAGGCCTTCAGGAAGGCGTCGTCGATCCGGTTGTAGGGGTGGATTTCGCAATAGACGTTCAACTCGCGCAGGCGCCGCGCGATCAGTTGCGTCACCTGGCTGCCGAAGTCGATGATGAGAAGGCGATCGTGTGTCTGGCTCATGCGCCCGCGTAGCCTTTGGGCCGCGGAATCGCAAGGGCAGGGCAGGCCGGCCGAAACTTTTCGCCGAAAAATTCCGTCCTCCGCCACGTCGCAGACGGGCAATGAGGATGTCGCTTTTGGAAAGGATTGGCCGGTTTCGGGGAGAGGTGGCGGCGCGATTGGCGGCATAAGGGCGGCAAACATCCCCCGGAGGTGGACCATGAACGAAGTTGCAGGGCGCCGGTCGCGCAGTGGAGGCGGCGCGAGCCGCCGGGCGGAACGCACCGCGATCAGCTTCGAGACCGCGCGCTTCATCCAGCGCAACATCCCGAACTTCGAGATCCTGAACGAGGAAGCGCT
>NZ_JBKBLV010000015.1:0-85204 GCF_046295235.1 Tabrizicola flagellatus
GCGACGGCGAAGATCTCGGCGCGGGGGGTGCAGGTCTATTACGGCCAGAACCACGCGCTGAAGGACGTGGACGTGGACATCCGGGACCGGGCGGTTACGGCCTTCATCGGGCCTTCGGGCTGTGGCAAGTCCACCTTCCTGCGCTGCCTGAACCGGATGAACGACACCGTGGCCTCGGCGCGGGTCGAGGGCAGGATCACGCTGGACGGCGAGGACATCTACGACCCCCGCGTCGATCCGGTGCAGCTGCGCGCCAAGGTCGGCATGGTGTTCCAGAAGCCGAACCCCTTCCCGAAGTCGATCTACGACAACGTGGCCTACGGGCCGAAGATCCACGGCATGACCCGCAACAAGGCCGAACTTGACGGGATCGTGGAAAGCTCGCTGAAGAAGGCCGCGCTCTGGAACGAGGTCAAGGACCGGCTGGACGCGCCCGGCACCGGCCTGTCGGGCGGCCAGCAGCAGCGGCTCTGCATCGCCCGCGCGGTGGCGACCTCGCCCGAGGTGCTTCTGATGGACGAACCCTGCTCGGCGCTCGACCCGATCGCCACGGCCCAGGTCGAGGAGCTGATCGACGAGCTGCGCAGCCAGTTCTCGGTGGTGATCGTCACCCACTCGATGCAGCAGGCCGCGCGCGTCAGCCAGAAGACCGCCTTCTTCCACCTCGGCCACCTGGTGGAATACGGCGACACCACCCAGATCTTTACCAATCCGAAAGACCCCCGGACCGAATCCTACATCACCGGCCGCATCGGCTAAGGAGCCCGAGATGACCGAAAGCGACCAGCACATCCTCTCGGCCTTCGACCGGGATCTCGAGGCCCTCCAGGCCCATTTCATCCGCCTGTCCGGCCTGGCCGAAACCGCGCTGACCGAGGCCGCCAAGGCGCTCGAGACCCATGACCTCGCCGCCGCCGACAAAGTGATCGCCGCCGACGCCGCCATCGACGAGCTGGAAGAGTTCATCCAGATGGAGGCCGCCAGCATCATCGCCCGCCGCGCGCCGACCGCCGTTGACCTGCGTCGGCTCCTCGCCGTGATGCGGGCCGCCCATAGCCTGGAACGGGTCGGCGACTATGCCAAGAACGTGGCCAAGCGCACCCGCGTCCTGCCGCCGTCCGCCCCCGTGGAAGGCCACGCCGGCACGATCCGCCGCATGTGCGCGCTCGTCGTCCGCCTCCTGGACGAGGCCACCCGCGCGCTTGTGACCAAGGATGCCGACCTTGCCGCGGCGGTGCGCAAGCGCGATCTCGACATCGACCAGATGTACAACACGCTGTTCCGCTCGCTCTTCACCTACATGATGGAAAGCCCGGCCAACATCGGCCCCTCGATGCACCTGCATTTCATCGCCAAGAACATCGAACGCGCCGGCGACCACGCCACGACCATCGCCGAACAGGCGCTCTACCTCGCCACCGGCGCCCTGCCCAGCGACCCGCGCCCAAAGGCCGGCCTCGAAGTCGAGGGCTGACCCGCCCCGACACCCGACAGGCTCCTGCGCGCAATGGCCCTTGCCATGGCGCGCGGGCTGGTTTCATCTGTCCGCAAATATCCCCGCCGGAGGCACGTCCGAGCCGGTTGTGCCGCAGGCACAGAGGCGAGACGAAGGCTCGCGCGGAACGCGCTCGATTCACCCGCCGCCAAGGCCAGCAGGACCCGACGATGACCCACTTTCGCCACCGCAAGTTCAACACCCGCGACACCTACCCCGAACAGAAGCTCGACAACGACCTCGCCCAGGCCGTCGTCGCCCGGGGCCGGATCGTGTTCCTGCGCGGCCAGTGCCCGCAGGACCTGGACACCGCGAAGGACATCGGCAGCCATGACCCGGTCGAACAGACCCACAAGGTGATGCAGAACATCCGCCAGCTGCTGGAAGAGGTCGGCGGCCGGATGGAGCATCTCTGCAAGATCGTCGTCTACCTCACCGACGTCCGCCACCGCGAGGCGGTCTATCGCACCATGGGCGAATACATCAGGGGCGTGCATCCGGTCTCGACCGGGGTCGTCGTTACCGCGCTCGCGCGCCCCTCCTGGCTCGTGGAGATCGACGGCACCGCCGTCATCCCGGACGAAGAGTGAAGGGCGGCGCATGACCTTCTCCATCGTCGCCCGCTGCGCCCGGACCGGGCAGTTCGGCATGGCCATCTCCTCGTCCTCCCCCGCCGTCGCGGCGCGCTGCGCCCATGTCCGGGCCGGCGTCGGCGCGGTCGCCAGCCAGAACATCACCGACCCGGCGCTCGGGCCGCTCCTGCTCGACAAGCTCGAGGCCGGGCTTTCCGCCGCCGAGGCGCTGGCCGCCGTCGCGGACGGCCGCCCGCATATAGACTATCGCCAGCTTCTGGTGGTCGATGCCGCGGGCCGGACGGCCATCCATTCCGGCCGCCAGGTGCTGGGCCTCTGGGGCGAGGCCCGCGCCACCGATTGCGCCGCCGGGGGAAACCTGCTGGCCGCAGAGCTGGTGCCCATGGCGATGGTCGAGGCCTTCACCGGCGCGACGGGGCATCTGGGGGAACGGCTGATGCGGGCGCTCGAGGCCGGGCTTGCCGCCGGGGGCGAGGCCGGGCCGGTCCATTCGGCGGGGCTGAAGGTTGCCGACCGGCTGTCCTGGCCGCTGGTGGACCTGCGGATCGACTGGTCCGACGACCCGATCGGCATGCTGCGCGCGGCCTGGGATGTCTATGCGCCGCAGATGGCCGCCTACGTCCAGCGCGCCGAGGATCCGACCCTTGCCCCCTCCTACGGGGTGCCGGGGGATGAATAGGTCCGGTCTGTCCACGGTGGACATTTCCAAAAGTCACATGGGAATCAAGAACATGCTCGCGGACGTTTACGGAAGCTTAACCCTGGGGAAAGGGGCTTGCGCATGACCGAAACCGTCCACACGCTGGTCATAGGCGGCGGCCAGGCGGGGGTTGCCGCGTCGGCCCACTTGCAGAAGCACGGCATCCCCCACCTCGTCCTGGAACGCGACCGCATCGCCGAACGCTGGCGCAGCTGGCGCTGGGACAGCCTGGTCGCGAACGGCCCCGCCTGGCACGACCGCTTCCCCGAAGCCGAGTTCGAAGGGATCGACCCCGAGGCTTTCGCCCCGAAGGAGGCGGTCGCCGACTATATCGAACGTTTCGCCCGCGACCGCGCCCTGCCGGTCCGCACGGGGGTGGAAGTGACCCGGCTGGAACGCAGCGGCGACGGCTTCCGCGCCACCACCTCGACCGGCCCGATCGAGGCGCGGAACGTCATCGTCGCGACCGGCCCGTTCCAGGTGCCGGTCATCCCGACCGCGATCTCCGACCCCGGGATCACCCAGCTCCACTCCAACAGCTACCGCAACCCAGGCGCGCTGCCAGAGGGCGCGGTGCTGGTGGTCGGCGCCGGATCTTCGGGCGCGCAGATCGCCGAGGAACTGGTCCGGGCCGGTCGCCGCGTCTATCTCTCGGTCGGCCCGCACGACCGCCCGCCGCGCCGCTACCGGGGGCAGGATTTCGTCTGGTGGCTTGGCAAGCTGGGCAAGTGGGACATGAAGGCGCCCACGCCGGGAACCGAACACATCACCATCGCCGTCTCTGGCGCCTATGGCGGGCACACGATGGACTTCCGCCGCCTGGCGGGCCTCGGCGTCACGCTCCTCGGCCGGGCCGGCGCCTGCACCGACGGCGTCCTGCAGCTGGCCGACGACCTGCAAGCCAACATGGAGGCCGGGGACCGCAACTACCTTTCGGTGCTCGACGAGGCCGACGCCTATGCCGCAGCCCATGGCCTCGACCTGCCCGAGGAACCCGAGGCGCGGCAGCTCGGGCCCCTGCCCGACTGCGTGACCAATCCGATCCTCGCCCTGGATCTGAAATCCGCCGGCATCTCGACCGTGATCTGGGCCACCGGCTTCCGGCTGGATTTCGGCTGGATCGATCTCGACATCTTCCGCCCGGACGGCCGCCCGCGCCACCAGGACGGCGTGACCGAGGTGTCCGGGCTCTACTTCATCGGGCTGCCTTGGCTGTCCTGCCGGGGGTCCGCCTTCATCTGGGGCGCCTGGACCGACGCCGAACGGCTGGCCGCGCATATCGCCGCGCGCGGATGAACGCCGCGACAGAGGTCGCGGATCGTGGCAGACTGTCGCGGCGCAGCCCCAGAGGCCGACCATGCGACTCATCCCTGCCCTGACCCTTTCGGCGATGCTGGCGGCCTGCGCCAGCGTGAACTACGGCACCATCGACGAAGGCACATTCTCAGGAGAAGTCGCGGTTGTCTGGCTGCGCGGCACCGGATCGCTGGGCGACGGCACCTTCATCTACGTGCCGACCCCGAACCGACCTCTGACCTTCACCCGACCAGAGGGCGAAACTGCCGGAAAGATCATCACGCCGCCGATGATGTACACGGACGGCGGCTCGGTGCCGGGTCTGGCCCGTGCCTTCCGCGGCTTCACCCCCTGGAACTATGGCCCGGCCTATATCGTCCATGACTGGGTGTTCATGGCCCGCCAGTGCCTGAACGCGGGCAGTACCGATCCGGTCCATCAGGCACTTGAGGACCTGACCTTCCAGGACTCGGCAGAGATCATCGCCGAAAGCATCAAGGCGCTGGAGAGATCGGGGCGCGTGAAGGCGGGCGACATCTCGGGGCCGGGCGTCACCTTTGCCGTCACCAGCCCCTTCTCGCACGCGCTGTGGCGCAAGGCCGCCTGCCGGAAAGTCACGCCCGAACACGCCAGGATGGCGCTGGAAGCCGTCGGCCGCAAACCCGAGGTCGGCGATGCCTCGCGCCTGCGCATCCTTGCAGGACCGGACGGAACCCGGCAGATGGTGCAAGGCTTGGTGGTGGCGGTCTCGCGCTTCGACGAATGAACCTCAGGACGCCTTCAGGACACCCCGGTCGATCTGGTCCTGCTCGATCGATTCGAAGAGCGCGCGGAAGTTTCCTTCGCCGAACCCCTCGTCGCCCTTGCGCTGGATGAACTCGAAGAAGATCGGTCCGATCACGGTCTTCGAGAAGATCTGCAACAGGATCTTCGTCTCGCCCCCGTCCACGACCCCCTCGCCGTCGATCAGGATGCCGTGCTTCGCCAGCTTCTCGATCGGCTCCTCATGCCCGACGACGCGGGATTTCGACAGCTCGTAATAGGCCATCGGCGGCTTCGGCATGAACTTCAGCCCCGCCTCGGCGATGGCATCGGTCGCCGCATAGATGTCGTCGCTCCCGACCGCGATGTGCTGGATCCCCTCGCCCTTGTAGCGCTTGAGATATTCCACGATCTGCCCGGTCTCGCCGCAATCCTCGTTGATCGGAATGCGGATGCGGCCGCACGGGCTGGTCAGCGCACGGGAATGGAGGCCGGTATATTTGCCCTCGATGTCGAAAAAGCGGATCTGGCGGAAGTTGAACAGCCGGCCGTAGAAGTCGAACCAGGTGTCTATGTTGCCGCGATGGACATTGTGGGTCAGATGGTCGAGGTAGTGGAAGCCCACCCCCTTCGGCTTGGCCGGGGCGACCCAGTCGAACTCGGCGTCATAGGGGTTCGATTCGCCGTACCGGTCGGTGAAATAGATCAGCGAGCCGCCGATGCCGACGATCGCGGGCAGGTCCAGGGTTTTCCGCGGCCCTTCAAAGGGTTCCGCGCCGTTCTTCACGGCATGGTTGAAGGCATGCGCCGCATCCGCCACCCGCCAGCCCATCGCCGGCGCGCAGGGGCCGTGTTCGTCGACGAAGCGGCGGGCATGGCTGCCGGGCTCGTCGTTCAGGATATAGGTGATGTCGCCCTGCTGCCAGAGCTCCACCGCCTTGGTCCGGTGGCGGGCCGTCAGGCTGTAGCCCATCTTCGCGAACAGTGAACGCAGCTCGTCCGGGTTCGGATGGGCGAATTCGACGAATTCGAAGCCGTCGGTCCCGGCGGGGTTCTCGGCCGAGATCACGGCGCGGGGGGCGGTGTGCGGAAAGGGACCCATGGCTGCCTCCGGTCAGGGGGTTATGCGCACAGTCTGGCACGGATCGGGCGCCGATGGCGCGCATCTTTCGGCTTGAAATCGTGTGAACATGCGCGATCCTGTCGACAAATGGGTTTTCTGTGCGAAAGGATCGCATGCTGGACGAAACCGATTCCCGCCTTCTCGCCGCGGTGCAGGCCGATGCCCGGATCACCGCCGAGGATCTGGGCGCGCGGCTGAACCTGTCGGCGAGCCAGGCCGCCCGCCGCCGCGCCCGGCTGGAGGCCGAGGGCGTGATCGCCGGCTACAGCGCCCGGCTGTCGCCCGAGCGGCTGGGGCTGGCGGTGCAGGCCTTCGTCAGCGTGCAGATGGCCGCCCATGCCCCCGAGACGGCCGCCGCCTTCCTGCGCCTGATCGCCACCCTGCCCGAGGTCACGGCCTGCTGGACCCTGACTGGCGAGGCCGACTACCTCTTGCGGGTCTGGTGCGCCGACCTGCCCGCGTTGAACGACCTGATCCACCACCGCCTGCTGCCGAACCCTGCCGTCGCCCGGGTGCAAAGCCAGATCGTGATGGCGCAACCCAAGCCCGATTCGGGGCTACCCGTCTGACGCGGGCAGGCAGCGCGAGAGCACGGCGCGGATCATCGCCTCACGCTCCTCTGGCGATTTTCCCTGCAAGGTTCGCATCTTCTGGCCGGCAGAGAGATCGGCAATGCCGTGGCTGGTGGCCCAGAGCGCGATCACGTCGGTCTCGCCCCCGCCCAAGGCGGCGACCAGGCCGACAAGGTGTTCGTAGGCCCGGTTCGCCGCCGCGAGCAGATCGGGCGCGGCAAAATCGGGCCGGGCCGAGGAGAAGATGAGCCGGAACAGCGCCGGTCGGGCCAGCGCGAACTCCAGATAGCCGAGGCCGGCGCGCACGGCCCGGTCGCGATCGTCCGCCGCCCCCACCTCGCGCGCATCCAGCGTATCCTGGAACCGGGTGAAGCCTTCCGTGGCCAGCGCCGTCAGAAGGCCGACCGTGTCGACGAAATGATGCGCCGGCGCCGCATGGCTGACCCCGGCCCGCTTGGCCACCGAGCGCAGGGAAAACCCCTCGACGCCCTTCTCGGTCAACTCCTCCTCGGCCGCCGCCAGGAGGGCCGCCCGCAAATCGCCGTGGTGATAGGGTCTTTCAGACATGCCCAAGGCGTAACGCCCAATCTTTCCAGCGTAAAGATTTTTCTTGACGCCCCCGCCGGGCGCCGGATAGTCCTGACACTGTAAAGATATGAGGCCGCGATGACCCCCGACGCCCTGTTCCAGATCGCCAATCCCCTGGCCCTCCTGGGCTGGCTGACGCTGCTTGCCAGCCCGCTGGCACCCCGGGCCGCGCAGGCCCTGGCCGGGGCGGCAGTCCCGCTTCTGCTGTCGCTCGCCTATGCCGGGCTTGTCCTGGCCTTCTGGTGGGAGGCGCCGGGCGGGTTCGGGTCGCTGCCCGAGGTGATGCAGCTCTTCACCCACCCCCAGATCGCGCTGGCAGGCTGGCTGCATTACCTGGCCTTCGACCTCTTCCTCGGCGCCTGGGAGGTCCGCACCGCCCGGGCCGAGGGCATCCCGCACGGGATGGTCCTGCCCTGCCTCGTCCTGACCTTCCTCTTCGGTCCCGCGGGCCTGCTGGCCTTCGCGATCCTGCGCTTCACCCTTGTCCGAAAGGTCCTGCCATGACCGCCACCCTTACCGCCCCTCGCCTTGCCGTCCTGTCGCGGCCTGACACCCTGCTCCTGCGCCTCACCTGGTTCATCGCGCTGACCGCGCTGCCCTTGATGGTGGCCTACGGGCTGGACGACCGGATGTTCCAGGGCGACGGCATCTGGCTGAAGCCGCTGAAGTTCCACCTTGCGCTGGTGGTCTATACCGGCACGCTGGCGCTCTTCGGGATGCTCTTGCCCGAGGGCAGCCTCGCCTCGCGCCGCTGGCGTCTCTACCTGGGCCTCGTCGCCGCCTGCATCCTGGCCGAGCTCGCGTGGATCGACGGCGCGGCGGCGCTGGGGACGGCCTCGCATTTCAACACGACGGGGCTTGGTTCGGCGCTCTATCCTCTGATGGGCCTCGCCGCCATCATCCTGACCTCGCTGTCGCTGGCGATGGGGCTGCTGTTCTGGCGCGAGCGGCAGGATGCGCTGCACCTGTCGATCGCGCTGGGGCTGATCCTGACCTTCGTGCTGACCGTCCCGGTCGCGGGGACGCTGGCGAACAACCCCGGGCACCTCGTCGGCACGCCGGTGACCGGCGCGCGCTTTCCCTTCTTCGGCTGGTCGGCCGAGGTCGGCGACCTGCGCCTGCCGCATTTCCTTGCGACCCATGCGATGCACGCGGTGCCGCTGGCTGGGCTGACCGGCAACCGCACCGCAGTCTGGGCCACGGCGGCCGGCTTCACAGCGCTGGTAGGCTGGTGCCTTGCCCGCGCACTTCAGGGCCTGTCGCCCTTCTGACGCTTTCCCTTGGTCGCGGGCCGCGCTAGAACGCCCGCGATCAAGGGGAAACGCGCATGCCGATGGAAAAGACCTTCAACGCCGCCGAGGCCGAAGCCCGCATCTCGAAGCTCTGGCTCGACGCCAGGGCCTTCCGCGCCGGGGCGAACGCGAAACCCGGCCGGCCGGCCTTTTCCGTGATGATCCCGCCGCCGAACGTCACCGGCAGCCTGCACATGGGCCATGCCTTCAACAACACGCTGCAGGACATCCTGACGCGCTGGCACCGGATGCAGGGCGACGACACGCTCTGGCAGCCGGGGACGGACCATGCCGGGATCGCGACCCAGATGGTGACCGAGCGCGAGATGGCGCTGAACGAGGAACCCGACCGCCGCACGATGGGGCGTGAGAAATTCACCGCAAGGGTCTGGGAACAGAAGAAGAAATCGCGCGGCACGATCATCGGGCAATTGCAGCGGCTGGGCGCCTCCTGCGACTGGGACCGCGAGGCCTTCACCATGTCCGGCGCCCCGGGCGCACCGGCGGGCGAGGAAGGCAACTTCCACGACGCGGTCATCAAGGTCTTCGCCGATCTCTACAACAAGGGCCTGATCTACCGCGGCAAGCGGCTGGTGAACTGGGACCCGCATTTCGAGACGGCGATCTCGGACCTCGAGGTCGAAAACATCGAAGTCCCCGGCCACATGTGGCACTTCAAGTATCCTTTGGCGGGGGGTCAGACCTATGAGTATGTCGAGAAGGACGCCGACGGCAACGTGACCTTCCGCGAGGTGCGCGACTATATCTCCATCGCCACGACGCGCCCCGAAACCATGCTGGGCGACGGGGCGGTGGCGGTTCATCCATCGGATGAGCGTTACGCGCCAATCGTCGGGAAACTATGCGAAATTCCGGTCGGGCCGAAGGAACACCGCCGTCTGATCCCGATCATCGCCGACGAATACCCCGACCCCACCTTCGGCTCGGGCGCGGTGAAGATCACCGGGGCGCATGACTTCAACGACTATGGCGTGGCCAAGCGCGCGGGCATCCCCTGCTACCGCCTGATGGACACCCGCGCCCGGATGCGCGACGACGGCATGCCTTACGCCGAGGCGGCGGAGATTGCCGGCCGCATGTCGCGGGCCTGGCTGGTGGCCAAGGGCTACGCCACCCCCGGCATCGCCGAACAGCCCTTCGAGCTGACCGAGACCGAGATCGATGCCCTGAACCTCGTCCCCGACGAATTGCGCGGGCTGGACCGGTATGAGGCCCGGAAACGCGTGGTTGACCAGATCACCGCCGAAGGCCTCGCCGTCACCATCCTGAAGAAGAGCATCGACAAGGAAACCGGCGCCGAGCACCTGGATCGGGTGCCTTACGTCGAGTCCAAACCGATCATGCAGCCCTTCGGCGACCGCTCGAAAGTGGTGATCGAGCCGATGCTGACCGACCAGTGGTTCGTCGATACCGCGAAAATCGTCGGCCCCGCGCTCGACGCGGTGCGGACGGGCCGGACGAAGATCATCCCGCCCTCGGGCGAGAAGACCTATTATCACTGGCTGGAAAACATCGAACCCTGGTGCATCAGCCGCCAGCTCTGGTGGGGGCATCAGATCCCGGTGTGGTATGGCCTCGACCTGTCCGCCCCCGGCTTCCGCGACGACGAGGGCGACGAGGCGCTGGACGAGGTGGAAATCCTCCGCGTCCTCGGCGACGGCGGATATGTCCAGCGCGAGGCGATTTCCCATTGCGCGGCCGATGTCGGGTCGGTGACGGAACGCTTCCGCGACAGTCTCGCCGCCCTGCCCCATCCGCTGAACCACGCCCGCGTGGTCGAAGTCGCGGATCGTGCGGCGGCGGTAGAGGCTCTTGCCGCCTCGCTTGCAGCTTACGAGGTAGAGCAGGACGCGACGAAGCTGGTCTACCCGATCTGGCGGGATGAGGACGTTCTCGATACCTGGTTCTCCTCCGGCCTCTGGCCGATCGGCACGCTCGGCTGGCCCGAACCCACGCCGGAACTGAAGAAATACTTCCCCACCTCGGTCCTCGTGACCGGGCAGGACATCCTCTTCTTCTGGGTCGCCCGGATGATGATGATGCAGTTGGCCGTGGTGAACGACGTGCCCTTCCGCACCGTCTACCTGCATGGCCTCGTCCGCGACGCCAAGGGCAAGAAGATGTCGAAGTCCTTGGGCAACGTCATCGACCCCCTGGAGATCATCGACGAATACGGCGCCGATGCGCTGCGGTTCGCCAATGCGGCGATGGCCTCGCTGGGTGGCGTGCTGAAGCTCGACACCCAGCGCATCGCGGGCTACCGCAACTTCGGCACCAAGCTCTGGAACGCCTGCCGCTTTGCCGAGATGAACGGGGTCTGGGAAGGTCACGCGACCGGCCCCGCCCCCAGCCCCAAGGCCACCGCGAACAAGTGGATCATCGGCGAAACCGCCAGGACCCTGGCCGAGGTCAACGAGGCGCTGGAGAACTTCCGCTTCGACCAGGCGGCGGATGCGCTGTACAAATTCGTCTGGGGCAAGGTCTGCGACTGGTATGTCGAATTCGCCAAGCCCCTGTTCGACGGCCCCGACGCGCAGGAAACCCGCCAGACCATGGCCTGGGTCCTCGACCAGTCGATGATCCTTCTGCACCCCTTCATGCCCTTCATCACCGAGGAACTCTGGGGCACCACCGGCAAACGCGCGAAGCTGCTGGTTCACACCGACTGGCCCGAGCTTCCGGCGACCCTCATCGACCGCGACGCGGAACGCGAGATGACCTTCGTCACCACGCTGATCGACGACATCCGCAGCGCACGCGCGCAAGTGCATGTGCCGGTGGGGCTGAAGGCCGACCTCGTGGCAACCTCCCTCACCGACGAGGCCCGCGCGGCCTTCCAACGCAATGAGGCACTCATCAAGCGCCTCGCCCGGGTGGACAATGTCACCGAAGGCGTGGCGCCGAAGGGGTCCATCGCCGTGGCGGCGGAAGGCGCGGCCTTCGCGATTCCGCTGGAAGGGCTGATCGACATCGCGGAGGAGAAATCCCGCCTTCAAAAGGCGCTGGACAAGCTGATGAAGGAGATCGGGGGGCTGAAGGGTCGGCTCGACAACCCGAACTTCGTCAAGTCGGCCCCAGAAGACGTGGTGATGGAGGCGACCTCGAACCTCGAGGCGCGGCAGGACGAGGCACAGAAGATCCGCGAAGCGTTGGCCCGCCTTGCCGATCTGGGGTAAGGAAGTCGGACCCAAGCCTTTCCGGGGCCGATGCGTCACAACGATGCCAACCCCGGAAAGGATCCACCCATGCGCCTTGCCCTCGCCATCCTTGCCTTTTCCAGCCTTGCCTCAGCCTCCGGCGCCTTGACACCGGAGGTCTTTCCGCAGTTGCGCCTTCCCGGCGGCGAGCCGACGAGGGTTCCGGGGACCGACATCACGCTGACCCTGACCGAGGTCGAGGATCAGCGCTGCCCGACCGGGGTGGATTGCGTCTGGGAGGGGATGATCCGGGTCCATCTTGCCGTCATGCACGATGGGACGTTTCAGGAAATCACGCTCTGCAACCGCTGCGAGGATGCTGCGGATCTTTCCGCAGCCGCGGGACAAACCTTCGGACTCGTCGGTCTTGCGCCCTCGACAGAAGAGCTGGCCAAGCTGGGCAGGTCGCCCGAGCTGCCCGATTACACGCTGACGGTGAACTACGGCCCGGTGGACTGATGCCTTGCACCCAGAGGCGGATCTGGCCACAGTCGGGGAAGGAGGCGTTGCGATGTCCTGGCTCTCGCGTCTTGCCGAACGGCAGATCCAGAAGGCCCGTCTGAAGGGCCAGTTGCAGGGGCTTGCAGGCGAAGGCAAGCCGCTGCCCGACCGGCCGGGCGATGCCTTTGTCTCTCCCGGAGATGCGGTGGGGTTCCTCATCATGGCGCAGGCGGGGGTCCTGCCCGAGAAGATAACCCTGAAGAAACAGGTCGCCGCCCAGCGGGAGCGGCTCCAGGCCCTGACCGACGAAGCCGAGCGCAAGGCCGCGATGGCGGAGCTGGCACGGCTGGAGATGTTGCAGGCCATCGCCGAGGAATCGCGCCGCAAGTTCCTGCGCTGAGGCTTGCGTGTCGCCCCCGGCCCGTGCCAGCCTCTGCGGCATGAGCCGTTTCCTGACCCCCCACGCTGCCGCCCTTCCCTCCACCGTTCCCTTCACCGGCCCCGAGGCGCTGGAGCGCAGGACCGGCATCCCCTTCCGCGCGCGGCTTGGGGCGAACGAAAGCCTGTTCGGCCCCTCCCCCCGGGCCATCGCCGCGATGAAGGCGGCGGCCGAGGACGCCTGGATGTATGGCGATCCGGAAAATCACGATCTGAAACAGTCGCTTGCCGCGCATCACCGGGTGACGCCAAGCCACATCGCCGTCGGACCCGGGATTGACGGCCTTCTGGGCCTGGTCTGCCGGCTGGTCCTGGAACCGGGGACGCCGGTTGTCACCAGCCTTGGGGCCTATCCGACCTTCAACTTCCACGTCGCGGGCTACGGCGGGGTGCTGACCCGGGTGCCTTACCGGGGCGATCACGAGGACCCGGAGGCGCTGCTTGCCGCGGCGAAATCGACGGGTGCGCGGCTGATCTACCTGGCCAATCCGGACAACCCGATGGGCAGTCATCATCCGGCGGCGGTGATCGAGGACATGGTGGCGAACCTGCCAGAGCAGACGCTCCTGATCCTGGACGAGGCCTATGCCGACCTTGCCCCGCCCGGCACGGTGCCCGACATCCCGGCCGACCATCCGCAGGTCATCCGGATGCGCACCTTTTCCAAGGGTTACGGGCTGGCAGGCGCCCGTGTCGGCTATGCGATCACCAACCCGGACCTGGCGCTGGCCTTCGACAAGGTGCGCGATCATTTCGGCATGGGCCGCATCTCCCAGGCCGGGGCGCTGGCGGCGCTGGCGGACCAGGACTGGCTCCGGAGAGTTCAGAGCCGAACGCTGGCCGCCCGCGCCCGGCTTTCGGCCATTGCCGAGAAGAACGGTTTTCGCCCGCTGCCCTCGGCCACCAACTTCGTCACCATCGACTGCGGCCGGGACGGAAACCACGCCCGCAAGGTGCTGGAGGCGCTGGCCGTCCGGGGCGTGTTCATCAGGATGCCCGGTGTCGCGCCCTTGGATCGCTGCATCCGTATCAGTCTGGGAGACGACCCGGCACTGGACATCCTTGAAGATGCCCTGCCCGCGGCGCTGCAGGCAGCGGACTGATCACTCGGCGGCGAGATCCGGCTTGGCCGGGCCAACGGCCGGGGCCTTGCCGGGTGCGGGGCTCTCGGCCGGGCCGAGTCTGGGTTTGGCAGCCACAGGTTCCTGCAAGAGTAGCCGGCCACCGGCCGGCGCCGTGGCGGAGGATGCGCCGGACATGACCCGGCGGAACACAAGCACGTTCTGGAACGTGGTCTTGGTGCCGGTCAGCCCGACCCTTTCGTCGCAAGGCAAGGTGTCCGCGCGGACGTAATCCCACCCCTCGGCGCCAAGTTCGTTCATCAGGTTGGTAAGAGCCAGGGCAAAGCGGTCTTCCGTGGTCTTGACCCCGCGCGCCTTTTCGCCTCGCCTGGGGGCCGGAATGACCTTGAACTCGAAACGCTGCATCGGGTCTCTCCCGTCCCTGTCCGCAGGAAGACATAGAAGATTCTGCGGCTTGCCGCAAATCACGCAGAGTTTTTCCGGCAGAAGCGCGCCAGATCGGCCACAGACGGAGGTCAGAGACCCAGCTTGGCCGCCACCATGGCGTTGACGGTCGCCGGGTTGGCCTTGCCGCCGGTCGCCTTGATCACCTGGCCGGTGAACCAGCCGGCGAGCTTCGGATTTGCCCGGGCCTTTGCCACCTGTTCGGGATTCGCGGCGATGATCTCGTCCACCGCCTTCTCGATGGCGCCGGTGTCGGTGACTTGCTGCATGCCCCGCGCCCTGGCCACCTCGGCCGGATCGCCGCCTTCGGTATAGATGATCTCGAACAGGTCCTTGGCCATCTTGCCGCTGATCGTGCCGGCGGCGATCAGGTCGATGATGCCGCCCAGCTGGGCGGCCGAGACCGGGCTTTCGGTGATGTCGTGGCCTTCCTTCTTCAGCCGGCCGAACAGTTCGTTGATGACCCAGTTCGCCGCCATCTTGCCGTCGCGGCCCTTGGCCACCGCGTCGAAATAGTTCGCCGCGTCGAGTTCGGCCGTCAGCACATTGGCGTCGTAGTCGGTCAGCCCGTAATCCGCCATGAAGCGCGCCTTCTTGGCGTCCGGCAGTTCCGGCATCCGCGCCTTGATGTCATCCACCCAGACCTGCTCGATCTCCAGAGGCAAGAGGTCGGGGTCGGGGAAATAGCGGTAGTCGTGCGCCTCTTCCTTCGACCGCATCGAGCGTGTCTCGCCCTTGTCAGGGTCATAGAGCCGGGTTTCCTGCACGACCTCTCCGCCGTCCTCGATGATGGCGATCTGGCGCCGCGCCTCATACTCGATGGCGGCCTGGATGAAGCGCATCGAGTTCATGTTCTTGATCTCGCATCGCGTGCCGAGATGGCTGAAATCCTGCGTTTCCTGATACTTCTCGTAGGCCCCGGGCCGGCAGACCGACACGTTCACATCCGCGCGCAGGTTGCCGTTCTGCATGTTGCCGTCGCAGGTGCCAAGATACCGCAGGATCTGGCGCAGCTTGGTCACATAGGCCGCTGCTTCCTCCGGCCCCCGGATATCCGGGCGGCTGACGATCTCCATCAGCGCGACACCGGTGCGGTTGAAATCGACGAAGGAAAGGTTCGGGTCCATGTCGTGGATCGACTTGCCCGCATCCTGTTCCAGGTGGATCCGCTCGATCCGCACCCGACGCGCGACACCGGGGGCCATTTCCACGATCACCTCGCCCTCGCCGACGATGGGGTGGTAAAGCTGGCTGATCTGATAGCCCTGCGGCAGGTCGGGGTAGAAGTAGTTCTTTCGGTCGAAGGCCGAGACCAGGTTGATCTGCGCCTTCAGCCCCAGCCCGGTGCGCACCGCCTGTTCGACGCAGAATTCGTTGATGACGGGCAGCATCCCCGGCATCGCGGCATCGACGAAAGAGACATTGGAATTGGGTTCCGCCCCGAAGGCGGTGGAGGCGCCGGAAAACAGCTTGGCATTCGACGAGACCTGGGCGTGGATCTCCATGCCGATCACCAGTTCCCAGTCGTGCTTGGCCCCGGCGATCACCTTGGGCGCGGGCGCGGTATAGGTCAGGTCAAGCATGGGTCGTCTCCGGCTGCGGTCTTGCCGGCCGGTTTAGGCCGCGCGGGGCGGCAGGGCAAGAGGATGCGTCAGGTGCGCCGGACCAGGGTGCCGAGCCCTTCGCCGCGCCGCACGATGCGTGCGCCACGCTTCAGGGCCGGGCCGAAGACCTCGGCCATGGCGAAGGCCAGGCTTTCGGGTCCCTTCGTCCAGCAATCCATCTGCACCTCGCGCAGCCTGTTCCAGAGCACGTCCGACAGCGCGGCGCGAACCTTGGTCAGCTGCCACGCCGTTTCGGCACCGCCCTTGCGGTAGTCGAGCGCAAGATTGGACAACAGGTGCGCCGCGATGTTGGCCCGCTGCTGGCAGCCGGTCGCGGACTGGTAATCGGCGATCGCCTCGCAGAAGTATTCGAGATCGACCGTCGGCGAGAGGTCGCCCAGAACCTCGACTGCGGTGATGTGGTAAATGGCATAGGCCGCCTTGCCGGTGACGCCCTGCGTCATGCGGACGGCGCGGCGGGCCTCGCGTTCGAAGCCCTCCAGCGAGCCATGCCAGCCCGGAAGCATGTCCACGGCATGCGCGGCGTGGGCCTGTGCATCCTCTGGGTCAAGATCGACCCAGTCCTCGTACCATTCGCGGCAGACCGAGCCTCCATCCTCGATCCCGGGAAGCAGCGCATAGCGGGTCGCGGCCAGAAGCGGGGACATCTCCTCGATGGGGTCGAAGTCCGTGACCAGCGCCTCGGCGCGGTCGTAGTGCGCGGTACACTCGGCCCCGATCTCGCGGGACATCTGGCCCTCGGGGACGGACATGCGCCGGGCCCTCGCGAGGTCGATATGACCCTGGGCAAGAACCTGGGCAGCGCAGTAGTCGTCCTGATTGCGCTCGTAAAGGCTTTCAAGCGCCGCAAGCTCGTCCCTGGCGGCGGTCCAGTTGCGCGCGGCAATGGCGACAGAAAGGCGGGCGCGCATGCCCTCGCTGATCAGGGGGGCCACGCGATGCCCGCCCGAGGCCATCACCCGTTCCTGGTCGGTGTAGCGCAGGGCTTCGAGAAGATCCGCCCATTCCCCGGCCGCCGCCATCGCGGCGTGGTCGTCGCGCACGCAGTCCCACTCCGTGCGTTCGGCGCCGATCCGCAGCACCGGCGCGTCAAGCCGGGAGAGCACCTGCTCGGCCGCCAGCCCGTCCGGCATCGGCGCCGAGGATCGCAGCTGCGACCGCAGTGCGACGGCATCTTCTTGCTGACTGCGACCCGTCCGGGTTTTCACATGCAACAGTGACGGTGTAACTAGCATCGACTCGCCCTCCGGGCAGGGAGCGCCTGCCGTGCGTGCAACCTGCCGGCGGATCGGGGCGAAAAAAGGGAAATGCAGTGATCTTCGGGTGACGTCACCATGCTGGTTCGTGGAATTATCGGATTGTTTGCAGCGGCTTCGCTGGTGGCTTGTGTGAAGACCGAACCGGTCGAACCCATGGCTTTCGTCGCGCCGCCGATGCAGTGGGACCATCACCCGGAAGGCGATGAATGGACCGAATCGACGCTGCTCGCCGTTTCGACGAAGGATCAGATCCTGTCCGAACGGGTGCCCGCCGACATCGAGACGTGGTGCCCGGGATATGAAACCGCCTCGGTGCCCGAGCGTCGCGCCTTCTGGGCGGGTCTCCTGTCGGCGGTCGCGAAATACGAAAGCACCTGGAACGAGAAGGCGTCGGGCGGCGGCGGTCGCTGGATCGGGCTGATGCAGATCTCGCCCCGGTCGGCAGCGAACTACGGCTGCGAGGCGACCTCGGTCGGCGCGCTGAAGGACGGCGAGGCGAACCTGGAATGCGCGGTCGAGATCATGTCGACGCAGGTCGCCAAGGATGGCCTTGTGGCCGGCGGCGGCAACCGCGGCATCGGGCGCGACTGGGCACCGCTGCGGTCGAACGAGAAGCGGTCGGCGATGGCGGCCTGGACCCGGGCGCAGCCCTATTGCCAGGCCGGGTGACCGGCTCCGACGAAGCGGTGGAAACTCTCGGCGCCGCCGATCTTCAGGAGCCGCACGTTCAGGCACGCGAGACCGCATCCTGCGTCGTCAGCTTTGCAGACCTGCGAGACCCGGGGCGCGCGGCATCTTCCGCGGCGTCCGGGGGCTGATGCAGGTGCAACCGAAGACTACATAGCAGCCAGTTGTCCAGTTGAACGCCGAGGGGCGAACCCCGAGGAGGCGACCGTCAGGTCCGGTTATTCCGGCGCTCTCACGGGGTGGACGCCAGACTTGCGAGGACGGTCGAAGCGCCGGGCCAGGGTGCCCGGGTCCCGGACCGATCGGGTCCATTCGCGGATCGCATGGGAAACGGCCCCGGCGTTGATGATCCAGAAGTAACAGCCGGCCATCAGGACCAGCATGGCGATGATATACGACATTGCTTGTCCCCTTGCGCAATTGCAGGCTGCATAGCCGGACAGATTGGCAACTTTATGGCACGCCGGGCGCCTCAGCCTGCCGCCAGCATCCGTTCCGCCATCTCGCGCAGGTCGCCGCTGAGGTCGGGGGCGGCCAGGATCCGCTCCAGCTCGGTCCGAGCCAGCTTGCGGCGTGCGGCGTCGTATCGAGGCCAGGTCTCGAAAGCTGTCGAGACCCGGGCCGCGGTCTGCGGGTTCAGGGGGTCAAGCTTCAGAAGCCAGTCGGCGACGAGCCTGTAGCCCGCGCCCGAACGGTGATGGAAGCCCGCGTGGTTGGCGGCCAGCGCCCCGATGACGGTGCGGAAGCGGTTGGGGTTCTTCCAGTCGAAGCCCGGCGCCCCGATCAGCCGCGCCGCCACCGCAGCCGCCTCGGCGGGTTCGGCATGAGCGATCTGAAGCGCATGCCATTTGTCCATCACATTCGCATCGCGGCCCCAGCGCGCGGCGAAGCTGACCAGTTCCGCCTGCCCCTGCCCCACCTCCAATAGCGCCGACAGCGCGCCGACCTCCTCGGTCATGCTGCGCGCGCGGGCGAAGGCCGAGGCGGCAAGCTTGCCGCCGTCGCGCCGCGACAGAAGGCCCAGCGCCGCGATCTTCAGCGCCCGCCGTCCCGCCTGCGCGGCCGAGGGCGAAAAGGGCGCATTGTCGTCCAGATCCTTGTAAAGGCGTGACAATCCTTCACCAAGCCGGATCGCCAGCGCGCCCGTCATCTCGCGCCGGGCGGCGTGGATCTTGGCCGGGTCGGGGATGCGGCCCATGGCGTGGATGGTCTGGGCGATGTCGTCCTCGCCCGGAAGCCGCAGGCAGAGCGCGCGGAAGGCCGGGTCCAGCGTGTCGTCGAAAGTGACGGCCGCCAGGGCATCCAGCCAGGCCGGGCTGACGGGCGCGCCCTTCAGGGCGATATCGGCCATGACCTCCTTGGCCAGCGCGCGGCCTGCCTCCCACTTGTTGAAGGCGTCGGTGTCATGGGCGAGCAGGAAGGCGCGTTCTTCCGGGGGCGCCTTCCGGTCCAGCACCACCGGCGCGGAAAAGCCGCGCAGGATAGAGGGAACCGGCCTTGCCGCCAGCCCCTCGAAGCGGAAGGACTGCTTGGCACGCGTCATTTCGAGCGTGATCGTGGGCACTACCTCGTCGCCGTTCGGATTGAGCAGCCCCACCTTGATCGGAATGACCTTGGGGTGCTTGATGGGCTGACCGGGCGTGGGCGGGTTCTTCTGGGTGAAGGTCAGGGTATAGACGCCGTTGTCCCAGGTTTCCTCGACCTTCAGGCGGGGAGTGCCGGCCTCGGAATACCAGAGCTTGAACTGGCTGAGGTCGCGGCCGGTGGCGTCCTCGAAAACCTTCAGCCAGTCCTCGATCGTCGCCGCATCGCCATCGTGGCGCTCGAAGTAGAGGTCGAGGGCGCGCTTGTAGCCGGCATCGCCGACCAGCGATTTCAGCATGCCGATGACCTCGGCGCCCTTCTCGTAAACCGTGGCGGTGTAGAAGTTGTTGATCTCGACAAAGCTTTCCGGGCGGACCGGATGGGCCAGCGGCCCGTCGTCCTCTCGGAACTGGCGGCTGCGCAGTGTCACCACATCCTCGATCCGGCGCACGGCGGCAGACCGCATGTCGGCCGAGAACTGGTGGTCGCGAAAGACCGTCAGACCCTCCTTCAGGCACAGCTGGAACCAGTCGCGGCAGGTGATGCGGTTGCCGGTCCAGTTGTGGAAGTATTCGTGGGCGATGATCGCCTCGATCCGGTAATAGTCGTCGTCCGTCGCGGTTTCGGGCGAGGCCAGGACATAGCGCGAGTTGAAGATGTTCAGCCCCTTGTTCTCCATCGCGCCCATGTTGAAATCGTCCACGGCGACGATGTTGAACACGTCGAGGTCGTATTCCCGGCCATAGACCTGTTCGTCCCAGCGCATCGAGCGGATCAGGCTGTCCATCGCATAGGCGCAGCGGTCCTCGTCCCCGGGGCGGACCCAGATGTTCAGATCGACCGGGCGGCCCGAGGCGGTGACGAAACTTGCCGAATGGGCGCGCAGGTCGCCGGCGACCAGGGCGAAAAGATAGGCCGGTTTCGGCCAGGGATCGTCCCACTCCGCCCAGCCTTCACCGCTGGCGACGGGGTTGCCGTTCGACAACAGGACCGGCAGGTCGCTTTCGATCCGCACCTTGAAGCGGCTCATAACGTCCGGGCGGTCCGGGTAATAGGTGATCTTGCGGAACCCCTCGGCCTCGCACTGGGTGCAATACATGCCCTTCGACATGTAAAGCCCCTCCAGCGCGGTGTTCGCCTCTGGTGCGATCTCGACTTCGGTTTCCAGGATGAAGGGGCCGTCGGGCAGCTCGTGGGCGGCGATGGTCAGGGACCGTTCATCGACCGCAGGGGTGATGGCCTGGCCATCCAGTTTGCAGGAGATGAGTTTCAGCCCCTCGCCATCGAGGCGAAGGTGGTCGCGGTCCTTGCGCGCGGGGTTCTGGCGAAGGCTCAGCCGGGCGACCACCCGGGTCGCCGTGGGATGCAGGCGGAAGGTCAGGTCCACGCTTTCGACGACATGGGAATAGGGCCGGTAGTCGGCCAGGTAGACGGTCTTTTGCTCGGACATGAAGGACTCCTTTGCCCTTGCAAGCTACGGCCAAACGTCCCGGACGCAAGGGGGCGGCGGGTAACAGTCTTTTGCCGCTTTACGAATCCCGGCGCGCCGCTACATCATGTGTTCCATGAATGTTCTCGTCTGGTTCAAGCGCGACCTGCGCATCCATGACCATCCCGCGTTGTCGCTGGCGGCGGGGCTGGGGCCGGTTCTGCCGGTCTATGTCGTCGAGCCGGAACTTTGGATGCAACCCGACGCTTCGGCCCGGCAATGGGAATTCCTTGCCGAAAGCCTGGCCGATCTGCGCGCCGCCCTTGCCGGGGCCGGGGCGCCCCTGGTGGTGCGCACGGGCGATGCGGTCGAGGCGCTGGCGGGCCTCTGCCGGCGTCACCGGATTGCCCGGATCGTCAGCCATGAGGAGACGGGGAACCTCTGGACCTTTGCCCGCGACCGGCGGGTGGCGGCCTGGGCGCGGGGGGCGGGGATCGAGTGGGTGGAACTGCCGCAATCGGGCGTGGTGCGCAGGCTTGCCTCGCGCGATGCCTGGTCGGCGGGCCGCGACGCCTTCATGGCCACGCCCGCCCTGCCCGACCCCGCCCTGCGCGCGGTCGAGGGTGTCGAACCCGGCCCCATCCCCACGGCCCGCGCGCTGAAACTGGCGCCGGACCCCTGCCCGCATCGCCAGCTCGGCGGCCGGACGCGGGGGCTGGACCTGCTTGACAGCTTCCTCTCCCGGCGGGGCGAGCCCTACCGCACCGCGATGTCCTCGCCGCTCACGGCCGAGCGGGCCTGTTCGCGGCTCTCGCCCCACTTCGCCTTCGGCACGCTCTCGATCCGCGAGGGGATGCAGGCCACCGCCATCCGGCAGGCGGAACGCCCGGGCGGGCGCTGGGGCGGGGCGCTGGCCAGTTTCCAGTCGCGGCTGGCCTGGCGCGACCATTTCGTCCAGAAGCTGGAGGACGAGCCCGAGATCGAGACCCGCTGCCTGCACCGCGCCGCCGAGACCCTGCGCCCCCGCGACCCCGACGCTTCACGTTTGGCCGCCTGGGAGGCGGGCGAGACCGGCCTGCCCTTCCTCGACGCCTGCATCCGCTATCTGCGGGCGACGGGCTGGTTGAACTTCCGCATGCGCAGCATGGTCATGGCGGCGGCCTCCTACCACCTGTGGCTCGACTGGCGGGCGACCGGGGCGATCCTCGCCCGCCGCTTCACCGATTACGAACCCGGCATCCACTGGCCGCAGGTGCAGATGCAGTCGGGCACGACCGGCATCAATACCCCGCGGATCTACAATCCGGTCAAGCAAGGGCTGGACCAGGACCCGACCGGCGCCTTCACCCGGGCCTGGGTGCCGGAACTGGCAGGGGTGCCAGATGCCTTCCTGCAAACCCCCTGGGCCTGGGAGGGCGCGAGCGCGCTCCTTGGCCGGCGTTACCCCGCGCCCGTGGTGGACCCCGCCGCCGCGCAGCGGGCCGCGCGCGAGGCGATCTTCGGCCTGCGCCGCACCAGCGACCGCGCCGAGATCGCCGCCATCGTCACCCGCCATGCCAGCCGCGCCGATCCGCGCTTTGTCAACGACCGCAGCCCGCCGCGCCGTCGCCGCCCCGAGCCGGCGGGCCAGTTGTCGCTGGACCTCTGACCATGGCGCGGATGCAGAAAAAGGCCTACCTGCCGCAGAAGACCTGCGCCACCTGCGGCCGCCCCTTCGCCTGGCGGAAGAAATGGGCGAAGGTCTGGGACGAGGTGCGCTATTGCTCGGATCGCTGCCGGGACGGGCGGAAGGCGGCGGCCAGGCCCCGGACGTGACGCAGGCCGGATCGGCTTGACGCCGCTTTCACGGCCGCCCTACTGTCGGCCCAGTCAGCAAGGCCGCCCGATGCCCCGCGATCCCCGCTACGACATCCTGTTCGAGCCTGTCCGCATCGGCCCGGTCACCGCCCCCAACCGCTTCTACCAGACCCCGCATGCCACCGGCTTCGGCTGGCAGCGCCCGCAGTCGGGCGCGGCGCTACGGGGCGTGAAGGCCGAAGGCGGCTGGGGCGTGGTCTGCACCGAATACTGCTCGATCCATCCCTCGTCCGACGACAGCCCCTATGCCTTCCTGACCCTCTGGGACGA
Organism: Tabrizicola flagellatus; assembly: GCF_046295235.1. GTDB lineage: Bacteria > Pseudomonadota > Alphaproteobacteria > Rhodobacterales > Rhodobacteraceae > Tabrizicola > Tabrizicola flagellata_A. Next base: position 22,756 of record NZ_JBKBLV010000015.1, read on the forward strand.
CCAGGACATCGCGCCCCTCGCCCTGACCGCCGAGGCGATCCATGCGCACGGATCGCTCGCGGGAATCGAGCTGTGGCACGGCGGCGCCCATGCCTCGAACCGGATGACGCGGGTTCCGGGCATCGCACCGATGACGCAGCCGGCGCTCTACCATCTGCCCGCTACCGCCCGCGCGATGGACCTGTCCGACATCCGCACCTTCCGGGGCTGGCAGCGGGATGCGGCACGGCGGGCAAGGCAGGCCGGCTTCGACATAGTCTATGTCTATGCCGGGCACGACTACCTGCCCTTCCAGTTCCTGTCTCGCCGCACCAACCAGCGGAGCGACGCATACGGGGGAAGCCTGGAAAACCGCGTCCGTCTGCTGCGCGAGATGATCGAGGACACGAAGGACGCGGTCGGGGAGACCTGCGCCGTGGCGGTGCGGCTGGCGGTGGACGAGTTGCACGGGCCGGAGGGGATCACCTCCGACGGCGAGGGGCGCGAGATCATCGCGATGCTGGCCGAATTGCCGGACCTCTGGGACGTGAACGTCGCCGGCGCGCTGGGCAACGACAGCCGCTCGGCCCGGTTCTCGGGCGAAGGGTTCCAGGAAGAGAACGTCGCCTTCGTGAAGTCCCTGACCTCGAAGCCCGTGGTCTCGGTCGGCCGATTCACCTCGCCAGACCGGATGGTCAGCCAGATCCGGCGCGGGGTGCAGGATTTCATCGGCGCGGCGCGGCCGTCCATCGCCGACCCGTTCCTGCCCGCGAAGATCCGCGAGGGGCGCGAGGACGAGATCCGCGAATGCATCGGCTGCAACATCTGCCGCGCGGCGAACAACGAGGGCGTGGGCCTGCGCTGCACGCAGAACCCGACCATGGGCGAGGAATGGCGGCGCGGCTGGCATCCCGAGCGGATCGCGGTCCATCCCCGCCGGGAAAGGGCGCTGGTCATCGGCGGCGGCCCGGCGGGGCTGGAGGCGGCGCTGACACTTGGCCGCCGGGGGCTGGAGGTGGCGCTGGCCGAGGCATCGGATCGGTTCGGCGGCAGGCTGCTGCGCGAGGCGACGCTGCCGGGGTTGCAGACCTGGCTGCGGGTCCGGGACTGGCGGCTGCACATGCTGGGCAAGCTGGCGAATGTGGACCTCTATCCCGCCAGCCGGATGACGGCGGCGGACGTGGCCGGGTTCGGGGCGGACCATGTCGTGCTGGCCAACGGGTCGCACTGGCGGCGGGACGGGGTTGGTGTATGTGCGACCCGCCCGCTCGATTTGCCCGAGGCTCTGACGCCCGACGACGTGTTCGCGGGCACACCCGTCGCGGGGCCCGTCGTGATCTACGACGACGAGCACTATTTCATGGGTGGCGCTCTGGCCGAGAAACTGGCCGTCGCGGGGCACGAGGTCCAATATGTGACGACCGCCGCCGTCGCCTCGTCCTGGACGGTGATGACCAACGAACAGGACTTCCTCCAGGCCCGGCTGATCGAGGCGGGTGTGAAGCTTCATCCCCTCAAGGCGTTGATATCGCACGACAGCGGGACTGCGACCCTTGCCTGCGTCTATACCGGCCGCACCGAAGCCCTGCCCTGCGCCACGCTGATCCTGACGACCGGACGCCTGCCGGACAGCGCGCTGGCCGATGAACTGTCCTCGGCCGGCATCGCGGCATCGCGGGTTGGCGACTGCCTCGCCCCTTCCTCCATCGCCGACGCGGTCTATTCTGCCCACCGCTTCGCGCGCCTTCTCGGCGAACCCGACCTGCCGCCGCGCCGCGAGATGCCCCCGGAAAGGAGCCCCTGATGCGCCAGCGCCGCCCGGCCCGCGCCGCGAATGCCATTCCGCAGCCGCCCTTCGGCCAGGTGCCGCGCCCCTATGACCCGATCCGCGTCCTGTCCGACGACCAGGTCGAGGCGATCCACCGGGCCGCGCTGCGGCTGCTGGCCGAACAGGGGATGCGCGTCCTCAACGGCCGGGCGCTGGACCTGTTCCGGCGCGCCGGGGCGCGGGTCGAGGGCAACATGGTCCACCCCGACCCCGGACTGATCGAGGCCTGCCTGGCCACCGTCCCCCGCACCTTCACCATCGCCGCGCGGAACCGGGCGAAGGACCTGCGCTTCGGCGGAAACGACATGGTGTTCTCCTCGGTCGGCGGCCCGGCCTATGTGATGGACCTCGACCGCGGCCGCCGCGACGGCACCCTGCGGGACATGCAGGACTTCCTGCGCCTGTGCCAGAGCCTGAACGTGATCCAGCAGGAATCCGGCGGGCCGCTGGAGCCGATGGACCTGCCGGCGAACACCCGGCACCTCGACCTCTACCTGTCGCAATGCACGCTGCTGGACAAGAGCTGGAACCTGAATGCGCTGGGGACCGAGCGCACGATGGACGGGATCCACATGGCCGCCATCGCGATGGGGTGGAGCCTCGACGACCTTGCGCGGACGCCGATGATGATGGGGGTCATCAACACCAACTCGCCCCGGCAGCTGGACGACCCGATGAGCCAGGGCCTGATCGCGCTGGCGGAACACGGGCAGGTCGCGATCGTGACCCCCTTCACGCTGGCCGGCGCGATGGCCCCGGTCAGCCTGGCCGGCGCGCTGGTCCTGCAGCATGCCGAGGCGATGTTCGGCATCGCGCTGACCCAGATCGTGCGGCCGGGCGTGCCGGCCATGTATGGCGGCTTCACCTCGAATGTGGACATGAAGACCGGCGCGCCCGCCTTCGGCACGCCCGAATATGCCAAGGCGGCCCAGGCGAGCGGCCAGTTGGCGCGGCGGATCGGGGTGCCGTTCCGGTCCTCGAACACCACGGCGGCGAATGCGCTCGACGCGCAGGCGGCCTACGAGTCGATGATGTCGCTCTGGGGCTGCCTGATGGGCGGCGCGCATCTGGTGATCCATGGCGCGGGCTGGATGCACGGCGGGCTGACGGCCAGTTTCGAGAAGCTGGTGCTGGATGCCGAGCTTCTGGGGATGATGCAGGCCTGGTTCCGGCCGATCCAGGTGACGGACGAGGCGCTTTCGCTGGACGCCATTGCCGAGGCCGGGGTGGGCGGACATTTCTTCGGCACGGCGCAGACGCTGGCGCAGTATGAAACCGCCTTTCATCCGCCCATGTTGTCGAACTGGGACAACTATCCGACCTGGCTTGCCAAGGGGGCCGAGGAAGCCCCGGCCCGCGCCAACCGGATCTGGAAGGACCTCTTGGCCGCCTACGAACCGCCGCCCATCGACGCTGGCACGGTCGAGGCGCTGGAGGCCTATGTCGCCCGCCGCAAGGCCGAGGGCGGCGCGCCCACCAACTGACGCCTAGTCTGCCCCGATGATCCGCGCCAGCTTGCACAGGGTCTGCTTGCCCAGTTCGACCGCGCCGAAGCTCCTTGCCTCCTGGAATTCCTGCGCGGTGGCAAAGACCATGCCCAGCGTGATGCGCGTCTGGCCGTCCAGATCCTCGAACATCGCCCAGGCATCGGCATGCTTCGGCCCGTTCTCGCCCCAGTGCAGCGTGTAGTCGAGCCTCGCCCCGGGGATGACCGCGCCATACTTGTGGTGGTTCGGCCAGACCGTCCCGTCCGGGCCGATCATGTCGAACACCCATTCACCCCCGGCACGCTGGTCGATGCGGGCCGTGCGGCACGAAAACCCCTCCGGCCCCCACCACTTCGGCAAGGAGTCCGGGTTCCACCAGGCGCCCCAGACCACCGGGACCGGGGCCTTGATGACGCGCTGAAGGATCATCGTCCGCTCGGCCACGCCCACAAGGTTCGCCAACCCGGCGGCAAAGCCCTGACGGTAGCCTGCGGCCATGTCCTCGGCCAGCGACGAAAGCTGGACCGTGACGATGATCCGGCTCTCCGCGCCTTCGGCATGGAAATTGGCCGTCACCAGCGCCGCCGATAGCCTGACCCCGTCGCGCGAGACGACCTCGTAGCCCACGGTCCGCGTCTCGGTCACAATGTCCAGCCAGCCGGCGTCGACCCGGAGGTCCGGCTCGCCCGCGACCTTGCAGAGCGAGACCTCGCGGCCGCCCACGCGGGCGTCGGCTTCCAGGAACTCCACCGTCACCGAAGGCGCGGGCGAGGCCCAGACGGCGCGCGCGGCCGGCGAGGTCCAGGCGGCAAAAAGCGTCTCGACCGGGGCCGCGACCTTGCGGTCGAAGGTCAGGGTGGCAAAGCGGTCGGAATCGCGATCCAGGCTCATTACAGGAGACCCCGCGCATAGTCCTCCAGCTGGGTGACCACCGTGCCCCAGCCGTCGAAGAAGCCCATGTCCTCGTGCGCCTTGCGGGTGTCGGGGTTCCGGTGCCGGGCGATGGCCGTATAGGTCGTGCCCCCGGCCGGCGCGTCGGACAGGATCAGTAGCGCGGTCATGAAGGGGTCGGGCGCGGGCTTCCAGCCTTCGCTGTAAGCATCCGTGAACACGAGCCTTTCCTGCGGCACGACCTCCAGGTAGACGCCCTTGTTCTCCATCACGTTGCCCTCGACGTCGAAGGTGGTGTTGAACCGGCCGCCCACGCGCAGGTCGATGTCGCAGGCCGTGACCCGATGCGGCTTCGGCACGAAGAAATGCGGGATGTGCCTCGGTTCGGTCCAGCATTCCCAGACCAGCGCACGGGGCACGGAAAGCGTCCGGGTGAAGCTGAGGTCGGTTGCCGGGTCCAGGTCCGGGATCGTGGTCATGTCTCGCGTTCCTTCATCAGTCTGGTGACATAGTCGTCAAGCCGGTCCAGCCGCCCTTCCCAGAGCCTGCGCTGCTCTTCCATCCACTCGGCCATCGGGCGCAGGGCCGCGGGCTGGAAGGCGCAGGAGCGCACGCGGCCGTCCTTCTGGGTGGCGACCAGCCCCGCTGCCTCCAGCACCGCCAGATGCCGCAGGATCGTCGGCAGCTTGAACCCCGTGGGTTCGGCCAGCTCCGTCACCGGCGCGGGCCCCCTGGCCAGCCGGTTGAGCATCATGCGCCGCGTCGGGTCCGCCAGCGCGTGGAACAGGAGGTCGAGTTGGGGATCATGCTTAGCCATATCGCTAACCAATCTGACCTCATCGAGTCGCACAAGCAGAAACTTAGCAAACCGGCTAAGTTTTGCCTTCAGGATTTCCCGACAGGTGATTTTCGGCCCTGCTTGAAATTCCCGCCCCGCTTTCCTTTGCCCGGACACGCACCCTCGCCTATTGTGTGCTACAGCATACAAGGCGACCCCTGGCCCCCAAGGAGGACAAGCGATGACCGAACGTCTGGACCGGGCGGGACTTCAGGTCGATGCGGTGCTGGCCCGCTTTGTCGAGGATGAGGCGCTTCCGGGCACGGGGATCGAGGCGGGCGCCTTCTGGCAGGGCTTTGCAGGCCTGCTGGCCGACTTCGCGCCGCGGAACCGGGCGCTTCTCGCCCGGCGGGAGGAGTTGCAGGCCAGGATCGACGCCTGGCACGTCGCGCGGCGCGGCCAGCCGCATGACCACGCTGCCTACAAGGCCTTCCTCGCCGAGATAGGCTATCTTCTGCCCGAAGGCCCTGCCTTCACGATCGAGACCACGAACGTGGACCCCGAGATTGCCCGCATCCCGGGTCCGCAATTGGTGGTGCCGATCACCAATGCCCGCTATGCGCTGAACGCGGCCAATGCCCGCTGGGGAAGCCTCTACGACTGCCTCTACGGCACCGACGCGATGGGCTCGCTGCCGCCGTCTGGCGGGTATGAGCGCGGCCGGGGCGCTCGGGTAATCGCCCGGGCCCGCGTCTTCCTGGACGAGGCCTTCCCCATCGCCGGAACCAGCCATGCAGATGTCCGGCGCTATATGGTGAAGGACGGACAGCTTCTGGTCGATGATCTGCCCCTGGTGCAGCCGGATAAGTTCGCGGGCTATCGGGGGAGCCCGAAGGCTCCGGATTCGGTCCTGCTCCGGAACAACGGGTTGCATGTCGAGCTGGTCTTCGACCGGGCGCATTTCATCGGCTCGCGCGACCAGGCGCTTCTGGCCGACGTGCAGCTGGAAAGCGCGCTGACCGCGATCATGGACTGCGAGGATTCCGTCGCCTGCGTGGACGCCGAGGACAAGGTCGGGGCCTATCGCAACTGGCTGGGGCTGATGCAGGGGACGCTGGCCGAGGTCTTCAAGAAGGGCGGCCGTCAGGTCGAGCGGCGGCTGGCGGCGGATCGGGAGTATCTGGACCCGAACGGCTCACCCTTCACCCTGAAGGGCCGCGCGCTGATGTGGGTGCGCAATGTCGGCCACCTGATGACTAACCCGGCGATCCTGTTGCCGGATGGCTCGGAGGTCCCCGAGGGCCTGATGGACGCGATGGTGACGGTGGCCATCGCGCTGCATGACCTGAAGAAGACGGAAGGCATGCGCAACTCGGTGATGGGCTCGGTCTATGTGGTGAAGCCCAAGATGCACGGGCCCGAGGAAGTGGCCTTCGCCGACGCGGTGATGGCGCGGGTCGAGGACATCCTGGGCCTTGCCCGCAACACGGTGAAGCTTGGGATCATGGACGAGGAACGGCGGACCTCGGTCAACCTCAAGGAATGCATCCGAGCCGCGAAGGGACGGGTTGCCTTCATCAATACCGGCTTCCTCGACCGGACAGGGGACGAGATCCATACCTCGATGGAAGCCGGGCCCTTCAGCCGGAAGGACTTCATCAAGCGGAAGTCCTGGATCACGGCCTACGAGAACCTGAACGTCGATATTGGCCTGGAATGCGGGCTGTCGGGGCGGGCGCAGATCGGCAAGGGGATGTGGGCGATGCCGGACCTGATGGCGGCGATGCTGGACGAGAAGATCGCGCACCCCCGCGCCGGGGCGAACACGGCCTGGGTGCCGTCGCCCACCGCAGCAACGCTGCACGCGCTCCACTACCACAAGGTGGATGTCTTCGCGGTGCAGGCGCGGCTGGCGAAGGGGGGACGGCGGGCGCATGTGGACGGGATCCTGGACATCCCGCTGGCCAGTTTCCGGGCATGGAACCGCGACCAGGTGATGCGCGAGGTCGAGAACAACGCGCAAGGCATCCTGGGCTATGTGGTGCGCTGGATCGACCAGGGGGTGGGCTGTTCCAAGGTGCCCGACATCAACGACGTGGGGCTGATGGAGGACCGCGCGACCTGCCGGATCTCGGCCCAGCACATCGCGAACTGGCTGCATCATGGCGTCGTCACCGAGGCCGAGGTGATGGAGGCGATGAAGAAGATGGCCGCCGTGGTGGACCGGCAGAACGCGGGCGATCCGCTTTACCGGCCAATGGCCCCGGCCTTCCAGGGCGCGGCCTTCCAGGCGGCCTGCGACCTTGTCTTCAAGGGGCGGGAGCAGCCTTCGGGCTATACAGAACCCCTGCTCCACGCCTGGCGGCTGCGGGTGAAGGCGGGGTAGTGTCCACGGTGGACAATCGCTGATGATCCTTTGAAGTCAAAGGCTTGGCCGCGGACGTTAGGAGTTTCTTAACCTGCGCTTCGGGCGGGTTGGGGCGGTTTTCAGAATGGGCGCTGACGCGCGAAGTCCTTTCGTCTCGTCGTCGGCCTTCGCCTCCTCCTCGGCCGCCCCGGGGGCGCTTCGCCCCCCGGACCCCCCGAGAGTATTTGCGAAAAGGGCAAGACAGGGCGGCGGGCGCCTGACGGGCGCAGGGCCCTTGGCCAGTGCGGAAGGCGACAGGCAAAGGACAGGGTCCGACAGGTCGCCGGTCGGATAGGCCGGCCCCCAGACCGTGACCCGATCCCGCGCGAGGCTCCTTGCCTCGGCACGGGTCAGCCGGACAAGGGCCTGTCGCGGACAGCCGGTCTCGCGCAGGGCGCGGTGCCAGAGCCGCAGCGCCGAGGCCGCGCTCCAGGGAAGCGCGGCCTGGGCCAGCCAGCGCCGCAGTTCCGCGGGAAGCCGGTCGTATGCGGCCATCGGATCTGCCTTGTGCCACCGCGCGCGGGGCGAGGCGAGATTCCCGTTCATGCCGCGCGGCGCTGCCAGGTGGGAAAGGGATCGGAAAGACCCGTCCACGCTTCGGGGGTGAAGGCGCGGGCGGGGACGAGGGCGGCGTCCAGCCGGGCCCGCAAGGCGGCCTCGTCAAGCCCGGCACCGATGAACACGATCTCCTGCCGCCGGTCGCCCCAGGGCTCCTGCCATTTCGACAGCACCTCCTTCAACGCCTCCGGATGCGCCGGCCACCGCTCGCGCGGGACGGAGGCCCACCAGATGCCAAGCGGCGTGACCGAGGACACCGCGCCTGCGAGGGAAAACTCGGCCACCCAGTCCGGCCTTGTGGCCAGCCAGAAATGCCCCTTGGCGCGGATCACGCCTGGAAGATCGCCGTTCAGGACCGCATGGATACGGCCCGGGTGGAAGGGAGCGCGGGCGCGATAGACGAAAGAGGCGATCCCGTATTCTTCGGTTTCGGGCGTATGGCTGGCGAAACCGTACAGTTCCCTGGCCCAGAGCGGATGTTCGGCGGCGCGGTCGAAATCGAACAGGCCGGTGTCGAGGATCGCTGCCGGATCGACGCGGGCGTGGTCGGTCTCGATCAGGCGGGCATCGGGGTTCAGGGCCTTGATGATCCTGCGGGCGGCACGGGCGCGGTCGGGGCCCGCGTCCCGCACCTTGTTCAGGATCACCACATTGGCGAATTCGATCTGGTCGGTCAGCAGGTTGACCAGTGTCCTTCCGTCGCCTGCGCCAAGACTTTCCCCCCGGTCGGCAAGGAAATCATGGCTGGAGAAGTCGTTCAGGAGGTTGATCGCATCCACGACCGTGACCATGGTGTCGAGGCGCGCGACATCCGAAAGGCTTTGCCCGGCCGCGTCGCGGAAATCGAAGGTCGCGGCAACGGGCAAGGGTTCGGCGATTCCGGTCGATTCGATCAGCAGGTAATCGAAGCGGCCTTCGGCGGCCAGACGGCGGACCTCGGTCAGAAGATCGTCACGGAGCGTGCAGCAGATGCAGCCGTTCGTCATCTCGACAAGCCTTTCCTCGGCGCGAGACAGCTCGGCCCCCTCCCGGATGAGGTCGGCGTCGATGTTCACCTCGGACATGTCGTTGACGATCACCGCGACTCGGCGGCCATCGCGGTTGTTCAGGATGTGGTTCAGAAGCGTGGTCTTTCCGGCGCCGAGAAAGCCGGAGAGGACGGTGACGGGCAGGCGGGAGTCGGTCATGTCAGCCTCATGTTATGTTATAGTATAACCTACACGGGACGCGGTTCGGCGGCAAGCGCCGTCTCCGATGTGGCTAGCCGATATCGAGGGCGATGGCGTGGATGCGCGAGGTCAGGTCCCCGAGCGCCTTCTGCACCGCGCGATGGCGCGCGAGGCGGGACATCGCGGCAAGCGCCTCGGCGCGGATGGTGATGTGGAAATGGCTTTCGCCCGTGCCGTCGTCCCCGGCATGGCCGGCGTGGCGGTGGCTTTCGTTGACCACGGTCAGCACCGAGGGGTGGAAGGCGGCGGTCAGGCGCTCCTCGATTTCGTCTTTCACGGCCATGTCAGCGCCCCCTGCCCTTCCAACTTCCGGGAAAAGCCTTAGACTTGGGCGCCCGAGTCGGAAAGGCCCCCGAAGCATGTCCAGTCGTCCGCCCTTCGAGTTCAACATCAGCGCCGCAGCGGCGAAGAAGCGCAAGACGACCGGGCGGCGGGGCATGTCGGGGGCGTTCGAGACGGCGGACCGGCCCTGCGACTATCCGGACTGCAAGGAGCGCGGCGCCTACCGGGCGCCGAAATCGCCGGACCAGCTGGACTCCTATTTCTGGTTCTGCAAGGACCATATCCGCGAATACAATCTGAAGTGGAACTTCTTCCAGGGCACCACCGACGAGGAGTTCCAGAAGTTCCTCGACAAGGGCCGGGTCTGGGAGCGCGAGACCAGGCCCTTCAGCCGGCAGGGCGACGGCAATGCATGGGCGCGGCTGGGGGTGAACGACCCGATGTCGCTTCTGGGCGAGAAGGCGACGCAGAACCCGGGGCGCGTGCAGGCGACCGCGACGCGCAAGCTGCCGCCGACCGAGCGCAAGGCCATCGAGATCCTCGACGCGCGCGACACCATGTCGAAGGCCGAGATCCGCAAGGTCTACAAGGGGCTGATCAAGGTCCTGCATCCCGACATGAACGGCGGGGACCGCAGCCACGAGGAGCAGCTGCAAGAGGTGGTCTGGGCCTGGGACCAGCTGAAGGACAGCCGCTATTTCCGCGATTGAGCGTCGGTGGGCCAGCCGCGGTAGCGGATGATCGGGCCGGTCAGCGGATGCGACAGCGCCACGTCGAAAGTGGCCCTGCCTAGGGCGTCCACGGCCTCGACCGTGTCGCTGACCGGCAACAGCGCGTGGGGCAGCGGCAGGCCGAGGCACCAGCCCCTGGTGACCGGATAGCAGAGCCGGTCGTCGCGGACCGTGAGGTCGATCAGGAAGGACAGCGGGCCGAAGCGTTCGATCATGCCACCTTCGACGGGCCGCAGGCGCGAGCGGAACCGCTGTCCGGCGAAATTCCGGGTCCAGACCTCGTGGCCGGCGTGGCGGTCCAGGGTGACGGTGACCGGCACATCCGCGGCCGCGGCCGGAAAGCGCATCGCCCAGGCGGTCAGTCGGGCAAGGCGGCCCGTGCCCCGGGTGATCCGGGCGCGACCCGACCAGTGGCGGCGGTCGGCCAGACGGTGCAGGTCCTGCAAGGCGGGCGGCAGGGCGGCCCAGTCCGCTCCGAGTGCCTGGGCAAAGACGGGGGTGAACTCCGAGGTCTCCACCGATGTCGTGATGTCATGCCGGGCCATTTCCGCCTCGGCCAGCGCAAGGTCGAGGTCTGCGATGCAGGGCCGGGCGCCGGGGGTCACGTCGCCCCGGATCAGCGCGGCCAGCAGCGCTCGGGCGGGGATCGCCGGCACCTCGGGGCCGTCGCCCGAACCGGCGACAAGGGTCCAGTCGCGTTGCTCCATCCGGCCGTCCGGGGTCTGGCCCACGACGCGCACCCGCATCCCGCCCCGGTCGGTGCCGAAGGGGCGCAGGCGGTCGGCCATCCAGCGCAGGGGGCGGGCGAGCGGGACAAGGCTGCGCACCAGCCCGGCGCGGACCGGCAGCGCCAGGGCCCAGAGGCCGAGGTGCAGAGCCGACAGTTCCAGCCCCGCCGAGAAGCGGACCGACCGGGCGCGGAAGGTCTGCGGGAACAGCGTCAGGTCGGGCGCGCCGATCGGGCTCGACCAGCGGCGGCCGAAGCCGAGATCGACCCTGGCCAGCCGCCCCCAGCCGCGGGTCGGACTGGCCATGCCGCCGCGCCATTCGGCCAGGGGCTGCCCGGCCTGCGCCAGGATCGCCTGGATCACCGACAATCCGCGCGGCGCCCGGTTGCCCGGCAGGATCATGCTGTCGATCAGGTTGATGTCGGTCAGCCCCTGCCCGAGGCGACGCACCGCCGCCGCCGACAGGGCGGGGACGGATGAGGCGCCCGAGAGGCAGACGAGGCCCCTGCCTCGTGCCTCGTCGTCGAGAGCCGCGATCCCGGCGGTGAAGGTCGCGTCGTCGGACAGGTCCAGGTAATGCGCCCCCGCCGCAAGGGCCGCCGGGGCGACTGGATGGCCCTTGCCGGCATCGGGCTGGAACGGGCCAGCGGCGTCGATCACTGCAAAGGGCGCCTCGGTGGCAAGGCGCGCCGCAAGGTCGGGCGCGCCCCTGTCAAGCACCAGGGCCCGCGCGCCGATCCGGGCGGCGAAGGCGGCGGTCTGGCGCGCTTTGCGCCCGGCGATGACCAGGTCGATCCCGGGATCCTGGGCCAGGGCAGCAGAGAGGCGGGCGCCGAACACGCCGGTGCCGCCGATCACGATCACCCGGTTACTCAATCAGCCGCGCCCGCAAGGCCGCACTCGGCAGGACACAGGCCTGCCGCCCGAAGCGATACCGGTTGCGTGCGATCCAGTCGTAAAGCGGATCGGACAGGCGCTTTGGCAGGCAGCCCAGCACCGCCGCCGCCCGCCATGGCCAGCCAAGTGCACCCATGGCCGCCGCGAAGGCCGCCATCTTCACGTGGGGCCGTCCATCAAGAATGACGATGTTCGTCTCCATCGCGACAGGATCAAGACCATACGCGCCGTACAGTCACTGCCCAAGCGGCGAATGGGCAGTGACGAAGCGGAAGCGGTCGGCGTGGTCGAACCGCGCCATCAGCCGCGCGAAGCCCGAACAATAGACGCAGGTCCCGTCGAAGACGATCACGTCCTTGCCGGGCGGGGCTGGCACGCGGGGCCGATCCATCCTGTCCATGCCGCAATCCTAGCGCGCCGCACGGCCGTCGCGCCGTGTCACCTCGCCGCGGCAGGCGCATTGCGGCGCGCGACGGCGGCGGCGGCTCCCTTCCCCTTGAACCCCTCCGCGATATGTTCCAAGGATGCAGGGCCGGTGCAATGGGGCGCCGTGCGACAGTCAAGGGCGCTTTCGATGCTGGATCAGGTGATGAAACCGACCGAGGAAATCTCGGTCCGCGAGGTGTTCGGGATCGACACCGACATGCGTGTGAAGGGTTTCGCCGAGCGCACCGACCGCGTGCCCGAGATCGACCCGACCTACAAGTTCGACCCGGACACCACGCTCGCGATCCTGGCCGGGTTTGCCTATAACCGCCGAGTGATGATCCAGGGCTATCACGGCACCGGGAAATCGACCCATATCGAGCAGGTGGCGGCGCGGCTGAACTGGCCTTGCGTGCGCGTGAACCTCGACAGCCACATCAGCCGGATCGACCTGATCGGCAAGGACGCGATCAAGCTGCGCGACGGCAAGCAGGTGACCGAGTTCCACGAGGGCATCCTGCCCTGGGCGCTGCGCAACCCGGTGGCCATCGTCTTCGACGAGTACGACGCGGGCCGGCCGGACGTGATGTTCGTGATCCAGCGCGTGCTGGAGCATGACGGCAAGCTGACGCTTCTGGACCAGAACGAGATCATTACTCCCAACCCCTATTTCCGGCTGTTCGCCACGTCGAACACGGTGGGTCTGGGCGACACCACTGGCCTTTACCATGGGGTCCAGCAGATCAACCAGGCGCAGATGGACCGCTGGTCGCTCGTGGCGACGCTGAACTACCTGAGCCATGACGCGGAAACCGCGATCGTGCTCGCGAAGAACCCGCATTACAACACCGAGAAGGGCCGCAAGACGATCAGCCAGATGGTGACGGTCGCGGACCTGACCCGGACGGCCTTCATGAACGGGGACCTGTCCACCGTGATGAGCCCCCGGACGGTGCTGAACTGGGCGCAGAACGCCGAGATCTTCCGCAACGTTGGCTATGCCTTCCGGCTGACCTTCCTGAACAAGTGCGACGAACTGGAGCGGCAGACCGTGGCCGAGTTCTACCAGCGCTGCTTTGCCGAGGAACTGCCGGAAAGCGCGGCCTCGATGGCGATGAAGTAAACCCGGCGCGTCCGGGCCGCGGGGCCGTCCTTCGGGGCGGCCCCTTTCCTTTGCGGACGGCAGAAGGTTTTCATTCCGCCTTGAAGGCGCTTGATTCTGCGGGCCTCATGCCGAAATGGCGCGCGGTTTGGAAATTTTTCTGGCCGTCCTTGCGCTCGGGGCGACAAGCGTGCCCGGGGCAGCAGGTCCGCTGTTGCGAGACTTCGCGGTCTGCGCGGGGCGCCTTTCGGCGGTCATGGAAGATCAGTGGATGTTCGACGGGCCGGCGTCTGAGCGGACGCAGGCCGAACTGCATGCCGTGGTCGCCGTGATCGAGGCCTCGATGCCCGAGGGCGCCTCCACCCAGGTCATGGCCTGGCGGATCGACGCCAAGGTGGCACAGCGTACGCTTCTGGCCCAGGTCCGGTTCGCGGCGGACCGGCGCCTTTCGCAAACGGCAGCGGCCAGAGCCGAAGCCCTGGCCGCGCATTGTCAGGCGATGATTCTCAGCTAGCCGGCAGGCTCAGCCCCGGGCGGCCTTGGTGGCGTTGGCCCACCAGACCACGTCGTCGAGCATGGCCTTGGCCGCCGGGGCAATCGCGCCCTCGATGTCGCCGAGGTTGCCCGAACCGCCAAAGCCGGAGTGGACCTTGAAGAAATCCGAGCCGCCGATGCGGACGTTGTTGCGGGTGGGGACCATCTGAAGCTCGACGCCGATGTTCTGCAGGTGGCCCAGTGCGTTCGCCGCCCCCATCGAGCCATAGCCGATGGCACCGAACGGCTTGCGGGCCCATTCGACATAGGCCTGGTCCAGCGCGTTCTTGAGCGCGCCGGTGATCGAGCGGTTGTATTCGGCGACGACGAAGATGTAGCCGTCGAACTCACCCACCTTCTTCTGCCACTTCTGGGCGACCGGGTTCTGGCTGGGCACCCAGGCGTTCGAGGCGACCTCGTCGAAGAAGGGCAGCGGATGGTCGCGCAGGTCCACGACCTCGACATCCATGTCGCCGCGCGCTTCGGCCTGGGCCTTGATCCAGGCGGTGGGGACATCGGCAAAGCGGGTCGGACGGGTCGAGGAGACGATGATCGCGATCTTGGGATTGGCCATGGCAACTTCCTTGAGGGTTGGTCTGCGGGTACCCCCTGTATCTGGCGGGCGGGGTCGGGAAGCCAACTCCTCAAGGACGCGCCGGTTCTGTGCAAGAGCGCACGACGGCGGCTTGCAGCCGGCGGCGAGGGGTGTTCTAGTAGCTTGTCCAAAGGAGAAATCCCATGCACATCGGCCTGATCGGCGGCATCGGCCCGGCAGCGACGGTGGTCTACTATCAGCGGCTTTGCGCGGCCATGGCCCGACGCGCTGCGCGGCTTGACCTGACCATCGTGCAGGCCGATATCCACGAATTGATCGCGAACAATCTGGCCGACCGGCGCGCGGAGCAGGCCGAAATCTATGCCCGGCTGATCGACCGGTTGAAGGCCGCCGGTGCAGACTGCGCGGCGATCACCTCGCTGGGCGGGCATTTCTGCCTTGACGAAACCAGGGCGCGATCTGCCCTGCCGCTGGTCTCGGCGGTCGAGCCGCTGGATGCCTTCTTTGCGGCGGAGGGGATCGGAACGGTCGGGCTTCTCGGGACGCGCGTCGTGATGCGCACGCGGCTTTATGGGCAGTTGCGCCAGACCCGTGCCCTGGCGCTGGACGACGAGATCGAAAGCCTGGGCCAGCTTTACCAGGAGATGGCGGTGGCCGGCACTTGCGACCCTGCTACGCGGGCGCGGTTCCTGGATGCCGGGCAAAGGCTGGCCGATCAGGGCGCCGAGGCCGTGGTCCTGGCCGGGACCGACCTGAACCTGGCCTTTGACGGGCAGATTACCCCATACCGGGTGATCGATGCGCTGGACGTGCATGTGGCGCTTCTGGCCGATCTGGCATCTGGCAGTGCCTCGCTGGACGCACTAGGATCGCGGCCATGAACAAGCCCAGCGACAACCCCGCCGACCCGTTCAAGAAGGCCCTCGCCGAGGCCACCCGCACCATGGCGGATGACCCGGAGATGACGGTCACCTATTCCGTGGACCCGGCGGGGATGAACAGGGAAGGCGTCCGCCTGCCCCAGGTTTCGCGCCGGATGACCCGGGACGAGGTCCTGCTCGCGCGTGGGACGGCGGATTCCTTTGCGCTGCGGCGCAAGTATCATGATGAGGGTGTCGCGGCAAAATATGCCCCGACCGGGCCGTTGGCGCGCGACATCTACGAAGCGATGGAGAATGCCCGCTGCGAGGCGGTGGGCGCGGGCGACATGCCGGGGACGGCCGGCAACATCGACGCGAAGATCGCGCACGAGGCGGACCGCAAGGGCTATGGCCAGGTGACGCAGGCGAGCGAGGTGCCTCTGCCGGTGGCGGCCGGATATCTGGTGCGGCAGATGGCGACGGGCCGCGCCTTGCCAAAGTCGGCGGAACATGCCGCCGACCTCTGGCGTGGTTTCGTTGAGGAACAGGCGGGGGAGACGCTGTCGAACCTCGACCATGTGCTGAACGATCAGGCGGCCTTTGCGCGGCTGGCCCGGAAGGTGATCGCCGAACTCGGCTATGGCGACCAGCTGGGCGACGACCCTGACGCGCCCGAGGACACGGGCGACGACCAGGCCGAGGAAGATCAGGATGCCCCCGACTCCGCCGGCGAAGAACAGGAGGAATCCGAGGACTCCGAGGCCTCGCCCGAACGCAGCCAGGACGAGCAGCAGGATCAGTCCCAGGCGCAGGTCACCATGGAAGACAGCGCCGACATGGAGCAGGGCGACGAGGCGGAATTGCCCGAGGGCGAGGCGCCGCTGGAGCCTCCGCCCCCCGCGCCGCATTCGGATGCGGATCCGAACTATACCGTCTATACCACTGATTTTGATGAAGAAATCAAGGCTGAGGATCTTGCCGAACCGGCCGAGCTGGAACGGCTGCGCGCCTATCTGGACCAGCAGCTGGAACCTCTGAAGGGCGCGGTCAGCCGACTTGCGAACAAGTTGCAGCGCCGGCTTCAGGCGCAGCAGAACCGCAGCTGGGAATTCGACAAGGAGGAGGGGATACTCGACGCCGGGCGGCTCGCGCGGGTGGTGGCCAACCCGACGACACCCCTGTCCTTCAAGTGGGAGAAGGACACCGAGTTCCGTGACACGGTGGTGACGCTGCTGCTGGACAATTCGGGGTCGATGCGCGGGCGGCCGATTTCCATCGCGGCGATCTGTGCGGACGTGCTGGCGCGGACGCTGGAACGCTGCAACGTGAAGGTCGAAATCCTGGGCTTCACCACCCGGGCCTGGAAGGGCGGGCAAAGCCGCGAACGCTGGCTGGCCCAGGGCCGGCCGCAGATGCCGGGGAGGCTGAACGACCTGCGCCACATCATCTACAAGTCGGCCGATGCGCCCTGGCGGCGGGTGCGGCCGAACCTGGGTCTGATGATGAAGGAGGGCCTCCTGAAAGAGAACATCGACGGCGAGGCGCTGGAATGGGCGCATCGGCGTATCATGGCGCGCCCCGAGGCCCGCAAGATCATGATGGTCATCAGCGACGGGGCGCCGGTGGACGATTCGACCCTGGCCGCCAACCCCGCGAATTATCTGGAGAAACACCTCCGCGACGTGATCGCGATGGTGGAAAAGCGGCGGGCGGTGGAGCTGATCGCCATCGGCATCGGCCACGACGTGACGCGCTATTACCAGCGGGCGGTGACGATCACCGATGTCGAGCAGCTGGCGGGCGCGATGACCGAGCAGCTGGCCGCGCTGTTCGAGGTGGACCCCAAGAAGCGGGCGCGCGCGCTTGGAATGCGGCGGGCCGGTTGAGCCCTTTGACGGAAAGCCTGACCTGATGTTCCAGACCTTCGACAGCCATGCCTCGCCCGACCAGGGACCACCGCGGCTGGCCGCCTTGCGGGCGAAGCTGGGGACCCTGGGCCTGGCCGGATTCATCGTGCCGCGAGCGGACGTGCATCAGGGCGAATACGTCGCCCCACACGACGAAAGGTTGCAATGGCTGACCGGGTTCACCGGATCGGCCGGGTTCTGCATCGTGCTGCCGGATGTCGCCGGGGTCTTCATCGACGGACGCTACCGCACGCAGGTCAAGGCGCAAGTGGACCTGGGCAGCTTCACGCCGGTGCCCTGGCCGGAGGTGAAGCCCGGAGACTGGGTGAAGGAGCGGCTGGACAGCGGGCGGCTGGGCTATGACCCCTGGCTGCACACGGCCGACGAAATCGGGAGACTTGAGGCGGCACTCGAGGGAACGGGCATAGAGCCTTCACCTGTAAGCGAAAACCCGGTTGATGCCATCTGGCGTGACCAGCCCGCTCCGCCCTGCGGCAAGGCCTTCGTGCATCCGCTGGACCTGGCCGGAGAGAGCCATGCCGACAAGCGGGCGCGGCTGGCGGCGGGGCTGCGGACAGCCGGCCAGCGGGCGGCGGTGGTGACCTTGCCGGATTCGCTCTGCTGGCTTCTGAACCTCCGGGGGGCCGACGTTCCGAGGAACCCGGTGCTGCACGGCTTTGCGCTGCTTTGCGATGACGGCTCAGTCGATCTGTTCGTCGATCCGGCCAAGCTGGATGACGCGGTGCGCGCGCATCTGGGCGCTGAAGTCCGGGTGCATCCGTCGGACGGGTTCGCACCGGCGCTGACGGGTCTTGCAGGGCCGGTGCGCGTGGACAAGGTGACCGCGCCGCTTGCGGTGTCGGACATCCTGAAGCGCGCAGGCATCGAGGTGGCCTGGGCCGACGATCCCTGCCGCCTGCCCAAGGCCTGCAAGAACGCGGCCGAGATCGCGGCGACGCGGGAGGCGCATCTGCGCGACGGGGCGGCGATGGTGGAGTTCCTGCACTGGCTGGACGAGGCCCTGCCCCGCGGCGACCAGAGCGAGATTTCCGTGGTCGAGGCGCTGGAAGGCTTTCGCCGGGCGACAAACGCGCTGCACGACATCAGCTTCGACACGATCTGCGGCGCGGGCCCGAACGGAGCGATCATGCACTACCGGGTGACCGAGGAGACGAACCGCCCGATCGGGCGGGACGAACTGCTGCTGGTCGATTCGGGGGCGCAATATGTGGACGGGACGACCGACATCACCCGCACCGTCGCGGTCGGCGATCCGGGGCGGGAGGCGCGGGAATGCTATACCCGCGTCCTTCAGGGTCTGATCGCGATCAGCCGGGTCCGCTTCCCCAGGGGTCTGGCAGGACGCGACATCGACGCGCTGGCGCGGTTCAACCTGTGGGTCGCCGGGCAGGACTACGACCACGGCACCGGGCATGGCGTCGGCGCCTTCCTGTCGGTGCACGAGGGGCCGCAGCGGATCAGCCGCGTGTCCGAAGTGCCGCTGGAACCCGGCATGATCCTGTCGAACGAACCGGGCTACTATCGCGAGGGTGCCTTCGGCATCCGGCTGGAGAACCTGATCGTGGTGCAGGAAGCCCCGCCCCTTGGCGACAACCGGGCGCAGCTGGCCTTCGAGACGCTGACCTTCGTCCCCTTCGACCGCCGCCTGATCCTGGTCGAGGACCTGTCTCCGGCCGAGCGGCGCTGGCTGGACGCCTACCATGCCGAGGTGCTTGAAAAGCTGGCCAAGCGGGTCTCGGGCGCTACCCTTGACTGGCTGAGGGCGTCCTGCGCCCCGATCTGAGGCCGGGGAGAAGACCATGGGAAGCCACATCGCCATCACGCCGATCGACGGTCCGGTCACTGTTGCGGTCGGCGATCTGCGGCTGGGCGAAAGCCGGGCGGCACTGGAACTGAAGGAGGGGCGTTACCCCGCAATCACCTATGTCCCGCGCGAGGACATCGACATGTCGCGGCTGGTCAGGACCGAAAAGACCACGACCTGCCCGTGGAAGGGCCGCGCGAACTACTATTCGGTCCGCGGCGAGGGTGGTCTGATCGAAAACGCCGTCTGGACCTATGAGGACCCCAAGGCCGACGTGGCCGCCATCGCCGGCTATCTGGCCTTCTACCCCAGCGTGACCGTCACGCGCGGCTAGCGGCTTCCTCGCGGATGCGCTGGACCATGGCGCGCAGGCCGTTCGACCGCTGGCTGGACAGGTGGTCGTTCAGCCCCAGCCGGCCAAGCTCGGCCACGGCGTCCACCTTCGCCACCTCGTCCACCGACAGACCGGAATAGAGCGCGTGCAGGATGGCGATCAGGCCGCGGACGATCATCGCGTCGCTGTCGCCCTGGAAATCGAAACGACCGTCTTCGACGATGGGGCGCAGCCAGACCTGGCTGGCGCAGCCCTGGACCTTGAGCGCCGGCACCTTGAAGCTGTCGTCCATGGGCGGCATCGCCTTGCCCAGTTCGATGACATGGCGATAGCGGTCCTCCCAGTCGTCGAGGAAGTCGAAGGTCTCGGCAATCTCTTCGAAGGCTTGGCTCGCCATGATCTGCTCCGGTGTTTGCCTGTCAGGTAAGGCGCTGGGCCGGGACAGTCCAGCCCAAGATGCGCTTTTCAAACGCGGTGCCATCGGCTACCCAAGAGGCAACGCATCAGGAAGATCGCTCCATGTCCCTGTCCCGCCGTCACCTCGTCCTTGGTCTTGCCCTTGCCGTTGCCGGCTGTGGCGGGCTGCGGCAAAGCAAGCTGAACCCCTTCAACTGGTTCCGCAAATCCGAGCCGCGCGCGAAGGTCAGCCTGCCGGCAGCGAAAGCCGATGATCGTCAGCTTGCCGAAGTCGTCATGACGATGGCGGTAGAGCCGATGCCCGGCGGCGCCATCGTCCGAGCGCGGGGCCAGATGCCGGTGCAGGGCTACTGGAACGCCGAGTTGGTGCCGCAACCGCTGACCGAGGGCGGCACGCTGGTTTACGAATTCCGGGTCGCGCCCCCGACGACGAAGACCGCCGCCAATACCCCGCAATCGCGGCAGGTGGACGTGGCGATCTACATCTCGAACGTCAAGCTGGAGAACGTGCGCGAAATCGTGGTGCAGGGCGCCACGAACGCGCGGGCCTCGCGGCGCTAGGCGGCTCCTCGCGCGACTGCGTCGCCTCGTCGCGGCTTGCGCGAAACGTGATGCTACCGACGACGCGCTGCCGCGTCAGAGCTGGACCACCCGAACCTCGCTGCCTTTAACAGAAAGGGCGATCTCACCCTTGCAGAGACGCATCGCATCCTCGCCAAAGGCTTCGCGCCGCCAGCCGCTGAGGGCAGGCACGTTGCGTTCGCCCGCGGCGATCAGGTCGAGATCGGCCGAGGAGGCGATCAGCCGAGGGGCGACCCCCAGGCTTTCCGACTTGGCCTTGAGCAGCACGCGGAGCAGGTCGGCCAGCGCGGGGTTGACCTGCAACTGCTCGCGCCCGTTTTCGACCCGCGGGATATCCTCGGGCCGCATCTCCAGGCCCTCTTTCACCGCGGCCAGGATACCCTCGGCGATCTCGGGCTTGCGGCCTTCGCGCAAGAGGAGACGCGAGCGGCCCAGTTCCTCGGCCGTGGTGGGCCGGGTCGAGGCAAGCTCCAGCAGTGCATCGTCCTTCATCACGCGGCTGCGCGGCACGTTCTGACCTTGGGCATAGGCCTCGCGGAAGCGGGCCAGCGCCTTGACCACGGCCAGGAAGCGGCCCGAGGTCGTGCGGGTCTTGATCCGCTGCCAGGCCTCATCGGGGTGGATGGTATAGGTCGCCGGATCGGTCAGGACGGCGAGTTCTTCGGCCACCCACTCGGCGCGGCCGTTCTTCTTCAGCTGCGCGGCCAGCCATTCGTATATCACCCGCAGGTGGGTCACATCGGCCAGCGCGTACTCCTTCTGTGCGTCCGACAGCGGCCGACGCGACCAGTCGGTGAAGCGCGAGGTCTTGTCGAGATCGGCGCGGGCGATCTTCTTGACCAGGGTCTCGTAGCCCACCTGTTCGCCGAAGCCGCAGACCATGGCGGCGACCTGGGTGTCGAACAGGGGCTTGGGGAACACCCCGCCCTCGACGAAGAAGATCTCCAGATCCTGCCGGGCGGCGTGGAAGACCTTGACCGTCGCCTCGTGGCGGAAGAGGTCGTAGAGCGGCTCCAGCGACATGTCCGGCCCCTCGATCGGGTCGATCAGGACGGCCTCGCCCGCGCCGGGCAGGGCCATCTGGATCAGGCAGAGCTTGGACCAGTAGGTGCGTTCGCGCAGGAATTCGGTGTCGAGGGTGACGAAGGGCTGGCTCTTGGCAAGCGCGCAGTATGCGGCGAGGTCTTCGGTGGTGGTGATCGTGCGCATGTGCCGTCCTTTCGTCGCGGGGTCATCCCGCCTGTGCAGCCGCGTCTTAGGGCTTTGGGGCGGAAAAGGAAAGGGCGGGCTTGCAGAGGCCGGCGGCGCGTGAACAAGTGGCGCGGAACATGGGGGGACGGTGATGCGCGGGCTCTGGCTTCTGGCGGGGTTCCTGTTCCTGGGGCTGGGGCTTCTGGGCGTGGTGCTGCCCGTCCTGCCGACCACTCCCTTTCTGCTGCTGGCCGCCGGGTGCTTTGCGAAATCCTCGCCCCGGCTGCATCGCTGGCTGCTGGCGCATCCGACTTTCGGCCCGCCAATCCGCAACTGGGAGGAGAACGGCGCCATTTCGCGCCCGGCCAAGCGGGTGGCGGTGGGCAGCATGGCGGCGGTCTTCGGCCTGTCGCTGATCCTGGGGCTGGGCTGGAAGATCCTGTTGGCGCAGGGTCTTCTGATCGCGACGGGCTGCGCCTTCATCCTGACGCGGCCGGACGGGCCTCAGTCCAGGTAGACCGGCGTCCGGTCGCCCTGGACAAAGCGGCGCAGGACGGCGGGGTAGAGGCGGTGCTCCTCTTCCAGCACGCGGGCGGCGAGCGTGGCCTCGGTATCGCCGGGCAGGACGGGCACACGCGCCTGGCCGAGGATCGGGCCCGAGTCAAGGTCAGCGGTGACTTCGTGGACGGTGCAGCCGGCATGGCTGTCGCCGGCGGCCAGCGCGCGGGCGTGGCTGTGCAGGCCGGGATATTTCGGCAGCAGCGAGGGGTGGATGTTCAGCATCCGCCCCTCATAGCGGGCGATGAAGCCGGGCGTCAGGATGCGCATGAAGCCAGCGAGGCACAGGATGTCGGGCCGGGCGGCGTCGATATGGGCGGCAAGCGCGGCCTCGAAGCCCTCGCGGTCGCGGCCGAAGGGGCGGTGATCCACCGCGACGGTCGGTATGCCCAGTGCCGCGGCCTTGGCAAGGCCACCCGCGAGCGGATCGTTCGCGGCGACGAGGACGGGTTCGGCGTAACCGCCCTGCCGCATGTCCCTGACCAGGGCCAGCATGTTCGAGCCACCCCCGGAAATCAGGATGGCGACGCGCGTCACAACAGCCGGCCCCGGTAGATCACACCCTGCCCTTCCACGATCCGGCCGAGGCGGGTCACCGTCTCGCCCTCGGCCTGCAACAGCGCGGTGAGGGCGTCAGCCCGATCCTCGGCGACCACAAGGATCATGCCGATGCCGCAGTTGAAGGTCTTGAGCAGTTCCGGTTCCGCCATGTTCGCGGTGGTGGCCAGCCAGCGGAACACCGGCGGCAGGTCCCAGGCGCCAAGGTCGATCTCGCAGGCCAGCCCCCCGTTTTCAGTAGGGGCGGGCAGGACGCGGGGCGGGTTCTCCGTCAGCCCGCCGCCGGTGATATGGGCGAGGCCGTGGACGCCGCCCGCCCGGATGGCGGCCAGCACCTGCCGGACGTAAAGCCGGGTGGGCGTCAGCAGCGCCGCGCCGAGGCTGCCCTCGCAGAAGGGCGAGGGCGCGTCCCAGCCGAGGCCGGACAGCTCCACCACCTTGCGCACGAAGCTGTAGCCGTTGGAATGGACGCCCGACGAGGCGAGGCCGAGCAGGACGTCACCTTTGGCCACGCCGCGCGGCAGGTCCTGCCCGCGCTCCATGGCGCCAACGGCGAAGCCGGCCAGGTCGAAATCGCCCTTTTGATACATGCCCGGCATCTCGGCCGTCTCGCCGCCGATCAGCGCGCAGCCCGAGTCCGCGCAGCCCTTGGCGATGCCCTCGACGATGCGGGCGGCCTGATCGACCTCAAGCTTGCCGGTGGCGAAATAGTCGAGGAAGAACAGCGGCTCCGCCCCCTGGCAGACGAGATCGTTGACGCACATGGCCACGAGGTCCACGCCGATCGTGTCGACATGGCCGGTGTCGATGGCGATGCGCAGCTTGGTGCCAACGCCATCGGTCGCGGCGACGAGGATCGGGTCCCGGTAGCCCGCGGCCTTGAGGTCGAAGAGCGCGCCGAAGCCGCCGAGGCCCCCCATCGTGCCGGGCCGGTTCGTGGCCTTAGCCGCCGGCTTGATCCGGTCCACCAGCGCGTTTCCGGCGTCGATGTCCACGCCGGCATCGGCATAGGTCAGTCCGTTGTGCCCCGTGGTCATCTGCCTGCCCCTTCGCGCGGAATCGATCCTGCGGCCCGCATAGACGATTGCCCGCAGGCGTGCAACGCGCGCCCGCCCGCTTGACCGCCCGCCCGGTTCTGCTAGGCAGGGTCCGGCTACGGGCCTGTAGCTCAATTGGTTAGAGCAGGGCGCTCATAACGCCTTGGTTGGGGGTTCGAGTCCCTCCGGGCCTACCAAAAATTCATCCCCATGCATCCCAGATTGAAGGTAATCCACTTAAAAACAGTGGTTTACCTCATTCTTGCGTCCCCATACCGCGCGATGCGTCCCCATGCGTCCCGTCTTTTGTTGGTATGAGTTGTTGGTCTGATGCCCGCGATACCAACAAACGGAGTCGCAGCCATGCCCTTGACCGATGCCCAATGCCGCGCCGCCAAGCCTGCCGCGAAGGTTCAGAAGCTGTCGGACGGGCGCGGACTCTTCCTGCAAGTGACGCCAGGCGGTTCAAAACTGTGGCGCATGAACTATCGCTGGCAGGCGAAACAGCGCACCGCTGCCTTCGGATCATACCCCGATGTTTCCCTTGCGACTGCCCGCCTGAAAGCTGCGGAACTCAAGGACAAGATGGCAGCGGGGATTGACCCGGCCGCGAAGGAAGGCACGGCGGCAGGCGCTGCGCCCGTGAAGCCCTTCAAAGACGCAGCGCGGGAATGGTTCAACGCGCGGGAAGCCCAATGGGTCAGCGGCTATGCGGCGCGTATCTGGTCGCGCCTTGACGCGGACGTGTTCCCCAAGATCGGCGCAAAGGACGTGGCAGCGATCACCCCTGCCGAAGTCTTGGCCCTGTTGCGCGACGTGGAAAACCGCAACGCCCTCGAAATGGCAAAACGGCTGCGCCAGACCATGAGCGCGATCTTTCGCTTTTCGGTGGCGAACGGCTGGGCTTCCTCTGACCCTGCCGCGCCCCTCGCAGGCGCGATGAAGTCTGCACCCCGGCAACAGCACCGGGCAGCCTTGAAGGAAGATCAACTGCCCGACTTCCTCAAGGCCCTGCAAACCTACAGCGGGGACCGGGCAACGGCTCTCGGCTTGAAGATCATCGCGCACACCTTTGTTCGCACCGCCGAACTGCGGCTGGCAACTTGGGATGAACTGGACGGGGACACATGGCGCATTGCCGCTGAAAAGATGAAGATGCGCAAGGAACACATCGTCCCCCTGTCCCCGCAAGTGCAGGCCATGTTCGCGGAACTCAAGGACTTGGCGGGCGGTTCGCCATGGGTCTTGCCGGGCCAGTCCGGGCACAAGCCGGTTTCCGAAAACACGCTGATCTATGGGCTTTACCGGCTGGGCTACCATTCCCGCGCATCGGTTCACGGCTTCCGCAGCACCGCGTCGACCATCCTGAACGAGTCGGGCCTGTGGCGCGCCGATGCAATCGAGCGGCAGCTTGCCCACGTCCCCGCCAATGAGGTTCGCAGCGCCTATAACGCGGCACTCTACCTTGAAGAACGGCGGCGCATGATGTGCTGGTATTCTGACCTTCTGGACAAGAAAGAAAGTCAATCGGTGAATAAAAAGTCAGACACAGATTTAACCGATCTGCTTTCCTGAGACGAACAGAGACACATTGAAACGTATGGGGCCGCACAATATGAGTGCGGCCTTTCTCATTTTATGTGAAATTCAAATTCCGCTTCTCCGAATATAACCGGGCCTGTAAAATGCAGGAATGAAGAAAGCCCCGCAGCGGCAAAACTGGCGGGGCTTTCAATGAGAAGCGGAAGTGAGTTGATATGCAGGAATATACCGAAACGCGCCCGATGGCGCAAGCCCATTTCAATATCAGTGCAACTGATCTGAGCGACCTTCTGGGATGCACTGAAACGCATGGGGACTTATTGACGGCTGATATTAACCGCGCGACTGCGGATAATTCCGGCTGCGATCTGCCCCTTGCCGTCTCGCTGTTCGCAGACGTGAAGGCACAACGGATCGAACCGAATCACCTGAGCCTTCGGCAACTCCAAGACCGGCTGAACAGCACCACGGCGCGCGACAAGGCAGCCCTGCCCCTGGTCAAGCTGGCAACCTTCGGGGATGCCCGAACCGACAAGGGCAGCCTGCGCCACGATGCCAACCTGTTGCGCGTGTCGGGCGTGGAAGGCGACTATGACGCGGGCGCAGTATCACCACGGCAAGCGGCCGAACGGCTGCGCCGGGCGGGCATTGCATCCCTGATCTACACCACCCCCAGTCACACCGCACAAGCGCCCCGCTGGCGCGTCCTTGCGCCTCTGGCGCGGCAGGTGGAACCGGCCGAACGGGAAGCCCTTTGTGCCCGCTTGAATGGCGCGCTTGGGGGCATCCTCGCAACCGAGTCCTTCACCCCGTCGCAGTCCTATTACTTCGGCGGCTTGGCCGAACGCCCCCCGGAATCCTTCCTTGTGGAAGGGCAACCGCTTGACCGCGTGTCGGGCGTTGCCTCGATCGGGCCGCAGCCCAAGCCGGGGAAGTCGACCACCGATCTTTCGGACCTTTTCCGGGAACCGGCTGACCGGGCCGAAGTGCGGCGGGCGCTTTTCTTGATTGATAGCGGGATTGATCGGAAAAGCTGGGTCGACATAGGCATGGCGCTTCACTCTGAATTCTGGGGAAGCAGGGAAGGTTTCAAGCTATTTCACGAATGGTCTGCACAGTCCGAAAAATACAAAGGTGAGGAAGATTGCTGGGGGCGCTGGCGTTCATTCAAGCCGGGCAAGATCGGCATAGGGACGCTTTTTGAATTCGCAAAAGCCTATGGTTGGGAACGGCAATCGGTTGGATTCTGCGAAAGCGACTTTGACGATCTGCCTGCACTTCCTACGGAAACGAAACAAGCGAAGATCGGAATAATCACCGCCAAGAACGGGGAAATGAAACCGACGCTGCACAATGCCATTCTGGTTTTGCGCAACGTGAACCGGGATCAAGGCTATTCGATCCGCAAGAACGATATGACCGGCCAAGACGAATGGCGCGCCGGGCCGATCAATGATGCCGATCTGGGCTTGATCCGCGTGGCGATTGAACAGGCCGGAATGCACAATGTAGGGGCAGACCTGACCGCGGGCGCGGTTCGGGCGGTTGCCGAGTTGAACCGCTATCACCCGGTCAAGGATTGGCTGGAGTCGCTGCGCCATGACGGCAAGCCGCGCCTTGACTCATGGCTGACCCGTTACCTTGGCGTCGACGCTTCCCCCTATTCCCGTGCCGTGGGGCGCGCCTTCCTGGTGGCGATGGTCGCGCGCGTCATGCGGCCGGGCTGCAAGCACGATCATGTTCTTGTGCTGGGCGGGGCGCAAGGCATCGGGAAATCCACAGCCTGCCGCATTCTGGGCGGTGACTGGTCAGGCGACAACATGCCCTCGATCCGCGACGGGGCGCGGGAAGCCGGGCTATACCTTCGCGGGCATTGGCTGGTGGAACTGGCCGAACTCGCCCCTTCGCGCAAGGCAGAGGCGGAAGATTTGAAAGCCTTCCTGACTCGGGCAACCGATGAAATCCGCGCCCCATATGCGCGCCGGGCTGACATTGTGCCGCGCCAATGCGTCTTTGTGGGCACCACGAATGAAACCGCCTTCCTCCGGGATGCCAGCGGCGGGCGGCGCTTCTGGCCTGTGACCTGCGGCGCGAAGATCGAGACTGAGGCGCTTGCCGCAGATCGGGAACAGCTATTCGCTGAGGCAGTCGCAGCCTTCCGGGCCGGTGAAGCGTGGCACTTGCCGCCCGATCTGGAACGGCAGGCAGCGATTGAGCAAGAGGCAGCCCGCGAAGAACACCCGTGGGAACAGCCTATCCGGCGCATCCTGGACGGCTTGACCGAAGGTGACGGCTTTGACCGGCAACCGAAGGACAGCGTGACGGTTGCCGAGGTGCTGACGCTTCTGCGCATCCCGATTGAAAAGCAGAACGGCACAAATGCCAAACATGTTGCAGGCACGCTGAGAATGCTTGGCTGGAAATCCAAGCATACCGGACGCGGCAACCGTTGGGTGCGGCCGTGATGCGGAAGGTTCAATCATCACCTGCGACCGTGCATCGCTTTTGCCGGGTCATCGGTTGCAGCGCGTTTGCTCTTTGGAAAGGTGAACCGGGTGAACCCGGCGTGAACGCAGGGAATGGCGCTTGGGTTCAGCATTTTCATACGCCTTTCCAGTGCTTTGCACCGGTAGCGAACCCAGTGAACCCATATGGCTCTACCAAAACCCTTGGCGATGGAACGGCAGCGGTGGGGCCGGAGCGGCGGGCTGCGCGTCTCGGGCGGCAATATAGGAAACGGGGGTTCATCGGGTTCACTGGGTTCACGATTGGGCGCAATCACGCCACCCGCACAGCGGAGTAACGCACCATGACCTTTATCGAATACCTGCGCATGCCCCAGTCCTGGGAACCCGAATTCGCACCTTTCGTGAAGGATGCGCTGGGCGACCGCAACATGCCCGATGTTCGGACTTGGGCCGATCTCCGGGCCTATCTGAAACGGAAAGGCGACAGGGACGCCATGATTGCCGCGCGCTTCGTCTGGGGCTGCTACCAAGCCGCGCTGAAAGATGAACCGCTGGTGTAACTTGACGATCCGGCGCAACCGCCAGATGATCGTCTATCCCCGCACAAGGACCCGGTTTGGATTACCATTACACCCTGTTCATTGACGAGGCGGGCGACGACAAGGTTGAACGCCTGAAACCGGAAACCCCGGATGGAAACTCGGAATGGCTTTGCCTGGGCGGCTATCTGGTCCGGGCCGAGGCGGAACCCGATCTGGATCGGCGCAGGGATGAAATCCTGCGCGCCATAGGGCAGAAACCGGGCGGCGTGCTGCATTTCCGCAATCTGAAACCGGCAAGCCGGGCGCTGGCTACGCAGACGCTGGCCAGCAAAGGCAATCCCGCGCGGGGCTTTGTCGTCTGTTCGCTCAAGCAGACCATGCTGAACCACCACAACCCGCGCGCGGCGGCGGCATCGGGCAATCCGCGCGACTATCTTTACAACTGGGTTGTGCGGCTGCTGCTGGAACGGGTGACGCATTATGTCGCCCATCACGCCCAGCGCCACGGGATCGTAAACCCCGTCCTGCGTATCGTCATGGCCAGCCGCAGGGGGCACCATTTTGGGCGGTTCAAGGCCTACATCCAGCAAAAGATCAATCAGGCCACGGCGGGCACCACTTGGCTGGATACGCGCGACATCGACCCGGCCGTGCTGCGCTACAGCCTGATCGACCGCGCCCCGGCGTCACAGCTTGCCGGGCTGCAACTGGCCGATGTGCTGGTCAGCGCGTTCTTCCAGTCGGTCGAGCAAGCCTCGCCCCACCATGCCGACAAGGTGGCGTTGCACCTGCGCCCGCTCATGGCCGAGCGCAGGACGACGAGTGGACGCCAGACACGGCGGGATGGCGAGGGGGTGACGTTCTTTCCCCCCTTGCAGGCGGTGCATCTGCTGACACCCGCTCAGGCTGCGTTCTTTGAACATTTCGGCTATGACATGGGCTGGCTGAAATCCCGCAAGGCGCAAAAGGCCGCGCAGACTTTCACGCAAGCGCAACGCCTGTGGTCGCGTGGGGCTTGAAGGTTTCGGCTTGCCCGGGGGCGGCGGGAAATGGTCTAAGGGGGCAAAGACGGCGCAGGGGGGCGGGGGATGACGGAACTGCTGTTCAAGGGCAAGGAATTCGTGTGGAATCACCACCTTGCCGTGCCGTTCCGGCCGCTGGTGATGCACCCCGGAAAGGGTATCGGCGCGCCGCGGCTGGACGGCAACCTGATCGTGCAGGGCGACAACCTGCATGCGTTGAAGGCGCTGCTGCCGATGTATGCGGGGCGCGTGGACTGCATCTTCATCGACCCGCCCTACAACACCGGCAACGAGGGCTGGTGCTACAACGACAACGTGAACGCGCCGATGATCCGGGAATGGCTGGATGCCAACCCCATCGGCATCGAGGACGGCCTGCGCCACGACAAATGGTGCGCGATGATGTGGCCAAGGCTGCGGTTGCTGCATGAGTTGCTGGCGGAAGATGGAGTCATATTCGTCTGCATTGATGACAATGAACTGTATAATCTTCGCCTCATGATGGACGAAATATCCGGCGATTCATCGCATTGGATTGGAACAATAATTTGGAAGAACGTAACGGACAACAATCCTACTCGGATTGCGGTTGAACATGAATACATCCTTTGTTTCTCAAAAAACAAGAATTCCGTTGAGAAGATTTGGAAGTCTACATTTTCAGAAGTGAAGGACCTTCTTGTGCGCATTGGTGAAGAATTTGTGCGAGGCTTTCCTGATCAAAATGCGCTGCAATCTGCCTATACGCAGTGGTTTCGCGAGCACAAAGGTGAGTTGTGGCCACTTGATCGATACAAATACATCGACAAGGACGGCATCTTCACAGGAAGCCAAAGCGTCCACAACCCTGGAAGGGAAGGCTATAGATACGATGTAATTCATCCCCGGACCGGTAAGCCCTGCAAACAGCCATTGATGGGGTATCGATTCCCAGAAGAAACAATGCGAGAACTTTTGCAGCAAGACAAGATTATTTTTGGTGATGATCACGAAAAGATAATTGAACTGAAAGTCTACGCCAAAGACTTTTTAGATAAATTGCCAAGCGTGATTGAACTTGATGGACGAGCAGCCGCATACGAATTGCGTGACATATTTCCAGATCGGAAGAAGGTGTTTGATACACCGAAGCCGACACAGTTGGTTGAAAAAATCCTCTCCTACGCTACAAAACGCAACTCGTTTGTTCTCGACAGCTTTGCTGGGTCTGGAACCACAGCGCATGCGGTGATGAATCTTAATGCAAAGGACGAAGGACAACGACG
Source organism: Tabrizicola flagellatus (assembly GCF_046295235.1). Taxonomy (GTDB): domain Bacteria; phylum Pseudomonadota; class Alphaproteobacteria; order Rhodobacterales; family Rhodobacteraceae; genus Tabrizicola; species Tabrizicola flagellata_A. The sequence goes on from NZ_JBKBLV010000015.1 coordinate 53,277, forward strand.
TTTCATTCTTGTCGAGGGTGAGAATTACGCGGACGAACTTACGCGCGAGCGAGTTGCGCGGGTCCAAGCTGGTGTTCCGGGCGCGATGAGTGAACCTTTGAAGTCCGGGCTGGGGGGCGAATTCACCTATTGCACGCTGGGCGCGCCGGTGGAACTGGACGCGATCCTGCAAGGCGCGGACCTGCCGTCCTTTGCGGCACTGGCGGGCGTGCTGTTCCACATGGCGACCGCGCAGCCGCTGAACCCCGCGCAGATGGACGAGGGGCGCGGCTATGTCGGTCCTGCGGGCGGCGCGCATGTCTGGCTGATCTACCGCCCCGATCTGGACTGGCTGAAATCCCCCGCCGCCGCGCTGACGCTGACCTATGCGCGGGACCGGGCGGCGGAACACCCCGGCGACCGGCACCTTGTCTTTGCCCCTGCGCGGCATGTCTCGCAGCGCCTGCTGGATGCCGAGGGGCTGGCGGTGGAATTCGTGCCCCTGCCCTTCGCGCTCTACCGGCTGGAGCGGGCGTAGATGCGCACGCTGGATTTTCAGGTCCGGGTGCTGGACACGCTGGATGCCTGGCTGGACGAGCTCAAGGCGCGCAAGGCCGAGGCGGATCAGGTGGAGGCGCTGCGCGCCGCCAACCCCGGCCTGCCGATCCCGGCGCTGGATTTCACCGCGACCGCCTGGGCGAACATGCAGGCGGCGGGGCGGTTGCCAGCCTCGCGCGCGGGCATCCCCTTTTCCCCACGCAAGGACGGCATCGGGCGGGCGGTGCCCAATGCCACGCTGAAGGTGCCCACGGGCGGCGGCAAGACCTGGCTGGCGGTCAATGCCGTCAGCCGGATCATGGGGCGCTATCTGGGCAGGAACACCGGGTTCGTGCTGTGGATCGTGCCGAACGAGGCGATCTATTCCCAGACGCTGAAGCACCTCAAGGACCGCCAGCACCCCTATCGGCAGGCGCTGGACCGCGCGGCGGCGGGGCGGGTGAAGGTGATGGAAAAGGGCGACCGGCTGGATGCGCGCGACGTGGCGGCGAACCTCTGCGTCATGGTGCTGATGTTGCAGGCGGCGAACCGGCAGACGCAGGAAACGCTGCGGATGTTCCGCGACCGGGGCGACGTGCACGGGTTCTTTCCGCCCGAGGGCGATCAGGCGGCGCATGCCCGCGAACTGGCGGCCGTGCCGAACCTGGACGGGTATCAGGGCATGTTCCCGATGGTGAAGGACTCGCTTGGCAACGCGCTGCGCAAGATCAGGCCGGTTGTGGTGATGGACGAGGGGCAGAAGGCCACGTCCGAACTGGCGCATGACACGCTTTACGGGTTCAACCCGATCTTCGTGCTGGAACTGACCGCCACGCCCAAGGATGTGCGCACCCGCGCCGGGGGCACGCGGCACGCGAACCTGCTGGTCGAGGTGACGGGGCGCGAGTTGCATGCCGAGGACATGATCAAGATGCCGCTGAACCTGGACCCGCGGCAGGGCACCGACTGGCGCGGCACGCTGACGGCGGCGCTGGGGCGGCTGAACGATGTGCAGGCGTCGGCGCTGGCCTATGGGGCGGACAAGGGGGCGCAGGGCTACATCCGCCCCATCATGCTGGTGCAGGTGGAACGCACCGGCAAGGATCAGCGCGACGGGCTGCACATCCATGCCGAGGACGTGAAGGAATGGCTGCTGGCCGCAGGGCTGGACGCGGCCGAGGTGGCCATCAAGACCGCCGAACAGAACGATCTGACCCAGCCCGAGAACCTGGACCTTCTGTCGCCCACCAACCGCGTGCGGGTGATCGTGACCAAGGCCGCGCTGCAAGAGGGTTGGGATTGCCCCTTCGCCTATGTGCTGTGTTCGCTGGCGGCGGCCTCGAACCTGTCGGCCATGACGCAGCTTGTGGGCCGCATCCTGCGCCAGCCGCACGCGCTGAAAACCGGCGTGGCGGCGCTGGACGAATGCTATGTGGTCACGCATCACGCCGCAACGCAGGCGGTGGTGGAGGCGATCAAGGCCGGGCTGGAAAAGGACGGGCTGGCCGATCTGGTGATCGAGGTGCCGCAGGGCGGTGCCGCTGTCGCCCCCGGCACGGCGCGGCGGGTGGAGCGGCGGGCGCAATTCCGCAACCTGCAAATTTACCTGCCACGGGTGCTGCGGGTGGAAGGCGGCGCGGTGCGCGACCTCGATTACGAGACCGACATTCTGGCGGGCATCGACTGGCGCGATTTCTCCCCCGCCGCCGTGGCGGCCGAGATACCGGACAACCCCGCCCAAGTGGCGACGCAGTTGCAGCGCATCGCCCTGACCGATGCCGGGGCGGATGAGTATTTTCGGGGCGAAATCGTAGCGGCGGCGGCGGAGACCCTGCGCTTCGATCCCACCTACGCGGTGCGGGTGATCTCCGATCTGGTGCCCAACCCCTTTGTCGCACGCCGGATCGTGGCCGATCTGGTGGCGGGGCTGGAAGCCCGCGGCTTCGATACGGCCAAGCTGGGCGCGGCATCGGGCGTCATCATCGACCGGCTGCGGCTGGCCCTGACCAAGGAACGCGATGCGCGGGCCGAAGCCCTGTTCCGCGCAGCGGTCAAGGCGGGCGACATTCAATTCCGCCTGCGCCTCGACGGTCACAACTGGCCGATGCCCGACCACATGCTGACCCTGGAGGCGGCGAATGCGCCGCATCTGACGGGTGGCGACGGCGGTGCGCTGACCCGCAGCCTGTTTTCCCCGGTGTTCCGCAACGAGTTGAACGGGCAGGAACAGAACGTGGCGGTGCATCTGGACGGAGACGCCACGGTGAAGTGGTGGCATCGAAACGTGGCCAAGGCAGGCTATGGCATGGGCCTGCAAGGCTGGAAGCGCGGGCGCATCTACCCGGACTTCATCTTTGCCACGGGCGGCAACGCAGGCGCTGGGCGGATCGTGGTTCTGGAAACCAAGGGCGACCACCTGCAAAACCCCGACACCGATTACAAGCGCGACGTGCTGGACTTCCTCACACAGAACTTCTCCTGGGATCAGGCGGTGCCCGCGGGGCAGCTACAGATTGCGATGACCGGCGAGACGGTGGAATGCGCGCTGGTGCTGATGGAGGACATTCCGGAAAGGCTACCGGCGCTTCTGGCGCGGTGACTCAGGACGCCTCTTGCAGGTAGCGATAGACGCTGGACCGCGCCACGCCCAGCGCCTTGGCAATGGCCGTGGGGGTCATGCCTTTCGCGCGCAGGGCGTTCACCTTCTCGCCTTCTATCGTCGCTGGCCTGCCCTTGAAGGGGGAGTCTGTGCCCTTGGCCAGTGCCGCGTCTATGCCCTCGCGCTGACGCGCCTTGCGGATTTCGGTTTCGAACTCGGCCACCGCGGACAGCATGGTGAAGAACATGCGCCCTTCCGGCGTCGTGGTATCAATGGCCTGTTCCAGCACGCGCAAGCCGACACCCTTTGTCGTCAGGACATGGGCGATGTTGTGCAAGTCGCGGGTGGAGCGTGCCAACCGGTCAAGGCGCGTCACAACAAGCGTGTCGCCCTTGCGGATGCCGCGCGTCAGAAGATCGTCCAGCGCCTGCCTGCCGTCGCGCTTCGTGCCGCTCGCCTTCTCGCTGTAAAGGTGTTCGTCACTGACGCCCGCCGCCCTCAGCGCGGCAAGCTGCACGTCCAGTTTCTGCCCGACCGACGAAACCCGCGCATACCCGATCAACTCGCCCACATCTGCCTCCTTGTGTCCCGATAGACTGTCCGATTAATCGGTATCGTCCGAAAATTGATTCCACAAGTCTATTCGGACACTTTCGGGCAACTTTCGAGCGTCCCGCCCGAGTATACTCAAATCGGACGCCCTGCCGCTCTGATGGGCTACAAGAAAGATAGAACAGGGCGCATCATCGCCTGTGCCGCATCCTTGGCTTCGGGTCCTTCCTGGGATGGGGGTGCGCCGGGCGGGGACGCCGACCCGCGAAGATCGCGCGATTTCGATTTTCGGGCAGTTGAACTGGCCCCAACTTTCCGAAAATCCTGCCTAGGCCACCCCGCCAGAAGGGACCCATGTTCGGCCGCAGCCAATCACCGGGCCAAATGGTCCCTGTTCGATCTTTCCTTCCATGTCCGGGCATTGGAGCGCGACAGACGACAGCCCTTAAGGGTGCTGTCGTGTCGGTCGCGTGGTCCTCCGCCTTGCCGTGGCAACTGTTGCGATTTGTCGCGCGTTGTCGCAATCTGTCGCCACCCTGTCCCCGCCTTCTGTGATCAGCTTGGATGGTCTTTGGCGACGGCACCGGCTTCTGATGTGAGTTGCGCGATACCAACACGGCGACTATGTGTTGGTATAGCAACACTCGGACGAACCCGGTAAAAATCGCAGATTTTGTTGGTATTTTTGTTGGTATCCGGCACTTTTGCGAGTTGCATCAAGGGGCTGCGGAATCCTCCGGGCCTACCATCTGCCTGATCAGGCGACCCGGTCCTGCGGCTCGCGCCCCTCGAAGAAGGCGGTCAGGTTCTCCAGCACGCGGAAGCCCATAGCCTCGCGCGTCTCGCGCGTGGCAGAACCGAGATGAGGCAGCAGGACCAGGTTGTCGGCGTGCAGCAGCGCGTCGGGAATGGCCGGTTCGCGTTCAAACACATCGAGCCCCGCGCCGGCGATGGTGCCGAACCAGAGCGACTGGGCCAGCGCGTGTTCGTCCACCACCTCGCCGCGGGCGGTGTTGATGAGGAAGGCCGTAGGCTTCATCAGGTCCAGCCGCCGGGCGTTGATGAGGTGGCGGTTTGCGGCACCGCCGGGGCAGTGGAGCGAGACGAAATCGCATTGGGGCAGCAGGTCCTCGATCGTGGGGACCTGGACCGCGTTGTAGCGCGCCAGCACCTCCGCGGCGACCGCGGAGCGGTTCTGCACCAGGATCTTCATGCCGAAGCCGAAATGCGCCCGCTGCGCCATGGCCTGCCCGATGCGGCCGAAGCCGATGATGCCGAGCGTCGCGCCCGAGACCTTGGTGCCGATCAGATGGGTCGGGCGCCACCCGGTCCAGCGGCCCTCGCGCAGTTCCCGCTCGCCCTCGCCCGCCCGGCGCGCGACCATCAGCATCAGCGTCATCGCGATGTCGGCGGTGCATTCCGACAGCACGTCGGGCGTGTTGGTGACGGCAATCCCGCGCGCCCTGGCGGCCTGGGTGTCGATGTGGGAAAAGCCAACGCCATAGTTGGCGAGGATGCGCGTGCGCGGGGTCCCCGCCGCGAAAACCGTGGCGGGCAACCTGTCGGTGACGGTGGGGAGGATGGCGTCGTAACGGGTCATCGCCTCGCGGAAGTCGGCCTCGGTGAGCGGCTTGTCGGCCGGGTTGAGATCGACATCGAAGTTCGCGGCCATCCGCGCCTCGACCGCCTGCGGCCAGCGGCGCGTGACCAGGACCTTGGGCTTGTTCATCCTCCCCTTCCCTCTTTTCAGGCGGCGCGCTTGGCCATGACCTTGGCCACGGTCTCGCCGATCACGCTCGGGTTCTCGGCGACGGTAACGCCGGCGGCGGTGAGAATCTCCACCTTTTCCGACGCGCTTTCCCCGAAGGCCGAGATGATCGCGCCCGCGTGGCCCATGGTGCGGCCCTTCGGCGCGGTGAGGCCCGCGATATAGGCGATGACCGGCTTGGTCATGTGGTTCTGGATGTATTCGGCGGCTTCGGCCTCTTGTGGCCCGCCGATCTCGCCGATCATGCAGACGACGTGGGTGTCGGGGTCGGCCTCGAAGCGTTCGAGGATGTCGCGGAAGGACGAGCCGTTGATCGGGTCGCCGCCGATGCCGACCGAGGTCGAGACGCCGATGCCCCGGTCCTTCAGCTGCTGGGCGGCCTCATAGCCCAGCGTGCCCGAGCGGCTGACGATGCCGACATGGCCCTGGAGGTAGATGTGGCCCGGCATGATGCCGAGAAGCGCCTTGCCGGGGCTGATGGTGCCGGCGCAGTTCGGGCCCGTGAGGACCATGCGGCGTTCGCGGGGGTAGCGCAGCATGTAGCGCTTCACGCGGATCATGTCCTGCGCCGGGATCCCGTCGGTGATGCAGACGCAGTAGCGGATGCCCCCGTCGGCGGCTTCCATGATCGAGTCGGCAGCGAACGGCGGCGGCACGAAGACGAGGCTGGTGTCGCAGGAGGTGGCGGCGACGGCCTCTTTCATCGTGTTGAACACGGGGATGCCCATGACGGTTTCCCCGCCCTTGCCCGGGACCACCCCCGCGACGACCTGGGTGCCGTAGTCGAGCATTTCCTTGGTGTGGAACTGCGCCATGCGGCCGGTGATGCCCTGCACGACGACGCGGCTGGAACGGTCGAGAAAGATGCTCATCACACGGCCCTCATCAGTTGCTTGCGGTCGTTCTTCCAGGCGATCACGGCGCGTTCTGCGGCCTCCATCAGCGTGTTGGCGCGGATGATCGGCAGGCCGGATTGCGCGAGGATCTTCTGGCCTTCCTCGACATTGGTGCCCGAGAGGCGGACGATCACGGGCACGTCCACGGGTTCCGCCTTCAGCGCCTGCACGACGCCCTCCGCCACCCAGTCGCAGCGGTTGATGCCGGCGAAGATGTTCACGAGGACCGCCTGGACGTTCTTGTCGGACATCACCAGGCGGAAGGCCCTGGCCACCCGCTCGGGCGTGGCGCCACCGCCGATGTCGAGGAAGTTGGCGGGTTCGCCCCCGGCCAGCTTGATCGTGTCCATCGTCGCCATCGCCAGGCCCGCACCGTTCACGATGCAGCCGATGTTGCCCGACAGGCCGATGTAGGCGAGGCCCCGGTCGGCGGCGCGGCTCTCGCGCGGGTCCTCCTGGCTCTTGTCGCGGAGTTCGGCGATCTGCGGGTGGCGGAAGAGCGCGTTGGTGTCGAAGGTCATCTTCGCGTCGAGCGCGAGGATGCGGTTGTCGGCGGTCACGACCAGCGGGTTGATCTCGACCATGGTCGCGTCGAGGTCGCGGAAGGCGCGGTAGCAGCCTTGCAGCGTGCGGACCATCTGTTGCGTCAGGGCGGCGGGGATGCCGAGCTTGAAGGCGATCTCGCGGGCCTGGAATTCCTGGAGACCCACGGCAGGTTCCACCGTGGAGCGGACGATCGAGTCCGGGCGCGTGGCCGAGATCTCCTCGATCTCCATGCCGCCCTCGCCCGAGGCCACGATCATCACCCGCTGGGACGAGCGGTCGAGCACGAAGCCGAGGTAGATTTCGCGATTGAACTCGACGGCCTGCTCGACATAGACGCGGTAGATGGCCTTGCCTTCGGGCCCGGTCTGGTGCGTCACGATCTTCTGGCCGAACATGCCTTCGGTCGCCTCGTGGATATCGTGCTCGGAGTTGCAGAGCTTGACGCCCCCCGCCTTGCCGCGGCCCCCGGCGTGGACCTGGGCCTTGACGATCCAGCGGTCGCCCCCCAGTTCCCGCGCCCGGTAGGCGGCCTGTTCGGGGCTGTAGGCCAGCGCGCCGGCAGGCACGGTGACGCCGAACTTGGCAAGGATTTCCTTTGCCTGGTATTCGTGGATGTCCATGTCTTCCTCCCGTTATTCGGCAGCGATGGCGGCGACGTAGTGGGTTTCCAGCGCGGCAAGCGCCTGACCCACATCGACAGCCGCGCCCATCGCGTTCATCTCGGCGGCGAAGCGCACGACGATATCGGTGATCGCGGCTTCGGACAGCTGGTTCAGGATGCCGATGCGGACCTGCACAGGTTCCGACAGCGTCGGCCAGATGCCGAAGCCCTTGGCGCGGGCATTTGCGACCAGTTCCTTCTCGCGTCCCGCCAGCGCGCCGGGCAGGTTCAGGACCACGAGGCTGGTCATGTTCGAGGTGACCTCGCAGCCAAGCGCGGTGACGGCGGCACGCAGCGCGGCCTCGTGCCGGGCATACTCGGCGGCCTTCCGGGCGCGGCCCTGCTGGAGGTTGATCCGCAGCGCCTCGTGGAAGGCGGCGACGGCGTATGCGGAATGGGTGCGGTGGTAGGTGCCCGCGCCCACGTCGCGGCCATCGACGATGCCCCAATGGCGGGCCTCGAAGATCGGATTGTGGACGAAGGTATAGCAGCCGTTCTCACGCAGGTGGGCGATGTAGCGGTCGGTGAAGCTGACCGGCGCATAGGTCAGCGGCAGGCAGAGGACGCCCTTCTGCGGGCAGGAGGCCCAGCCCACCACGCCGGGGAAGTCGTCGATGGCGAAGTCCTCGACCCCGAGCGAGGAGACTGCATCGACCAGGCCCATCACGTTGTGGCGCAGGCAGGCATCGGAGAAGCCCTTGAGGTCGTTGATGCGGCCCGACCCGGTTTCCCAATGCGCCATCGTGGCCCACATCGGTTTGTGTTCGGAGAGCGCACGCTCGATGATCTCGGCCGTGACCGACTGGCCGTGCGGGACCTGGATCACGATGACGTTCGCGGGCTTCGGATCCAGCGCGTTGGCTTTCAGATCCTCGCGGCTGGCGGCCTTGGTGCGGACGGTCAGCGCGTCAATGCCCGAGAAGGTGCCGTTCACGAAGCAGACGACCGTGTCGCCCGGCAGGATGGCCGAGAAGAGGGCGTCAAGCCCGCTCCACCCCGTGCCGGCAACGCCGAAGGTGTAGGTGTTCGCGGTGCCCCAGACCTGCCGCAGCATGTGCTTGCATTCGACCATGCCCCGCAGGACATCGGCCTGCATGTGGTCAGAGAGCCCCGCGTTCGCAAAGGCGGCCAGCACCCGCGCATCGGTGTTTCCGGGGCCGGGGCCGGCGGCGAGCGTCTCCGGAATCACGAGTTGCGGATAGACTTCGGTGTCGGTCATTCGGCGCCCCTCCCAAGGCCGATGTCGGTTGGACCGTCGTCCGGGCCGATCTGGCGACGCTTCCGGGTGCAGCGGAAGAAAGGGTCGCGGGGTCTGCCGGGGACGTGATCCTGGCCGCACAGGAAAGAGGCAATCGACAAAGGCGGCAACCTTCCTATATCCTGCTTTCGGATACCTGTTCGGGTAGCGTTCTACCCACCCAAATAGGCTGATATGCGGTGGTATACCGAATTGCCCCACCCGAACGGGTAGGGAGAGAGGCAGTTGATGGCGCTTTGGGACGATGAGCGGGGAGTGGTAGCGGTAACGCTGATGCTGGGCGACGCGAACCCGCTGATGCTGGCCGCGATGTCGGAACTCTTCGAGAAGGACCGCCGATTCTCTCTGGTGGCGACGGCGGCGACAGCCGAGGGGTTCCTTGGCATGGTGATGCGGATGCCGGTGCAGGTTGGCGTGATCGACTGGAACCTGCCGGCACTGGGGGGCGCGCGGCTGATCGACGTGTTGCGCACCCAGGCCAACGCGCCGCGGCTGGTGGTCTATGCTGAGGATACCGGGGATATTCCCCGCAAGGCGATGGCGGCGGGGGCGGCAGGATTCGTGTCCCGCTCGGGGTCGGTGGAGCGGCTTCTGGAGACCTGCGTCGCCGTGGCGAAGGGGCAGATGGTGTTCCCCTTCCTCGACATCCGCAGCCTGAAACAGGACCCGATCGAGGCGCTGTCCCCGCGCGAGAAGACGCTTCTGGAGGCGTTGTCGAAGGGGCTGACGAACCGGGAGCTGTCGAAGGAGCTGGAGATCAGCGAGAACACGGTGAAGTTTCACCTGTCAAACCTGTTCGAGAAGCTGGACGTGAAGAATCGGGCGCAGGCGATTGCCTTCTTCTACGCCAATCGCGCTTCGCGTGGCGAAATGTGATGCATTTTCGGGCTTGACGCAGGGGGGCGCGGTCGGGGATGGGTAGGGTGGGTGCAGCTCCTACCTTGGCAGGAGCCCAAACATGTCTTTCCACGTCATCACCCAGGCCCCCGCGCGCCTGAACCGCAGCGAGCTGGCCGTTCCGGGTTCGGCCCCCCAGATGTTCGAGAAGGCCGCCGCGTCCGAGGCGGATGTGGTCTTCCTCGACCTCGAGGACGCCGTGGCGCCGGACGACAAGGCCCAGGCGCGCAAGAACGTGATCAAGGCACTGAACGAGATCGACTGGGGCAAGAAGACCATGTCGGTGCGGATCAACGGCCTTGATACGCATTACATGTACCGCGACGTGGTGGATGTGGTGGAACAGGCCGGCGAGCGGCTGGATCTCATCATGATCCCCAAGGTCGGGACGGCGGCGGACGTCTATGCGGTGGACATGCTGGTCACGCAGATCGAGGACGCGAAGGGCTACAAGAAGCGGATCGGGTTCGAGCACATCATCGAGACGGCGCTGGGGATGCAGAACATCAACGCGATCGCCGGCGCCTCGAAGCGGAACGAGTCGCTGCATTTCGGGGTGGCGGACTATGCCGCCTCGACCCGGGCGCGGACGACGAACATCGGCGGCGTGAACCCGGATTACGCGGTTCTGACCGACCGGCTGGAGGACGGCAGCCGCGCGGTGCACTGGGGCGACATGTGGCACTATGCGCTGGCCCGGCTGGTGGTGGCGGCGCGGGCGAACGGGCTCAGGCCGCTGGACGGGCCATTCGGGGATTTCTCGGACCCGGACGGGTATCGTGCGGCGGCGAAGCGGGCGGCGGTGCTGGGCTGCGAGGGGAAGTGGGCGATCCATCCGTCGCAGATTGCCCTGGCCAACGAGGTGATGAGCCCTTCGGAGGCCGAGGTGACGCGCGCGAAGCGGATCCTGGAGGCGATGGAGAAGGCCGCGGCCGAGGGCAAGGGGGCGGTGTCGCTTGACGGGCGGCTGATCGACTATGCCTCGATCCGGCAGGCCGAGGTGCTGGTCCAGAAGGCGAAGCAGATCGCCGGGGGCTGAGGTCTGTCCACGCGGGACAGGCCGGCGCACCCCTTGTCTTTCAAGGGCTTGTCCGTGGGCGTTCAGGATCCGGAAACCCTGATCGGGCAGCGCCGCCGCCCTCCCCCATCCCCTCCCCACGCGGGGGGAGGGGAGGCGCGGGATGGCGGGGCTTGCGGCCCCTAATCGACCGGGATCAGCGCCACGGCGACGCGGCGGCCTTCGCCGAGCAGGACATTGTAGGTGCGGGCGGCGGTGGGCGAGGCCATGATCTCGACCCCGATCCCCTGCCCTTCCAGCGCCGCGCGGAAGGCCGGCGGCACATGGGCGATGGTCGAGCCGGTCCCGACGAACAGCACGTCGATCCGGTCCACGAGCGACAGCGGCGCGGCCGTATCCTCGAGCCCGCCCCAGGGACCGGCGTCCCAGGGGGTGATCAGGCAGGGACCACGCAGGACGTGGCCCGCGACGCGGAAGAAGCCGGGGCCGTAGCCCTCGATCGCCTTTGCGCTGCCGTAGGTGACCTCGGTCAGCCGCATCGCCGCCCCGGCCTCAGGCGTCCACGTCGGCAAAGTCGCTTTTCACCGACTTCTTCGGCTTGTCGCCGCGGTCCACACCCAGCATCAGGACGATGTTCTTGGCCATGTAAAGCGTGGAATAGGTCCCGAGCACAACGCCCAGAAGCATGGCGAACACGAAGCCGCGGATCACGTCGCCACCGAAGATGAAGAGCGCCATGAGCGAGAGGAAGGTTGTTGTCGCCGTCATGATCGTGCGCGACAGGGTTTCGTTCGCAGTCAGGTTCATCATGTCCCGCAGCGGCATCTGCTTGTATTTGGCGAGATTTTCCCGAAGCCGGTCGAAGATGACGACGGTGTCGTTGACCGAGTAGCCGAGGATGGTCAGCAGCGCCGCGACGATGGTCAGGTCAAACTTGATCTGGAACAGCACGAAGATGCCCACCGTGACCAGCACGTCATGGATCAGTGCTGCAACCGTGCCCACGGCGAATTGCCATTCGAACCGCACCCAGACGTAGAACAGGATCCCCGCCGAGCCCGCCAGAACCGCCAGAAGGGCCGAGGTGATGAGTTCCTGCGACACCTTCGGCCCCACCGATTCCACCGCGGGGAAGGTGATCGAGGGATCGATCTGCTGCAACGCTGCCTCGACCTCGGCGATGGTTTCCGGCGTGACGGACTCATCCCCTTCCTTGGCAGAAAGCCGGATCATCGCGACGTGCTGGTTCTCGGCGAAGGACGGGTCGAAAACCTCGGTGATCGAGACGTCGCCGAGGTCCAGCCCCTGCAGGGCCTGCCGATAGGCGCCGACATCCACCGCATTGGTGGATTCGGTGCGGATGGTCGTTCCGCCCCGGAAGTCGATGCCGAAGTTAAGCCCCACAGTGAAGATCAGCACGAGCGACAGGAGCATCGCCGCGATCGAGGCTCCGAAGGTCACCCACTGGATCTTGAAGAAGTCGATGTTGGTCTTTTCGGGAACAAGTCTCAGGCGCCAGGCCATTTTCATTTCCTCCGGTCAGACCACGATCGTCTTCGGACGCTTCCAGTCGAGATAGGTCTCGACAATAAGCCGGGTGACATAGACGGCAGTGAACATCGAGGTGAGGATCCCCAGGCCCAGCGTCACTGCAAAGCCGCGGACCGGCCCCGAGCCGAGCCAGAACATGATGAGAGCGGTCAGAAGCCCGGTCACGTTCGAATCCATGATCGCCGAGAAGGCCCGATCGAAGCCCTGCTGCATCGCGCGGCGCGGATTGGCGCCGGATCGCAGTTCCTCGCGCATGCGCTCGAAGATCAGCACGTTGGCATCGACGGCCATCCCCATGGTCAGGACGATACCGGCGATCCCCGGCAGGGTCAGCGTGGCGCCGATGGCCGACAATACCGCCACGATGAGCGCGACGTTGATTGCGAGCGCAATGTTGGCGAAGACCCCGAACATACCATAGGAGGCGATCATGTAGGCGATGACGGCGATCATGCCGATCAGGGCGGCGGTGCGGCCGGCATCGATGGAATCCTGCCCCAGTTCCGGCCCGATGGTGCGTTCTTCGAGGAAGGTCATCTCGGCCGGTAGCGCACCGGCGCGCAGAAGGACGGCCAGACGGGTCGATTCCTCGACGCTGAAATTCCCGGTGATGATCCCCGAGCCGCCGGGAATGTGGCTCTGGATCACCGGGGCCGAGATCACCTCGCCGTCCAGCACGATGGCGAAGGGCGCGCCTATGTTGGCGGCGGTATAATCGCCGAACTTGCGCGCGCCGGTGGTGTCGAAGCGAAAGCTGACCGCCGGGCGGCCGTTCTGGTCGAAGGAGGGCTGCGCGTCCACCAGGTCGTCGCCCGAGACGACCGGCGTGTCCTCGACGATGTAGTAGATCCCCGGCTCGTCCATGGACGGCAAGAGGACGTTGCGCGCGCCGGGAGAGGCGCCTGCATCCGTGGTGCGGCTGATGACCGCGTTGAACGACAGCTTGGCGGTCTGGCCGATCAGGGCCTTGAGTTCCTGCGCCGAGCCGATGCCGGGCACCTGGATCAGGATGCGGTCTTCGCCCTGGCGCTGGATCGTGGGTTCGCGGGTGCCGGCCTCGTCCACGCGGCGGCGGATGATTTCCAGCGACTGCTGGAGGGTGCGCTGGTCGGTGGCCTGCTTTTCGGCATCCGACAGGCGCACGACGATGTCGTTGCCTTCGGCGGTCACGTCGAGCGTGCTCTGGCCGAGGCCGGTGAGGGACATGACGCCCGAACCGAGGCCGCGGACGGCCTCGACCGCCGCGGCCATGCCGGCGGGGTTTTCCAGCGTCACGCGCAGCACGTCGTCGGGCGAGGGCGCGCGGCGCACCGCGCCGACCTGGTCGCGCAGGCCGCGCAGCGCGTCTCGCACCTCGGGCCAGAGCGAATCCATCCGCGCCTTGTACACGTCCTCGACCTTGACCTCGGCCAGAAGATGCGCCCCGCCCCGCAGGTCGAGGCCGAGGTTCACCAGCGCCGAAGGCAGGTAGTCGGGCCACTCCGCGCGGGCGGCCTCCTGCTCGGGCGTCGCGGTGCCGCCGGCGGCCTCGATGGCGGCGACGGCGTCATTGTGGCGCTCGACCCTTCCGTAGAACAGGTTCGGGGTCGCGGCGACGATCCCCCAGCCGCAGACGAGCAGGATGAGGATCCGCTTCCAGAGCGCCATCGGTTCCATGTGTCGGGTCTCAGCTTGCGGCGGGTTCGGTCTTGTTCAGCACCTGGGTGATGGTGTGCTTGACCACCTTCACCTTCACGCCTTCGGCGATCTCGACCTCGACCTTGCCGTCGTCCTGGACCTTGGAGACCTTGCCGATGATCCCGCCCGAGGTGATGACCTCGTCGCCCCGGCGCAGCGCGTCCACCATGGCGCGGTGTTCCTTCATCTTCTTCTGCTGCGGGCGGATCAGCAGGAAATAGAAGATGACGAAGATCAGGATGATCGGCAGGAACTGGGCGAAGACGGCGGCGCCTCCGGGGGCGGCGCCGGCGGCTTGCGCGAAGGCGGGGGTGGCGAACATGGACATCCTCTCTGGCCGGATCGGGAGGCTTCAGGCGCCGCCCCGTTTGCGATTGTCGGGTGATGTAAGCCCTTTCGCCGCGCTTTGCCAGAGGGGGCGCGACAGGCGGTGCCTTCCCCCCTGCCGCGTAATCGGGCATAAGCGCCGGCGTAGCTTTTCCTTGGGGCCAGACCATGCACGACATCCGCTTCATCCGCGAGAACCCGGACGCCTTCGACAGGGCCCTGTCGCGGCGGGGGCTGGCGCCGATGGCGGCGGAGCTTCTGGCGATCGACGAGGCGCGGCGGGCGAAGATCCTGGCGGCCGAGACGGCGGCCGCGGCGCAGAACGCGGCCTCGAAGGAAGTGGGGGCGGCGAAGGCGCGGGGCGATGAGGCCGAGTTCGAGCGGCTGAGGGCGCTCGTGGCCGAGAAGAAAGCCGAAGGTGCGCGGCTGACCGAGGAGGCGGGGGCCGAGGACGCGCGGCTGCGCGATGCCCTGATGCGCATTCCGAACATGGCGCTGGACGAGGTGCCGGAAGGGCCGGACGAGACCGCGAACGTCGAGATCCGGCGCTGGGGAACGCCTCGGGCGATGGGCTTCAAGCCATTGGAACATTTCGACATTCCGGCCGCAAAGGGGGGGCTGGACTTTGCGACGGCGGCGAAGCTGTCCGGCAGCCGTTTCGTCGTGATGCGCGGCGCGGTGGCGCGGGTGCATCGGGCGCTGGCGCAGTTCATGCTGGATCTGCATACGTCCGAGCATGGTCTGGCCGAGACCTGGACCCCGGTCCTCGTCAAGGAAGAGGCGATGTATGGCACCAACCAGCTGCCGAAGTTCGCCGAGGACAGCTATCAGACCACCAACGGCTGGTGGCTGATCCCGACCTCGGAAGTCACGCTGACCAATTCGGTCGCGGGCGACATCCTGGACGAGGCCGCGCTGCCGATCCGGTTGACGGCGCATACGCATTGCTTCCGGTCCGAGGCGGGCTCGGCGGGCAAGGACACGACGGGGATGCTGCGCCAGCACCAGTTCGAGAAGGTCGAGATGGTGACGATCTGCACGCCGGAAACGGCGCTGGCCGAACACGAAAGAATGACCAAGTGCGCCGAGGCGGTGCTGGAGCGGCTGGGACTGCCCTACCGGACCATCGTCCTTTGCACCGGCGACATGGGATTCGGCGCGCAGAAGACACATGACCTGGAGGTCTGGCTGCCCGGCCAGAACACCTATCGCGAGATTTCCAGCGTCTCGACCTGCGGCCAGTTCCAGGCCCGCCGGATGAACGCCCGTTACCGCCCGGCAGGCGGAAAGCCGGAGTTCGTGGCGACGCTGAACGGATCGGGCCTGGCGGTCGGGCGCTGCCTGATCGCGGTGCTGGAGAACGGGCAGGAGGCCGACGGGTCCGTGACCTTGCCGCCAGCGCTGGCGCCCTATCTTGGCGGCAAGACCCGGATCACGGCGGACGGCGTTCTGGCCTGAGGACCGGGGAACCAGAGGCGGCGCGGGGGAGTTCCCCCTGCCCGTCCACAGCGAAAGGCCCCGAATGACACTCGCGTTTGCCCTTGTCCTGCTTCTTGCCGCGCTTGCCTTTGCCTTGGCTCCGATCATCACTCCCCCGTTCACCGGCTATGACCCGGGCCAGTTCCCGGTCGAGATCCTGCGACCGGCGGTGCAGCCGGCGGGCTATGCCTTTGCGATCTGGTCGCTGATCTACCTTTGGCTGATCCTGCATGCCGCCTTCGGCCTGTGGAAGCGGCGGCGGCATCCGGCCTGGGTGCGCGTGCGCCCGGCGCTGACGCTGGCGGTGGTACTGGGAACGGTGTGGCTCGCGATCGCGGCCTCGAGCCCTTTCTGGGCGACCGTGGTGATCCTGGTGATGGCGGGGGCGGCGATCCTGGCCTTCCTGCAGGCGCCGACCGAGCCCGACCGCTGGCTTCTCTCTGCCCCGCTGGCGATCCTTGCGGGCTGGCTGACGGCGGCTTCGGCGGTCTCGACCGGAGTTCTTCTGGCCGGCTACGGCTATCTGGGCAACGAGGAGGCGGCCTATGACATGATGGCCGCCGTGCTGATCCTGGGCGTGCTGGTGCAATGGCGAAAGCCCCGGATGCCGGTCTATGGCCTGACGCTGGCCTGGGCGCTGGTCGGGATCGGCGTGGCGAACTGGGGCAGCGGCACGCCGGTGGCCTGGGTGGCCTTCGGGATTGCCGCCGTGGCGCTGGCGGCGGTTCTGCTGCTGGCGCGGCGGGGTAAGGGCCAAATTCCTTGAGCAAGGAACTTCCCAAGAATTTTACTTAAAATTCTTGGGGTTGGCCTTACTGCCCGGTGTTTTTTTCCTTGTGCTTCCGCAGGCGGCTTGGCGTGTGGAACTTGCGCTCCTTCCAGGGGTTCTGGTCGCCCTGGCTGCGCAGGAACAGTCGGATCGGCGTGCCCGGCATGTCGAAATGGTCGCGCAGACCATTCACCAGATAGCGCTTGTAGCTTTCCGGCAGTTCGTCGGGCCGCGAGCATTTGATGACGAAGCCCGGCGGCCTTGTCTTTGCCTGCGTCATGTAGCGCAACTTGATCCGGTGGCCGCCGGGCGCGGGCGGCGGGTGCGCCTCGGTCATGGCGCCGAGCCAGCTGTTCAGCTTGGCCGTGGGCACGCGGCGGTTCCAGACATCGTGCGCCTTGAGGATCGCGTCGTGCAACCGGTCGAGGCCCCGGCCCGTCTTGGCGCTGACGGTGACGAGCGGCGCACCGCGTAGCTGCGGGAGAAGGCGTTCGAACATCTCCTTCAGTTCCGCAAGCTTCTCCTGCTTGTCGTCCTCGAGGTCCCACTTGTTGACCGCGACCACCACGGCGCGGCCTTCGGTTTCGGCGAAGTCGGCGATGCGCAGGTCCTGCACCTCGAAGGGGATTTCAACGTCGAGAAGGACGACCACCACCTCGGCGAAGCGTACGGCGCGCAGGCCGTCGGCGACCGAAAGCTTTTCCAGCTTTTCCACCACCTTCGCCTTCTTGCGCATGCCGGCGGTGTCCCAGATGCGGATCGGCGTGCCCATCCAGTCGGCGCGGACCGAGATCGCGTCGCGGGTGATGCCGGCCTCCGGTCCGGTCAGCATCCGGTCGGTACCGAGGATCCTGTTGATGAGCGTGGATTTCCCGGCATTCGGGCGGCCGATGACGGCGATCTGGAGGGGCTTGGTCGCGGTAGGCTTGTGGGCGGTCTCGTCGGCCTCGAGCTCGGCGTCCTCTTCCGAGATGTCGGTGTCGGTCTCGGGCAGCATCTCGGCTTCGCGGGGGGCGAATTCCGCCTCGAAGGGTTTGAGCGCGCGGTAGAGGTCGTCCATCCCCTCGCCATGTTCTGCGGACAGGCGGATGGGTTCGCCGAGGCCCAGCGAATAGGCCTCCAGCGCGCCTGCATCGCCCGCCTTGCCTTCGGCCTTGTTGACGCCCAGCAGCACGCGGGCGGCCTTCTTGCGCAGGATTTCGGCGAAGACCTCATCCGAGGGGGTGACGCCCACGCGCCCGTCGATCAGGAACAGGCAGACATCGGCCATGTCCACCGCGCGCTCGGTCAGGCGGCGCATGCGGCCTTGCAGGCTGTCGTCGGTGACCTCCTCAAGCCCCGCGGTGTCGATCACGGTGAAGCGCAGGTCGAAGAGCTTGGCATCGCCCTCGCGCAGGTCGCGGGTCACGCCGGGCTGGTCATCGACCAGCGCCAGCTTGCGGCCGACGAGCCGGTTGAAGAGCGTCGATTTGCCCACATTCGGGCGGCCCACGATGGCGAGGGTGAAGGTCATGGCCTGCGTCCGTTCTGCGCGAAGCCGCCCCGATACACCGGTTTGCCGTCAGCGGAAAGCGTGAAGTTGCCCGTTGCCGCCGACGACGTAGAGCGTGCCCCCCGCCACCGCCGGCTGCGCGGCCGCGCCGCCGGGAATCTCGGCGGTGTAGGTCAGGGCGCCGCTGGCCGGGTCGAAGGCGCGCAACAGGCCGTCCGAGGAGACGACCATGATCCGCCCGCCGGCCATCACCGGCCCGTAATGGGCGAAAATGCCCTTGCGGCGCTTGATCTTGTCCTTGGTGAAATAGGGCATCTCGACCGACCAGATCGGCTCGCCGGTGGCGGCATCGAGGCGGACGAGTTTCGCCTCGTCGTTGACCAGGAAGATCGACCCGCCCGCGACCGCGACCGGGCCCAGCGCGCCCTCGCCCGCCGACCAGATGCGTTCGCCCGAGGAGGCGGACATGGCGACGGTGCGGCCCGAGCCGGAGCCGGCATAGAGCACCTTGCCCGCGATCACGGCATCGCCGGTCACGTCGGGGGTGAGCGCATAGGCGCGGCCGAGCCGCTTGCCGGCCAGCGAGGCCTGCCAGACTTTGGTGCCGCCGCCGATCTTCAGGACCGCCATCAGATCGCCGCCCGAGGACGGGAAGATCACCGCGCGGTCGCCGATGGTGGGTGCGGCGGTGCCGACATAGGCCGCACGGCCCGGCGTGCCGACGACCTGCCAGATCACCTTGCCGTCCTTGGCGTCCACTGCCCAGGCCGAACCGTCGCGGCCCGCGACATAGACCGCATTTCCGTCCGAAGCCGGCGCCCCGCTGATCGGGGCATCGACGCGCTGGCGCCAGAGCACCGCGCCCGAGCCGGCATCCAATGCGACCAGTTCGCCATAGCCGGTGGTGGCGAAGACCCGGCCCCCCGCGATGGCAAGGCCGCCTGCCGACTGGCCGCCGCCCCGGTCGAAGGACGCGGTCAGGTCGGCAGTCCAGAGCGTGGCGCCGCCGGTCGAGGTGGCGGTGACGGTGGTGCCGGAATCGATGGTGAATACGCGGCCATCGGCCACGACCGGCGCCGCGGCAATGCGGTTCTTGCGGCTGGAGCCCGAGCCGATGTTCGCGGTCCAGGCCCGCTGCGGGGTGGCGGACAGCGCGGCATGCGGCATCAGGTGACGGGCATTGCCGGCGCGGTGCGTCCAGTCGCCGCCGGTCTGCGGACCAAGCGAAATGGCGACGCTCTGATTTTCGGGCGCCACCGGCGCGGTGGGTGCGGGTTGGCCTTCCACAGGGACGCTGGCCTCAAGGTCGGCACGCACCGGGAAACGTTCGCCTTGCAGGATCACTTCCCTTTCGCCGCAGGCCGCCAGCAGCGCAAGAAGCCCCACGCCAGTCACCAGCCTGCCGCCCATCCGTCTGACTTTCATGACCGCCACCTGAAAGGACCTTTCGCTTGCGTCTGCGTCCATCTGCATATCAACCGCCGTTGGTCGGCTCGGGCAGCGTGCCACCAAGGGCAGTGACCACCTGCCCCGCCCGCGCCCGCAACGCGGCCGAGGCCTCCTGGTCCTGCGTGAGCGCGGTCAAGGCGACTACGGCCTCGTCCGGCTTGCCCTCCTCTATCAGGAGGTAGGCCAGCTGCTCGGCCGCGAGCGTCCGGTAGGGCCGACCGGCGACGGCGATGCCGTCGAGCGCCGCGCGGCGGTCGGCCAGGGCCAGGTCGGCACCGCCGACCAGGACACGGCGCAGGACCGCGAGGTCGCGGTAGGCCGGCGACAGCGCGGCATTGTTCGCGACCGACTCGAGCGCGGCAAGGGTGGCGGCCTTGTCCTCGGCCGGGTCCGAGCCGAGGATCAGGTTCAGGATCGCGACCTGTTCGCCCGTCGCCGGAACCGAGGCCAGCGCCTCGCGCCGTTCCTCGGGCGTGCCATGGTCAAGCGCGTCGATCAGCGCGTCGCCGAAAGCCTCGGCCCGCGCGGCATCGCGGGATTTCTGCCATTCGGTCCAGGCCGTGCCGCCGACAAGGGCCAGGATCACGACCACGCCGATCCAGCCGTATTTGCGGAACAGCCCGAACAGACGATCCCGCCGCACCTCTTCGGTAACTTCCTCGATGAAGCTGTCGGGATTGCTCAACGCCGTGCCTCGCTTGTCGTTTGCCCCGTCTTACAGGCAAAGCCCGCGCGTTGCCAAGCCCTGCCCGGCGCTGGTGACGGTCAGAACTCTGTGGGAAGAGGCCGAGAGCCTGGCGACGGCCAGCAACCCGGCCCCATGCCCTCGCGCAGATCTTCCGTCCGCCCGCATCGCTTCGGGGATGGCGAAGAACGGGAAGGCCACACCATTCTTGGCCAGTGCGGCCGTCATGCCGAATAACCGGAAGATCAGAACAGGACCGAGACGCCGGACTAGCATTTCTCACGCTCAAAAGGCGGCGGCACAATGGGGAGCCTGACCGGATCGTCAAATGAAAACCCAGTCCGGTGAATGGCTTGGCGGGTATGTCAGCCCACCGGAGCGGCGCGCGCGTTGCGTTCCCGGGCTGCCTCCCTTTCCGTAAGCGGCGCGTCCGGCTTGGCACCTTGGAATTCGACCAGCGGGCTGGCGAAATCTTCGTCTTCCATGACCTGGCGCTGCCACATCGCGGCATAGGTGCCGTCGGCCTCGAGCAGTTCGTCATGCGTGCCGCGTTCGATCACCCGGCCCTCGTCCAGCACGAGGATCTGGTCGGCATCGGCAATGGTCGAAAGCCGGTGCGCGATGGTGATGACGCTGCGGCCCTGCCCCATCTCTGCCAGGCTTTCCTGGATCGAGCGTTCGGTCTGGGTGTCGAGCGCCGAGGTCGCCTCGTCCAGGATCAGGATCGGCGGATTCTTCAGAAGCGTCCGCGCGATGCCCACGCGCTGCTTTTCGCCGCCCGATAGCTTCAGCCCGCGTTCGCCCACCTTGGTGTCGTAGCCTTCCGGCAGGCGCGAGAC
Organism: Tabrizicola flagellatus; assembly: GCF_046295235.1. Classification (GTDB taxonomy): domain Bacteria; phylum Pseudomonadota; class Alphaproteobacteria; order Rhodobacterales; family Rhodobacteraceae; genus Tabrizicola; species Tabrizicola flagellata_A. The sequence continues at coordinate 74,256 of NZ_JBKBLV010000015.1, forward strand.
GAAATCGTGGATCTTCGCGGCCTTCGCGGCGGCGACGATCTCGTCCTCGGTCGCGTCGGCCCGGCCATAGGCGATGTTGTAGCGGATGGTGTCGTTGAACAGCACCGTATCCTGCGGGACGACCCCGATCTGGGCATGGAGCGAGGTCTGCGTCACGTCGCGGATATCCTGCCCGTCGATCCTGACCGCGCCCGAGGTCACGTCGTAGAAGCGGAACAGAAGCCGCCCAATGGTGGACTTGCCGCTGCCGGAATGGCCGACGAGCGCCAGTTTCTGCCCCGGCTTCAGCGTGAAGGAGACGCCCTTCAGGATCTCGCGCGTGGGCTCGTAGCCGAAATGCACGTCGTCGAACACGATCTCGCCCGCCGTCACGCGCAGGGGTTTGGCATCCGGCGCATCGTTGATCTCGGCCGGCTGGCCGAGAAGGCCGAACATCTCGCCCATGTCCACCAGCGCCTGCCGGATTTCCCGGTACACCGTGCCGAGGAAGTTCAGCGGCATGGTGATCTGGATCATGTAGGCGTTGACCATGACGAAATCGCCCACGGTCAGCGTGCCCGCGCGCACGCCAAGCGCGCTCATCGCCATGACGATGACGAGGCCGGAGGTGATGAGCGTCGCCTGCCCCACATTCAGGAACGAGAGCGACAGGCCGGTCTTGACGGCGGCCGACTCGTAACGCCGCATGGCGCTGTCGTAGCGCTCGGCCTCGCGGCTTTCGGCATTGAAATACTTGACGGTCTCGAAGTTCAGCAGGCTGTCGATCGCCTTCTGGTTGGCGTCGGTGTCCTGGTCGTTCATCTCGCGCCGCAGCTTCACGCGCCATTCCGTGACGGTGAAGGTGAACCAGACGTAAAGCGCGATGGTGACGACGACGACTGCGGCATATTGCCAGCCGAAGACCACTGCGAAGATCACCGAGACCATGGTCAGTTCAAGGATCAGCGGCCCGATGGAGAGAAGGAGGAACCGCAACAGGAAATCGACGCCCTTCACCCCGCGCTCGATGATCCGCGACAGGCCGCCGGTCTTTCGGGTGATGTGGTAGCGCAAGGAGAGGCGGTGGATATGGGTGAAGGTCTCGATCGCCAGCCGGCGGATCGCGCGCTGGCCCACGCGGACGAAGACCGCGTCGCGCAGTTCGCCGAAGGCCACCGCGCCAAGCCGCGCAAGGCCATAGGCCACGACCAGCCCGACCGCGCCAAGGCCGATCAGCGCGCGCGGGTCAGATCCCGCCTCGTTCGACAGGCTGTCCACTGCCAGCTTGTAGATGTAGGGCGTGGCAACCGAGACCAGCTTTGCCGCCAGCAGGAACAGCATCGCCAGCACGACGCGCCGCTTCACCCAGGCCTGGCCGTCCGGCCAGAGATAGGGCGCCACGCGGCGGATCGTGGTCATGGCTGAGGCGTGGGCGGTTCCGGCATCGGCGGAAGTGGCGGTCGAGGTCGTGCGGCGCATCGTCTTTCCTGGCAAACCGGAGCGGGCAAGAGCGTTGCGCGGAGGTCCGGGTTCGGCTATGGTCATTTCAAGTTTTCTTGAATAGTTGAACGATGGACCGAAGTAAAGCCCTCGCCGCCCTGTCCGCCCTGGCCCACGAGACGCGGCTGGACCTGATCCGGCTGCTGACGCCCCGGGGCGAGGAAGGCATGGCCGCGGGCCAGATCGCCGAGTCGCTGGGCATGCCGGCGCCGCGGCTGTCGTTCCACCTGTCGGCGCTGGAACAGGCGGGGCTGCTGAAATCGCGCAAGGCGGCGCGGAACGTGTTCTACAGCGTGGATCCGCACGGCATCGGCCGGACGATTTCCTATGTGCTGAACGACTGCTGTTCGGACCATCCCGAGGTCCTGGCCGCCTGCGCCCACCGGCGTCAGGGGGCCGAAGCGGCTTCGGGCACCGAAAAGACCTGACCGGGATAGATCAGGTTCGGATCCTTGATCTTGTCGCGGTTCGCCTCGAACACCTGCACGTAGAGAACACCGTTGCCATAGCGTTCCTGCGCGATGCCCCAGAGGGTAAAACCGGGCTGGACGGTGACGGTCACCGGCGCCGGCGCTGCGGCGGGCGCATCCGCAAGGGCCACGGCGGGCGCTTCGGGGGCGGCGGGCTCGGCGGGGATCGCGGGCGCCGCCGGCGCTTGCGGGGCGGTGGCTTCGGTCTGGACGGGTGCCTCGGGCGGCGCGGCGGCGGCGACCTCGACCGGCGCCGGTTCGGGGGCAGGCGCAGCGGCGGGTTCGGTCGCGGGAGTTGGCGCTGCTTCGGGCGCGGTCCCGGCAACAGTCTCGGGCAGGGCTTCGGGCGCGGACGCAGGGGCAGCCGGGGCCGCCTCGCCCGCCGGCTGCGTCACGGTGCCGGCGACGGCGGCCAGCGCGTCGAGCGTTTCGCGCTTGAACGGGGTCTCGAAGCGCGAGGTGACCTTGCCCGCGGCGTCGAGCTGGTCAACCCGCAGGGTATAGACCCCCGGCGGCGTGTCGGGCAGCGCGGTCAGCCACTTGCCCGAGGCCGGAACCTGCAGGGTCAGCTTCTCGGCATTGTCGAGATAGAGCCGCAGCATCGCACCCCCTGCCCCGCGCCCGCCGACCTGGACCTCTCCATCCGGGGTGTAGGAAATCGTGTCGATCATGACCGAGGCCGTCTGGCCCGCCACCGGCTCCGGCGCGGCGGGATCCTGCAGGATGACCGCCCCCTCGTCGGACAGAAGCAGCGCGGGCGGCGCGGCGGGTTCCGCGGCGGCGACCTGGGGGGCGTCCGGCGCCGCAGGCTCGGCCATGGCGGCGGGCGGCCCCGCAATCGGGCCGAGGGCGACCATCTGCTCCGAGGCGACGGGCGGCTCGCCCGGCAGGGTCATCGACAGCCACATCAGGCTCGGGTCCGGGTTCGGCGGCAGGGTGAAGAGCAGCGCGAAATCGCCCGAGGCGGAGGCCGTGCCACTGGCCTTGGATTCGCCGCCCACGATCACCTCGACCGTCGCGCCGGGGGCGGCGCTGCCCGAGACGACCGCATCGCCGTTCGCCGCGACGCGCCAGGTGTCGATCACCGGCATCGGTGCCGCCTCGGTCGGCGGCGCCGGTTCAGGGGCGGCGGCGGCGGCGGTCGGGGCGGTCTCGGCCGCGGGCGTCGCGGCCGGTTCGGCGGGGGCTTCGGCCCCTGTCCCGGTCGCGCCTGGCCCTGCCCCGGCCCCCGCATCCGCCGCAGGGTCCGGCACCACGGGCGCGGCGGCGGGCTGCACCGCGGCCACCTCCACCGGCGCGGGGCGGGTCATCTGCCAGCCGATATAGCCGAGGCCGGCCACCGCCGCCCCGCCCAAGAGCAGGAGGGCAACCCGTGTTCCCCGGTCCAAGGCCCCAAATGCCGACATCCCCGTTTCCCCCTGTCGCGGTTTCGCCGCTGTGGTTTCTTGTGATCAGGAATCTCTATATGACGGGGCAAAGCAACCCCTTTTCAGGTCGGCCCATGTCCCTTCGTTCCGTCTGCGTCTTCTGCGGCTCGCGTCCCGGCCGCCATCCCGCCCATGCCGATGCCGCCCGCGCGACCGGCGAAATGCTGGCCCGCAGGGGCTGGCGGCTGGTCTATGGCGCGGGCGATGTCGGGCTGATGGGGGCGGTCGCCGCGGCGGCGACGATGGCGGGGGCCGAGACGCTGGGCGTGATCCCGATCCACCTCATGGGCCGCGAACGCGCCAGCCGCGACCGGCGCCGGCTGGTGGTGACCGAGGACATGCACGAGCGCAAGAAGGTCATGTTCATGAACTCGGATGCCGTTGTGGTGCTGCCGGGCGGCGCGGGGTCGCTGGACGAATTCTTCGAGGTGCTGACCTGGGCGCAGATCGGGTTGCACCGCAAGCCGATCCTGCTGCTGGATGTCGATGGCTACTGGCAGCCGCTGGTCGCGCTGCTTGACCATGTGATCGCCGAGGGGTTCGCCGACGCCTCGCTGAAGGGCCATTTCCGGGCCGTCCCCGATGTGGCGGCGCTGGAGGCCGCGCTGGCCGAGGCATTGGGTTAGAACGCAAGCGGCCCGCGAGGGGGGCACCCCGCGGGCCGCTGCCATGGAATCCGGAGCGCCTTACAGGGCGGCGGCGACGGCTTCCCAGTTCACCAGCTTTTCCAGGAAGTTCGTCAGGTAGGCCGGGCGCTTGTTGCGGAAGTCGATGTAGTAGGAATGTTCCCACACGTCGCAGCCGAGCAGCGCCGTCTGGCCGAAGCAGAGCGGGTTCACCCCGTTCTCGGTCTTCGTCACCTTCAGGCTGCCGTCCTTGTCCTTGACCAGCCAGGCCCAACCCGAACCGAACTGGCCCGCGCCGGCGGCGGCGAAATCATCCTTGAACTTCTGCACCGAGCCGAAGGCCTCGGTCAGCGCCTTTTCCAGGTTGCCCGGCATCTTCTTGTTCTCGCCCGGGGCCATCCAGGTCCAGAACATGTTGTGGTTCCAGTGCTGCGAGGCATTGTTGAAGATGCCGTTCTGCGCCACCGCGCCGGCCTGGTAGGTGCCGCGGATGATGTCTTCCAGCGACTTGTTCTCCCACTCGGTCCCGGCGATCAGCTTGTTGCCGTTGTCGACATAGGCCTTGTGGTGCAGGTCGTGGTGGTATTCCAGCGTCTCCTTCGACATGCCGAGGGAGGCCAGAGCGTCATGCGCATAGGGGAGATTGGGAAGGGTGAAGGCCATCGGCTTGCTCCTGTTGGGGTGATGCTTGGCAGGAATAAGAGGGTTCGCGGCCGGAAGGTCAAGGGCAACCGGCCGGGATCAACGCGGCCGGGCCGGGTCGGGTTCCACGGCGTGGCGGTGCGGCCGGGGCCATCGTCCCGGCCAGAGGCGCGCGGGGCGGCTAGAGCTCGCTGCCGGGCTGGGCCGAATGGGTCAGAAGGCCCATGACGTAACTTGCGACCGACCGGAAGCAGACCAGCGTAAAGCCCTGATCCTGCTGCCAGATAGCCGCCGCGACCTGGGCGGCGCGGCTGCGGCGCAACTCGCCCGGTTCCAGCCGGTCGAAGTCCACCGGCATCAGCTTGCGCAGGACCTGGTCGGCCTTGTCGCCCTCGATGCGGAAGACCGCGCGGGCGTCCGAGACATCGACGGCCAGGTGATGTTCCCCCGCCAGCGCCTTGGCGAGTTTTCCCATCGCCTCGCCGACCTCGGCATAGGGCAGCATCAGCAGATATTCGTCGGGGCTCATCCAGCCGCAGGCATGGTCGCCCTTGATCTCGATCCGGCGCGGCGCGGGAACCTTCGTCCCCGTCACCGCCTTGATTGCCTGGTCCAGCGATTTCAGCCCCCTGGCGCGCAGGGTTATCATGCCCAGGGGGCCGATTTCCCGGATGGTGGCAAAGCCCTGGAAGCTGGCGCCGTTCAGCGCGGAAACCGGGTCAGACATTCTGCTTCTCCCCATCCTTGTCGTAGAACACGGTGTCGCGCACCCGCGCCTTGACCGTGCCGCCGGCGACGGTGTTGAACTCCACCACCTCGCCCATCCGCTGCGGCCCGTGCTTCAGCAAGCCCATGGCGATGCCGCGCTTCAGCGTCGGCGAATAGTAGGTCGAGGTCACGCGGCCCTGCGTATTGCGCTGTCCGTTGGCGTTGACCCCATCGGCGACGATGTAGCTGCCGTCCGGGATCACCGAGCCGTCCAGCGTCTCGAAGCCGACGAGCTTCCAGCGGTCGGGGCTGGCGAGGTAGGTCCGTTCCTGCCCGCGCTTGCCGAGGTAGTCGGCCTTCTTCTTCGAGATCGCCCAGTCGAGGCCGAGGTCCTGCGGAATGACGGTGCCGTCGGTCTCGTCCCCGATCATGATGAAGCCCTTCTCGGCCCGCATGATGTGCAGACATTCGGTGCCGTAGGGCATGGCGCCCAGCGCCTTGCCGGCCTCCATGCAGGCCTCCCAGAAGGCCGCGCCATGGCTGGCGGGGACGGCGATTTCATAGGACAGTTCGCCCGAGAAGCTGATCCGGTAAACCCGGACCGGGAAGCCGGCCAGCGTGCCGTCCGCCCATTGCATGAAGGGCAGGGCCTCCTTGGAAACATCCATGCCGCCAAGGACTTGCAGGAGCTTCCTCGCGTTCGGGCCGACGACGGCGACCTGGGCATATTGCTCGGTGACATTGGCGGTATAGACCTGCCAGTCCCACCATTCGCATTGCAGCCAGTCCTCCATCCAGGCGTGGATGCGATCCGCCCCGCCCGAGGTGGTGTGACAAAGCCAGGTATCCTCGTCGATGCGGGCGACGACGCCGTCATCGCTCAGGAAGCCCTGTTCGTTGCACATCAGGCCGTAGCGACACTTGCCCAAGGGCAGCGTGGACATCACGCCGGTGTAGAGCATGTCGAGGAACTTCCCCGCATCCGGGCCCTTGACGATGATCTTGCCGAGCGTGGAGGCGTCCAGAAGCCCGAGGTTCTGGCGCGTGTTCAGAACCTCGCGGTGGACGGCCTGTTCATGCGTCTCGCCGGCGCGCGGGAAGCAGTAGGGGCGGCGCCAGAGGCCGACGGGTTCGAAATAGGCCCCGGCCTTCTCGTGCGCCGCGTGCATGGGCGTGCGGCGCAGCGGCTGGAAGATCTCGCCGCGGCTTTCGCCGGCCAGCGCGCCGATGGTGACGGGGGTGTAGGGCGGGCGGAAGGTGGTGGTGCCGACCTGCGGAATCTCTTCACCCAGAGACTCAGCAAGCACGGCGAGACCGTTGATATTGCTTAGTTTTCCCTGATCCGTCGCCATGCCCAGCGTGGTATAGCGCTTGGTGTGTTCGACCGAGACATAGCCCTCGCGGCTGGCGAGCTGCACGTCCGAGACCTTCACGTCGTTCTGGTAGTCGAGCCACATCTTGTTGCGCAACTGGATCGGCGCGCCCTGCGGCATGACCCAGACCGGCGGGATCGCGGCAGGCTTGCCGGTGAGGTCGAGATCGCCGTTCGCGGCCCCCACCACCTCGACCATGGCGCTGCCGTCATGGTTCAGGGGCGGACGCTTGGGGTCGGGGACGAAGGCCGAGATCGTCTCGTCCCACGTCAGCTTGCCGCCACAATGGCTCCATAGATGAACGACGGGCGACCAGCCGCCGGACATGGCGACGGCCTCGCAGGGGATCTCCTCCTGCACGGTGCCCTCGCCGGCCTGGGCGCAGACGGCAACGCCGGTGACGCGCTTCCCGCCCTTGACCTTGGCGATGGCCTTGCCGGTCAGCACGCGGATCCCGGCGGCGCGGGCAGCCTGCGGCAGCGGGCCGTCGGCGGCCTCGCGCGCATCGAGGATGGCGGGCACGTCCAGCCCCGCCGCCTTCAGCGCCAGCACGGTCTGATAGGCCGAGTCGTTGTTGGTGACGACGACCGTGCGATCGCCCGGCGAGACGGCATAGTTCACCACATAGTCGCGCACCGCCGAGGCGAGCATGACGCCCGGAATGTCGTTGCCGGCAAAGGACAAGGGCCGCTCGATGGCCCCGGTCGCGGTGACGATCCGCCCCGCGCGGATGCGCCAGAGGCGGTGCTTCGGGCGCCCGTCGCCGGGGGTGTGGTCGGCCACACGCTCGTCGGCCAGGACATAGCCGTGGTCATAAACGCCGAAGCCGCAGGTGCGGGTGCGCAGGGTCACGTTGTCCCGCGCCAGAAGGTCGGCCTCCATGGCCGAGAGCCAGGCATCGACCGGCTGGCCGTCCACCTCGGTCTGGTCCACCGGAGCGCGTCCTCCGATCACCGGGGCCTGTTCCAGAAGGATCACGCGCTGGCCCTTGTCGGCGGCAGCCTTAGCGGCCTTCAGGCCCGCGACGCCTGCCCCCACGACCAGCACGTCGCAGAAGGCATAGGCCTGTTCATAGCGGTCGGCGTCGCCCTGCGTCGGCGCCTTGCCGAGACCGGCCGAGCGGCGGATGATCGGCTCGAAGACGTGTTTCCAGAACGGGCGCGGGTGGATGAAGGTCTTGTAGTAGAACCCCGCCGGCAGGAAGCGCGCGGCGTAGTTGTTCACCACGCCCACGTCGAAGTCGAGCGAGGGCCAGTGGTTCTGCGAGGTGCATTCCAGCCCGTCGAAAAGTTCGGTCGTGGTGGTGCGCTGGTTCGGTTCCAGCCGCGCCCCTGCCCCGAGGTTCACCAGCGCGTTGGGTTCCTCGGGTCCCGAGGCGACGATGCCGCGCGGGCGGTGATACTTGAAGCTGCGGCCCACGAGCATCTGGTCGTTGGCCAGCAGGCCCGCAGCCAGCGTGTCGCCCTGATAGCCCCGCAAACGCTTGCCGTTGAAGGAAAACTCGACCGTCGCGGAGCGGTTGATCAACCGGCCGCCCTTGGCTAGACGCGTGCTCATTTCGGGGCCTTTCCGTCAGGCTGCCAGCCGGGACGGCGGGCCTGGATCTTCGCGATAATGTCGGCGGGCGGTTCGGAGACCTGCGCAGGGTAGGTCCCGAAAACCTCGAGCGTGGCAGTGCAGCGCGCGGCGAGGAACCACTTGCCGCAGCCGTAGGTATGACGCCAGCGTTCGAAATGCACGCCCTTGGGGTTCTTGCGAGCGAACATGTAGGCCTCGAACTCCTCGGGGGTGGAGCCGGGGCCGAAGCGCTTCAGATGCGCCTCGTAACCGGGGGAAAGCTCGGTCTCTTCGGCCTTCACGCCGCAGTAGGGACATTCGAGGATCAGCATGCTGCGTCTCCGTTGCGGGATGCTTTCGGGGTCGGGCGCGGGGCGGGCATCAGTGCGCCACCCCGGCCGCGACGGATTCGTCGATGAACTGGCCTTCCTTGAAGCGCCACATGTTGAACTCGGCCGCGAGCGGGCCGGGTTCGCCCTTGGCCATCAGCTCCGCCATCGCCCAGCCCGATCCGGGGATCGCCTTGAACCCGCCGGTGCCCCAGCCACAGTTGATGAAGCAGTTGCCCAGCGGCGTCTTCGAGATGATGGGCGAGCGGTCGCCGGTCATGTCCACGATGCCGCCCCACTGGCGCAGCATCTTGAGGCGCGAGATGATCGGGAAGGTCTCGACCAGCGCGCGGAGCGTTTCCTCGATGTGGTGGAAGCTGCCGCGCTGGGTGTAGTTGTTGAACCCGTCGGTGCCGCCGCCGATCACCATCTCGCCCTTGTCGGATTGCGACATGTAGCCGTGGACGGTGTTGGCCATGACGACCACGTCCATGCAGGGCTTGATCGGCTCGGAGACCAGCGCCTGAAGCGCCACCGCCTCGATCGGCAGACGGAAGCCCGCCATTTCGGCCAACTGGCCGGAATGGCCCGCGACCACCAGCCCCAGCTTCTTGCAACCGATGAAGCCCTTGGTGGTCTCGACCCCGGTCACCTGGCCGTTTTCGGACTGCACGCCCTTCACTTCGCAGTTCTGGATGATGTGCATGCCCATGGCCGAGCAGGCGCGCGCATAGCCCCAGGCCACCGCGTCATGCCGCCCGGTGCCGCCGCGCGGCTGCCAGAGAGCGCCGAGGACCGGGTAGCGCGGGCCGTCGATGTTCAGGATCGGGCAGAGCTCCTTCACCCGCTGCGGCGTGATGAATTCGGTCGCCACCCCTTGCAGGGCATTGGCATGGGCGGTGCGCAGATAGCCGCGGACCTCGTGATGGGTCTGGGCCAGCATCATCACGCCGCGGGGGCTGAACATCACGTTGTAGTTCAGGTCCTGGCTCAGCGTCTCGTACAGGCTGCGGGCCTTCTCATAGATCGCGGCCGAGGAATCCTGGAGATAGTTCGACCGGATGATCGTGGTGTTGCGGCCCGTGTTGCCGCCGCCGAGCCAGCCCTTCTCGATCACCGCGACATTGGTGATGCCGAAGTTCTTGCCGAGGTAATAGGCGGTCGCGAGACCGTGGCCCCCTGCCCCGACGATGATGACATCATAGGCGGATTTCGGTTCCGGAGAGGCCCAGGCGCGCTCCCATCCCAGGTGGTAGCGGGCTGCCTCGCGGGCGATGGCAAAGACCGAGTAACGCTTCATCGGGGCCTCTTGTCGGACGGGGGGTGCCAGAGCGGGTCCGGCAGCCATGTCTTGGATGAGATGCGCATTACAGCCGCACCCGCCTGCGGCACAATCGGGAAAATTGCGACATGACGTGCAGCCGGCAACGGGCCAGCCGGCATGTATGGTGCGCTGCGGCCGAATGCCCCTTTCTTGGGCGCGGGGAAACGACTATGTCGGACGCGACAGGCAGGGGGCGCAGGCTGACGATGACGGGCTGGATGTTCTGGACGGTGGCTACCGGTGTTGCGGCCCTGGTCGCGGCGGTGCTGCTGGCGGCCCTGCGCAAGGGACTGACGTCCAACGCTGGCCCTGATGCCGACCTGTCGGTTTACCGCGACCAGTTCGCCGAGATCGAACGCGACCTGGCACGCGGCACCATCGGCCCGGACGAGGCCGCGCGGCTGCGGGCCGAGGTCGGCAAGCGGCTGCTGGATGCGGACCGCAAACGGGGCGCAACCGGCGCCCCGGAGGCGGCAGAGGGCAAGGCTGCCGTCCGGTCGCGGGCCGGTGTTCCGGCGGCGGTTCCGGCGCTGATCGCTGCCGTGATGCTGCCGGGGGCGCTTGCGACCTACTGGTGGCTGGGCGCGCCGGACTATCCCGACATGGCGCTGAAGCCGCGGCTGGCGGCTCTGGACGAGGGCATCGCCAATCGTCCCTCGCAGGAGGCGGGGCTTGCCGCCACGGGCCGGTCGCGCGACGCGACCAAGGATCAGGCGCTGGCGGCCGAACTGGCCGGGATCACCGATCCCGAGACCTTGCGCGGACGCTTCCGGCAGGCCTTCGAGTCGGGGGACCTTCAGACGGCCGTCCGGGTGCAGGAGCGGCTGATCGCCGTGCTGGGCGAACAGGTCGGATCGAACGACCACGCCAACCTCGCGCTGGCCCTGGTGGCAGAGGCGGGCGGCTATGTCTCGCCCGAGGCCGAGGCCGCGCTGCGTGCGAGCCTTCAGGCCGACATGACGAACGAGCTGGCGCGCTATCTGGTGGGCGAGATGTTCGTGCAGGGCGGCCGCT
>NZ_JBKBLV010000016.1:0-80738 GCF_046295235.1 Tabrizicola flagellatus
AGAAGGGCTGCAAACGGGCCATCTGCGCATCGGTCAGCCAGAAAAGGTTGCTCATGATCCAGTCTCCCTGCGGAGGCTGAATCACGCCGCGAGCGGATGATCAATGGGTCCTGACCCTAGATTCGTCAAACAGAACGTGTGTTGGGCGTGGTCTTTTCAACCGATCTGGAATCTTCATACAGAAGTGTCCGACCTGACGTTACCAATCAGTGCCGATCGAAGGATATACAGATCAACCTATTGGTGGGCGCTGACGTAGGACAACACTCCCCATTAACCACCCCCTTAACAAACCCTTACCGTCCACACCCATTCCCCGGCAAAATCAACCCCTTACCCCCATCTGTCCACCGTGGACACCCCACCGGAGTCCCTTGCGGCCCCCGCCCCCAACAAACCCCCTTCCCTTCCCCGATTTCCCCCGTATAGTCGCCCCCCATGACCAGGGGCCATCATATCCACTCCCTCGGGGCCGTCTCGCGGCCTCTCCTGCCCCGTGGTCTCCTCCTTCTTAGCCGCCTCTGAGCGTGCCCCCGGGCGCGACCGCTCAGAGGTGACCAGCGCCCCCCACGCTCAGCTAAGACAAGGAACACCCCATGACCCAGGATAAGGTCGTCATCTTCGACACCACCCTCCGCGACGGCGAACAAAGCCCCGGCGCGACCATGACCCACGAGGAAAAGCTGGAGATCGCCGGCCTCCTCGACGAGATGGGCGTCGACATCATCGAAGCCGGCTTCCCCATCGCCTCCGAAGGCGACTTCGCCGCCGTGACCGAGATCGCGAAGCGGGCAAGGAACTCTACCATCTGCGGCCTCGCCCGCGCGAACTTCAAGGACATCGACCGCTGCTGGGAGGCCGTGAAGCACGCCCGCAGCCCGAGGATCCACACCTTCATCGGCACCTCCCCCCTCCACCGCGCGATCCCGAACCTGGACATGGACCAGATGGCCGACCGGATCCACGAGACGGTGACCCACGCGAGGAACCTCTGCGACAACGTCCAGTGGTCCCCCATGGACGCGACAAGGACCGAACCCGACTACCTCTGCCGGGTCGTCGAGATCGCGATCAAGGCCGGAGCGACGACGATCAACATCCCCGACACCGTCGGCTACACCTACCCGATGGAGTCGGCGAAGATCATCCGCATGCTGCTGGAGCGTGTCCCCGGGGCCGACACGATCGTCCTCGCGACCCACTGCCACAACGACCTCGGCATGGCCACCGCCAACGCCCTCGCCGCCGTGGAAGCGGGCGCCCGCCAGATTGAATGCACGATCAACGGTCTGGGTGAGCGGGCCGGCAACACGGCGCTGGAAGAGGTCGTGATGGCGATGCGGGTCAGGAACGACATCCTGCCGTTCCAGACGGGCATCGACACCACCAAGATCATGAACCTGTCGCGCCGCGTCTCGCAGGTCTCGGGCTTCCCGGTCCAGTTCAACAAGGCCATCGTCGGCAAGAACGCCTTCCTGCACGAATCCGGCATCCACCAGGACGGGGTCCTGAAGAACGTCCAGACCTTCGAGATCATGCGGCCCGAGGATATCGGGCTGACCCAGAAGAACATCGCGATGGGCAAGCACTCCGGCCGGGCGGCGCTGCGGGCCAAGCTGAAGGAGCTGGGCTTCGAGCTGGCCGACAACCAGCTGAACGATGTCTTCGTCCGGTTCAAGGCGCTCGCCGACCGGAAGAAAGAGGTCTATGACGACGACCTGATCGCGCTCGTCAGCGACGAGCAGACCAACGACGCCTACGAATACCTGCAACTCAAGAAGCTGCGGGTGGTCTGCGGGACCGAGGGGCCGCAAGAGGCGGACATGATCCTGTCGATCGACGGCAAGGACCACCATATCGACGCGACCGGCGACGGGCCGGTGGATGCAGCCTTCAACTGCGTGAAGATGCTCTTCCCTCACAAGGCGCGGCTTCAGGTCTATCAGGTCCACGCGGTGACCGAGGGGACGGACGCGCAGGCGACCGTCAGCGTCCGGCTGGAGGAAGAGGGGCGGATCGTCACCGGCTCGGCCGCCGATACCGACACCATCGTCGCCTCGACCCGGGCCTATATCAACGCGCTGAATCGGCTGATCGTGCGGCGGCAGAAGACCGCCCCGGGCGAGGATGTGAAGACGGTCTCATACCACGGGGAATGACGGATCTGCCCGAAGTGTCCACGGTGGACATTTCGGGCAAGCGTTTGAAAAAGAAAGACTCTCCTGTGGACGTTAACCTTCTGGAAAGGTCGGTCCACGCCCCCATTCCCGCACCCAGTCCACGAAGGCCCTGAGCGGCGGCAGAGGGTTGCGGCGGCTGGGATAGTAGAGGTAGCAGCCGGGAAAGGGCGGGGTCCAGTCGGCCAGCACCTGCACCAGCGCACCCGAGGCGAGGGGCGCGCGCACCTCGTCCTCGAAGAAATAGCCGATCCCCACCCCCGCCAGCACCGCCGCGATGCGCAGGTCGGTGTCGCGGGTCAGAAGCGGGCCGTCCACCCCGATCCGCAGCTCCTCGCCGTCCTTCTCGAACTCCCAGCGGTAGGGCGTGCCGGTCGAGGGCACCAGCGTCACGAGGCAGGCGTGACCGGCCAGGTCGCGCGGATGCAGCGGCGCGGGATGGCGGGCAAGGTAGTCCGGCGCGGCCACGCAGACCATGCGCAGCGGCCCGCCGAAGGGCACGGCGATCATGTCGCCCTCCAGCCGCTCGGCCAGGCGGATGCCGGCATCGAACCCCTGGGCCACGATGTCGATGAGCGCATCGTTCGAGGCCACCTCCAGCCGCACCCTGGGGTAGCGCGCCAGGAACCCCGGCACGATCCGCGCGAGAAGCGGGATCGCCACCCGCACCACATCCAGCCGCAGGGGGCCCGCCACCTCTCCCGCCGCGGCGAAGGCGGCGTCGAGGACGCCATCGAGATCGTCGAGCACCGGCAATAGCCGCTCGGCCAGCGCCAGCCCGGCATGGCTGGGAGCGACGCTGCGCGTGGTGCGGTTCAAGAGCCGCTGGCCCAGCCGGTCCTCGAGCGCGCGGATGGTCTGCGACAGGGCCGAGGGCGTCATCCCCAGCTGCGCCGCTGCCCGGGTGAAGCTGCCCTGCCGCACCACGGCGGCGAAGGCGCGCAGTTCGGCATAGTCGCTGCCGCGCATTGATTAGCCCCACTTCATGGCTCATTCGGATAATGTCCGATTATCGCGGCAATCCCGGCATGGCACAAGCGCGCATCCCGGATGAGGAGACTGTCATGTTCAAGCGGATCAAGGCCTGGTGGGCGGCGGAAACTGCCCTGATGCACTTGCAGGGGGTCAGCGACAGGATGCTGGCCGATATGGGGCTGGAGCGCGAGGACCTGCGCGCGCGGGTCCTGGGCCAGACGGCGCAGGTCACGGCGCCGGAGAGGCTCGGCTGCGGCACCTGCGGCATGCCGGCAGCGGGCAGTGCGGTATAGGCGCAGGAATTTTCGGAGAAATTTCTTGTGTCAGGCGCCCTTCATCTCCTGAAGCGTGTTGCCGCCGTCCACCACAAGCATCGCGCCGGTGACATAGGACGCCTCCTCCGAGGCGAGGAACAGCACGCAGGCGGCGACCTCGTCCGGGGTGCCGGGTCGGCCGGCGGGGGTGCGCTGGCCGGCGCGGATCTCGTCCTCGGAAGAGCTTTCGGTCTGGATCCAGCCTGGCAGCACCGCGTTGCAGGTCACGCCTCGCGACCCGTATTCCAGTGCGATAGACCGGGTCATGCCGGTGATCGCGGCCTTGGCGGTGGCATAGGCGGAAGAGCCGTCGATGGTGACGACCGGCCCGGTGACGGAACTGATGTTGACGATCCGGCCATAGCCCCGCGCGGCCATGCCTGGCAGTGCGGCGCGGCAGGCGTGGAAGGTGGTGTTGATGTTCAGCGCCATGTGATGCGCCCAGGCGGCATCGGACCAGCCGGCGAGCTGCGCGCGGTCCACCTCCTTGCCGGTCTGCACCATGCCGGCGTTGTTCACCAGGATCTCGACCGGGCCGAGCGCCTGCTCCACCGCGCGGAAGAGGCCCGCGACCTGCGCCGGATCAGTCAAATCGGCGACATGAGAGAAGGCGCCAAGCTCCCGCCCCCGGTCGTGGATGCGCGCAGACGTGGCGGTGACCGCGACCCTTGCCCCGGCCCCGGCCAGCGCCCGCGCGATGGCGAAACCGATTCCCCCGGGCGCCCCCGCCCCCGTCACCAGCGCCACGCGCCCTGTCACCTTGCCCATCGCCTTGCCCCCTTGCCGACGGCCCATCTTGCCAACCTATCGCAAAAGTGAAAGCCTGCGCCGGTCTCGCCCGCAATACTTCCGGCCAGAGATCGCAATTCTGCAGGCACGCGGAAGTGTGCGGATCGCGGCCACCGGGGCTTTCGCTTCCCCCCGCGCTGACTCTATAAGGAGCAGCCCCGTCGGAGCCCCCGAGTCGGGGCCGTAGCTATTGACTGAAGGACTGCACATGTCGCTTATCCCCGGCCTCTTCTCGTCGGACATGGCCATCGACCTCGGGACCGCGAACACGCTGGTCTATATCCGCGGCAAGGGCATCGTGCTGAACGAGCCCTCGGTGGTGGCCTACCACAACAAGGACGGCAAGAAGGTCGTGCTGGCGGTGGGCGAGGATGCCAAGCTGATGCTGGGCCGGACCCCCGGCACCATCGAGGCGATCCGGCCGATGCGCGACGGGGTGATCGCCGACTTCGAGGCGGCGGAAGAGATGATCAAGCATTTCATCCGCAAGGTGCACAAGCGGTCCACGATTTCCAAGCCCAAGATCATCGTCTGCGTGCCCCACGGTGCGACTCCGGTGGAAAAGCGGGCGATCCGGCAGTCGGTGCTGTCGGCCGGGGCCAAGCGCGCCGGGCTGATCGCCGAACCCATCGCGGCGGCCATCGGCGCGGGGATGCCGATCACGGAACCCACCGGCAACATGGTGGTGGACATCGGCGGCGGCACGACCGAGGTCGCGGTGCTGTCACTGGGGGACATCGTCTATGCCAGGTCGGTGCGTGTGGGGGGCGACCGGATGGACGAGGCGATCGTCAGCTACCTGCGGCGGCACCAGAACCTTCTGATCGGGGAATCGACCGCCGAGCGGATCAAGACCAGTATCGGCACGGCGCGGATGCCGGATGACGGGCGGGGATCCTCGATGACGATCCGGGGCCGCGACCTGCTCAACGGTGTCCCGAAGGAGACCGAGATCAACCAGGCGCAGGTGGCCGAGGCGCTGGCCGAACCCGTGCAGCAGATCTGCGACGCGGTGATGCAGGCGCTGGAGGCGACACCGCCGGACCTGGCGGCCGACATCGTGGACCGGGGCGTGATGCTGACCGGGGGCGGGGCTCTCCTCGGCGAGCTGGACCTGTCCTTGCGCGAACAGACGGGGCTCTCGATCAGCGTGGCCAACGAGTCACTGAATTGTGTTGCTCTCGGCACCGGGAAGGCTCTGGAATACGAAAAGCAGCTTCGGCATGTGATCGACTACGATACCTGAGGCCGACTGGCCGATGGCGATGGAAGGCTGACCCTTGGCCAAGAACCGCACCGCACCCGAGGAATACGCGCGCCCGCTGCGCCGGCTTCTGGTCTGGCTGGCGGTGCTGGTGCTGCTGGCGCTGTTCGTGCTGTGGCGGATCGACAGCCCGCGGGTGGAACGGTTCCGCGCGGCGCTGATCGACGCGGTGGTGCCGAATTTCGACTGGGCGATGCGGCCGGTGACGGCGATCGCGGGGATGATCGACGACTACCAGTCCTACACGCGGATCTACGAACAGAACCAGGAGCTGAAGCGCGAGTTGCAGCAGATGAAGGCCTGGAAGGAGGCCGCGCTGCAGCTGGAGCAGAAGAATGCCCGGCTTCTGGACCTGAACAAGGTGCGGCTGGACCCGAAGCTGACCCATGTCACCGGCGTGGTGATGGCCGACAGCGGCAGCCCGTTCCGGCAGTCGGTGCTGCTGAACGTGGGCGCGCGGGACGGGATCCGCGACGGCTGGGCGACGATGGACGGGATCGGGCTGGTCGGGCGGATCTCGGGCGTGGGCGAGCGCACAAGCCGCGTGATCCTGGTCACGGATTCGAACAGCCGGATCCCGGTGACGATCCAGCCCTCGGGGCAGAAGGCGCTGCTCAGCGGCGACAATTCGCCCCTGCCGCCGCTGGAGTTCATCGAGGACAGCGACCAGGTCCGCCCCGGCGACCGGGTGGTGACCTCGGGCGACGGCGCGGTGTTCCCGGCCGGCCTTCTGGTCGGCCAGGTCGCGCTGGGCACCGACAAGCGGTTCCGGGTGGTGCTGGCGGCGGATTATCAGCGGCTGGAGTTCCTGCGCGTGCTGCGCAGCCATGAATTGCAGCCGATCACCGACCCCGGCAGCCTGATCGCCCCGCCACAGGGCGCGCCGCTGCCCGATGCTTCGGCCCGCGCGGCCGAGGCGGCGGCCGGGGCGCCGCCGGCGGCGACCGAGGGCGGCAATGTCGAGGAAGCCGGTTCGGGCGCGGCAGAGGGACCGGCACCGGAGGCCGGCGATGGCTGAGTTCTGGCGGCAGGAACACTGGATCTTCCGCGGCCTGTTCCTGGCCATCGCGCTGGCGCTTCTGTTCGTGCGGCTCTTGCCGCTGGGCAGCGCCCCCGGCGCCATGCCGGGACCGGACCTGTTGATCTGCGTGACGCTGGCCTGGATCGTGCGCCGCCCCGATTTCCTGCCGATGCCGCTGATCCTCCTGGTCTTTCTGGCCGAGGACCTGATCCTGTTCCGCCCGCCGGGCCTCTGGGCCGCCATCGTGATCCTGGCGACCGAGTTCCTGCGCAGCCGCATCGCGCTGACCCGCGAGCTGAGCTTTCCGGTCGAATGGCTCCTGGTCTCGGGGGTGATGCTGGGCATGATGCTGGCCTACCGGACGATCCTGGGTATCGCCTTCGTCCCGCAGGCCCCCTTCGGCTTTGCCGTGGTCCAGGTCCTGTGGTCGATCGCGGTCTATCCGGTGGTCGTGGGCCTGTCGCGCCTGGCCCTTGACCTGCGCAAGCCCGCGACCGGCGAAGTGGATGATTTCGGGAGACGGCTGTGAAACGGACTGCCCGCGACACCGAGGAAAGCAACCGCACGCTGAACCGCCGCGCACTGATGCTGGGCGGCGCGATGGGGGCGATGGTCGCTGTCCTGGGGGCGCGGATGCGGTATCTTCAGGTCGATCAGGCCGACGAGTTCCAGCTTCTGGCCGAGGAGAACCGGATCAACATCCGCCTGATCCCGCCCGAGCGTGGGATGATCCTGGACCGCAACGGCAAGGTCATCGCCGGCAACGAACAGAATTACCGCGTCGTCATCACCCGCGAGGCAGCGGGCGACGTGGATCTGGTGATGCGCCGCCTCGCCGCCATCATCCCGATGACCGCCGAGGAGATGCAGGCCAGCATCGACGAGGTGAAGTCGCTGCGCGCCTTCGTGCCGGTGACGGTGGCCGAACGGCTGAGCTGGGAGGATTTCTCGAAAGTCGCAGTCAATGCTCCCGCCCTGCCTGGCGTGGTGCCCGAGGTCGGCCAGTCGCGGCGCTATCCGCTGGATACCGACTTTGCCCATGTCGTTGGCTATGTCGGCCCGGTCAGCGAAAAGGACCTCGAGGGGCTGGAAAACCCCGATCCCCTGCTGCGCATCCCGAAATTCCAGATCGGCAAGATCGGCGTCGAGAAATGGATGGAGGACACTCTGCGTGGCGAGGCGGGAACCAAGCGGATCGAGGTCAACTCGGCCGGCCGCGTCATGCGCGAACTGGAACGGCAGGAGGGCACGCCGGGTCTCGACATCCGGCTGACCATTGACGCCGATGTGCAGAATTTCGCCCAGGCGCGGCTGGGCAGCGAAAGTGCCGCGGTGGTGGTGATGGACGTGACGAACGGCGACATCATCTGCTGCGCCTCGTCGCCTTCGTTCGATCCGAACCTCTTCGTCCGCGGGATCAGCCATGCCGACTATGCCGCACTGACCGAGAACGACCACCGGCCGCTGGCCAACAAGACGGTTTCGGGGGCCTATCCGCCGGGCTCGACCTTCAAGATGGTGACTGCTCTGGCCGCACTGGAGGCCGGGGTGGCCACGCCCGAGACCAAGGTCAGCTGTCCGGGCTACATCGAGTTCGGCGAGCGCCGGTTCCACTGCTGGAAGCGGTCCGGTCACGGCACCGTCAGGCTGGGGCGCAGCCTGTCGGAAAGCTGCGACGTCTATTACTACGAGATCGCCCAGAAGGTCGGCATCGACAAGATCGCCGAGATGGGCCGCAGGCTGGGCCTGGGGCAGAAATTCGACATCCCGATGTCGGCGATCACCGAAGGCAACATGCCGGACAAGGCGTGGAAGCTGGAACGGCACAAGCAGGAATGGCGGATCGGCGACACGATCAACGCCTCGATCGGGCAGGGCTATGTGCTGACCTCGCCCTTGCAGCTGGCGGTGATGACGGCCCGGATCGCCAGCGGGCGGCAGGTGTCGCCCCGGCTGGTGCGGATGGTGCGCGACCGTGAGCTGCCGGTGGCCGAGCCCCCGGCGCTGGACATCGCGCCCGAATACCTGGCGGCAGTCCGGCAGGGCATGCACGAGGTGGTCAACGGTGAGCACGGCACCGCGAAATCCAGCCGGATCGTCGATCCGACCCTGGTGATGGCCGGCAAGACGGGCACCAGCCAGGTGCGCAACATCACCAAGGCCGAACGGGAGGCCGGGGTGATCTCGAACGACCAGCTGCCCTGGAACCGGCGCGACCATGCGCTGTTCGTAGGCTATGCGCCCTACGACAACCCGCGCTATGCGGTGTCGGTGGTCGTGGAGCACGGCGGGGGAGGCTCGACTGCGGCGGCTCCGATCGCCCGGGACGTGCTTCTGCGCGCGCTGTCGGACGGGCTGCCGTCGCTTGACGCCTATCCGTCCAGCCAGCGCGGCCGGATCGAGACCATGCTGAAGGAGCTTCCCTTGCGCGATCCCGTGACCGGCAAGCCGCCAGCGCCGACCGAGACCTGAGGTTGCGATGAGTTTCCTTGAATACCGCGTCAAGTTCGTACCTACGGGCATCCGCAAGATACTCTACATGAACTGGCCACTGGTGGTGCTGGTGACGGCGGTCGCCTCGGTCGGGTTCCTTATGCTCTATTCGATCGCGGGCGGGAACCTCGACACCTGGGCGCGGCCGCAGATGGAACGCTTTGCCGTGGGCATGGTGCTGATGTTCGCGGTAGCCATGGTGCCGATCTGGTTCTGGCGCTCGATGGCGGGGGTGGCCTATCTGGTGGCCTTCGTGCTGCTGCTGATCGTGGAATTCTTCGGCACGGTCGGCATGGGGGCACAGCGCTGGATCGACCTGGGCTTCATCCGGTTGCAGCCTTCGGAGATGATGAAGTTCACCCTGGTGATGGTGCTGGCCGCCTATTACGACTGGCTGGATCCGAAACGGGTCTCGCGGCCACTGTATGTGCTGATCCCGGTTCTTCTGATCGTGACGCCGACGGTGCTGGTGCTGATGCAGCCGAACCTCGGCACCTCGCTGATGCTGATCCTGGCAGGCGCGACGGTGATGTTCGTCGCAGGGGTCAGCCTTTGGTATTTCGGCGCGGTGCTGGCGCTGGGGATCAGCGCCATCGTCGGGGTCTTCACCCTGCGCGGGACGCCCTGGCAGTTCCTGCACGACTACCAGTACAAGCGGATCGACACCTTCCTCGACCCCTCGGCCGATCCGCTGGGCGCGGGCTACAACATCATCCAGGCCAAGATCGCACTGGGCTCCGGCGGTTGGAGCGGCAAGGGCTTCATGCAGGGCACGCAGTCGCGGCTGAACTTCCTGCCGGAAAAGCACACCGACTTCATCTTCACCACGCTGGCCGAGGAATTCGGCTTTGTCGGGGCCTTCTCGCTTCTGGGGCTTTATGCGCTGATCCTGGGGTTCTGCCTGGTGGCGGCGTTGCAGAACCGCGACCGGTTCTCCTCGCTCCTGATCATCGGGGTGGCGGCGAACTTCTTCTTCTACATCGCGGTGAACCTGTCGATGGTTATGGGCATGGCGCCGGTGGTGGGGGTGCCCTTGCCGCTCTTGTCCTATGGCGGGTCGGCGATGATGGTGCTCCTGGTTGGCTTCGGCCTCGTGCAAAGCGCCCATGTCCACCGGCCGAGGTGATCCGATGCCCACCGTCCTGTTCGCCGCGCCCGCGCTCTGGGCGGAATACCGGACCGCGCTGCCGCAGGCCCTGGCCGAGGCCGGCGTCGCCGCGCGCGTCGTCACCGAGGCTCCGCCCGAGGAGGTGGACTACATCGTCTATGCCCCCGGCGTGCCCTTGCAGGACTTCACACCCTACCGGCGGGCGAAGGCGGTCCTGAACCTCTGGGCGGGGGTGGAGCGGATCGTGGGCAACCCGACCCTGACCCAGCCGCTCTGCCGCATGGTCGATCCGGGCCTGACCGAGGGCATGGTGGAATGGGTGACGGGCCACACGCTGCGGCACCACCTCGGCATGGATCGGCACATCGTGAACCCCGGCCATGTCTGGGACCCGACCTGCCCGCCCTTGGCGCGCGAGCGGCCGGTGACGATCCTCGGCATGGGCGCGCTGGGATCGGCCTGCGCGGCGGGCTTGCGGGCGCTGAATTTCCCGGTCACGGGGTGGAGCCGGACGCCGAAGCCGGGCTGCCTGCACGGGGAGGACGGCCTGCGCCAGGCGCTCGCGACGGCGCAGGTGCTGGTGCTGCTCTTGCCGAAGACGCCCGAGACCGAGAACCTTCTGAACGCCGAACGCCTTGCCCTTCTGCCCCGTGGCGCGGTGATCCTGAACCCCGGCCGCGGCGCGCTGATCGACGACGACGCGCTTCTGGCCGCCCTTGATGCCGGCCACATCGGCCATGCCACGCTGGACGTGTTCCGGGTCGAGCCGCTGCCGCCCGACCACCCCTACTGGTCCCATCCCCGCGTCACCGTCACCCCGCATATCGCCGCCGACACCCGCGCCACCAGCGCCGCGCGGGTGATCGCGGAGAACATCCGCCGCGGCGAGGCGGGCGAGCCCTTACTGCACCTCGTGGACCGCGCGCGGGGCTACTGACCCGAGAATTGTCGGCGAAGGTTCTCGGGGGCCGGGGGAAGGTCGCGAACGGGACAGAGGGAACCCGCCCCCCGTGGCAGCACGGGCCGGAAAGAGGTGCGGCGATGCGATACGGGCAGGGTGTGGCGCTGGTGCTTGCGGCGGGGTCGCTCTGGTCGCTGATGGGCCTCGGCCTGCGCCAGATCGAGGCGGCCAGCGTCTGGCAGATCCTGTTCTGGCGTTCGGTCGGAATGGTGCCGGTGCTTCTGGCCTTCGTCTGGTGGAGATCCGGCGGCCAGCCGCTCATGACGATCCGCCAGGTGGGCCTTGCCGGAGTGATCGGGGGGCTGGGACTCGTCTTCGCCTTTGCCGGCGCGATCCACGCGATCCAGACCACCACCATCGCCAATGCGGTGTTCCTTTTCACCGCCTCACCCTTCGTCGCGGCGATACTTGGCTGGATCCTTCTGGGCGAGAAGGTACGCCCCTGGACCTGGGCCACGATCGCGCTGGCCGTCGCGGGCATGTATCTGATGGTGCGCGAAGGGCTGGAGATGGGCGCGGCTTCCGGCAACATCGCGGCCCTTCTGTCAGCGGCGGGCTTCGGCGCCTTCTCGGTTGCGCTGCGCTGGGGAAGACTTTCAGAGATGCTGCCGGTCTCGCTGCTGGGGGGCCTGTTCTCGGCCCTTGTCGCGGCGGGGGTGCTGGCAGTGCAGGGGCAACCCATTGCACCCTCGGCCTGGGACATCGGCATCTCGACGGGTATCGGCGCGCTGATCCTGGCCTTGGGCATGCTCTGCTACACCCTGGGCAGCCGGGTGATTCCGGCGGCGGAGCTGACGCTCCTGTCGCTGATCGAGGTGCTCCTGGCGCCGCTGTGGGTGTTTGTCTTTCTCGGCGAGACCGCCAGCGCCGCAACCTTCGCGGGTGGCGGGGTGCTTTTGGCTGCCGTGTCGTTGAACGCGGTCATGGGCGCTCGCGCCCATATGGCGCAGGGGCTTGCGAAAGCGCCCTGACCTGTGAATGAATGATCAAATTCACGGGGCGCGAAGATCCCGTGACAGGGAGACCATCGGATGCGGTCGGAACCGCAGGATACGGAAAGCGGCCCCTGCTGGCCGCGCAAGCCCGAGTTCGGCGGCGGAGGCCCTGCCCGTCCCGCCACCGGGGCGCATCGCCCCTGACCCGACATCCGATCACAACAGAGAGGCACCATGCCCGGAAATCTGACGCTTGAGGAATTGAAGAAGGCCGTGAAGGCCGGCGAGATCGACACCGTGATCGCGGCCGGCATCGACATGCAGGGCCGCCTGATGGGCAAGCGGTTCCATGCCGAGTTCTTCGTGAACGGGGGCTACGAGGAAACCCATTGCTGCAACTACCTGCTGACCGTGGA
The DNA here is from genome assembly GCF_046295235.1 of Tabrizicola flagellatus. Lineage (GTDB taxonomy): Bacteria > Pseudomonadota > Alphaproteobacteria > Rhodobacterales > Rhodobacteraceae > Tabrizicola > Tabrizicola flagellata_A. The sequence continues at coordinate 12,454 of NZ_JBKBLV010000016.1, forward strand.
CATGGAGATGAACACGGTGCAGGGCTACAAGTCCTCGTCCTGGGAGACAGGCTATGGCGACTACACGCTGAAGCCCGACCTGCGCACGCTGCGCCGCATCCCCTGGCTGCCGGGCACCGCGCTGGTCCTGGGCGACACGCAGGACCATGCCACGCACGAGGACGTGCCGCATGCGCCGCGCTCGATCCTGAAGGCGCAGGTCGCCCGCGCCCGCGCCATGGGGTTTGAACCCATGATGGCGACGGAACTGGAGTTCTACCTGTTCGAGAATTCCTACGAGAACCTGCGCGACGGCGGGCTGAACGCGCTGCGCACCGTGGGCGGCTACAACGAGGATTACCACATCTTCCAGACCACCAAGGAAGAAGACGTGATGCGCGCCGTCCGCAACGGACTTTACGGCGCGGGGATCCCGGTCGAGAACTCCAAGGGTGAGGCGGATGCCGGCCAGGAGGAGATCAACTATCGGTATTCGGACGCGCTGGATACGGCCGACAACCACGTCATCATCAAGAACGCGATCAAGGAGATCGCGTGGTCGAAGGGCAAGTCGGTGACCTTCATGGCCAAGTACGATCACCGCAAGGCCGGGTCGTCGAGCCATATCCACCAGAGCCTCTGGACTAAGGACGGCAAACCCGCCTTCGCCGACAAGGCGGACGGCCACGGCATGTCGGACCTGATGAAGCACTACCTTGCGGGCCAGCTGCACCATGCGCGCGACATCACCGCCTTCCTTGCGCCTTACGTCAACAGCTACAAACGCTTTACCGTGGGCATGTTCGCGCCGACCAAGGCGGTCTGGAGCGCCGACAACCGCACTGCGGGCTTCCGGGTCTGCGGAGTCCACACCAAGGCGGTGCGGGTGGAATGTCGCATTCCGGGCTCGGACGTGAACCCCTATCTTGCCTGCGCGGCGCTGTTGGCGGCGGGGCTTGACGGGATCGAGAAGAAGATGGCGCTGGAGCCGGAGTTGCGCGGCGACATGTATTCCGCCAAGGGCATCCGCGAGATCCCGCATACCCTGCGCGAGGCGGCGGAGCTGATGAACAAGTCCACGATGCTGCGCGAGGCCTTCGGCGACGACGTGATCGACCACTACCACCACGCCGCCCAGTGGGAGATTTCCGAGACCGACCGCGTCGTCACGGATTTCGAACGCGAGCGGCTTCTGGAACGCGCTTAAGGGGGACGCGATGGACAGGTGGGCAGGCGGATGTCAGTGCGGGGCGGTGCGCTATGCGTTCACCGCCCGGCCGGACAACGCCTGCCTCTGCCATTGCCGCATGTGCCAGAAACAGGTCGGCGGACCCTTCGCCGCCTGGGCCGGATCGCACCGCGACAACTTCCAGCTGACGCGGGGCAACCTGGCGCATTTCCAAAGCTCTGCCGACGCGCTCCGCGGCTTCTGCCGGGACTGCGGCACGCCCCTGACCTACGAGGCGCTCTCGCGTCCCCGGATCGAGGTCACCATCGGCTCGCTCGACCGCCATGCCGAGCTTCGGCCCGAGCATAATGTCGGGACCGAGGCGATGGAGCACTGGCTGACCGGGATCGCCACGCTGCCCTCCACCCGGACGGGCGAAGGCGACAACGGTGTCGGCGACACGACAGAGCGCTTCGACCTGATCCGGCAAAGCAACCTTCAACACCCGGACCACGACACCGAGGTCTGGCCGCCGAACCGATTGTAAGTCGGGGCTTGCCCCGACTCTTTGAAAACGGCGGGGCGGGCCCCGCCCTACGAGGACTGACATGAAGCCAATCCAACTCATCTCTCCCGTCGATGGCCGGGTCTATGCCGAACGGATGCCGCTGTCGCCCGAGGCCGCCGAGGCGGTCGTCGCCCGGGCGAAGGCCGCGCAGAAACCCTGGGCCGCCCGCCCGCTGGACGAGCGAATCGCGCTGGTCAAGGCCGGGGTCGCCAAGCTGAACGCCATGTCCGAGGTGGTGGTGGAAGAGCTGGCCTGGCAGATGGGCCGCCCGACCCGTTACGGCGGCGAGTTCGGCGGGGTGAATGCCCGCACCGACTACATGGCCTCGATCGCCGCCAAGACCCTCGCCCCCGAGATGATCGAGGACAGCGACAAGTTCCGCCGCTATCTGGCCCGCGAGCCGGTGGGCGTCGTCTTCATCATCGCGCCCTGGAACTACCCCTACCTGACCACGATCAACACGCTGGTGCCTGCCCTGATCGCGGGGAACACGGTGGTGCTGAAACATGCCAGCCAGACCCTCCTCGTCGGCGAGCGTCTGGCCGAGGCCTTCCACGCGGCGGGCGTGCCCGAGGACGTGTTCCAGAACGTCGTCCTTGACCACGCCACCACCGAAGCCCTGATCGCGAAGCGCAGCTTCGGCTTCGTGAACTTCACCGGCTCGGTCGGCGGCGGCCAGGCGATCGAGCGCGCGGCGGCGGGGACCTTCACGCCGCTCGGCCTCGAACTCGGCGGCAAGGACCCCGGCTATGTGCGCGAGGATGCGAACCTCGACCTGGCAGTGGATGTGTTGATGGACGGCGCGATGTACAACGCGGGGCAGTGCTGCTGCGGGATCGAGCGGATCTATGTCCACGAAAAGCTGTTCGACAGCTTCGTGGAAAAGTCGGTCGCCTGGGTGGGCCAGCTGAAACTGGGCAATCCATTCGACGCCTCGACCACGCTCGGCCCCATGGCGCACAGGCGCTTTGCGCAGGTCGTCCGCGACCAGACGGCCGAGGCCATCGCCAAGGGAGCAAGGCCGCTCCTCGACCCGAAGAAATTCGCCGATGACGGCGGCGCCTATCTGGCCCCGCAGATCCTGGTCAATGTCGATCACTCCATGCGGGTGATGCGCGAGGAATCCTTTGGCCCCGTGGTCGGCATCATGCCGGTGAAGAACGACGAGGAAGCCATCCGGCTGATGAACGACTCGCCCTACGGCCTGACCGCGAGCATCTGGACCGAGGACTACGACACCGCCGCCCGGATCGGCGCACAGATCGAGACCGGGACCGTGTTCATGAACCGGGCCGACTACCTCGACCCCGCGCTGACCTGGACGGGCGTCAAGGACACCGGGCGCGGCACCTCGCTGTCCTATCTCGGGTTCCATTCGGTGACCCGTCCGAAATCCTATCACCTGAAGAAAGTCTGAGACCATGACCCACAACGTTCCCAACCGGAACTGGTCCTACCCCACCGCGATCAAGTTCGGCGTCGGCCGCATCGCGGAACTGGCCGACCACGCCAAGTCCATCGGCCTGAAGAAGCCGCTCCTCGTCACCGACAAGGCGCTGGCGTCCCTGCCGATCACCCAGAACGCGCTCGACATCCTCGACGCCGCGGGCCTGGGCCGGGCGGTGTTCTCGGACGTGGACCCGAACCCGACCGAGAAGAACATGGAAGCCGGGATCGCCGTCTACAAGGCGGGCGGCCACGACGGGGTGATCTGCTTCGGCGGCGGCTCGGCCCTGGACCTTGGCAAGATGATCGCGCTGATGGCCGACCAGCCTAAGAAGCTGAAGGTCTGGCAGCTGGAGGACATCGACGACTGGTACACCCGGGCCGACGCCTCGAAGATCGCGCCGATCATCGCGGTGCCGACGACGGCGGGGACCGGGTCCGAGGTTGGTCGGGCCGGGGTGCTGACCAACAGCGAGACGCACAAGAAGAAGATCATCTTCCACCCGAAGCTGATGCCCGCAGTCACGATCTGCGATCCGGCCCTGACCACCGGGATGCCGAAGTTCATCACGGCGGGCACGGGGATGGACGCGCTGGCGCATTGCCTTGAGGCTTACAGCAGCCCCTTCTACCACCCGATGTCCCAGGGCATCGCGCTGGAAGGCATGCGGCTGGTGTTCGAGAACCTGCCCAAGGTCTACAAGGACCCGAACGACCTTGACGCCCGCGCGCACATGATGAGCGCGGCGGCGATGGGGGCGGTGGCCTTTCAGAAGGGGCTGGGAGCGATCCATGCCCTCAGCCACCCGATCGGCGCGGTCTACAACACGCATCACGGCACCACGAACGCCGTGGTGATGCCGATGGTGCTGGACTTCAACCGGAAGGCCGTGAAGGACCGGCTGACCTCGGCCGCGGCCTACATCGGCATCAAGGGCGGCTACAAGGGCTTCTACCAGCGCATCCTTGACCTGCGCGAGACGCTGAACATCCCGGAGAACCTGACCAAGCTGGGCGTCAAGGACCCGGATCTCGACATGCTGACCAAGATGGCGCTGGAGGACCCGTCCTGCGGCGGCAACCCGGTCAAGATGACCAAGAAGAACACGCGCAAGCTGTTCGAGGCCTGTCTCTGACGGTGCGCTGTAGCGCAGCCTGCGCCCTGGCGCGATGCTGATGCGCGAGACGACCGACATCGCGGTGATCGGCGCGGGTGTGATCGGCCTGACCGTCGCGCTGGAGCTGATCGACCGGGGCCACGAGGTGACCCTGGTCGATCCCGGCCCGCCCGGCATGGGGGCAAGCTACGGCAATGCCGGCACGATCGCCGGCTATGCCACCAGCCCGGTCGGCACGCCCGACGTGCTGCGGTCGCTGCCCGCGCTGCTGTTCTCGAGAACCTCGCCGCTGGCGATCCGCCACCGGGCGCTGCCCTCCCTGATGCCCTGGCTGATGCGCTTTCTCTGGCAGTCGCTGCCCACGCAGGCCCGGCACAATGCCGGGGCGCTGGCCTTCCTGTTGCGCGATGCGGGCGAGCTTTGGGACGATCTGGTCCTGCGGGTGCAGGGGGCGGGCATCCTGCAACGGCGGGGCTGCCTTTACCTTTACGAGACCGGCGAGGCCTTCACCCGCGCCTGGGCCGAGCTGGACCGCCGCCGCGCGCTGGGGGTGGAGGTGGACCTTCTCGGCCCCGAGGCGCTGGCGGCGCTGGAGCCCGGCCTGCCGCCGCAGGCGGGCGCGGCCTTCTTTCCCGCCGCGACCTTCCTCGACGATCCCGGCCGGATGATGGGCCTGATCGCGGCCGAGGTGCTGGGCAAGGCGCGGCTTCTGTCCGCGCGGGCCGAGCGGCTGGAGCGCAGGCCGGACGGCGTGGTGATCGAGGGGCCGGATCTGCACCTGCACGCCCGCCGCGTGGTGATCGCCGCCGGCGCCCATTCCCGCGCGCTGGCGCGGCAGGCGGGCGACCGGATCCCGCTGGACACCGAGCGCGGCTATCACGTCGAATGGGACATGGCCGAGCCGCGCCTGACCCGCCCCGCCTGCCCCACCGCGCGGGGGTTCTACCTCTGCCCGATGGCGGGACGGCTGCGCGCGGCGGGGACGGTGGAACTGGGCGGCCTTCACCTGCCGCCTTCGCCGCATCGCATCGCGAAACTGGTCGAGGGCGCGCGGGCCTTCTTCCCCGATCTCGGCCCGCCGGACCGCGAGTGGATGGGATTCCGCCCCTCGATCCCCGACAGCCTGCCGGTGATCGGGCCCTCAAGCGGCGGGGGCGAGGTGATCCTGGCCTTCGGTCATGGGCATCTGGGGGTGACGCTGGCGCCCGTCACGGCACGGATGGTGGCGGCACTTGTGGACGGGCGCGACCCCGGACCGGCGGCCCCGGTCTGCCGGCCCGGACGGTTCTGACAGCAAGACGCCGGCAGAACACAGTTCCGCCGGCGCACAGGGGTTCCGCATGGGTCGGTCGGGCCGGGTGAACCCGGCCCGATCCGGCGGGCTTACCTCCGCGTCACTTGCTCGTCGTCGTCATTGCCGCAGGCAAGGGCGCAGACCAGGACCAGCCCCACCACGACCGGAACGATCCAGCCCGAGCGCGGCGTCTCGGCCACGACTTCCGGCTGCCCCTCTTCTTCGACGATGACAGGGCCACCGGCAAGGGCGGCGGTCGAGGTGAGGGCCAGCGAGGTTGCTAGGATGGAAGCAGCGAGGCGGTTCATGGCAGTCCTTTCCGAAAATCGTTGAATGCGCGATCTGCGCGGGCGCGAACATAGCACACGGTTTCGTGACCGCAATTCGGGTCGGGCCAACCGGACAGAGGCACGGAAAAGCTCGCGGCGGGCTTGACCTTCCCATCATGGGAAGACCCATATAGCCGTGGTCCCGACCGAACAAGGAGGCGGACCATGACTGCGCCACCCACCGAAACCACCCTTGCCCTGCCTGTCACCGGCATGACCTGCGCCTCTTGCGCCGGTCGGGTCGAACGGGCGCTGAAGGCTGTGCCCGGCGTCAGCGCCGCCAGTGTCAACCTTGCCACCGAAACCGCCGAGGTGCGCGGCATCGCCCCTGTCGCGACGCTGATCGGTGCGGTGGAGAAGGCGGGCTATCACGTCGCCGCCCCGCCGCAGGATCTGGTGGTGGAGGGGATGACCTGCGCCTCCTGCGTCGCGCGGGTGGAACGGGCGCTGAAGGCGGTGCCGGGGGTGACGGGTGCGTCGGTGAACCTGGCCACCGAAAGTGCGCGGGTCGAGGGGCCGGCCGATCCCGCGGCGCTGCTGGCGGCGGTCAAGGCGGCGGGCTATGCGGCGCGCCTCGCCTCGACTGCCACCGAGACCCCGGTCGAACGCCGCGCGGAAGAGGCGGCGGGGCTGAGGCGCGACCTGATCCTGTCGGCCGCGCTGACCCTGCCGGTTTTCGTGCTGGAGATGGGCGGGCACATGATCCCTGCCTTTCACCACTGGGTGATGGCGACCATCGGCCAGGGGACGAGCTGGGGAATCCAGTTCCTCTTGACTACGCTGGTTCTCGCGGGGCCGGGGCGGCGGTTCTTCCTCAAGGGCATCCCGGCGCTGCTGCGGGGGGCACCCGACATGTCCTCGCTGGTCGCGGTGGGGGCGGGCGCGGCCTGGGTCTATTCGACGCTGGCCACCTTCCTGCCGGGGCTGATGCCGCCCGGCTCGGTCGCGGTCTATTTCGAGGCGGCGGCGATGATCGTGACGCTGATCCTCTTGGGCCGCCTGCTGGAGGCGCGCGCCAAGGGCCGGTCCTCCGAGGCGATCGCCCGGCTGGTCGCGCTGCAACCCGCCACCGCGCATCTGCGCCGCGACGGAAGGGTGGAGGACGTGCCTCTGGCCGAGGTCCGCCCCGGCGACGTGCTGGAACTGCGTCCGGGCGAGAGGGTGCCGGTCGATGGCCGCGTGATCGAGGGCAGAAGCTGGATCGACGAATCCATGGTGACCGGCGAGCCGGTGCCGCTGGAAAAGGCGCCGGGCGACCGGGTGATCGGCGGGACGGTGAACCAGACCGGGGCGCTGGCGATCCGGGCCGAGGCGGTGGGCGCCGACACCATGCTGTCGCGCATCATCCGCATGGTCGAGGCGGCGCAGGGCGGGAAACTCCCGATCCAGGCGCTGGTGGACCGGGTGACGCTGTGGTTCGTGCCGGTGGTCATGGCGCTTGCCCTGCTGACCTTCGCGGTCTGGCTGGCCATCGGCCCCGCGCCCACGCTGCCCATGGCGCTGGTCAATGGCGTCGCCGTCCTGATCATCGCCTGCCCCTGCGCCATGGGGCTGGCAACGCCGGTCTCGATCCTGGTCGGGACGGGCCGGGGGGCGGAACTGGGCGTCCTCTTCCGCAAGGGCGAGGCGTTGCAGGCCCTGCAGGGGGTCGAGGTCGTGGCCTTCGACAAGACCGGCACCCTGACCGAGGGCCGGCCGGTGCTGACCGCCTTTCACCCCGCCCCCGGCGAGACGCGCGAGGCGCTGCTGCCGATCCTCGCCGCGGTCGAGGCGCAGTCCGAGCACCCCGTCGCCCGCGCCATCGTCGCGGCGGCCGAGGGCATGGCCCTGCCCCCGGTCGAGGGGTTCCGCGCCCTTCCCGGCCATGGCGTCGAGGCCCGCGTCGCAGGATCCGACATCACGCTCGGCTCGGCGGCCGAGATGGCGCGGCGGGGCGTCGATGTCGCGGCCTTCGCGGATGAGGCCGGGCGGCTGGCCGACCGGGGCGAAAGCCCGATCCTCGCCGCGCGCGACGGCCGGGCGGTGGCGCTGATCGCGGTGGCCGATGCGGTGAAGCCCACCACCCCGGCGGCCATCGCGCGGCTCAAGGCGATGGGCCTGCGGCTGGCCATGATCTCGGGCGACAATGCCCGGACGGCGGGGGCCATCGCCCGCGACCTCGGGATCGACGAGGTGGTGGCCGAGGTCACGCCCGAGGGCAAGGTTCAGGCGCTGCACCGGCTGAAGGCGCAGGGCCGGCTGGCCTTTGCCGGCGACGGGATCAACGACGCGCCCGCGCTGGCCGAGGCGGATGTGGGCATCGCCATGGGCACCGGCACCGACATCGCCATCGAGGCGGCGGATGTGGTGCTGGTCTCGGGCCGCCTGCCGGTCCTGGCCGAGGCGATCGGCCTGAGCCGCGCGACGATGCGCAACATCCGGCAGAACCTGTTCTGGGCCTTCGCCTACAACGCCGCGCTGATCCCGGTGGCGGCGGGGGTGCTGTATCCCACCTTCGGGATCCTTCTGTCCCCGGTGCTGGCGGCGGGGGCGATGGCGCTCTCCTCTGTCTTCGTCCTGACCAACGCCCTGCGCCTGAAACGATACGGAGCCCGCGCATGATGACCATCGGAGAAGCCGCCCGCGCCAGCGGGGTCTCGGCCAAGATGATCCGCTACTACGAAGAGACCGGCCTGATCCCCGCCGCCGGGCGCACCGGGTCGGGCTACCGGACCTATGGGCCGAAGGAGGTGCAGATCCTGCGCTTTGTCCGCCGCGCCCGGGATCTGGGCTTTCCTATGGAGAAGGTGGCAGAACTGCTGGCGCTCTGGCGCGACCGGGACCGGGCCAGCGCCGATGTCCGGCACCTGGCCGAGGCACAGATCGCGGCGCTCGACCGGCGCATCCGCGAGATGCAGGAGATGCAGGCCACGCTGAGCCATCTGGTTCGGTCCTGCGCGGGGGACGACCGGCCCGACTGCCCGATCCTCGACGATCTCGGCGGCCATCCCGGCGGGCCCGCACGGACGGCCTGACCCCGGCTTGCACCCCGCCGCCGCTGCGGCCAAGCTGGGCGGGCACGGCAAGGAGGCAGCCCATGACCCACCCCATCGCCGCCGACGGCATCCGCTTCGACTTCCGCCCGCGGGGCGGTGTCCTGGACGGCCTTTGCGTCACGGACGAGGGCCGCGACATCGCCCCCCTGCACCGCGCGCCCTGGGCGGCGGCCGAGGTCCCGCCCGACGCCCCGCCGCATCAGGCCTGGCTTGCCGGCGATTTCCTGGCCGCGCCGATGGGGGCGTCGGAGCATGGCCTCCACGGGCGGGCAGCGAATGGCGACTGGCAGGTGCTGGACGCCCCCGCGGGCACCCTGCGCGCGGTCCTGTCGGGCGCGGTCGAGGGCGCGACGGTGGTCAAGGAACTGTCGCTGAGCGACGGCCACCCCTTCGTCTATCAGCGCCACCTGTTCATCGGCGGCGCGGGGGCGCTGCCGGTGGCCAATCACGCCATGGTCTCGGTCCCGAACGGCGCGCGGCTGTCCTTTTCCCGCAAGCGGTGGTGGGAGACGCTGGCCGAACCGCTGGAGACCACGCGCGGCCGGTCCCGACTGGCCTATCCCCGCCGGGCCGAGGACGCGGCCGAGTTTCCCGCCGCCGATGGCGGGACGGTGAACCTGCACCGCTATCCCTGGGGCACGGCGCACGAGGATTTCGTCGCAGGGGTGGAGGATCCGGCCTCGCGGCTCGGCTGGACCGCCGTCGTCCGGCCCGAGGAGGGCGATCTGTTCCTGTCCCTGCGCAATCCGGCGGTGCTGCCGATGACGATGCTGTGGCATTCGAACGGCGGGCGGGACTACGCCCCCTGGAACGGACGGCACAAGGGCTGCCTCGGGGTCGAGGAAGGCGCGGCGCTGCCGATGCTGGGCCTGTCGGCGCGGGAAACACCCGATCCGCTCTCGGCCGCGGGGCAGCCGCCGCTTCTGCGGCTTGACCCGCAGGGCACGGTGGAGGTGCGCCATGTGATCGGCGCCATCGCCTGGCCCACGGGGCAATCGGTCGCCGGGGTGATGCTGGAGGGCGATGTGCTGACCGTCACCGGCGACTGGGGGGCGGAACGCAGGTTGCCGATCCGGGGCGGCTGGCTGGGCGGCACCGCGCCGCAAGCGCCCGCGCCGAAGAAGCCCGCGCTCGACTGGGATCTGTGACCGGGCGGCAGCCCGGACTTTTCAAAAAGTCCGGACCGGAGCCTTGCCAGGCTCCGACACGATTTCCTTGAAGAAATCGTGCGCCTATTCCGAGAACCCCGGCTTCTGCGCCCAGGCCCAGGCATCGCCGATCATCTGCCGCAGGGTGGACCGTTTCGGCTCCCAGCCCAGCTCCTCGATGGCATGGGTCGAGGACGAGACGAGCATCGCCGCATCGCCCGGCCGCCGGTCGCCGATGACCACCGGAACCTCGCGGTTGGTGACCATGCGGCTGGCCTCGATCACCTCGCGCACCGAAAAACCGCGCCCGGTGCCCAGGCAATAGACCCCGTTCCCCTTGCCCGCGAGCAGCCGTTGCAGCCCAAGGACATGCGCATCCGCCAGGTCCGAGACATGCACATAGTCGCGCACGCAGGTGCCGTCCGGCGTCGGATAATCGGTGCCGAAGACCGTCAGCGCCGGGCGCTTGCCCACCACCGCGTCCAGCATCAGCGGGATCAGATGGGTCTCGGGCGTGTGCTGCTCGCCCGTCTCGCCCTCGGGGTCGGCGCCCGCGACGTTGAAATACCTGAAGATCACATGCGAAATCCCGGCGGCAACGCCGAAATCGCGCAGCATTTGTTCAATTGCCAGTTTCGAGCCGCCATAGGCGTTGATCGGCCGCTGCGGGGTGTCCTCGGTCAGGAGCACCCCGTCCTGGTCGCCGTAGGTGGCGCAGGTCGAGGAGAAGACGAAGTTCCGCACCCCCGCCGCCGCGCAGGATTCGAGCAGGTTCAAGGCGCCGGTGACATTGACGCGCCAGTAGCGGCCGGGGTCCTTCATCGACTCGCCCACCAGCGACAGCGCGGCGAAATGCATCACCGCAACGGGCCGGTGCTCGGCCAGCGCCGCGTCGATCGCGGCGCGGTCCATCAGATCGCCCTTCACCAGCGGACCCCATTGCACCGCGCCCTTCCAGCCGGTCGAGAGATTGTCGAACACGACCGGGATGAACCCGGCCCGCGCCAGCGCCTTGCAGGCATGCGCGCCGATATAGCCCGCCCCGCCCGTCACCAGCACTCGATCCGTCATCGCCCCTGCCCCCAATATCCGGCCCCGGCGCGTGGTGTGCGTTGAAACCACCGCGCTTGTCCAGCCCGTCCCCGACGTCGGGCCGGATCAGAGGAACATCAGGTCCCCCAGCGCGAGGGAACAGCCCTCCTCCATGCTGAACAGCGCCACCGCATTGGCGCTGGATCCTCCGTCGAGGTCGAGGAACAGTGCGCGGAAGTTGGTGTCCCAGTAGAGGACCGGCCCGCTGCCGAAGCTGGCCGGCAGCCCCGCCCCGGTCTGCCACATCCCGGCCAGCGTCGCCCCGGCCGCGATGCCCAGCGCCGCGCGGTCCAGCACCACCCGGTCGGTGCCCGAGGTGAAGTCGAGGAACAGGTCCTCGGCATCGGCGGTGTTGATGACGAAGTGATCGACCCCGAGGCCGCCGTGATAGACATCGCGTCCCGCGCCGCCGGTCAGCCAGTCGGCGCCCTCGCCGCCGTCCAGATGGTCGGCGCCGTTGCCGCCCGTCAGCGTGTCGCTGTCGGCCCCGCCCCAGAGCACGTCGTCATCGTCGCCGCCGTTCAGCGAATCCTGGCCCTCCTGGCCGTAGAGCCAGTCGTTACCCGCCGCGCCGTTCAGGGTGTCATCGCCGGTGCCGCCGTCCAGGTTGTCGCCGCCGTCACCGCCGTCCAGAAGGTCATGACCCTCCTGCCCGAACAGCGCGTCGGTCTCGGTCCCGCCGTAGAGCGAATCCTCGCCGAACGAGCCATAGAGCCAGTCGATCCCCTGCCCGCCGTATAACAGGTCGTTTCCATAACTGCCGTCGAGGTTGTCGCCACCGTTGTCGCCGTAGAGCGAGTCGTTGCCGAAGCCACCGAACAGCGCATCGGTCTCGGTGCCGCCTTCCAGCCGGTCCTCGCCATCGCCGCCGAACAGCCAGTCCACCCCGGCGCCGCCGTAGAGCCGGTCATTGCCCACCTCGCCTTGCAGGTTGTCACCGCCGTTGCCGCCGATCAGCGTGTCGTCGCCCGTGCCGCCCCAGAGCGCATCGGTGTCGTCCCCGCCGTCCAGGCTGTCGTTGCCGGCGTCGCCATAGAGCCAGTCCAGCCCCGCCAGACCCAACAGCGTGTCATTGCCCGCCCCCGCCGCGATCGTGTTGTCCAGCGTGTTGCCGGTGCCCAGGACGCTGACCGCCGAGGTGAACACCAGGATCTCCAGATTGGCGCCCAGGGTGCAGCTCACCAGCGTGGTCCGCACCGTGTCGGTCCCCGCGCCGGCGGCCTCAACCACCACATCCCCGGCCACGTCGATGATGTAGAGGTCATTTCCCAGACCGCCCTCCAGCCGGTCCGTCCCGGTGCCGCCGTCCAGACTGTCCTCGCCCGTCCCGCCATAGAGCGTGTCGTTGCCGATCCCGCCATCCAGCCAATCGCTGTCGTCGTCGCCATACAGCAGGTCGTTGCCGTCGCCGCCCAGGATCGTGTCCAGGCCCGACCCGCCCTCCAGCCGGTCGTTGCCGGCCCCGCCGTCGAGGAGATCGTTGCCAAGACCGCCGAAGAGCATGTCGTCGCCCAGCCTGCCCTCCAGCACATCCTCGGCATCGCCGCCATAGAGAAGATCGTTGCCGTCACCGCCAAGCAGCCGGTCGTTTCCGCTGCCGCCCTCCAGCCGGTCGTTGCCGACCCCGCCATCCAGCAGGTCGTCGCCATCGCCGCCGTAAAGACTGTCGAGCCCGTCCTCGCCGTAAAGCGTATCATTGCCCAGCCGGCCTTCCAGGATGTCGCTGCCGAGCCCGCCCGTCAGCAGGTTCGCCTGCCCGTCGCCTTGCAGCGTGTCGGCGCCACTGCCGCCGGTCAGGCCCTCGATGTCGGAAAACAGGTCGCCCTGCGCAAGGCCGGTGGACAGGGACGGGGTTTCCAGATCGACCCGCAGGGCGGTGGTGCTGTCGGCATAGGAGGCGATGTCGAACCCCGCGCCGCCATAAAGGATATCGGACCCGGCTCCGCCCAGCAGGATGTCGTTGCCTTCGCTACCGAACAGCATGTCGTTTCCGGCACGCCCTGACAGGCTGTCGTTGCCCATCCCGCCATAGAGCCGGTTCGCGGCCCCGTCCCCGGCAAGCGTGTCGTTGAAGGAGGTGCCCTCCAGATCCTCGACCACCACATAGATATCGCCCTGCGCCTCGCCCGTGTTCAGGCCCGGGGTCGTCAGGTCGGCCAGCACGCCCGCCGCGGCCCCGGCATAGCTGGCCAGGTCCACTCCCGCCCCGCCCTCCAGCCGGTCCGCCCCCGCGCCGCCGATCAGCGTGTCGTCGCCGTCCCCGCCATAAAGCAGGTCATTGCCCGCCCCGCCGGACAGCATGTCGGCCCCGCCAAGGCCAGAAAGAGTGTCGTTGCCGGCTCCGCCCTGGACAGTCTCTGCCGCAGCCGAGCCCGAGAAGCTGTCGGCGAAGGCGGTCAGGATGAACCCTTCGATGGTGAGGAACACATCGCCCAGCGCCTCGCCCTGGTTCTGGCTGGACGTGACCAGGTCGATCCGGACCGCAGCGGTGGCCGTCTCGTAGCTGACGATGTCGATGCCGTTGCCGCCCTCCAGCCGGTCCGCGCCCTCGCCGCCGATCAGCGTGTCGTTGCCGTCGCCGCCATAGAGGCTGTCATTGCCGCTGCGCCCCTCGAGCCGGTCGTGGCCGTCCACGCCGTGCAGGGCGTTGGCCTGCGCGTCGCCGAGAAGCGTGTCCGCGCCGGCGCCGCCTTCCATGTCCTCGATCGAGACATAGCTGTCGCCCGCCGCCTCGCCGGTGTTCAGGCCCGGATTGGCCAGATCAGCAAGCACGGCGGTCGTTGCCTCGCGGTAGCTGGCCCGGTCACGGCCGGCGCCGCCGTCCAGAATGTCGGCCCCGAGCCCGCCCAGCATGGTGTCGTTGCCGTTGCCGCCGAACAGGCTGTCGGCGCCGGCGCCGGCGCTCAGCCGGTCGTTTCCGTCCAGCCCGTCGATCCGGTTGTCGACCGCATTGCCGGTCAATGTGTCGGAGAAGTGGGATCCGGTGATCCCCTCGATCGAGATGTAGATCTGCCCGGCCGCCAGTTGCGTGTTCTGGCTCAGCACATCGAGGTTGACCCGGACCCCGGCCGTGGCCCCGGTGAGGACGATGGTGTCGAACCCCGCGCCGCCGTTGATCGTGTCCGCCCCGGTCGAGACCAGGAACATGTCATCGCCGGCCGTTCCGGTGATGAAGTCGATCTGGTTGGTGCCATAGAGCATGTTCTCGGGGTCGGGCGGCGTCGGCAGCGCGTGCCAGAGGCCGATGAAATCGCGCAGCTGGAAATTGCCCGGCATCAGCGGCAGGCCGTTCGACGAGATCAGCTCCAGCGTTTCGTCCCCGTAGGAGATCAGCGCGCCCGTGGCGGTGGCGGTGATCGTCAGCGCGGCCAGCGAATGGATCCGGCCCCAGGCCGACAGGTCGATCCGGTCGATGCCGAACTGGAAGTCCGCGATCACGTCATGCGCGGCATCGGCCGCGAGGACGAAGATGTCGGCCCCCGCCCCGCCATAAAGCGTGTCGCAGCCGCCGCCATCGGCCAGGATGTCGTTGCCCTGATCGCCCTGGATCACCTCGGCCCCGTCGCCGCCGATGACCATGTCCGACCCGGCCGCGCCCGTGAGCGTGTCGTCCGAAGCCCCGCCGGTCTGGATCGGCGCCAGCGTGCCGGGGTCGATCTGCAACCGGGTGATCCCGGCGCCCTCGGTGGCGATGAAGATCTCGATCACCCCGTTCACCACCCGCGCGGTCATGGCGGTGATGTTCTCGAACGGCAGGCCCTGCCCGCTGAGCAGCTGACCGCAGTTGACCAGCCGGCCGTCCGGCATCAGCGTCATCACCGTCAGCCCGTCGTCGCCGCCGCCGGCGATGACGAAGACCCGGTCGCCGACCTGGGCGGTGGCCAGCGTCAGCACCGACTGGAACCGGGTGTCCAGCGTGTCGATCACATGGTCGGTGACGGTGATCGCCCCGTCGGCGGTCAGGGCGATGACGCTGATCGACGACGAATTGGGCGAGGCGACGAGCAGATAGCTGGTCCCCGCCATCTCGACCATCCTGACCGCCGAGGGATCGGCGATCCCCAGCCCCTGCGGCGCGCCGATCACGGTCGGATTGCCCAGCGTTCCGTTGGCGGCGATCGGGAAGGCGCGCACTACGTCGGCCTCCAGCGAGAGGCTGACCAGAAAGCGTTGCCCGGCCACGGTGACCGGGATCATGTCGCCGATGTCGATGCCGGTGTGGGGTCCGTCCAGGATCTTCGATCCGACCAGGGTCATCGTGCCGTTGGCGGCCACCGAATAGGTGTGGATCGTGCTGTCGCCCATCCGCGCGGCGTAGAAATAGGTCGCCCCGCCGACCTGCACCACGCATTGCGCCGAGATCGCGCCCGAGAGGCTGCCCGGCAGCTGGATCGGGCTGTTCAGCGCGCCGGTCCCTGAGATGCCGAAGGCGTTGACCCCGGCCTGGTTCGCCCCGGTCACGATCAGGTGGGTGGTGCCGTTGATGACCACGGTCTCGATCGTTGCCGGGGCCGGCAGGGCTGTCCCGGGGGCGATGTTTTCCTGGTCGAGCAGCGTCATCGACGCCCCGACTTCCAGCGCGAGGACGCCGCCGCCAGCCCGGGTCGCGGTGTAAAGCAGCGTCTTGCCGCCCTGCACCACAAGCTCCAGATCGCAGATTCCGGAGATCACGTTCAGCGGCGCCGCCGTGAACGTCTCCACCACCAGAAAGTTGATCACTTCCGGCCCCGAACACACCCATGTACCCAAGGGTGAGGATGCCGGTCGAAGTCCTAATGCCGGGTGATCCGATCAGGGCGGAAACGCGGCAAGTGGACAGGATTTTCTGCAAAGCCGAGCGGTCAGGCCCGACTGCGCTCCGCACCGGCCAATCCGGGTCGGCGCGACGCAGGCGTTCAGACGAACTGTTCGCCGATCAGCCGTTCCTCGAGCCCGTGACCGGGGTCGAACAAGAGCCGGTGGCGCACGCTGTCCTCCGAGCGCACCTCGACGCTGACGACATCGCGGACAGAGGACCGGCTATCGGCATCGGCCATGACCGGGCGCTTCTCCGCCTCGATCACGTCAAACCGCACCAGGGCGGTCCGGGGCAACAGCGCCCCCCGCCAGCGCCGCGGTCGGAAGGCCGACATCGCGGTCAGCGCCAGCACGTCCGACCCGATGGGCAGGATCGGCCCATGCGCCGAGTAGTTGTAGGCGGTGGATCCCGCCGGGGTCGCCACCAGCGCCCCGTCGCAGACCAGTTCGTCCATCCGCACCCGCCCGTCGATGGAAACCCGCAGCTTTGCCGCCTGCGGACCCTGGCGCAGAAGCGAGACCTCGTTGATCGCCAGCGCCTCGGTCACGCGGCCCTTCGCATTCTGCGCCCGCATCGCCAGAGGGTTGATCACCGTCTCCTCAGCCGCCCGCAGCCGCTCGATCAGCCCGTCCTCGGCATAGGCGTTCATCAGGAAGCCGATCGTGCCGCAGTTCATGCCATAGACCGGCAACCGCCGCCCATGCGCCGCGTGCAGGGTCTGCAACATGAACCCATCGCCGCCCAGCGCCACGATCACCTCGGCCGACCGCGCGTCGGCCTGGCCGTAGCGCGCCGTCAGCGCCGCAAGCGCGGTGACCGCCGCCTCTGCCTTGCTCGCCGTGAATCTGATGCGCACTTGAGCCCCTCCCGACCGGCTGCCAAGTCTTGTCCGGGACACGCAGCGAACTCAACCCCTGTCCCCGCATCCAGCCCGACGCCCGCCTGTTCCTCCGGCCCTGGCCGGCTGCCCGTTCAGCAGAGGCTGTCCACACCCAGGTCACAGGCGCGGTCGAACAATCGGGTTGCCTGGGCGCCATCCTGTGGCACGCCGTCCCCCGCCTGATACATCAGGCCCAGGTTGCGACAGGCGGGACCGCTGCCCCCGTCGCAGCCCAGCCGGTAATGACGCGCGGCCTGCGCAGGATCCCGGTCAAGCCCGGTGCCGGTGTAGTAGGCCCAACCAAGGTTGCCGCAGGCCCGGCCATAGCCCTTGTCGCACCCGTCCCGCAGCAGCGGGATCGCCCGATCCGGATCGGCCGCCTGGCCGAGACCGACCAGATAGCTCATCCCGAGATCCGAACAGGAGATGACATTGCCCAGGTCGCACCCCTTGCGGATGAACTTCAGCAGCAGCGCATCGTCGCCGGCCGCCTGCGCCGCACGCGAACCGGCGAGGCAGGCATCCTGGTCGCCGGCATGACAAGCCTGCCAATCGTCGGCACGGGCAGCAGACCCCGACAGCACAAGCGCCAGCAAGGACGCACGGACGACCATCCCCGTCACAGACTTGCCTCCTTCCCGGCACAATGTCTTTCACGTCGCACTCTGACCATGGACGCATCCCGCCGCAAGCCGGCGACAGTTGCCGCTGTGGGGCGAGGGCGCCGCCGCGTCCGTCACCTGCGGCAAGAATATTTCGCGGCCGGTGCCGGACCTGTCGCTTTCTTGCCTTTCCCGTCGCATCCGCTTGGTCTAAATACCGCCGCACACCCACGCCCGGAGGACCTGACGATGAACGCCCCCCACCGCGATACCGGCTTCTTCACCGAACCCCTGTCCTCCCGCGATCCGGAACTGTTCGGCGCGATCACCCAGGAGCTCGGCCGCCAGCGCCACGAGATCGAGCTGATCGCCTCGGAAAACATCGTCTCCCGCGCCGTGATGGAGGCGCAGGGCTCGGTGATGACCAACAAGTATGCCGAGGGCTATCCCGGCAAGCGCTATTACGGCGGCTGCCAGTATGTGGACATCGCCGAGAACCTGGCGATCGAGCGCGCCTGCAAGCTGTTCGGCTGCGGCTTCGCAAACGTCCAGCCGAACTCGGGTTCCCAGGCCAACCAGGGCGTGTTCCAGGCGCTGCTGAAACCCGGCGACACCATCCTCGGCATGTCGCTGGATGCGGGCGGCCACCTGACCCATGGCGCGGCGCCGAACCAGTCCGGCAAGTGGTTCCACGCCGTGCAGTATGGCGTGCGCAAGCAGGACCTGACGCTGAACTACGACCAGGTCCAGGAACTCGCGACCGAGCACAAGCCCAAGCTCATCATCGCCGGCGGCTCGGCCATCCCCCGCATCATCGACTTCAAGCGGATGCGCGAGATCGCCGACAGCGTGGGCGCCTACCTGCTGGTGGACATGGCGCATTTCGCGGGCCTCGTGGCCGCGGGCCTCTACCCCAGCCCCTTCCCGCATGCCCATGTGGCGACCACCACGACGCACAAGACGCTGCGCGGCCCGCGCGGCGGCATGATCCTGACGAACGACGAGGAGATCGCGAAGAAAGTCAACTCGGCGATCTTCCCCGGCATCCAGGGCGGCCCGCTGATGCATGTCATCGCCGCCAAGGCCGTGGCCTTCGGCGAGGCGCTGCGCCCCGGCTTCAAGGATTACCAGGCTCAGGTCATCAAGAACGCCCAGGCGCTCGCGGACGAGCTGATGAAGGGCGGACTCGACATCGTCACCGGCGGCACCGACACGCATCTCATGCTGGTTGACCTGCGCCCCAAGGGCGTCAAGGGCAACGCCACCGAAAAGGCGCTCGGCCGCGCGCATATCACCTGCAACAAGAACGGCATCCCCTTCGACACCGAAAAGCCGACAATCACCTCCGGCGTCCGCCTCGGCACGCCCGCAGGAACGACGCGCGGCTTCGGTGAACCCGAATTCCGCCAGATCGCCCGATGGATCATCGAGGTCGTCGACGGCCTCGCCGCCAATGGCGAGGACGGCAATGGCGCGGTCGAGGCCAAGGTGAAGGCCGAGGTCGAAGCCCTCTGCCAGCGCTTCCCGATCTACCCGGAGCTGTGAGGGCGAACGCCCGGTAGGGTGGGCAATCCGCCCACCCGCTCCGCTACGTCCTGCTGGGCACGGCCCCGCCATCTCCGAGTCGCCAGGTCTGTTCTGCTGTCCTGTCGCCGGACGAGGTCCGTCTCGCCCGGAAGCAGAGAACGCAGCCATCGGCCGTGGCTCGATGACGCAGGTCGAACAGGCGAGACTCCTGCAAGGCATGCTGCCACGTCCTGCAGCCGAACCGCTCCGGGGTCTGGTCCGGGTACTTCTGGACAAGCCATTTCCCCGCTTCTGCCACGGAAACCCAGCTTTCCCCGGCCCCGGCCAGGGCCTGCGCAGCCTCTCGGAAACCGCTGACAAGGCTGCTCGCGGGCCAGTCCACCGTCCCGTCCGGCAGGATCCCGTGGATTGCCAGGTTCTGGAATGTATCGGACCGGAGATGTTCCACCGCCTCTTGCCGCGCCCGATCCATGTCCGCAGCCCATTCTCGAAGCCTTTCGAGATGCCGACCGATCCGGTCGCAACTTACGGCAAGCTCTGCCTGCGCAACCCGGCACCCGTCTACAGACCACAGATCATGCCGCGCCATGAAGTGATGGACCAGATCGTTGCGAAGCCCCAGCAGATCGCGCAGGTCCGCTTCCGTTCGGATTTGCTCCTCCTCGGTCAGACCCAGCCGCAGGGTGACCCAGACCGTGGGGGCACCTTCCGTCGCGTCGGGGCCGTCCCTGTCCACCACCTCGCCCGGCTCGCCGGCGACAAGGACAGAGCCTGAGAGTTTCTCGATCAACTTCCCAAGCGTCTGGCGCGACAGCCCCGCGCCGCAGTCCGCGAGCACGGCCTCGAGCCCCTCAGGCCCGGCCGACAGGTCGTGATGCGCGAGGATGGCCTTCAGCTGGCCTTCGTACTGCTGCAAACGCAGTAGGCAGCGACCGATCAGCCGGCTGACCTCGTCCTGCTGCGCCTTCAGGTCATCGTCCGACATCGCGCCTCGCCGCTGCCAACGCGACCATGCCAGCACATCAGCAGCCCGTTTCCAAGCCCGGCGCGCGGGACGAACCCTGCCTTGACCCGAGCGCCGTTCCGGGGTGACATCCTCCAGCCCCCTGCCGAAGGATCCGCATGACTGACCGCGACACCCGCACGCTCGAACACCGCATGGGCGACTGGGCCCGGGCCCGGCTGCCCTTCGCGGTGGCCGAACTCGTGATGTTCGTCCTGAAACAGGGCTGGGCCTGTCTCTTCGGCGCCCTCCTGCTTCTGGCGATCCTCGGCACCAAGGCCATCTGGCAGCCCGACTGGCCCCTTCACCGCTACGACGCCCTCTTCCTCATCGCCATCGCGATGCAAGTCATCTTCCTCTGGACCAAACTCGAAACCTGGGAGGAAGCCCGCGTGATCCTCCTCTTCCACCTCACCGGCACGGCGATGGAGTGGTTCAAGGTCGGCGCCGGCTCCTGGGCCTATCCCGAGCCGGGGATCTTCAAGCTGATGGGCGTGCCCCTCTTCTCGGGCTTCATGTATGCCGCGGTCGGCAGCTACATGGCGCGCGTGATCCGCGTCTTCGACATGGCCTTCGCGCCCTACCCGCGCTTTCCGCTGACCGTCCTCCTGGCCGCCGCGATCTATGTCAACTTCTTCGCCCACCATATCCTGCCCGACATCCGCCCGGCGCTGTTCGTGGCCACCGTGGCGCTTTACGGCCGCACGCGGATCTGGTTCCGCATCCACGACCGGCACTGGTGGATGCCCTTGCCTGTCGCCGCCTTCCTGTCGGCGCTGGCGCTCTGGGTGGCCGAGAACGTGGGCACCGCGACCGGCACCTGGATCTACTCGGGCCAGATCCAGGGCGAAATGGTCAGCTTCGCCAAGCTCGGCTCGTGGTATCTGCTGGTGTACGTCGCCTTCGTCACGGTGACGCTGGTCACCCGCCGGGCGCTGCATGCCCGGGCACTGGACCCGGGCCCATCCGGGGAAATTCTTGCGAAATCGTAAAGGCTGAAAACCAGGCCCTTGTTCTGGAAACCACTCCGTCCCTGTCCACCGTGGACAGGGTCTCAGAAATAGCCCCGCCAGGCGAGGAAGCCGAAGATGGCCACGGCCAGCACCAGCACCCCGAAGCCGACCGAGCCGACAATGCCCGCGAACAGGTCGCGCCGGCGGCTCACCGGGTCGATCGCGATCAGATGCTTCAGGCAGACATCGTAGGCCTCGGTCACCTCGCCCATGTCGATCTGCCCCAGAAGCTTGGGGTTCTGCGCCTTCTGGGCCGCGCCGGCCAGCAGCCTGCCCGCATCGCGCACCTTGCGCGGCAAGAGGCGACCGGCCCGCTTCAGCTTGGCGGCGAGTCCCTTGCCGCCCAGTCCCAGCCTCTCTTCCAGAAGCTGCGCCACCCGATCCGCCATCTGCTGGATCGTCACCGCACTCATCTTGCCACCCTCCACCGCCCCCGCAGAACCTAGTGTCGTTTGCCGGGACGATCAACCGCCCTGCGTCGGGTTCGCTGGCCTGAAGCTCTCGAAATCGCTATGGAAAACCCATGCTCGCCACGATTCGCCACCCCGCCGCAACGGCCCCCGAGGCCCCGACCCTGGTCATCGCGCACGGGCTATACGGCTCGGGCCGGAACTGGGGCGTCATCGCCCGCCGCCTGGCCGACCGGCGCGAGGTGGTGGCAGTGGACATGCGCAACCATGGCGAGAGCCCGCGCTTTCCGACCCAGAGCTATCCCGAGATGGCCGCCGACCTGGCCGAGGTGATCGAGAGCCTAGGGCCGCAGCCGGTGGACCTCTTGGGCCATTCGATGGGAGGGAAGGCCGCGATGCAACTCGCGCTGACCCGCCCCGAGCTGATCCGCCGCCTGGTCGTCGCCGACATCGCGCCGGTGGCCTATGCCCACGACCAGACCCGCAACGCCCGCGCCATGGCCGAGATCGACCTGTCGCGGATCACCACGCGGGCCGAGGCGGACGCGGCGCTGTCGGCCCGGATCGACGACCCCGCCCTGCGCGCCTTCTTCCTGCAATCGCTCGATCTGCGCCAGCGCCCGCCGCGCTGGCGGCTGAACCTGCCGGTGCTGGAAGCCGAGATGCCGAAGATCGTCGGCTGGCCGGGAACCCTGGGCGTGTTCGACCACCCCGCCCTGTTCCTGACCGGCGCCGAAAGCCGCTATGTCCTGCCCGAACACCGCGAGACGATCCGCGCCCTGTTCCCGAAGGCACGCTTCGCGAAGATCCCCGGCGCGGGCCACTGGCTGCATGCCGAAAAGCCACGCGAGTTCGAGGAAACCGTCCGGGTCTTTCTGGAGGCCTAGCCCTCGATCTGCCGGGCGACCAGCCAGCTTACCGGCAGGGCCAGGGCCGCCCCGGCCGCTGCCGCCCCGACGATCGGCCAGAGCGTGCCATAGCCCAGGGTCAGGACCAGGATTACCCCAGACCCGGCAAGGGCGGTGCCGATCATCGAGAACAGGATCATCATCAGGCGCATGGCTGCAACCTCCTGCCGTTCGCGCATCGGATCCTGTCTGGCTGGCTTTCGCTGCCGGCGCATTGATCGGCGTCAAGGCCGCACGCAGCGGATGCCGAGGCGATCCCGCTCAGGCCGCTGCCAGGATATCGCGCAATTGCGCCTCGGTCAGGGCGACCGGATTGCCCTTCATCGACGAGGCCGACATCGCGGCGGCGGCAATCCCGGCGTGGTCCTCGTCTGCGACCCCGAGCGCGGCGAGACCCGGCAGCCCCTCGGCCCAGGCCCAGGCCTGCAACGCGGCCGGAGCCTCGGCCTCACTCGACCCCAGCACCTCGGCCAGAACCGAACAGACCTCGTCCAGGCGGGCGCGCGCCTGGCCGCCCGCCGCCGCCCGGTTCACGGCAAGCACCGGCCCCAATAGCGCGCCGCAGATCGCGCCATGCGCTGCGCCGGTCATGCCGCCAATCACCCCCGCGAAGCCGTGCACCGCCCCGAGCCCCGCGTTGGCCAGCGCCAGCCCGCCGCAGAGGCTGGTCCAGGCCATCCGGTCGCGCGCCGCTACGTCCTCGTCCTGCATCAGCCGGATCAGCGCCGCGAGCCCGGGTCCGATCGCGGGCCGCGCAAGCGCGTCGGTGTAGGGCGTCGCCTTGACCGAGACATAGGGCTCGATCACCTGCGTTACCGCATCGAGGCCCGAGGCCAGCGTCACCTCCCGCGGGCAACCGTCTGTCAGCGCCGGATCGACGATGGCCAGCCACGCCACCATCCGGTCGTCGCGCAAGGAAACCTTGCGACCCTCGACCGCGATGACCGCATTCTTCGTCACCTCAGCCCCCGTCCCCGCCGTGGTCGGGATCGCGACGAAGGGCAGTGGATCGGCCGTCAGCGGCCGGCCCTTGCCCACGACTTCCAGGTGATCCAGCGGCCCGGAGGGCGCCGGGATCAGCGCCGCCAGCGCTTTGCCCAGGTCCAGCGCCGCCCCGCCGCCGACGGCCACCACGCAGTCGGGGCGGTGCGCGCGGGCGGTGGCCAGGGCGGACTCCAAGTCAGCGAGGGAGGGTTCGCCCGCGCAGGGCAGGGCCAGGGTCTCCGGCCCCAGCGCCGCGATCAGCCAGGCGGCGCGGGCGGGGTTTGCGCCGTGGACGACAAGCACCCGGGCCCCGAAGGCGCGGATAAGGCCCGGGGCCTTCGCCGCCTCGCCGCGGCCAAAGAGGATGCGGCCGGGCTGGGTGATGGCGAAGGCCGTTGGCAACCCAAGAATTTTCGCCGAAAATTCCTCGGCGCGCGGAGCCGTCATAGGCTCATCGTGGCGGTGATGGCCTTGCGCCAGCGCGCGTATTTCGCGTCGCGGGTGGCGGCGTCCATCTGTGGCGAGAACCGGCGGTCGAGCGCCCAGGACTTCGCGAATTCATCGGGCCCGCCGGCCACGCCCGCCTGCATCGCAGCCAGGTAGGCGGCGCCAAGGGCCGTCGTCTCGGTGACCCTGGGCCGGTCCACCGGGGCGCCGAGGATGTCAGCCAGGAACTGCATCGTCCAGTCGCTGGCGGTCATGCCCCCGTCCACCCGCAGGACGCCCTGCGCCTCCGTGCCCCAGTCGGCCCGCATCGCCTCCAGAAGGTCGCGGGTCTGGTAGCCCACGCTTTCCAGAGCCGCGCGGGCGAACTCGGCGGGGCCGGAATTGCGCGTCAGCCCGAAGACCGCGCCCCGGCAGTCGGGCCGCCAGTAGGGCGCGCCGAGACCGGTGAAGGCGGGGACGAGGATCACGCCCTGCGCCTCTTCGGCGGCTTCGGCAAGGGGCTGAGTCTCCTTCGCCTCGCGGATGATCTTCAGCCCGTCGCGGAGCCACTGGACCACGGCGCCCGCGATGAAGATCGAGCCTTCGAGGGCGTAGGTGGGCTGGCCCTTCAGCTGGTAGGCGATGGTGGTCAGCAGCCGGTTCTTCGAGGGCACCCTGTCGGCGCCGGTGTTCAGAAGCGCGAAGCAGCCGGTGCCGTAGGTCGATTTCATCATGCCGGGGGCAAAGCAGGCCTGGCCCACGGTCGCGGCCTGCTGGTCGCCCGCGACGCCCAGGATCGGGATCTCGCGGCCGAAGAGGTCGGGGCGGGTCAGGCCGAAGGGGGCGGCGCAGTCCCTCACCTCGGGGAGTAGCGACATCGGCACGTCGAGGAGGCGGCAGATATCCTCGTCCCAGGCCCCCTCGGCGATGTTGTAGAGAAGGGTGCGCGAGGCGTTGGTGGCGTCGGTGGCATGGACCTTCCCGCCAGTCAGGTTCCAGATCAGCCAGGTGTCCACGGTGCCGAAGGCCAGCTCGCCGCGTTTCGCCCGGTCGCGGGCGCCCTCGACGTGGTCGAGCAGCCACTTGACCTTGGTCCCCGAGAAATAGGGGTCGAGGAGGAGGCCGGTCCTGGCGGTGATCATCGCCTCGTGGCCCTGATCCTTCAGGGCGGCGCAGGTGTCCGCCGTGCGCCGGTCCTGCCAGACGATGGCGGGGTGGATCGGCTGGCCGGTCTTGCGGTCCCAGATCAGCGTCGTCTCGCGCTGGTTGGTGATGCCGATGGCGGCGATGTCACCGGCCTTGATCCCGGCCTTCTCGATCGCGGCCCGCGCGGTGGCCGCGACGGTGGACCAGAGATCGGCGGGGTCGTGTTCCACCCAGCCGGGGCGGGGGTAGTGCTGGGGAAATTCTTCCTGGGCCTGGGCGACCGGCCTCTGCGAGGCGTCGAACAGGATCGCGCGGGAAGAGGTGGTGCCCTGGTCGATGGCGAGGATATGGGTCATGTCTGTGGCCTGCCGGAAGATGTGTCCACGGTGGACAATCGCTGTAGTAGAAAGGATTACAATGGCTTGGTCGCGGGCGTTAGGGAAATCTCAAGGTTTGGATCCGTGCCGGAAACCCCATCGCGCGACCCGGAGTTTCTGAAAACTCCGGACCGGAGCCTTTGAAGGCTCCGATCCGATTTCTTCTAAGAAATCGGGCCCGGGCGGAACAGTTGCGCGCCGCCCGGGACCGTTTCAGCTTACTGCCAGGACTTGATCAGCTCGTCGTAGCTGACGGTCTTGGGCTCCTCCTCCTCGTTCTCGAGCTTGGCGACCGGGGCGCCCGGCGCGTCAAGCCAGACCTGCGGATCCTGCGGCTCGTTCAGCTTGGGACCGATGTCGCCCTGGACGCCGGCGCGCTCAAGCCGCTCCAGCACCTTCTCCTGCTCGGCGCAGAGGGCATCGAGCGCCTCCTGCGGGGTCTTGGCCCCCGACATGGCGTCGCCGATGTTCTGCCACCACAGCTGCGCGAGCTTCGGATAGTCCGGCACGTTCGTCCCGGTCGGCGACCACTGGACGCGGGCCGGCGAGCGGTAGAACTCGATCAGGCCGCCCAGCTTGGGTGCGCGGTCGGTGAAGTGCTGGCTGTTGATCGTCGACTCGCGGATGAAGGTCAGGCCGACGTCGGACTTCTTCAGGTCCACGGTCTTCGAGGTGACGAACTGGGCATAGAGCCAGGCGGCCTGGGCACGGTCCACCGGGGTGGACTTGAGCAGGGTCCAGGACCCGGCATCCTGATAGCCGATCTTCATCCCCTCTTTCCAGTAGACGCCATGCGGCGAGGGGGCCATGCGCCACTTGGGCGTGCCGTCCTCGTTCATCACCGGCAGGCCGGGCTTGACCATGTCGGCGGTGAAGGCGGTGTACCAGAACATCTGCTGGGCGATGGAGCCCTGCGCCGGGACGGGACCCGCCTCGCCGAAGGTCATGCCCTGCGCTTCCGGCGGCGAGTACTTCTGCAGCCACTCGATCGCCTTGGTCACGGCATAGACCGCGGCTGCGTCGTTCGTCGCACCACCGCGCGCCACGCAGGAGCCGACGGGACGCGAGTTCTCGTCCACGCGGATGCCCCATTCGTCGACCGGCAGGCCGTTCGGCTCGCCCACATCGCCCATGCCGGCCATCGACATCCAGGCGTCGGTGTAGCGCCAGCCGAGCGAGGGGTCCTTCTTGCCGTAGTCCATGTTGCCATAGACGCCGGTCGCCGGACCGCCGATGTAGGACATGTCGCGGCCGGTGAAGAATTCGGCGATGTCCTCGTAGGCCGACCAGTTGACCGGAACGCCGAGGTCATAGCCATACTTGGCCTTGAAGTCCTCCATGGTCTTGGGGTCGGTGAACCAGTCGTAGCGGAACCAGTAGAGGTTGGCGAACTGCTGGTCGGGCAGCTGGTAGACCTTGCCATCCGGGCCGGTGGTGAACTTCAGCCCGATGAAGTCGTTCAGGTCGAGACCGGGGTTCGTCACCGCAGCGCCTTCGCCCGCCATCCAGTCGGTCAGGTTGCGGGCCAGCTGATAGCGCCAGTGGGTGCCGATCAGATCCGAGTCGTTGATGTAGGCGTCATAGATGTTCTCGCCCGACTGCATCTGCGTCTGCAGCTTTTCCACCACGTCGCCTTCGCCGATCAGGTCATGGGTGACCTTGATCCCGGTGATCGCGGTGAAGGCCGGGGCCAGCACCTTGGATTCGTATTCGTGGGTGGTGATGGTTTCCGAGACCACCTTGATCTCCATGCCCGCATAGGGCTTGGCGGCGTCGATGAACCACTGCATCTCGGCTTCCTGCTCGGCGCGGCTCAGCACCGACAGATCGCCGATCTCGGCATCGAGGAAGGCTTTCGCCGCCTCCATGTCGGCCCAGGCGGGGCCCTGCATGGCCATGAGCGCAAGGGCCATGGCGGTTGCGGTTGTGCGAAGTCTCATGTGAATCCTCCCAGATTTGAGACGTTTGCCTTGGTTTTGCCCGGTCCGGTCGCCCGATCCGGGGTCGTCAGTGCCCCTCGCCTAGACCCAGCGGAAAACCGCGGCGGCATAGGCGAGGGAGAGGAGAAGCGCGCCCCAGAGTGCGTCGGGGCCCGCGAAGTAGAGCCAGGCCAGGTGGATGAAGGCCGAGCCCAGAAGGGTGATGAACAGCCGGTCGCCGCGTGTTGTCTCGATCCGCAGGATGCCTACCCGGGGCGTTTCCGGGAAACGGATGGCGAGCAGCGTCATCAGGATGAGAAGTGCGGCGATGCACCAGAAGAACAGCGCGACGGGGAAGGTCCAGGCCATCCAGAAGCCGGGGATCAGCTGGCCGGTCCAGTCCTTGACGCCATCCTTCACCGGCACGGCGGCGTAGAGCATGGCGAGGATGGCAAGCATGATCGCGGCGGCGACGAGGTAGATCGTGGTCCAGCGGGCAGAGGTCATGGTCACACCCTCCCCAGGGCGAAGCCCTTGGCGATGTAGTTGCGGACGAAGTAGATCACGAGCGCGCCCGGCACGATGGTCAGGACCCCGGCGGCGGCGAGCACCCCCCAGTCCATCCCGCTTGCCGAGACGGTGCGGGTCATGGTCGCGGCGATGGGTTTGGCGGCCGTGGTGGTCAGCGTGCGGGAGAGGAGAAGCTCGACCCAGGAGAACATGAAGCAGAAGAAGGCGGCGACCCCGATCCCGCTGGCGATGAGCGGCATGAAGATCTTCACGAAGAAGGTCGGGAAGGAATAGCCGTCGATATAAGCGGTCTCGTCGATTTCCTTGGGCACTCCGCGCATGAAGCCTTCGAGGATCCAGACGGCCAGCGGCACGTTGAACAGGCAATGCGCCAGCGCCACGGCGATGTGGGTGTCGATCAGGTTCATCGCCGAGTAGAGCTGGAAGAAGGGCAGCGCGAAGACGGCCGGGGGGGCCATGCGGTTGGTCAGAAGCCAGAAGAACAGGTGCTTGTCGCCCATGAAACTGTAGCGGCTGAAGGCATAGGCGGCAGGAAGCGCCACGGTGATGGTGATGACCACGTTCATCGTGACGTAGATCATCGAGTTGACATAGCCCATGTACCAGGACGGGTCGGTCAGGATGACCATGTAGTTGCGGAAAGTGAGGTTCTGCGGGAACAGCGTGAAGGACGAGGTGATCTCGGTGTTGGTCTTCAGGCTCATGCCGATCAGCCAGTAGATCGGGATCAGCAGGAACAAGAGGTAGATCGTCATCACGACGGCGTTGGCACGGAAGCGCATCAGCGGTTCTCCTCGCGGTCGAGGTTGGTCATCACGGTGTAGAAGACCCATGAGATCAACAGGATGACCAGGAAGTACATGATCGAGAAGGCGGCGGCGGGGCCGAGGTCGAACTGGCCGGTGGCCATCTTGGCCAGGTCGATCGACAGGAAGGTGGTGGAGTTGCCGGGGCCGCCGCCGGTGACGACGAAGGGCTCGGTATAGATCATGAAGCTGTCCATGAAGCGGAGGAGGACGGCGATGAGAAGGACGCCCTTCATCTTCGGCAGTTCGATGTAGCGAAAGACGGACCAGCGGGTCGCCTGGTCGATCTTGGCGGCCTGATAATAGGCCTGCGGGATCGACTGGAGGCCCGCATAGCACAGGAGCGCCACCAGCGAGGTCCAGTGCCAGACATCCATGACGATGACGGTGATCCAGGCGTCGATCGGGTCGTTGGTGTAGTTGTAGTCGATGCCCATCGCCGCCAGGGTGTGCCCGAGAAGGCCGATGTCAACCCGGCCGAAGATCTGCCAGATCGTACCCACGACGTTGAACGGGATCAGGAGCGGCAGCGCCATCAGGACCAGGCAGAACGAGGCCCAGAAGCCCTTTTTCGGCATGTTCAGCGCGATGAAGATGCCCAGCGGCACCTCTATGGCCAGGATGATGAGCGAGAACATCACCTGCCGGCCAAGGGCCGCGCGCAGGCGGTCGGAATGGATCATGTCGTCGAACCATTCGATCCCGGTCCAGAAGAACTGGTTGTTCCCGAAGGTGTCATTGAAGGCGTAGTTGACCACCGTCATCAGCGGCAGGACGGCCGAGAAGGCCACCAGCGCGAGGACCGGCAGGACCAGGAACCAGGCCTTGTTGTTCTGGGTCTTTTCCATCGGTCAGGCCCCCATCGGAGAAACGCGCCAGTCGTTGGCGTAGACGTTGATCTTGGCCGGCGCGAACGCGACGCGGGGGTCGGGCGGAACGGTCATCCCCTCGGGCAGGATCGCGTTCAGCGGCTGGCCCTGGAATTCTGCCCGGACGATGCGATGGCGGCCCACGTCCTCGACCCGTTTCACGGTGACCGGCAGCCCTTCGTCCGAAATGGCGACATAGTCCGGGCGGATGCCGATCTGGGTGCGGCCAGTTGTTGGCCCGTAGGCCGCACCCAGCGGCACCGAGACGCCTTGCAGGCGCGCCTCGGATCCTGCGATCTCGGCGTCGAGGAGGTTCATCCCCGGCGAGCCGATGAAATAGCCGACGAAGGTATGGGCCGGGGTCTCGAACAGCTCTTCCGGCGTGCCCATCTGCACCACCCGACCGTCGTGCATCACCACCACCTTGTCGGCGAAGGTCAGCGCCTCGGTCTGGTCGTGGGTGACGTAGATCATCGTGTGACCGAACTCGCGGTGCAGCGATTTCAGCTGCGTGCGCAGTTCCCATTTCATGTGGGGGTCGATGACGGTGAGCGGCTCGTCGAAGAGGATCGCGTTCACGTCCTCGCGCACCATGCCGCGGCCGAGGCTGATCTTCTGCTTGGCATCCGCGGTCAGCCCGCGCGCCTTGCGGTTCAGGTCGGCCTCCATGCCGATCATCTTCGCGATCTGGTCCACCCGGCGGGCGACATAGGCCGCATCCATGCCCCGGTTGCGCAGCGGAAAGGCCAGATTGTCGCGCACGGTCATCGTGTCGTAGACCACCGGGAACTGGAACACCTGCGCGATGTTGCGTTCCGTGGTCGGCGCGTCGGTCACGTCGCGGTCGCCGAACAGGACCCGGCCCTGGCTGGGGCGCAGCAGGCCCGAGATGATGTTGAGAAGCGTGGTCTTGCCGCAGCCCGAGGCGCCGAGCAGCGCATAGGCCCCGCCGTCGTCCCAGACGTGGTCCATCTCCTTCAACGCGTAGTCCGCGTCCGAGGTCGGGTTCGGCAGGTAGCTGTGGGCCAGGTTGGAAAGCGTGATCCGGGACATGTCAGGCCGCCATCGCATAAGGGGCAGGCGCGGCAAGCCGGCCCGTCGAGTCGAACAGATAGACATGCGCGGGATCGACAAAGACCGAGGTCTGCGATCCGGCGGTCAGGGGATGGACGCCATGGACCAGCCCGACCCAGCGGTCCTGCCCGTGGGTCAGGTGGACGAAGGTTTCCGACCCGGTGATCTCGGTCGCGCCGAGGATGCAGCGGAACTCCACCGCATCGCCGGAATGGCGGTTCAGCGTGACATGGTTCGCGCGGAACCCGGCCTGATAGGTGCCGTCGGGCAGATGGTAGGCTTCGCCCTTGGCAGGGGCGTGGGCGCTTTCGCCAAAGGTCAGCCGGCCTGCCTCCTTGCGGGTGGTCACGAAGTTCATCGGCGGATCGGAAAAGACGCGGGCGGTCGTCGCGTCCTCGGGCAGCCGATAGACCGTGGGCGTCGGGCCGAACTGGGTGACGCGGCCTTCCCAGAGCGTCGCGGTGTTGCCGCCGAGGAGAAGCGCCTCTTCCGGTTCGGTGGTGGCATAGACGAAGATCGCGCCCGACGACTCGAAGATGCGTGGGATCTCGATCCGCAGTTCCTCGCGCAGCTTGTAGTCGAGATTGGCGAGAGGCTCGTCCAGAAGCACCAGCCCCGCACCCTTCACGAGCGCCCGGGCCAGCGCGCAGCGCTGCTGCTGGCCGCCCGACAGCTCCAGGGGCTTGCGTTGCAGCATCGGGGTCAGGCGCAGCATCTCGGCCGTCTGGCGCACCGCCCGGTCGATCTCGTCCTTCGGGCGCCCCATCAGGCGCAGCGGCGAGGCGATGTTCTCGTAAACCGTCAGACCGGGGTAGTTGATGAACTGCTGATAGACCATCGCCACCTTGCGATCCTGCACGCGCTGTCCGGTGACGTCCGCGCCCTCCCAGAGGATGCGGCCCGTGGTGGGCTTGTCGAGCCCCGCCATCAGCCGCATCAGGCTGGTCTTGCCTGCCAGAGTGGGGCCGAGAAGCACGTTCATCGTGCCGTTCTTCAGGGTCAGGTCGGTGGGGTGGATGTGCACCCTGCCCGCGACCGATCGTGAAACCCCCTGCAATTCCAGCGTCATTCCCAGCCCCCTATTCCGCCGCCGGGCGCGCGGCCCGGGCGGCGTCCGCCATGAAGCGGTCCAAAGTCTCGATCTGGTCGGCGGTCATCCGCAGGCCCAGCTTTGAGCGCCGCCAGACCACGTCGGCCGCGCTGCTTGCGTATTCGTGGTTCATCAGCCAGCGCACCTCGGCTTCGGTCAGCGTGGCGCCGAAGTCCTGGCCCAGCGCCTCGGCTGTGGTGGCGCCGCCCAGGATCCGTTCGGCGTCGGTCCCATAGGCGCGCACCAGTCGAGCAGCCCAGTAGTCGGTCAGGAACGGGTGGTTCTGCTTCAGTCGCGCGGTCAGCGCCGCCACCCCGTCATGAGGGAAGTCGCCGCCGGGCAAGGGCACGCGGGCCGTCCATGCAGCTTTCGCCTGCGGAAAGAAGGGCGCGAGTTTCGCCAGCGCGGATTCGGCCAGGCGGCGATAGGTGGTGATCTTGCCGCCGAACACATTCAGAAGCGGCGCGCCGTTCTGGTCGAGCGACAGGACATAGTCGCGCGTCGCCGCCGTGGCCGACTTGGCGCCGTCGTTGTAGAGCGGCCGGACGCCGGAATAGGTCCAGACCACGTCTTCGCGCGTCACCGGACGGTCGAAATACTCCGAGGCGAAGGCCAGGAGATAATCGCGCTCTTCGTCGGTGCAATGGGCATCCCGGGGGGCGCCCTTGTGGTCCTTGTCGGTGGTGCCGATCAGGGTGAAGTCCTGTTCGTAGGGAATGGCGAAGATGATCCGCCCGTCCGCGCCCTGGAAGAAATAGCAGCGGTCGTGGTCGAAAAGCCTTTTCGTCACGATGTGCGAGCCGCGCACGAGGCGCACGCCTTCCGACGAGTTGATCCGGGCCACGTTGCGGATTACCTCTTCGACCCAGGGTCCGCCGGCGTTCACCAGGGCGCGGGCACGGTGGATTTCGCGGCCGTGGGGTCCTTCGGTGGTGACCTGCCAGAGATCCCCCTGGCGGTCGGCGCTGGTGACGCGGGTGCGGGTCAGGATGCGCGCGCCGCGCTGCGCCGCGTCGCGGGCGTTCAGCGCGACGAGCCGCGAATCCTCGACCCAGCAGTCGGAGTATTCGAAGGCCTTGGTGAACTTCGGCTTCAGCGGCCGCCCGGCGGGATCCTTGCGCAGGTCCAGCGTGCGCGTCGCGGGCAGGATCTTGCGCCCGCCCATCGTGTCATAGAGGAAAAGCCCCAGCCGGATCAGCCAGTCGGGCCGCCGCCCGCGCGCCCAGGGCATGACCCAGCCGAGGAGCCGCGAGGTCGGCGTGTCGCTGTCGAAGCGCATGTCGGGCGAGAGCGGCAGGACGAAGCGCATGGGCCAGCTGATGTGCGGCATGGCGACGAGGAGCGTCTCGCGTTCCTCCAGCGCCTCGCGGACGAGGCGGAACTCGAAATATTCGAGGTAGCGCAAGCCGCCGTGAAACAGCTTGGTCGAGGCCGAGGAGGTGCCTTGCGCCAGGTCGCCCTGTTCGGCCAGCGCCACCGTAAGGCCGCGACCGACGGCATCGCGGGCGATGCCGCAGCCGTTGATCCCGCCGCCGATGATGAAAAGGTCGCTGACGACCCCGGCCGATGCCTCTGTCACCTGAGTTCCTCCCCCGTCGCATAGCTGCGCCGAATGGCACCACGACGTCAATGACATTTTTTCGTTTTAGCGCGTTTTTATGTGAAACGAACATCTGCGCGCAGATTCCGGCGCCAACGCTGCGATTGCACGGTGATCTTTCTGCAAACGCAAACAAACGAAACGGATCGCACGGTTGCAGAAAATCGCTGACAGGTGCTGTCCGTCGTGGCAGAAGGCGGGGAATCGCAGCGGGAAGGACCACGCAGTGGCGCTGAATTTCCGGCAGACCGAGATCCTGGAACTGGCCCGGGCCGAGGGTCGCGTCATGGTCGAGGACCTGGCGCAGCGCTTCGACGTGACCTTGCAGACGATCCGCCGCGACCTGGCCGATCTGGCCGATGCGGGGCATCTGGACCGGGTGCATGGCGGGGCGATGCTGCGGACGGGGGTGGCCAACATCGGCTACGAGGCGCGGCGGCGGATGAACGAGGGCGCCAAGGCCGCCATCGCCAAGGCCTGCGCTGCGGCGATCCCGGACAATTGCAGCCTGATCCTGAACCTCGGCACCACGACCGAGGCGGTGGCGCGCGAGCTGCTGACGCATCGCAACATCACCGTCATCACCAACAACATGAACGTGGCGAACATCCTGGTCGCCAATCCGGGCTGCGAGATCGTGGTGGCCGGCGGCGCGCTGCGGCGGACGGACGGGGGCCTGGTGGGCGAGTTGACGACGCAGTTCTTCGAGCAGTTCAAGGTTGATTACGCGGTGATCGGCGCCTCGGCGCTGGACCGCGACGGCGACCTGCTGGACTTCGACCTGGCCGAGGTCCGGGTGTCGAAGGCGATCATCCGCCAGTCGCGCAAGGTGTTCCTGGTGGCCGACCATTCCAAGCTGGACCGCTCGGCCCCGGCGCGACTGGCCTCGCTGGCGGAAATCACCGCGCTATACACCGACCAGCCCCTGCCCGCAGAGCTCATGCGCAAATGCGCCGACTGGGGAACCGAGGTGCAGGTCACCGGCTAGGCCGCAAGGAGCGGCGCCATCTGGCGGGCAAAGCCGTCCGAGGCGACCCAGGTGCGCAGCCGGTCGAAGGCCTGCGAGGCGATCCGTTCGCGCAGCGGCGCGTCGCCCAGCAGGCGGCGCAGGACGTCGGACAGGTCCGACAGATCCCAGGCCAGGGGCACATAGGTCTCCCATGGGACAAAGATGTCGGGGTTGGTCTCCACATGGCTCATGTCGGGTTTCAGCACTACCGCGCCCGAGATCACCGCCTCGAAATCGCGCCAGCAGACCTCGCCATAGCCGAAGGGGCTGAAGCAGATCTTGCTGTGGCGCAGTTCGGACAGGAACTGCGCGATATGCACGCCCATGCCGCGCACCACGGTCATTCCGGAAAGAGCGGCGGCCGCCGCATCGGCCTCGGCACGCATGGCGCCATACCAGGGCGTGCCGTTCACGTCGAACCGGGCATGCAGGTCGATGTCGCGCCCCCGGAACGAAGGCGGGCGTTGCAGGAGGGTGGGCAGGATCGTGGGTGCCGTGACGAAGGACGGGCCGACGACCAGCTTGTCGAGGAAGCCGGGCGGAATCGGGAAGCAGACCTCCGGCTCGGGCAGGTTCAGCCTGCGGGCGTAGTGGTCCGTCAGGTTCGTGTCGCCCAGCGTCGGCCGGCCATAGGCGTTGCGGTCGCGCAGCAGATGCTTCTTGACATAGAGGTCCACCATGCCGTCCATCCGAAAGGCATTGCGCAGGTCGGTCGGCGCGAACCAGTCGAGGCAAACGATCCGCGCACCGGGATGGTCGGCCCGCAGCCGGCCGAACAGGCGGGCGAGATCGGCGTCGGACACGTCGAAAGGCGTCTGGAAGGCGACCACCGTTGCCCCTCGGGCGGCAATCGGCAGGCCAGCCAGCATGTCGCCCAGATCCGCCTCGCGGATCTCGGTCCCGTAGAGCCGCCTGAAGTCCGGCGCGTAATGGTGGAACGGAAAGATCTGGCTTTGCGGCAAGCGCTCGGGCTGGGTCACCAGCAGCAGGCGGGACCGCGAACCGGGCGAAAAGGGTTGCGCCATGGCCCGCTTGCGGAACCGGGCGGCCCGTCGCCGGTCGAGAAGCTTGCGGATGCGGATGAGCTGGGCCTCAATCGCCAAGGACATCGCTCACCACCCTTTCGCCTTTCGGCGCCTTGCCTCGAAGCCTGTCCTCGAGCGCGATAAGTCTTCGGGCTTCGTCCTCATCCATCTTCCTGACGAAATGGTCGTGCAGCCGGTAGACGTCGGCGGGCTTGCGGTGCAGCGGCTTTCGCGACAAGAACTGCCGCATCGCCCCGATCGGCCGGTCCGGTTGCGCCATTGCCGCCACGCGCAGGCCGTCCAGCAGGTTTGCCATCCGCGCCCAGCGCAGGCGTGGGAGGGGCGGGTTGCGGAACCCTTCGGCATAAGGAATGTCAGCGAAGGCCGGATAGGCGCGGGCAATGGCGTCGTCGTGCAGCCGCTGGTCGCGCGTGACCGCAAAGGGCAGCGAAAGGCCCAGCTCCACGAACTCGGGCGAAAGGAAGGGGCAGCCGACCCGCGCCGCGGGGCCGAGGATGGCGGTCGAGACGAAGGCGATCTCGCGCCGCGTCCGGTTCCAGAACCAGAAGGCCTGGTAGGGGTCAGGCGCAGCGTCGAAGGCGCGGATCGCCTCGGCGATGCGGGCGATGGCGGCCTCTTCGAGACCGGGCGAATGGATCGCCCCGGCCCCGCCCGAATGACCCGGGCGGCTGATGACGCTGCCATGGCCTGCGACCAGGCGACGGGCGATGCCGTCGTAGTCGCCCCTGCGGGCACGGTCGAAGAAATCGGCCGCCGAATCGTCGGGATTGGTCAGGATGTCGCCGCCGATCCCGTCCAGGGCCGCCACGCCCGGCGTGCCGGCCAGGTAGTCGTGCATCGGCATCATCTGCGCATGTTCGTCGGCGCAGAACTGGGTCAGGAACATCGCGCGCAGCGCATCGCGCAGCCGGCCGCGCGGATGGCCGAGCAGGCCGTGGCGCACGCCTGCCCGTTCCGTCAGCGCCCGCGCCGCCTGCACCTCGCGGTCGAGGATCCGGCCCCCCTGGTGAAAGGTTGCCGCCATGTCGGGCTTGCGGCCCTGGTGCAGCATCTCCAGCAGGATGTGCCGCGAATCGCGGCCGCCGGACAGGGGCAGGACGATCGGCCCGTCCCAGTCGGCCAGAAAGCGGCGGATGGCGGCGCGCGGCACCTCGATGAAGGCTTCGACCGCCTGCGACCGGCTCAACCCGGCCTCGCGCGGGATGGGCACGTTGCCGGAAACGCTTGCCACCCCGTCGCGCCAGACCAGCCTGCCAGCGGGAGGCAGCACCTTGATATGCCGGAAGGGCGTGTCCTCCGCCAGGAAATGCCCGAGGCGGTGAAAGACGGCCAGCGCAACGGGGTCCGGTTCGGCATCGACCCCAAGCGCCAGGAGTTGCAGGATCGAGGGCGAGACGGCGATCTCGGACCCCTTGCTGCAATAGAACAGGCTGAAATAGCCCAGTGCATCGACTTCGGCGGTCAGGGTGCGGCCGTCCCAGTCCCAGCCGCCGTGCAGGCCGAGCGCGGTATCCGGCGGCGTGGGTCGGTGGCCGAGCCGGGCCGTTGCGGCTCCGGAAAGCGCCACCCCGGCCGGCCCGTGGCGCAGATGCAGGACCGGGGCAAGGGCTGCGCCAGGCATGAGGGCAACGCGGCGCACCTGCGCCTCGGCGTTCCCGGCGATGCGGCTGGACCGAGGCGAGCCGGTCAAGAGCCGTCCCGGGTGCCGAGATGATTCCTGATGGGTGAACGGATCCAGGCGGTTTGCAATGCACTTACTCCAATGACAGGCGCGACCCCGTTCCACGTCTGCCACGCAGGCGGTCCCGATGTCGGCTTCCGTTGAGAATTCCGGAAATGTCGCCCGATAACGCCTGTTGATCAAGCCTTTTGTGCGCAACCCTCGCGTGTCCGACACTCGGCCCTGACCGGCCCGCGGCGCGGGGTCGAGACCGTTTCGGCGCCCTGTCGGCGCGGGTGGCCGCGCCCCGCCCGCGAATTCAGGACAGGCGCGCGACAAGGGGAAAGGCGTGCATGTCGGCAAAGGTGCAGAACTCGATGCCGGCCAGCACGATCTCGGGCTGGAGGGCGGCAAGATCCTCGGCCAGCCTCGCCGAGAGATCGGCCATTGCGGCGGCCTCTGCGGGCGTCAGCCAGCGCAGGAGATAGGCCAGCGTGATGTGGAAGCGGTAATCGGCGAAGTCCGGGCGCCGGATCCCGGTCGCGGCGCGCAGGGTCTCGCGCGCGGTGCGGAGCGCGGTCTCGTCCGCCTCGGTCGCGCCGGTGACCTGCACGGTCGTTCCCGCGAAGATCCCGGTCGGTCGGATGGCGGTGGCCGAGGGCAGGTTCACCCCGGCAAGGCGGGGCAGGAAGTGGTCGGTCGCGGCCTCGACCGGCAGGGCGGGGTCGAGGCCCTCGGGCCAGCGCCCGCCGGTCCGGTCGCGGTCGGTCACGCCCTCGAAGACGGTCATGTGATAGGAGGAGGGCGGCAGGAAGGCATAGGCGCCGGCGGGGGCGACGGCGCGGAGACGGGCGGCGGTGGCGGTCAGCGCCTCGTGCGCCGGGCCGGGCGGGATATGGCAGATGAAGGTGTTGCCGGCATAGGGCATCACGTCCCCCGACGCGGTGAACTTCTGCCCGACCGCGGCAGGCGCGGCCCCGCCCGTCGCGGTGCCGGTCAGCCAGGCGAGCGTCGCGGTCCGGTCTGTCGCCATGGTCATGCCGTCACCGCGACCGGGGTTTCGGCCGCCTGCGGCTCGATCCGCCGGCCGGTGTCCGCGTCGAAGAGATGCAGGGCGCCCAACGGCACCGAGACGCCGACCGGCGCACCTTCGGCCGGGCGCACCTTTTCGGTGCTGAGGACGGAAAGGGGCAGGTCCTCGACCATCAGGTGATAGAGTCGTTCGGCGCCCAGCTCCTCGACGAAATCCACCCGCGCGTCGATCTGGCCCAGGCCGGGCGCGGTGAGGGACAGGGTCTCGGGGCGCAGGCCCGCCTGCACCAGCCGCCCGGCCGCCGCCTGCGCCAGCGCGCGCGGCAGGGGCAGCGCCGCACCCGAGTCGAGCATCAGCGCCTGGCGGCCGGAATCGACCCGGCCGGGCAGGAAGCTCATCGCCGGGCTGCCGATGAAGCCCGCGACATAAAGGCTGGCCGGGCGGTCGTAGATCTCGTCCGGGGTGCCGACCTGTTCGATGGTGCCCTTGTTCATCACCACCAGGCGGTCGGCCAGCGTCATGCCTTCGTGCTGGTCATGGGTGACGAAGACCGAGGTCGCCTTGATCTGGGTGTGGATGCGCCGGATCTCGTGCCGCATCTGGACCCGCAGCTTGGCGTCGAGGTTCGACAAGGGTTCGTCGAACAGGAACACCTTCGGCTCGCGGATGATGGCGCGGGCCATGGCGACCCGCTGGCGCTGGCCGCCGGAGAGCTGCCCCGGCCGGCGGTCGAGGAAATCGCCCAGCCCGACCGAGGCGGCAGTGGCCGCGATGCGGGCCTGACGTTCCGCCTTCGGCACGCCCGCGACCTTCAGCGCATAGCCGATGTTTTCCGCGACCGTCATGTGCGGATAGAGCGCGTAGTTCTGGAACACCATGGCGCAGCCGCGTTCGCGGGGTTCGAGGTCGTTCACCACCTGCCCGGCGATGGCGATCTCACCGGCGGTGATCTCTTCCAGCCCGGCGATCAGGCGCAAGAGCGTGGACTTGCCGCAGCCCGAGGGGCCGAGGATGACCACGAACTCGCCGTTGCGGATGGTGAGGTTCACCCCCTGCATGATCGTGGTCTTGCCATAGGTCTTGGCGACGTTGCGGATGGCGATCTCGGCCATGGGAGCCCCCTTACTTGTCGGTGTTGATGAGGCCGCGCACGAACCAGCGCTGCATGAAGATGACGACGGCGATCGGCGGCAGCATGACGACAAGGGTCGCGGCCATCGCCAGATGCCAGGTCGGCGTGCCCCCGCCGGTGGTCAGCTGGTCGGGCACGAGGTCTGACAACTGCACGACGACCATGCCGTAATTCGCCCGGTCGGTGATGACCAGGAGCGGCCAGAGATACTGGTTCCAGGCATAGACGAACATGATCGTCGCCAGCGCCGCGATGTTGGTCTTGGACAAGGGGATCAGCACGTCCCACAGGAAGCGCAAGGGGCCGGCGCCGTCCATCCGCGCGGCCTCGACCAGTTCGTCCGGGATGGTCAGGAAGAACTGGCGGTAGAGGAAGGTG
Organism: Tabrizicola flagellatus; assembly: GCF_046295235.1. GTDB lineage: Bacteria > Pseudomonadota > Alphaproteobacteria > Rhodobacterales > Rhodobacteraceae > Tabrizicola > Tabrizicola flagellata_A. Next base: position 51,852 of record NZ_JBKBLV010000016.1, read on the forward strand.
CCGGTGGCAGTGGCAACGAGCGGCAGGATCAGGCCGGTGTAACTGTTCAGGAGGTTCCATTCGAGGCTGACCTCGATGCCCGACAGCGTGTTCAGAAGCCAGCTGATGCCGGTCGCGTCCAGGATGGTCTGGAAGGGCGACAGCGCGTTGGCAGCGACCGCGTAGGTCGGGACGATGCGGACCTCCAAGGGCAGCATCAGGGTGATGAAGATCGCCCAGAAGATCAGCATCCGGCCGCGGAAGTCGAAGAACACGAGCGCGAAGGCGGTGATGCAGGCCAGCGTGACCTTGCCCACCACCACGCCCACCGCGACGATGAAGGAGTTGACGAATTTCGGCCCGAAGTCCGATTGCGCCCAGGCTTCCCTGAGGTTCGGCCAGAACTGGTCGCCGGGCCAGAGCTCGACCGGGGCGGTGTTGACCTCCTGCAGGGTCAGGGTCGAGGCGACGATGGCCAGCCAGACCGGCACGAGGATGATCGCGAGGCCAAGGCCCAGGATCAGGTGCGTCATCAGGTTCAGGACGGGGGTGCGTTCGATCATGGGGCGGCCCTCAGGTGTAATGCACGCGCCGCTCGATGTAGCGGAACTGGATGAAGGTCAGCGCCATGACGAGGCACATCAGGATGATCGACTGCGCGGCGGCGCCGGAATAGTCGAAGCCGCGGAACCCGTCGGAATAGATCTTGTAGACCATCAGGTCGGTCGCCCGGAACGGCCCGCCCCCGGTAAGCGTGTCCACGATGCCGAAGCTGTCGGTGAAGCTGTCGGTGATGTTGATGACGAGGAGGAAGAAGAAGGTGGGCGTCAGGAGCGGCAGTTGCAGGTCGATCATCCGGCGCAGCGGGCGCGCGCCGTCCATGGCGGCGGCCTCGGTCAGGCTGCGGGGGATGGACTGGAGGGCTGCGAGGAAGAAGATGAAGCTGTAGGCGACCTGCTTCCAGGCCCCGGCGATGACGATGGCGGTGACGGCCTGCCAGGGGTATTTCGACAGGTCCCACCAGCCGGGCGAGATGGTGTTGATGTAGCTGAAGATGCCGGCGCCGGGGTTGAAGACGAACTGGAAGGCAAGGCCCACGGCGGGGGCGGCCACGGCATAGGGCCAGATGATGCCGATGCGCCAGACGCGGTAGCCGGCCAGCTGGCGGTCCACGAACAGCGCGAGCGTCAGCGCCATCCCCATGGCCAGCGCGGTCGTCGCCAGCGCGTAGATCACCGAGACCCGGACCGAGCCCCAGTAATAGGGGTCCGACAGCACCTTGCGGAAATTGTCGAAGCCGACCCAGGTGTTGCCGCCGCCCCAGGGCTGTTCCAGCGTGAAGGCCCAGTAGAGCGCCTGCGCCGAGGGCCAGTAGAAGAAGGTGAAGATCACCAGAAGCTGCGGGGCCAGCAGAAGCGGCACGATCCAGCTGAACTTGAAATGGGCGCGGCGCATGGGGTCTCCGGCAGAAGGGAGGGGCGCGGCAGGAGGTCGCCGCGCCCGCGGGTCGCAAGGATCGAGGCGATTACGGGAAGGACTTGCCCGGATAGGTCGCGGCAAAGCGCTTCAGATGGTCGTTGCCGCGGGCGACGGCGGTGTCGAGCGCCTCTTTCATCGTCTTCTGGCCGGCCAGCGCGGCCTCGACCTCGGCCGTCCATTCGGCGCGGATCTGGATGAAGCTGCCGAGACGGATGCCGCGGGTCAGGGGCGTCGGTTCGGTCCAGGTCAGCGACTTCATGGCTATGTCGCGGTTGAGGTAGGGTTCCTTCGAGTAGAAGCCTTCGGCCTTCAGCGCCTCGTAGGTGGACTTCGTCACCGGGATGTAGCCCGAGTTTTCCAGCAGGAACTGCTGTTCCGGCTTGGTGGCGAGGAAGGCCAGATAGGCCGCCGCGCCCTTGTATTCCTCGTCGGTCTTGCCCGAGAGCACCCAGAGCGAGGCGCCGCCGACGACGGTGTTCTTGCGCTCCACCCCTTCGTAGGTCGGGATGATCTGCACGTCCCAGGCGAAGGCGGGCTTCAGCTTGTGGACGGTGTTGTGGTCGGCGATGGACGAGAAGAACACCGCGCATTCGCCTTCGACGAAGCTGTCGCGCGAGGATTTGCCGGCCGCGGGCGTGCGCAGCTGGGCCAGGCCCTCGTCGAGCCAGCGCTTGATGTTTTCCATGTGCTGGACGTGCAGCGTGGTGTTGAACAGAAGCTCGCTGTCCAGCCCGTCATAGCCGTTGTTGTTCGAGGCGACCGGCACGCCATGGGCCATCGAGAACTGTTCCAGGTCGATCCAGGACGAGGGCGCATAGGCGTAGGGGCAGTCCACGCCCGCGGTCTTCAGCGCCTTGAAGGCGGCTTCCATGCCTTCCCAGGTGATCGGCGCCTCGGTCAGGCCGGCCTTGGCGAAGAGGTCCTTGTTCCAGTAGTAGACCGGGGTGGAGGAGTTCCAGGGCATCGAGAAGAACTCGCCCGACTTCGACGAATAGTAGTTGGCGATGCCGGGGAAATAGTCGGCCCAGTCGATGGTCACGCCGGTGTCGGCCATCAGCTTGGTGACCGGATAAAATTCGCCCGACATCATCAGGTCGGCGGTGCCGGCGTCGAAGGATTGCAGCAGCGTCGGGTGCTTGCCGGCGCGGAAGGCGGCAATGGTGTTCTGCACGGCCTTTTCATAGCCGTCCTGGCCGACGCAGACGGCCTCGTACTGGTCCTGGCTCGCGTTGAAGCGATTGCAGGTTTCCGCCACCACGGCGCCGAGGTCGCCGGTCAGGCCATACCAGTATTCGAATTTCGCACGCTCGGCCGAAGCGGTGCCGGCCGTGGCGGCGAGGGCCACAAGCGTGGCGGTCGCAAGCTTTTGGGTCATCGTCCCTGTCTCCGTTGTGGAAGGTTGGATCGCTGCGCCCTTATGCGGGGATTCGATGACGGATTGACGACAGATAGGCAAAAATACCTATACCAATCATAATGTTATACATAAAATGGCATTACCCTGCCGGGAAGGCCCGGCAGGGGTGGGAAGGCTTCGGTTGTCGGCCGCCGGGTCCTAGTGGAACAGGCCCGGCGCCATGGTCAGGTGGCGTTCGCCGTGATCCTGGAAATGCACGGTGACGCCTTCGGGATGCAGCAGGACCACGGCCATCTGCGCCGGGCCTTCCAGCTGGCGCTGGCGGCCCGGCACGCCCGGCACATGCGGCGTGACGGAATAGTGCGACCCTGCCAGCGTGGTCATCGGGATGCCCTTCCAGACCGCCGAAGTCGGCAGGTGGACATGGCCCGCGATGACCTGCCGCACCTCGGGGTGGCGGGTCAGCACCTGGACGTAGTCGGTAGCGTTTTCCAGGATGATCGCATCGACCGGCAGGAACAGCGGGTTCGCGTGGTGGTGCTGGACGATGATGACCGGACGGTCTGCGGCCTCGTCCAGCCGGGCGGCGAGCCAGTCGAGCCGGCCTCGGCAAAGGCGCCCCCCGACCAGCCCCGGTTCGGTCGTGTCGAGCAGGACAATCCGGTGCCCGCCCGCGTCGAAGGCGGTGGAGACGCGGCCCAGCGGGTCGTCGAGGGCCTCGCCGAAGACCGACAGGTAGGCTGTGCGGTCGTCGTGGTTGCCGAGGGTCAGGTAAACCGGCATCGGCAGCTCGGAGATCAGGTCGTGCAGGTGGCGGTAGGCCGCGACCTCGCCCCGGTCGGCGAGATCCCCCGCCAGAAGGACGAAGGCCGCGTCGGCGTGGTCGCGCTGGATCGTGTCCAGCGCCTCGCGGGTGCGTGCGCCGGTGTCCAGCCCGTTCACCGGAACGCCGGGCGGGCCAAGGTGCAGGTCGGACAGGATGACGAATTTCAGCGGGTTCATTCCGCAAGCCCCATCGCCTTGAGGTATTGCGCCGAGGGGATCACGCCTGCCTTGTCGCGCAGTTCCAGGATCAGGCGCGGATTGGCGCCGGCGGCGCGGGCCTGGGCCAGCGCGGCGAAGACCGAGGGCCAGAGGATCGTGCCATGGCCGATCTGCCAGTGCCGGTCGGCGAAGCCGTCGGCGTCCTGCAAGTGGACATGGCCCAGACGGCCGGCAGCGGCGCGGATGTAGAAGTCCACCGGCGGCGCCCCGGTCGAGATGTGGGCGTAATGTGCATGCCCGGTGTCCACCGACAGTTCCAACGCCTGCCAGCCAAGCTCGGCGCAGAGCATGGCGCGGTCGGTGGGCTCCATGTCCTCGATGTTCTCCAGCACGAAGGTCACGCCCATGTCCTCGGCCCGCCTCAGCGCCCCGCCCAGCGTGTCGCGGGCGGCCTCAAGCATCCGGGCGGTGTCGGAGGGATAGAGACCGCGGTGGTTGTAGCCCCAGGTGGTGAAGGGCGAATGGATCACGACATGCGTGCCGTTCACCGCGGCGCAGACATCCAGCGCCTGCTCCATCCGGCGGGCGACGATGCGGCGCACCTCGGGGTCGTAGGAGGCGATGGTGAAGCCCCAGAACGGCCCGTGGATGCCACGGCGGCCCTCGTGGCCGTCGAGCAGCCGGTTCACCTCGTCGGCCAGGCCGGACCAGTCGCCGTCGAGCACCGACACCTCGACGAAATGTTGCAGTTCGAGGTCGCGCGGGGCCTCGAGCAGCCAGTGGCGGTGGGCAGCGAGGCTGTCGCGGCAAAGTGCGGCGCCGAGGATCGGTCGTGAAGTCATGTCGGGAGATTCCTGCGTCTGTGACGCGGGGATGCTGCCGGGACGATGCGACAGGGACGTGCAATCCGGATGAAAGATTCGCGACAGGCTGACGCGCGCCGCCCGGCCCGAGGCGGGCTGGCAACCGCCGACAGGAAGCGATAGAGTCGCCGGACCGACCCTTCGCAGGATCGTCACGAAACGGGCCTAGGGGTGCCCAATGGCCAAAGACCGGCAGAACGAAATGAACCCAGAACCGGCCTTGCCGCCCGGCACGACGCCGGGCGTATCCCTTGTCGTGCCGATGAAGAACGAGGAAGGCGCGATCGGGGCCCTGGTCGAAGGAATCGCCGCGGCGATGGCGGACCGGTCCTGGGAGCTGATCCTGGTGGACGACGGATCGACCGACCGCACCCGGGAGATCTGCCTGAGCCTGGCCGCGGCCGACGCGCGGATCCGGGTGCTGGGCCATCCCGTCTCGGCCGGGCAGTCGGCCGCGCTGCATTCCGGGGTTCTGGCGGCGCGCGCGCCCATCGTCGCCACGCTGGACGGCGACGGCCAGAACCCGCCGGAGAACCTGCCCCGCCTGATCGCGCCGCTGGTCGGCCCCGGCGCCGACCCGGCCTGCGGCCTTGTCGCGGGACAGCGGGTCGGGCGCAAGGACACCTGGTCCAAGCGCCTTGCCTCGCGCGCGGCCAATGCCATCCGCTCGGCCGTGCTGCGCGACGGGACGCGCGACACAGGCTGCGGGCTGAAGGCCTTTCGCCGCGATGCCTTCCTGGCCCTGCCCTATTTCGACCACATGCACCGTTACCTGCCGGCGCTGTTCGCGCGCGACGGCTGGCAGGTCGCGCATGTGGACGTGACCCATGCCCCGCGCCAGAGCGGCCGGTCGAAATACGGCAACCTGGACCGGGCGCTGGTCGGGATCGTCGATCTTTTCGGCGTCGCCTGGCTGATTCGCCGCCGCAAACGGGCGCGGGCGCAGATGCTGACCACAGATACCAGATCCGAACCCGCCCCTGCCGAGGCACGGCCGGTTCCTGTTGCGGGAGCTACAGTCAATGCGTGAAACACTCTGGGCCTGGCTGCATGTGCAGAGCTGGCAGGAATTCACCTGGGTGATGATCGGGCTTACTGGCCAGCTTCTGTTCACCGCGCGCTTCCTGGTGCAGTGGATCGCCTCGGAGCGCGAAAAGCGGTCGGTGATCCCGCTCGCCTTCTGGTATTTCTCCATGGCGGGGGGCCTGGTGCTTCTGTCCTACGCGCTCTGGCGGCGCGACCCAGTGTTCATCCTGGGCCAGTCGATGGGGCTGTTCATCTACATACGGAACCTGTGGCTGATCCATGCCGAGCACCCCGACCGCGCGGCCAATGCCGGCAACTGACCGCGCGGGGAAGCTGGTCGCGGGTGGCGCTTTCTTCCTTGCGCTCGGGCTGATCGGTTTCCGGATCGTCCTTGCCCTTCTTGACCGGACCGAGCTTTCGACCGACGAGGCGCAATACTGGTTCTGGGGCCAGACGCTGGAATTCGGCGCCTATTCCAAGCCGCCGCTGATAGGCTGGATCCTGCGCGCCGCGACCGAGCTTCTCGGCCAGAGCGTCTGGGCCGTGCGACTGCCGGCCGTGCTGTTTCACGCCGCGACGGCGGGCGTGATCTTCCTTGCCGCCCGCCGACTGGCTCCGCGCCCGGTGGCCGAACTGGCGGCGCTGCTGTACCTCGTCGCACCGGCGGTGACGCTGGGGTCGGCGGTGATGACCACCGACACGCCGATGCTCCTGGCGGCGGCGGTGGCGCTCTGGGCACAGCTGCGCGCCGGAGAGGCGCGGCTGGCCGGGGGCCGCGACCGCGCGGCGGCCGTCATCCTGGGCCTTGCGCTGGGGCTGGGGATCCTGGCCAAGCATGCGATGCTGTTCTGGCTGGCCGGCAGCCTGGCCGCCGCCGTCCTGTCGCCCGGGTTGCGCCCGGGGCGGTCCGACGCGGCGCTCGCGCTGGCGGTGATGCTGGTCGTCGTCGCGCCACATGTAGTCTGGCTGCGGCAGCACGGTTTCATCACGCTGCACCATGTCGAGGACATCACCGCCGGCGGCGGGCTGTCGCTGCTGCGCCCGCTGCGCTTTCTGGCCGAGCAGTTCCTGGTCGCCGGGCCGATCCTGTTCCCGGCGATGATCCTGGGGCTGGTGGCGGGGGGAGCGCCGGCGGGGGTGGCGGCGCTGGCGCTGGTGCCGCTGGTCATCGTGGTGGGGCAGGCCGCCAAGGGCCCGGCCCTTGCCAACTGGGCGGTTCTGTATCTGGTGCCCGGAGCGATCCTGGGGGCGCTGTGGCTGGTGCGGCACCGTGCGCTGGCCCGGCTGGCGCTGGGGCTGGGGCTGCTGGTTGCGCTGGCCCTGCCCATGATGAAGGCCTTCGGAACCGGGGTGCAGCGGCCCGACGGCCGCCCGGTCCTGTCGCGCTATCTGGGCCACGGCGAGATCGCCACCTGGGCGCTGGAAACGGCGCGGGAGGCCGGCGCACAGGCCCTGGTCGCACAGGACCGCGACCTCCTGGCCGATCTGTCCTGGTTCGGCGCGACGGGCGGACTGGCGATCCGCGCCGTCCCGCCAAAGGGCCTGCCCGCACATCACTGGGAGATGACCGCCCCCTACGACCCCGCCCGGGACGGCTGTGCGGTGCTGCTTCTGCGCGCAGGCGCCGCGCTGCCCGTCGCCAAGGCACCCGAAATCGCCCGCATGGTCGCCCCACCCGGCTTTGCCGGAGGACAGGAGCTGGTGCTTTACCGCCTGCCCGGCCCGGGCTGCCCCGCCGCCCTCAAGTCACCGGAGCCCTGACATGAGCTACCAGCGCCTCGTGATCGTCTATCTGCTGATCTTCATCCTGGCGCAGGCCGTCTTCGCCGCCTTTCCCGGCATCGACCTTGCGGTGTCGCGCCTGTTTGCGGCCGAGGGAGGCGGGTTCACCTGGGCCACGGAGCCGGGTCCGACGATCAACCTGACACTCCGCCGGCTGGGCGAGATCGTCACGCTGATCCTGATCCTGGCCTATCTGGTCGGGCTGTTCGACAGCCGGTTCAGAGGGGACGACCTGCGGCTTGTGGCCTATCCGGTCCTCAGCGTGGCGCTGGCAAGCGGCGTCATCGTCAACCTGCTGCTGAAACATCATGTCGGCCGTGCCCGCCCGGACACCGTGGCCGAGTTCGGCGGCACCGCAGACTTCTCCCCGGCCTGGCAGGTGGTGCAGGAATGCAGTCGCAACTGTTCCTTCACGTCGGGAGAGGTGGCGCTGGCCGCCGGGCTGGCCCTGCCGATCCTGGCAATCCTCTGGCCGCATCTGACGCGCCGGGGAGCGCGTCCGCTGGCCATCGGAGCGGCGGTCGGCTACATCGCGCTGGTCGCGCTGCTGCGCATCGGACTGGGCCGGCATTTTCTCAGCGATGCGGTGTTTTCGGTGCTGTTCGGCGCCGGGGCGGCGCTGGCGCTTTACCCCGTCCTGCGCATCGACGCGGCCCGGCGCCATCTGCCCCTGCTGGCCGCGCGGCGGACCCGGCCGCAATCGGGCGAGCGGCGAGGCGTGCATTGACGAGCCTGTCCGCGCCGCATCCCGTCACCGGCACGCGCGCCGCCTGGCACTGGCTGGCGCTGGCGCTCTTCGCGCTTCTGGCCTTCCTGCCAGCGCAGTCGGCCCTGCCGGTCACCGACCGCGACGAGGCGCGTTACGTCCAGGCCAGCCGACAGATGCTGGAAAGCCGCGACTTTGTGGACATCCGGTTTCAGGAAGAGCCCCGCCACAAGAAGCCGGTCGGGATCTACTGGCTGCAAAGCGCCGCCGTGATGGCGGTGAGCGGTGGGCCAGAGGCGCCGCTTTGGGTCTACCGGTTACCCTCGCTGGCCGGGGCCGTTCTGTCGGTGCTGCTGGTGGCGGTGGCGGGGGCGCCGCTGTTCGGGCGGAGACCGGCATTGCTGGCGGCGGCGCTTTTCGCGGGAACCCTGGTGATCGGCGGCGAGGCGCGGATCGCCAAGACCGATGCGGCGCTTCTGGCGACGACCCTGGCCGCGCAGGCGGTGCTGGCGCGGCTCTATCTGCGCGAAACGGTCGGACGGCCGGCGGTCTGGGGCTTCTGGCTGGCGATCGCGGCCGGACTGCTGATCAAGGGGCCGATCGGGCCGATGGTGCCGGGGCTGACGGCACTGGCACTGGTGGCGCTGGACCGGCGGGCGGGCTGGCTGCGCCCGCTGGCCACACCGCTGCCGATCGCAGCCGCCCTGGCGCTGGTCCTGCCCTGGGTCGTGGCGATCACGCTGCGCACGGAGGGGGCCTTCTGGACCGGATCGGTCGGCGCTGACCTTCTGCCGAAGATCGCCGCGGGACAGGAGGGAAAGGGCGCCCCACCGGGGACCTATCTGCTGACGCTGCCCGTCATCTTCTGGCCGGCGCTGCCGCTGCTGATCCTGGCGCTGCCGGCGATCTGGCGGACGCGGCGCGAGGCGACGACGCGGTTCTGCCTGGCCTGGGCGATCCCGGTCTGGCTGGTCTACGAGGCGGTGCCGACCAAGCTGATCCACTACACGCTGCCCGCCCTGCCCGCGCTGGCCCTTCTTGCCGTGGGGCACCTGCCGGCGACGGCAAGCGCGGTCCCGCGCCTCTTGCGGGGGCTGGCGGTGCTGGCCTTCCTGCCCGGTCTTGCCCTGGGCGGTTTCGTCCTGAACTACAGCGCAAATGCAGGCGACCGGGCCGCAGCGGCGCTGGTGCTGGCCGGACTTGCGGGGGCGGTCGTCGCGGTTGGCCTGGCGATCCGCTTCTGGCGACGGTCCCAGCCCGTGGGCCTTGTCGCGGCACTGGCGGCGGCGGGGGTGATCCTGCATGGGGCGCTGATCTCGGCCGCGGCGCGGATGCCGCAGCTCTGGCCCACCGAGGCGGCAATGGCACTGGCCGGCGAGGTCGCCGCCGCGCAGGGTTGCGACCTGCCACGGCTGACCGGATGGGGCTATCAGGAACCCTCGCTGGTCTGGCGCGGGGGACGCGATACCCGGCTGCTGCCGGCCTCGACCCCGGTGCAAGAGGCGATCCGCCCCGGTGCCTGCGAGGTGGTCATCCACCTGCGCGGCGCCGCGCCCGACCTTGACGCGGAGGCCGCGGGATGTCAGCTGGCCGGAACGGTCGAGGGCTTGGCCATCGGGGCGGGCAAGTGGGTGACGCTGGACATTCTGGACTGCCGGGGGACACCGTGAAACACGCCGGATCGGGGGAGGAGCTGCTGACCCAGGTCCGGCCGGAGAAGGCGACTTCGGCCGCACCGGCACCCGTTCCAAACCTGGCTGCGGGGCAGAGCCGGCTGTCGCTGGCCATCAGCCTGGCCTGTGCCCTGTTCCTGGTGGCGGTGGCCGTCGACCCCGTGGTGCGCGACTACGCCCGCTCGCTGGACCCGACCCTGGTCGGTGCCCTGCGCCTTGCGACCGAGTTCGGCAACTCGGCCTGGCCATTGGGTATCGGGCTGCTGCTTCTGGCCTGCATCGCCCTGGCGCGACGCAGGATCCCGGAAGATCCGTCCGGGTCCCTCGCGCGGTTGCGCTCGACGTTGATGTTCATGATCGCCTCGATCGCGGTCAGCGGCATCCTTGCCAATCTGGCGAAGAACGTCATCGGCCGCGCCCGCCCCTCTGCCATGCCCGATATCGGCGTGCTGGAGTTTTCCCCCCTGGCGCTGATGCCGAACTGGGCCGCGTTCCCGTCGGGACATGCCACGACCGCAACCGCCTGCGCCGTGGCGCTGGCGCTGTCCTGCCCGCGCTACGCCTGGGCCTGGCTTTCGGTTGGCGGCGTCGCCGCGCTGTCGCGGCCTTTTCTGGCCGTGCACTGGATGAGCGATGCGCTGGCCGGGATGGTCCTGGGCACCGTGATCACGTTGGCCATCCGCAAGGCGATGCTGGCCCGCGGGCACCGTTTCGGAGTCGAGCCGGGCGCATTGGCCCAAAGCCTTGCCGCCACCCTGGCCGAGATCGGCGGACTGGCCGGCAAGGGCCTTGGCCTGGGACAGTCCGCGCTGAGGGCGTTGCGGCGCAAGGCGTTCCCCGGCCGGACCGAGGACTGAGCCGTCGCAGGCCACGACCCGAACCTTTTGGACCCGCGTCAGATCACTGTCTTGGGAAAACTGGTGGAGCAGAGGGGGATCGAACCCCTGACCTTATCATTGCGAACGATACGCTCTCCCAACTGAGCTACTGCCCCATCCGCAGGGCGCTATTCAGCGCAAATCCCGGGGAGTGTCAAGCCGCGTCGGCGCCGGATCAGCGTGCGTGCTGACGGACGAAGGCCACGATGTCCGCAGCAGGACGCGCCCCGGCCAGCCGCGCGACCTCGCGTCCGTTCCGGTAGAGGATCAGAGCGGGGATGCCGCGGATGCCGGCACGCGCCGAGATCTCCTGGTGCTGATCGGTGTTCAGCTTCCCCAGCCGCGCCTCTTGCGCCAGCACCTTCGCAGCCTTGGCGAATTCCGGGGCCATCGCCCGGCACGGGCCGCACCAAGGCGCCCAGTAATCGACGAGAACCGGAAGGCTGTCGCCCCGGGTCATCTTGTCATGGGTGGCAGCGTCCAGTTCGGCGACCTCGCCATTGACGAGGATGGCCCCGCAGACCCCGCATTTGGGCGCATCGCCCAATCGGGACGCGGGCACACGATTCGCCTGGCCACAGGCGGTGCAAGTCAGTTTCAGGGCATCGGCTACAGGCATGGGACACCTCACAGCTAGTCAGCTATGAAGATGTGCATAAAGAAGCCCAGGCGCAAGGGGTGAGCGGCGAGAGTTCAGAGAAAATCCTCTTCCTCGCCCGCCACGTCGATGCCGAGGGCGTCGAGGCCGGCTTCCAGGTTCTCGGCGAGATGCGGCATGCCCATCAGGTAATCGGCGGTGGGGGTCGTGGCCTCGGCAACCGCGGTGGCCACGGCCTCGTCAAAGTCCTCGGGTTCGAAGGCGCCCCGACCGACCCAGGCGACCGCGGTCAGTTGCGCCTTTTCATCATCGTTCAGCGCATCGATGAACGCATGCAGCTCGGCGTCACCGACGCCGGCCTCGCGCGCCAGGTAGATGACATGCACGACCTTCTGCGGGCTGATTTCCAGCATGGCGGGCCTCCCTTTCCGGGACCATGGTCGCGCATGCCGCGCCCCGGCGCAAGCGATGCGTCAAGCGATAGCCGCCCCAATCGCCCAGACTGTCAATCCATGCGCCAGAGCCCCGGCAAGCGTCGCCAGCACGACCGAACGGCCTGCGGCATAGGCAGCGAGCACTGCCAGCGTGCCCACCGCGACCGGCGCGAACGCGCGCATCTCGGGCGACAGCGCCGGCAGGATCGCCGCGACGAACAGAGTGGCGATGGCAGCGGGCCCGGTGGCCGACAGGAACCGCTCCAGCCAGCCGCTGGCGGCCATGCGGTCGCTGCGCAGGATCACAGGAAGGGCCCGGAAGGCCCAGTTCGCGGCCCCGGCCATCAGGGCGACGGTCAGCAGCTCCCAGTTCATCGGCGCACCAGCCCGGCCAGCGCCCCGGCCAGCATCCCCATCAGGATGCCGCTGGTCGCGCTGATGCCCAGCGTAGCCGCCACCGTCACCAGGCCTGCCACCGCGATGATGGGCAACTGGCGACGGCTGAGGATCGACAGGAGCAGAGCGAGGAACAGGGCCGGCAACATGAAGCCGAGGCCGGCACTGAGCGCGGGCCAGCCGTCCAGCGCGCCGCCCCCGGCCAGCGCCCCGACGACCGTGCCACCGACCCAGGCCGCATAGGCCCCGATCCCGAGGCCCGACATCCAGGCCTCGGAGAACCGCTGCCCGCGGGCCAGCGCGCCCAGCGCCTGGCCGAAGACCTCGTCGGTCAGGCCGAAGGCCCAGGCCCAGGCATGGCGGGTCGAGGCGCCCTCCCCGGCCTCGCGCATCAGGGCGGGGCCGTAAAGCACATGGCGCAGGTTCATCGCGATCAGGGTGAAGGCCGTGACCAGGACCGGCGCCGCGCTGGACAGGAGCGCAAGCGCCAGGAACTGCGAGGCCCCGGCATAGATCAGCAGCGACAGGGCAAAGGCCTCGGTCGCGGTGAACCCGGCACGGGTCGCGGCCACGCCGAAAGAGAAGGCGATCGGAAAATACCCCAGGACGATGGGCAGGCTAGCGGCCAGTCCGGCGAGGAAGGTGGGCTTGGTCGCGGTCATCACCGGGCAGGGCTAGCGCGGGCGGGGGGCTTTGGTCAATGGCCGGTTCCGCTCTGGAAAGCCTGACTTGTGGCTGCCGTCCCGGCCCGCCACCCTGACCCGTGCCAGCCCCGTGCCACAGGACCAGAACATGCGCCTTCCCACCCTTGCCGCGGTCGTCGCAACGGCCACCTTCGCCCCCGCCCATGCCCAGGTCCGCGAGATCCCCGGAACCGGGTTCGAGGCCGGCAACTGGATCGGGGGCGCCTATACGGATGCTTCCGGCAAGTTCTCGTACTGCTACGCCACGGTCAGCTACATGAACGGCCAGACGCTGTGGCTGGGGCTTTATCCCAACGACACCCTGTCGATCCTGTTGTCGCAGCCGGATGTCCGGTTCAAGCCGGGACAGACCTTCGATCTCTGGGTGATGATGGAAACCGGCCTGCCGATGATCGGCAAGGGCGAAGCCTGGGACGAGACTTACGGCGGGATCACCTACACGGGGATCGAGGCGACGGTCGATTTCCTGAACAGCGGCCGCTACCTGCGGATGCTGGGCATGGGAATCGACGACGGGTTCGACGTGGATGGCATCGGCCCGGCGCTGGTGCAGGCGCAGGACTGCCTGGCCAGGCAGGGCGCGGCGGCCGGCCGGCTGCCGGGAGGCGAGCCCGCAGTCAAGTCGCCACCCGCCGTGCCGGGCCTGACCAAACCCAGGACCAGCGGCATCGGCGCGGAGGGGGGCGCTTCTCCCCGACCCGGGGGTGCCTTGGGCACCCCCGTGCCGAAACCGCAACCCTGACGGCAGGACCAAGCCCAGGAATTTTCGACGAAAATTCCTGGGCTGCGCCTATTCCGCGGCTTCGGCGTAGGCTTCGACCGGCGGACAGGTGCAGACCAGGTTCCGGTCGCCATAGACGTTGTCCACCCGCCCGACTGGCGGCCAGTACTTGTCCACCCGGAACGACCCCGGCGGGAAGCAGCCCGTCTCGCGGCTGTATTTCCGGTCCCAGTCGCCGACCAGTGCCGCCACGGTGTGCGGCGCGTGGCGGAGAGGCGAGTCCTCGGCTGCGATCTCTCCGCGTTCGACTGCCCGGATCTCCTCGCGGATCGACAGGAGTGCCGTGACGAAGCGGTCGATCTCGGCCTTGGTCTCGGATTCGGTCGGTTCCACCATCAGCGTCCCCGCCACGGGCCAGGACATGGTCGGCGCGTGGAACCCGTTGTCGATCAGACGCTTGGCTATGTCGTCCACCGTCACGCCCGCCTCGGCGAACGGGCGGGTGTCGAGGATGCATTCATGCGCCACGCGGCCCTTGTTGCCCATGAACAGGATCGGGTAGTGCCCTGACAGCCGCGCCGCGATGTAATTGGCGTTCAGGATCGCCACGCGGGTCGCCTGGGTCAGCCCCGGCCCGCCCATCATCAGGCAGTAGGCCCAGGAGATCAGGAGGATCGAGGCCGACCCGTAGGGCGCGGCGCTGACGGCGCCCTGGTCGGTGCTTTTCAGGCCGCCGCCTTCGGGATTGTCCGTCTCGGGATGGCCAGGAAGATGGGGTGCCAGATGTGCCTTGACGCCAATCGGCCCCATGCCGGGCCCCCCGCCGCCATGCGGGATGGCGAAGGTCTTGTGCAGGTTCAGGTGGCTGACATCGCCGCCGATCTCGCCGGGTTTCACCAGCCCGACAAGCGCATTCATGTTCGCCCCGTCGATATAGACCTGCCCGCCGTGGTCATGGGTGATCCGGCAGATCTCGCGCACCGTTTCCTCGAACACGCCATGGGTAGAGGGGTAGGTGATCATGCAGGCCGCCAGCCTGTCGCCCGCCGCCTCGGCCTTGGCCCGGAAGTCCTCGACATCCACGTCGCCGTTCGGCGCGGATTTCACGACGACGACCTCCATTCCCGCCATCTGCGCCGAGGCCGGGTTGGTGCCATGCGCCGAGGTCGGGATCAGACAGACCTTGCGCTGAGCGTCGCCCCGCGCCCGGTGATAGGCGAGGATGGTCAGAAGCCCCGCATATTCCCCCTGCGCGCCCGAGTTCGGCTGCATCGAGAAGGCGTCATAGCCCGTGATCTCGCACAGCTTCCGGCTGAGGTCATCGATCGCCTCGTGATACCCCGCCGCCTGGTCGCGCGGGACAAAGGGGTGCAGGGACGAAAATTCCGGCCAGGTGATCGGCATCATCTCGGCCGCCGCGTTAAGCTTCATCGTGCAGGAGCCGAGCGGGATCATCGCCCGGTCGAGCGCCAGATCGCGGTCGGACAGCCGGCGCATGTAACGCATCATTTCCGACTCGGCCCGGTTCATGTGGAAGACCGGATGGGTCAGATAGTCCGACGTGCGCAGCATTTCTTCCGGGAAGCCCAGGGTGGCGCGGTGCGGCGGCACGCCGTCGATCCCGAAGGCGCGCAGGACCTTGACCAGCACCCTTTCGTCGGTGGTTTCATCCAGGCTGATGCCCACCCGGTCGTTGCCGATCTTGCGGAAGTTCAGCCCCTCGTTGCGGGCGGCCGCAAGGATGCCGGCCTGACCGACGCCGACCTCGATGGTGATCGTGTCGAAAAAGGCCTTCGGGTCAACCTTCGCCCCCGCTGCCTTCAGCGCACGGGCAAGCCGCTGGGTCAGGAAGTGCACCCGTTCCGCAATCGCGCGCAGGCCCTTCGGCCCGTGGAAAACCGCATACATCGAGGCCATGACGGCCAGAAGCGCCTGCGCCGTGCAGACGTTCGAGGTGGCCTTCTCGCGCCGGATGTGCTGCTCGCGGGTTTGCAGGGACAGCCGGTAGGCCTTGTTCCCCTGCGCGTCGATCGACACCCCGACGATCCGCCCCGGCATCTGGCGCTTGTGGGCATCCTTCACCGCCATGAAGGCCGCATGCGGCCCGCCATAGCCCATCGGCACGCCAAAGCGCTGCGCGCTGCCGATGGCGATGTCCGCCCCCATCGCACCCGGTTCCTTCAGCATGCACAGCGCGAGAAGGTCCGTCGCCATGATCGCAATGGCCCCGGCCGCATGCAGGCTGGCAATGCGCTGGGTGAAGTCGGTTACATGGCCGTAGCTGGAGGGATACTGGAAAATCGCGCCGAAGACCTGCTCCGGATCGAGCTTGCGGACATCGTCCTCGATGATCTCGATCCCAAGGGGAAGCGCCCGGGTCTTGATGACGGCGATGGTCTGGGGATGGCAGAAGCGGTCGACGAAAAAGGCTTTCGCCTTCGATTTCGCCACCCGCTCGGCCATCGTCATGGCTTCCGCCGCCGCCGTCGCCTCGTCCAGCAGGCTGGCGTTCGCCACGTCCAGGCCGGTCAGGTCACAGACCATGGTCTGGAAGTTCAGGAGAGCCTCGAGCCGGCCCTGCGCGATCTCGGGCTGATAGGGCGTGTAGGCCGTGTACCAGGCCGGGTTCTCCAGGATGTTCCGCTGGATCGCCGGTGGCGTCACGGTGCCGTAGTAGCCCTGGCCGATCAGCGAGGTCATCACGCGGTTCTTCGCCGCAACCTCCTTCATCCGGGCCAGCAGCTCATGCTCGGCAAGCGGAGCCCAGCTCAGCGGCTGGGATTGCCGGATCGACGGCGGCACGGTCTGGTCGATGAGTTCGTCCAGGGTTCGGACACCGACGGCGGCCAGCATCTCCTCCATCTCGGCCGGCGAGGGACCGATGTGGCGGCGGTTGGCGAAGTCATAGGGATTGTAGTCTGTGGGCGTGAAGGTCATGGCGCTGGCCTCTGGCATGGGGCGGACAAATTCCTTCGAAGGAATTTGCAAAACTTTTCGAAAAGTTTTGCCCGGCGCGAGGTCCACACCGGGCGCGGGGCAGGTCAGCCGATCAGGTCCTGATACTCGTCCTCGTCCATGAACTGGTCGAGAACCGACAGGTCGTCCACCCGCATCTTGAAGAACCAGGCGGCACCCGTCGGGTCCTCGTTCACCAGGCCGGGGTTGTCCACCAGCTTCTGGTTCACGGCGACGATCTCGCCGTCGATGGGGGCAAGGATGTCGCTTGCGGCCTTGACGCTTTCGATCACGCAGACTTCGTCGCCCTCGGCCACCTGCGTCTCGGGTTCGGGCAATTCCACGAAGACCACGTCACCCAGCTGGGTCGCGGCATGTTCGGTGATGCCGACGACCACGAGGTCACCCTCGACGCGCAGCCATTCATGTTCCTTGGTGTATTTCATCGGTCTGTCCTCAGCGCTTGTAGGTTGTCGGTTGGAACGGCATCCCGGTCACGGTCACGGGCAGGCGCTTGCCGCGCACCTCGCCCATGAGTTCGGTGCCGATGCTAGCATGGGTGCAGGAAACATAGCCCATGGCAACCGGGGCATTCACTGAAGGTCCGAACCCGCCGGAGGTCACTTTTCCGACAGGCGTGCCATCCGCGGCGAAAAGCTCCACGCCCTCGCGCATCGGAGCGCGGCCTTCGGGCCTCAGGCCAACCCGGAGCCGCGCCGGCCCCTCGGCCAGTTCCCGCAGGATCCGCTGCGCACCTGGGAAACCGCCCTCGCGCGCACCTCCCGCACGGCGGGCCTTCTGGATCGCCCAGGTCAGGTTGGCCTCGACCGGGCTGGTCGCGGTGTCGATGTCATGGCCGTAGAGGCAAAGCCCCGCCTCAAGCCGCAGGCTGTCGCGCGCGCCAAGGCCGATCGGGGCCACTCCGGGCTGGGCCAGCAGCCGTCGCGCGAAGGCCTCCGCCTGCGCCTCGGGGACCGAGACCTCGAAACCGTCCTCGCCGGTATAACCCGACCGGCTGACCCAGATCTCGCCGATCACCCGGTGGTCCATGAAGCGCATCGCGGCGACGCCGGGGACGAGCGCCTCCAGCGCCGCCTCGGCCCCCGGGCCCTGGAGCGCAAGGAGCGCCCGGTCGGTCACCGGTTCCACCGTGACCCCCGGCATCATCGCCGTCATGTGGGCAATGTCCGCCGCCTTGCAGGCCGCGTTGACCACGACATACAGGTGATCCCCGCGGTTGGTGAACATCAGGTCGTCGAGGATCCCGCCCGCGTGATTGGTGAAGAGGCCATACCGCTGCCGCCCTTCGGCGAGACCAAGGACGTCGACCGGCATCAGCGCCTCGAAGGCAAGCTTCAGCTCGTCCATCGTCCCCTTCGGCCGCAGGATGACCTGGCCCATGTGGCTGACATCGAACAGACCCGCCGCAGTGCGCGTGTGCAGATGTTCCTTCAGCACCCCCTCGGGGTACTGAACCGGCATCCGGTAGCCCGCAAAGGGCACCATCTTGCCACCCAATTCTTCATGAAGGGCCTCCAGCCCCAGGTGAAGAAGCTCCTGCTCTTCCAGGTCGGCCATGGCCGCCCCTCCCATGTCTGGCCGGAGAAACGCACCGGCACCGTCAGGCGGGCCAATCCCCACCCCTCGATGCCCCCTCTGTCCCTGCACCCCAAGGTGCGCCTGAGATCGTTATCCCTTCGGCGTCCCGGCCCTGACCGGGAACTCTCCAGAGTCTGACGTCAGCTACGGTCCCTTGCGCCTGAGAGTTTACCGGGGCGGTTGCTCCTTCGGCACCGACGGCCCTGTTGAGCCCGACGGATTCTCCCGAACCTGACAGCGTCTGATTAGCCCATCGCCCCGCGGGCGGGCAAGCGAAAAACGGGATACGACGGTATGCCGCGCGGTCCCCGAAGGTGGCGGTCAGGACGCCAGCAGCACCCGCGTCTCGTAGTCCTTCAGCGTCATCCGCGCGGCCTGGCAGGATCCGGCCCCTTCGCTCTCAGGGCACGATCGCAGCATTTGTGCACACTGCGCATCGGGGATGCCCGCAATCCCATGCCGGCTCCGCTGATGACTTTCCAGCCAGAGCCCCTGCGTCCGCACGATCTGATGGCGATCAAACATGATCTGCACATAGGTCAACGCCTGCATCCGCTGTCTGACGTTGCGCCATCCGAGGAGCTGGATGGCGGGAACCAGCACCTCTTCGGCGCCGAAAAGCAGCTCGCAGACGGCGCCACCGAACAGGACCCGGTGCTGCGGCGAGACGCGGATCGCACGTTCCGGCAGACCGGGACCAAGGGCGCCGGGCGGGATTTCGACCGGTTGCAGGCCGGGATCGGCCAGAACCTCGGCCAGCCCGACCGCACGCCGGGCGATCCGGCGGACAGGCTGCGGCCCATCGTCCAGCGTCAGGACCGGATCGCCGGGGCGCAGGCTTGCGACCGGGCGCGGCCCCTCGGGCGTCTCGATCAGGGTGCCGGCGGAAAAGCAGGGAATGAGGTGCTCGATCTCGGCAAGGCTCATCGCGCCGGGGACCGCACCTGACCGGTCATGGAAGGTGACAAGGCCGGTGTTCCGGTCCCCGCCGATGCAGTTCACCCGGCCCCCGGACCAGTCGTTTCCCGAGAGATCCAGCCGACCGTGGTCGCCGCGACCGCTGCCGCCGTCTGCACTGTCGCCCCCGGAGACGTCTCCGTCCCCCACAACGAAGACGTCACGACGCTCGCCCGCGAACGGCTTCTCGGTTCCGGCGGCGCAAGGGATGACGTGGTCGCGATCCCCACCTTCGGTCGGGTCGCCCGGCGCCGTGCATTGGCGCGAAGCGTTGCTGACCAGTTCGGGTAGCCCGTGGCCGGTCTTTGCCATCGATACCTCCTCGTCCGTTGCGGGATCGGTTTAGCATCAAGCCGTTGACCGGAACTTAACACGAACGTCCGCGCAGCGATGTGCCGTTCAGACGCGCCTCTCGCCGGGGCCGGCCATCGGCTCCGTCTCGGGCGGGGCGCCGGAGCGACCGGGCCCGGGCCGCACCGCTGGCGACTGGATCGCCAGCAGAGCCAGCCAGGCCGCGGCCAGCCCGAAGATCACCCCGCCGATGGCCTGCCCGACCAGCACCCCCTGCGCCCCCCAGTGGCCACCGAGCCACAGGGCCAGCGGGACTGTTCCCAGGGTGTGCCGGCCCCAGTTCACCACCGTGGACCAGAAAGGGCGCCCGAGGTTGTTGCAGACCGCATTGCCGACGAAGATCATCCCGTTGAAGAACCACAGCAACGCCAAGGGCCCGCAGAACAGGTAGACCAGGTCCCGTGTCAGCCCCCCGGCGCGGAACGCATCCGCGATCGGAGCCCGCAGCGCGAATAGCAGGGCCGAGACCACCAGGATCACCAGAGCGGTGAACACCAGCCCGTCCAGGAAGGCCCGACGCACCCGGTCCATCCGGCCGGCCCCGAAGTTCTGCCCGATGATCGGCCCGATGGCACCGGAGAGCGCGAAGATCACCCCGAAGGCGACGGGTGTCAGGCGACCCGCGATCGCCATGCCCGCCACCGCCGCCTCGCCATAGGCGCTGGTGGCGCGGGTGACGAAGGCCTGGCCCACGGGGGTTGCCACCTGGGTCAGGATCGCGGGCACCGCGATGGCCCAGACCGGCCCCATGTCGGCCACCACCTGGCCCGGCGTCGGTCGGTCGAACCCGCCGTATTTCGCCGTGATCGGCCTCAGCGCCATCACCGCGATCACTACCCGCGCGGCCACGCTGGCCAGCGCGGCCCCGGTCAGCTCCCACCCCAGGCCGAAGATCAGGATCGGGTCCAGCACCGCCGTCGCCACCGCCCCCCAGACCGTGGCCATCATCGCCGCCCGCGCATCGCCATGGCTGCGCAGGATCGCCCCGCCCACCATGCCCACCATCAAGAGGGGCTGCGAAGGCACCACGATGGCCAGGAAATGCACGGCGAGGTCATGCGTCTCGCCCGTGGCACCCAGCAGCGTCACCAGCGGCGAGAGCGCCAGCCAGACCACCGCGGCAAAGAGCGACCCGAAGACGAAGCCCAGCACCAGCCCGGTGGTGGCCTTTTCCCGAGCCAGAGCCGGATCTCGCGCGCCCAGCGCCCGCGCGACGAGGGCGCCCACGGCGATCGACATGCCGATGCCGAAACTCGTGGTGAAGAACAGGATCGCCCCGGCATAGCCGATCGCCGCCGCCAGTTCCTCGCGCCCCAGAAGGGCGATGTAGAACATGTTGATCAGGTCGACGACGAAGACCGCCATCAGTCCGACGGACGAGGTGAGCGCCATGACCGACACATGCCGGAACAGGTTTCCCTCGACGAATTTCGCCTGCTCGCCCGGTCCAGCCATGATCAACCCCCAAGCCGACCGAGAAGCCTAGGTCAAGCCATTCATCCGTCCAGAAATATCCTCGAGGTAGCTCATTGTTTTCGCCATTGGTTCAAGAAACCAATGTGCTGGAGGGGCGACGCGCCCCCGGGGCCAGCCTAGGGCTCAGACGCTCGGCACCTTGCGCAGAAGCGGCATCACGTCGGCCATCTCCGGCCCCGCATCGCGCCCCGTGAGCGCCCGGCGCAGGGGGCGGAAGAGGTCCTTGCCCTTGCGCCCCGTCGCCTCCTTCACCGCCTGGGTCCACTCGCCCCAGGTGGCCTGCGTCCAGGGCTTCGGCGGCAGCATCGTCAGGGCCTGCCGGACAAAGTCGCGGTCGGCCTCCTCCACCACCGGCTCGGCCCCGTCGCGAAACAGCGTCCACCAGTCGGCCAGATCGGCCAGCACCGTGATGTTGCCCTTGGCCACCGCCCAGAAGGCCTCGGCCTCGGCCTCGGGCACGCCCAGCGCCGCGATCCGGTCCTTGACGGCCGCGAAGGGCAGCGACTGGACATGGTGGCGGGTCAGCGGGAACAGGTCCTCGGCGTCGAACTTGGTCGGCGCGGTCCCGAAGGAGCCCACGTCGAACCCGGCGATCAGCTCCTCCATGCTGGAGGCCAGTTCCACCGGCTTCGACGACCCCAGCCGCGCCATCAGCGACAGAAGCGCCATCGGCTCCACCCCCCGCGCCCGCAGGTCGCGCAACGACAGAACCCCCAGCCGCTTCGACAGTTCCTCGCCCTGCGGCCCGGTCAGTAGGGAATGGTGTGCGAAGGTCGGGGGCGTGCCGCCCAGGGCCTTCATGATCTGGATCTGCGTCGCCGTGTTCGTCACATGGTCCGCGCCGCGCACGATGTGGGTCACGCCCATGTCCACGTCGTCCACCGACGAGGCGAAGGTATAGAGCACCTGCCCGTCCGCCTTGATCAGCACCGGGTCCGAAACCGAGGCCGCATCAATGGAAATCGGCCCGATGATCCCGTCGGTCCATTCGATCCGCTCCTGGTCAAGCTTGAAGCGCCAGTAGCCCTGCCGCCCCTCGGCGCGGTAGGCCTCCTTCTGCGCTTCCGTCAGCGACAGCGCCGCGCGATCATAGACCGGGGGCTTGCCCATGTTCAGCTGCTTCTTCCGCTTGAGGTCCAGTTCCACCGGCGTCTCGAAACATTCGTAGAACCGGCCCGCGGCCTTCAGCTGCTCGGCGGCCTCGGCATAGCGGGCAAGCCGCTTCGACTGCTGCTCGACCCGGTCGTAGGTGATCCCCAGCCAGGCAAGGTCCTCCTTCAGGCCGTCGATGTACTCCTGCTTCGACCGCTCCTGGTCGGTGTCGTCCAGCCGCAGGATGAAGGTGCCGCCGTTCTGTCGCGCGATGAGGTAGTTCATCAGCGCGGTGCGCAGGTTGCCGACATGGATCCAGCCGGTGGGCGAGGGGGCAAAGCGGGTGGTGACGATCATCGAGGCGGCTCCTTGAACCGCCCTTCCCTGTCACAAGCCCCCGGATTTGTCCAGTTGACCCACCACACCGACGCGGTCCGCGGCAGCGCCGCCGTCGGGGGCTCGATGCCCCCCGGCAGCGGCTCTCCCTTCGCCGGTCGCACATTCCGGTTGACAGGGCCCGCCTTTTATTTAACAAAGCAAGTATCAACGGGGCCGCACCTATGCCGCACATCCAGATCGACTACTCCCCGAACCTGGAAGACCGCCTCGACATCGCGGGCCTCTGCCGGACCTTGCGCGATGCCGCCGCCGCGACGGGGATCCTGCCGCTCGCCGGGATCCGGGTCCGCGCCACGGCCTGCACCCATGTCGTGATCGCCGACGGCAACCCGGACCACGCCTTCCTCGACATCTCGCTCCGGCTGCGCGGCGGGCGCAGCGCCGAGGACAAGGCCCGCGCCACGGCCCGGATATTCGCAGCCGCCGAAACCTTCTGCGCCGAGGTCCTAGCCACCTCCTCCTTCATGCTGTCCTTCGAGATGCGCGACATCGACCCCGCACTTTCGCCCAAGACCTCCTCCATCCGCCGCTACCTGCCGGGAGAAACCCAGTGACCGACCTAGCCACCCATCAGGCGAAACTTGCCGGCCACCTCGCGCGCTTCCGCGCGGGAGGCATCCTGAACCTGATCGACGGGCAGGACGTGGCGGGGCAGGACTGGTTCGAGACCCGCTCTCCGGTTGACGAAAGCCTGATCGCCCGCGTGGCGCTGGGCACGGCCGAGACGGTGGACCGCGCGGCGCAGGCGGCAACGGCGGCCTTCCAGGCCTGGGCGTCCCTGCCGGGGACCGCGCGCAAGGCCATCCTGCACCGCATCGCCGATGGCATCGAGGCCCGCGCCGAGGAAATCGCGCTCTGCGAATGCTGGGACACCGGGCAGGCCTGGCGCTTCATGTCCAAGGCCGCCCTGCGCGGGGCCGAGAATTTCCGCTTCTTCGCCGACCTCGCCCCCGGAGCGCGGGACGGGAAAAGCCTGCCCACGCCCGACCACCTGAACGTCAACTCGCGCCATCCGATCGGCCCGGTGGGGGTCATCACCCCGTGGAACACGCCCTTCATGCTGTCCACCTGGAAGATCGCCCCGGCGCTGGCCGCCGGCTGCACGGTCGTCCACAAGCCGGCCGAGTTCTCGCCGCTGACCGCGCGGCTCCTGGCCGAGATCTGCCACGAGGCCGGCCTGCCCCCCGGCGTCCTGAACCTGGTCAACGGCATGGGCGAAGGCGCGGGCCGGGCGCTGACCGAACACCCGGACATCCGCGCCATCGCCTTCGTCGGCGAAAGCCGCACCGGCAGCGCGATCATGCGCCAGGGGGCCGAGACGCTGAAGCGGGTCCATTTCGAGCTTGGTGGCAAGAACCCGGTCATCGTGTTCGACGATGCCGATCTCGACCGGGCACTCGATGCGGCGATCTTCATGATCTATTCGCTGAACGGCGAACGCTGCACCTCCTCCAGCCGGCTTCTGGTGCAGGACTCGATCGCCGACAGCTTCCACGCCCGGCTGGTGGAGCGGGTGAACCGCATCCGCGTCGGCCACCCGCTGGACCCGGCGACCGAGGTCGGGCCGCTGATCCACGAGACCCATTTCGACAAGGTCGCGTCCTATGTGGCGCTCGGCCAGGCCGAGGGCGCGACGCTCGCCGCAGGCGGCACGCGCGTCGGCGAGACCGGCTGGTTCCTCCGCCCGACCCTCTTCACCGAGGCCCGCCCCGACATGCGCATCGCCCAGGAAGAGGTGTTCGGCCCCTTCCTGACCTCGATCCGCTTCAAGGACGAGGCAGAGGCGCTGTCCATCGCCAACGGGGTTGCCTATGGCCTGACGGGCTATGTCTGGACCAACGACCTGACCCGCGCTCTCCGCTTCAGCGACCGGCTGGAAGCCGGGATGATCTGGGTGAACTCGGAAAACGTGCGCCACCTGCCGACCCCCTTCGGCGGGGTCAAGGCCAGCGGCATCGGCCGCGATGGCGGAGACTGGTCGTTCGAATTCTACATGGAACAGAAGAACGTGGCCTTCGCGCTGGGATCGCACAAGATCCCGCGTCTCGGCGTCTGAGGAGGAGGACCGATGCCCATTCCCGCCCCGAACCTGACCCCGCCCTTCAACATCGTCCGGCTCAGCCATGTCGAGCTGCGCGTCAGCGACCTGGCCTGGAGCCGCGCCTATTATGTCGATACGCTGGGCCTTCAGGTCACGCACGAAGACCCCGACGCGCTTTACCTGCGCGGGATGGAGGAGCGCGGGCATCACTCGATGATCCTGCGCCGGGCGGCGGAGCCTTCGGTGGGCACCCTCGGCTTCAAGGTCTGGTCGGAAGAGGACCTGGACCGCGCCGCGCACTGGTTCGCGGGCCGGGGCCTGCCGGTCGCCTGGACCGAACGCCCCTTCATGGGGCGGGTGCTGGCCACGCGCGACCCCTGGGGCGTGCCGCTGGAGTTCTATGCGAAGATGGACCGTCTGCCCCCGATCCATCAGCAATATCGGCTTTATCGAGGGGTCAAGCCGCTCAGGATCGACCATTTCAACCTGTTCTCATCGAATGTCGATCAGGCGGTGGCCTTCTACGGCGACATGGGCTTCCGCGTCACCGAATACACCGCCGACGAGGAGACGGGCCGCACCTGGGCCGCGTGGATGCACCGCAAGGGCGGGGTGCATGACATCGCCTTCACCAACGGCACCGGGCCGCGGCTGCACCACACCGCCTTCTGGGTGCCGACGCCCCTGAACATCATCGACCTTCTCGACCTGATGTCCACCACCGGCTACCTTGCCCATATCGAACGCGGGCCCGGCCGCCACGGCATCTCGAACGCCTTCTTCCTGTACATTCGCGACAAGGACGGGCACCGGACGGAACTCTACTGCTCGGACTACCAGACCTGCGACCCGGATCTGGAACCGATCAAGTGGGACCTGAAGGATCCGCAGCGCCAGACGCTCTGGGGCGCCCCGGCGCCGCGCTCCTGGTTCGAGCTGGGCTCCGCCTTCGACGGCGCGGCGCTGACTGACAGCGACCTGAAGGCCACCCCGATCATCGCGCCATGACCGGCAATCTCGTCACCTTCACCGCAGGCGGGCGGCAGCTCTGGGGCGCGACCGCGCCGGGCGGGGTGGTCGCCCTGTCGGACGACTTCCCCCAGTGGCATACCTTGCGCAACGTGATCGAGGCCGGGGCCATCGACCGGGTGCTAAGGGCCGCCGCGGGCCGCCCCGCCAGCCATGCCGAGGGCAGCTTCTCCTGGGACATCCCGCTGCCCGACCCGGAAAAGATCATCTGCGTCGGCGTCAACTTCCCCGACCGCAACGCAGAATACCGAGACGGGCAGGAGGCGCCGCCCTTCATGTCGCTCTTCCCCCGCTTTGCCCGCAGCTTCACCGGGCATGGCTCCCCCGTCATCCGCCCGCCGGAAAGCGTTCAGCTCGACTACGAGGGCGAGATCGCCGTGGTCATCGGCACGGCAGGCCGCCGCATCCCCGAAGAGCGGGCGCTGGACCACATCGCCGCGCTGACGCTCTGCAACGAAGGCACGATCCGCGACTGGGTGCGCCATGCCAAGTTCAACGTGACGCAGGGCAAGAACTGGGACCGCTCCGGCGCGATGGGGCCCTGGCTCGTTCCGTTCCGCGACCCGGCCCAGATCCTCGACATCGCGCTGGAGACCCGGGTGAACGGCGCGCTGCGCCAGCAGGATCGCACCGGGCGGATGCTCTTCCCGGTGGCGCGGCAGATCGCCTATATCTCGACCTTCACCACGCTGGTGCCGGGTGACATCATCGTCACCGGCACCCCCACCGGCGCCGGCGCGCGGCTGGAGCCTCCGGTCTGGCTGAAGCCGGGCGACGTGGTCGAGGTCAGCACCGACGGGATCGGCACCCTGCGGAACGGAGTGGCCGACGAATGACCGGGGCCGAGATCGAAGCCGCTGCCGAGATGCTGTTCCAGGCCGAACGGACCGGCCGGCAATGCGGGCTCCTGTCGCTCCTGCATCCGGGAATGACGCTGGACGAGGCCTATGCCGTGCAGGCGGCGCTGGTCGCGCGCAAGCGCGCGGCGGGGGCGCGGGTCATCGGCTGGAAGATCGGCCTGACCAGCCGCGCCATGCAGCAGGCGCTGGGGATCGACACGCCCGACAGCGGCGTCCTTCTGGACGACATGCTGTTTGCCCATGGCGCGACCGTGCCGAGGGGTCGCTTCATCCAGCCCAGGGTGGAGGCCGAGATCGCCTTCGCCACCCGCGCCCCCCTGCACGGGCCGGAGGTGACACGCGACGAGGTGCTGGCCGCGACCGACTGGGTGGCCCCCGCGCTCGAGATCCTCGACACCCGCATCCTGCGCTCCGATCCTGCGACGGGCCGGGCGCGGATCATCACCGACACGGTCAGCGACAATGCCGCCAATGCCGGGATCGTGCTGGGCCCCGAGCGCCATGCCGCCGATGCCTTCGACCTGCGCCGGGTCGGGGCCATCGTCATCCGCGACGGGGTGGTCGAGGAAACCGGCCTCGGCGCGGGCGTGCTGAACGATCCGGTGACCGGGATCCTGTGGCTGGTCCATCGCCTGGCCCGCTATGGCCAGGGGATCGAGGCGGGACAGATCCTGCTTTCCGGGTCCTTCATCCGGCCCGTCGAGGCCCCGCCCGGCAGCCGGTTCCACGCCGATTTCGGCCCCTTCGGTGCGGTCGGGCTGGCCTTCGGCTGAGGCGCCGCCCAAGCCCCGCCGCTGCCGCGGCAAAATGCGTTGCCCGCCCCTTCAACCCCACGGAATTCCTTCCTATCTCTGACGGATGACGAATCCCGCACCCGACAGCATCGCCCCCTCGCTCGCCTTCATCGAACAGCTGGCGCACGAGGCGGTCTCCACCCTGCCCGAACCCTTCCGCGAACCCGCGACCCATGTCCGCCTGCGGGTCGAGGAGTTTCCCGACGACACCATGCTGGAGGAGCTGGACATCGAGGATGCCTTCGACCTGACCGGCCTCTACGACGGCATCCCGCTGACCGAGAAATCCACCGCCGAGCAGGTGACGCGCCCCGATGTCATCTGGCTGTTCCGCCGCCCGATCCTCGACGAATGGGCCGAACGCGGCGATGTCTCGATCCAGGATCTGGTCGGGCATGTCGTGGTGCACGAACTGGCGCATCATTTCGGCTGGACCGACGACCAGATCGCCGCCATCGACCGCTGGTGGGAATAGGCGGGTTCCCGGCGCTTTCGCACAGGGCTTGTGCGTTCCCGCCGGGCCGATGACGGCCCTGTGACCGGCCTTTCCCCCGGTCCGGCCTATCCTTCGCGCATCGGAAAAACGGAGGACACCATGACCGACCTAGCCGCGGGCCGCACCATCGGCCTGTCCCGCCGTCAGGCCCTGTTCGCCGGAGCCGCCCTGCCGCTTGCCGCCGCCCTTCCCCTGCCCGCCGCCGCGCAGGAGACGATGCAGGGCTCGGGCTTCGCGCCCTGGAACCGCTTCAAGCTGGGCGCCTTCGAGGTCACGACCCTGCTTGCCGGCACCCGCGCCGGCGACAAGCCGCAGGAAACCTTCGGCACCAATGCCAGCCCCGAGGACTTCGCCGCGCTTTCGGCAGCGAACTTCATCCCCGCCGACCGCACGCAGAACTTCTTCACGCCCACCGTGGTGAACACCGGGTCCGAGATCGTGCTCTTCGACACCGGCCTCGCCGCCGAAGGCACGCTGGCCGCGCTGACCGCCGCCGGGATGACGCCGGACATGGTGGATGTCGTCGTGCTGACCCACATGCACGGCGACCATATCGGCGGGCTGATGGGCGCAGACGGCACCACGCCCACCTTCGCCAACGCGCGCTATGTCACCGGCGCCGCCGAGCACAACCACTGGTCCGCCGCCGGCAACGAGGGCTTCGACAAGATGGTCAAGCCGCTCAACGACCGGATGACCTTCCTCGACAACAACGGCAACGTGGCCTCGGGCATCACCGGGATCGACGCCTTCGGCCACACGCCAGGCCACATGGCCTATCAGGTCGAATCCGAAGGGCAGCGCCTGATGATCACCGCCGACACCGCCAACCATTACGTCTGGTCGCTCCAGCGCCCCGACTGGGAAGTGCGCTTCGATGCCGACAAGGCGCAGGCGGCCGCCACGCGCAAGCAGGTGTTCGGAATGATCGCCGCCGACCGCATCCCCTTCATCGGCTATCACATGCCCTTCCCCGGCGTGGGCTATGTCGAGGCGATGGGCGAGGGCTTCCGCTATGTGCCCGCCAGCTACCAGCTGATGCTGAACGGCTGAGCCCTGGCGCAAAATCCTTCGAAGGATTTTGCGAAAGTTTTCGAAAACTTTTGCCCCCGGCCGCGATGGCCGGGGGCAGTTCCATTTCGGCGCGAAGGGTTTATGATAGCGGTAACACGAACAGGTGCCGCATGACCCAAGCTCCGATCCTGACCCTGACGCTGAACCCCGCGCTCGACATGGCGACCGAGGTGCACGAGCTGAT